>NZ_VXKS01000018.1 GCF_008711525.1 Cysteiniphilum sp. JM-1
ACAGCGACTGCCTAAGCAACCTTTGACCCGAAGGTGTCATGCGGTATTAGCAGTCGTTTCCAACTGTTGTCCCCCACTGTACGGCAGATTCCTACGCGTTACTCACCCGTCCGCCACTAGCCAGAAGACAGATAACAGAAGACTGAAGACAGTAGTCGAATCGCCTATGCGATAAATTAATTTAAACATCTAAATTTAAAACAATCCATGCAGCTTGCTGCATTCAACCATCTGTACTCTGTCATCTGTATTCTGTCTTCCGAACCCGTTCGACTTGCATGTGTTAAGCATACCACCAGCGTTCAATCTGAGCCAGGATCAAACTCTTCAGTTTAAATCCTTAGATCATCAATTCCCGTCCTAAAACAAGAACTAACAATCCGCAAAAATTTTTGCTCAAAGTATTTAAGTATCTACATTTTATATCTCTTTAAACATCTCTCAAACCTTGCTACCAAGGCATTCTTGCGAACATTCTCGCTGAGAACGAGGTGCCATTATACACACCAATCACAACCCCGCAACCCCTTTTTTCATCTTTTTTAACTTTTACAGCTTTTTATTGATTTTTGGTTGAAACACGTTCTAAAAACCCGTCAAATTGATTGATTTGCGACCATGCAAAAGAACCTTTAGTATATCTTATATAGATTTATTCCTAATATTACCTTGGTTTTACTCTCAATCTATGACACCCTTGAAAAGAACTGGATAGCAAAAACCTTAAATTTCACGATGAAAAAATCACTTATTAGCTTCGCCCGTCTTTCCTTTGGCAACATTATCGAGTGGTATGATTTCTCTTTATATATCTACTTTGCTGTTTATATAGCAAAAGATTTCTTTCCAAGTCATGATCCTTATGTCAACTTGCTATTAACGTTTACCACATTTTTTCTGGGTTCTCTCGTTCGCCCCCTAGGTGGATTTTTGATTGGCTGGCTAAGTGATTATTATCACCCCAAGATCATGATTAATTTCTGTGTTATTGCGATGGGTATTTCAACCTTTCTAGTTGCGCTATTGCCTGATTATCAAATGATTGGCGTTTGGGCGCCGATATTATTAATTATCTTGCGTATCATCCAAGGTTTATCCGTTGGCGGACAATTCCCCGGTCTTATCTCACTATCTGTAAAAGATCATCACAGTGATAAGGGCTTTGCAGTTGGCATGGTGTTCTCGATCTCATCATTAGGCTTTCTTCTTGCCTCTATTGTTGGTTTTTTTGCCTCTAGCATTTTTTCACATCATGATACACAGTGGATTTGGCGTATTCCTTTTGCATTAAGTGGCATTTTATTTCTTATTTATCTTTATCTTAATCGCAATGAAAGCTACCCCAGTATTAATAAGAATAAAAGCACACGACAAAATATTTTTATCTGGCTTGCCAGTCAATACAAAGCCCTGATTGCTGTCAGTCTTTTAACAACTATGGCGGCATCACTATATTATATTGTCTTTACCTACTTAGTGAATTATCAAATTACTGAGCTTAATATCTCTGAACAGACTGCCTTTTTAATTAATAGCCTTACTTTAGTATTAGCTTGCATTTTTTATCCTATCTTTGGGCAGCATGCCGATAAAATTGGCGCTAAGCGGCTTTTTTATATCGCTGCAATTTTGTTTTTCCTTTTGACCATTCCAATAATTTATTTGATTCAAACAAAGTCTCCAACATGGGTGTTTTTGGCAATCACCATCTTGACTCTGCTGATGGCAGCCATTCAAGGTGCTATCTCACCATTGTTTGCTGAAGCATTTGATAGCCAATGGCAAACAACAGGGTGCGCACTTTCCTATAGCATTGGCAATGGCATTAGTGGTGCCGCCCCTCTTGTAGCACTATCACTTGTACACATTCATCCAGTATACGGTTTAAGCATTCTCATTATGGGATTACTCTTTCTTGGCGGTATTGGACTATTGCTCATTGGACGCATTAAACATTTGAAAAAGCAATTAAGTTATCCAGTGAGCGTTAATTAACTAAGCGCTTGTGCAAGATCATCAATAATATCCTGTGGATGCTCTCCCCCCACACTTAAGCGAATAAGGTTTACTGGAATATGAGCAATATCACGCCCAGACTCTCCTTGCTGTTGATGTGTTGATATCGCAGGAATCGTTGCCACTGATTTAATGCGTCCTAAGTCCGTTGCTCTAAAAATCATTTGTAAGCGACTTAATACTGATTTAGTTTTCTCCAAATCACCTTTGACTAAAAAGGATAATAAGTGCCCATAGCGATTTACATGCTTATCTGAATCCACCAAAGCAAAATAAGACCGCGCCAAATCATGCTGCGGATGATTTTTAAGGCCTGGATAAATCACCTTTTCAACCATCTTGTGATCATTTAAGAAATTTGCCACCGTAAGTGCTGTTTGCGACAACTGATCTACACGCATACGCAAAGTGCGCAGTTCAGACAAAGTAAGAAACGAACTCATTGCTGATAAACACGCACCATTATCACGATTTGGTAATAGCTTAAGATATGATGCAAAGTCTTCTCTCATCTCATCAAGCAAATAAGCTCCGCGCATATTCGCTCGACTAATAACTGCACCTCCTATCACCATTCCAGAAGCACTTATAATTTTTGACAGCGAATGAATGACAATATCAGCGCCATATTGTAAGGGTCTTAATAAGGCAGGTGTTGCCAAAGTTGCATCAACAATTAATGGAATATCATGACTTTGGGCAAGATTGGCTAAAGATTTAATATCGCAAATGGTTAAGCTAGGATTTGAGGGAATTTCAATATAGATAAACCGTGTTTGCTCATCAATTGCCGCCTGCCATATATCAAGAGCCGAAGATGCTGCCACCCAACGAACCTCGCGCCCCTTTTCAAGCTGACGTACGCTAAATTGTTGAAATGTTCCACCATATACTTGGGAGCATGCAACAAAATTGGCGTTTTTTGCATTTGCCAGCAATGCATCCGCCACTGCCGTAATAGCTGCCATCCCTGAGCTCATCACACAACAAGAAGCCTCTTGTGATGTTTGATAAGACTCTAATAAAGCAAGCGTTGATTCTAAATAATAAACACTTGGGTTATGAATGCGTGAATATGCCCAACTTGGAATTTCATAGGCTAGCGCTTTTTGTAACTCGTCAGCACTGGAAAATGCCTGCGCTGTGGTCATATAAACCGGCTCAATAATTGATCCTTGATTTAACATCGCTTCATGTAAATCATAGATACCATGCGTAGCAATCGTATCAAATGACTTGGTTGAAATTGTTTTATAGGCTTTCTCTCGTGCGTTGATAAGCGCGGCTATTTTATCCCTATCCACAAACTGATCTCCTTATATATTGATTATTAAAGCGTCTCCTGCTTAATAATTTTAGGTGTAATAAAAATCAACAATTCTTTGTTTTCAGAGCTATTACTAACACTACTAAATAGCCAACCAAGTAATGGAATATCACCTAAGAAAGGGACTTTGCTTTTTGAGTGTGCAACTGTCTTCTCGTAAATACCACCCAAGACGACAGTCTGACCATTCTTAACCATAAGTTTTGTCTCGATTTCACGCTTATCAAGCGCGGGCTCGCCAGAAGAGCCTGTTGTACCATCAGTTGATGGCGCATCTTTTTTGACCGTAACATCCAAGATCACATGACCATTTGGCGCTACTTGAGGTTTTACTTTAAGCTCAAGCACGGCTTCTTTAAAGGCAATACTTGCAGCCCCTGAGGCACTGCTCTCATTATAAGGGATTTCTTTGCCTTGCTTAATATAGGCCTCTGTATTCTCAGCAACGACTAAATGAGGCGAGGATACAATCTTAGCATCGCCCTCGGTTTCAAGTGCTGATAACTCTAAACTTAAATCAATCCCGCCAAATAAACCACTAAATGCTAAAGTTGCATTGGTTGAACCTTTTTTCTCATCAGATGGCTTTAAGTAATTCGGCAAAATACTAATCGTACTGCCTTTTTTATTGTCTGCAGTATAACCAAGCCCTAAGTCAAATGCTGACTTTCTAGAGACTTCAACAATACGTGCTTCAATAAGCACTTGATCGACCGGTTCATCTAAATTTTCAATCATCGCGCGCACGGAGTTAATATAATCTTTGGTATCGGTAATCACAATGGTATTGGTACGCTCATCAGTAGCAATAGATCCACGAGACGATAAAAATCCTGTTTTACCCACCTCAATTACCTTCATCACTTCTTCTGCTTTAGCATAGTTAAGATGAATATACTCGGTAACAAGTGGCGCTGCTGCCTGGTTGGCTTTTTGCGCTGCAGTTGCTTCTTGATCTTGTGCTGCAATTTCTGAATTAGGCGCGATATATAAAATATTACCCATCAAACGCTTTCCAAGCCCCTTGGACACAAGGATAATATTTAGCGCCTCTTCCCATGGCACTTGATTTAAGTTAAGCGAGACATTACCCTCCACCCCTTCACTAACGACAAGGTTAAGACCTGCAAACTGCGCCATAGTTTGCAGTAACGCGCGCACAGATACGTCCTGAAACTTTAACGATATCTTCTTATTAACATTAAAACCATCCACCTCTGTTTGTTGATTGGTTAAATCAACTTCAAGCATTTTATCCGTCGTTTTACGGGTGAAGTTAAACGGCACTGCCGTATGAATGACAATAACAACATTATTGCCTTCTTGTGACAAATCAATCGAGTTGACAATCGTATTAAAGACGGTTGTATCAATATTATGCAACCAGTAATCAGCAATGCGAGTATTTTTCAAAGTAATCAATAATGCGTTTTTATGCTCTGAGAACTCGACATGTTGTGGTTGTTTTTTCCAAAGAAGCTTCAACACACCGCCATTATTTAATGAACGCTGATAGCGAATATCATCAATATAAGCTTGCGAACTATTTAAATTAACTTTACCTGCTTCTTTAATTGATGTTAGTACGTTTTTCTCAGTAACTGCTTTTTTGGCAACTGCTGTAGATGAATTGCTAGGTGAGGCGACCTTGGTTGCAGCAGAAATTTTAGCGCCATTCTCTAAGTAATGTGCCATATCCAAATCAAGCGTAACTTTACCAAAATGCAACGTATCCGCCACAACAGGTGCAGCTATCGCACATGCTAAGACACATGCGGTTAACCTTAAGACGCTTGCTTTTAATAACATATTACTCCGCCTGATCTAACTTTAATACGGTATTTACTTTGAGCCATTGCCCCTCTTTTCCTTTCTTCCTTTCATCAATCTCCACATACTTTGCCGTAATTTTATCAACGCGTCCATAATCGCGACCAATATAATCGCCAACTTGAACAGTATTTGCATGTTGATTTTTTACATTGGTTATAATAGCCCAAAAATGTCCACTTTGCTCGATAACACCGGAAAGTTTAAGGTTTTCTAATGGAATTTTCTCCAGCGGGGTCTTGCGACGTGCTAAATCTGGCTCATATTGTTTATCATCAGCCATCTGCATTGGTGTCTCTTTTACTCTAAGCTTCGCTGGTGTGTCAAATGGATTGCGCAAACCTTTTGTATTTATCGCTTGAGTTTTAACCATTTTAAGCTCTGGCAGCGGCTGTATTTTATCAGCCAAGGTTTGCGCATTAGCCTTCTCAACAAAAAGTGTCAAATCTTTTGGCACAGCTAAGACTGAGTTTGCTACGCCAAAAGCAACAGTAAAGAATATAGCACGAGCTAACATTTACGCACCCTCCTTACCCGGTTTTGCTTTTAGGCTAAAGGTTTGTAAATTCATACTCATCTGCAAAATGCCATTTTCACTTACAGTGTTATAAGGGACAATACGATAGTTTTCAATCAAAATAATTCGTGGCAACGTTTCAAGCTTATTAACAAAATTCGTTAGCTGCTCAAAGGTTCCATCACACGCAAGTTGAATATTAAGCACGGCATAATTATCTTTATAATCCAGCGGTTGAGGATTTAGTACTTTCACACGTAAGCCATTTTGAAATGCCAAATCCGATAATTGCTCGATTAATTGCGGCAATTCACTATCGGTTGGTAAGGCTTGCAATGATGCATTGAATTTATTTTGCAAGATCTCTACTTGTTGTTGCAAAATAGGTAAAGACTTACTTCTTGCAATATTCTTGATCAACTCATTTTTATATTGCCCTTCTAAGGCAAAAGCATTTGTTCTTTCCTGATAACGCATACTCACAACCGTTGAGTATCCCAAGAGCACAACCAAAAGCAAAACAATCGCTAACATAATCAACTTCAACCATAAAGGTTGCACGCTTAGCTTATCTAGCAACAAAATGAGCTTTTTCTTCATTTTGTCACCTCCTGCTTAACACTTATTTTAAAAGCATTTTCAGCACCAAAACCAGGCTTGCCAATTAAACTGATATTCGCCAAAGTAGGTCGATCAAACTCAGGTGAATCTTCCAAAGCACGCATAAATTGCGCCACTGATTTACTATTCTCAGCACGCCCTTCTAACACCAGTTCGTCTTTATTTTTTTCGATACTAATTAAGTAAGCAGTATCTGGCAAGGTTTGCGATAACCCAAACCATACACCTAACACTTTTTGCCGTTCTTTTTCTAAATTATTCAACAGCTCAATTTTACGGATGAGCTCTAGCTTTTCTTTTTCAAATTTAACCAACTCAGCATTGCTCTTCAAAAAATTAATATTCTGTGTCCGCAAATACTCATTACGTTCGTATTGGTTAGACAAACCCTCTGATGCAATAACAAGCCAAATAAACGTAATGATCACACCAATAAGCACGACAAAACCAAAATCAAGTGCCAAAGATTTTAAATGCTTTTTCTGACGCATTTCACGCCATGGTAAAAGATTAAAATGATGCATCAGTTCACCTCCGGTCTCGTTGCCAGAGCAATAGTTAATAGGTATGACGCCTTGTGTTTGATATTCGCTGCTACTTGTGGGTTCCCTAAATGTGCAAATGGATCCAATACTATCACATCTAATTGCATCATTTCTTTAAAGTTGGCAATGATATTATCTATCTCAACACGATCACCATATAACACAATTTTTTGTGGCTTTTTACCACGATTAGATACTTCAAACATCTGCATATTGCGCATTAACCAAGCATTTAATGCATTTAAGTACTCTGCTTCACTTAAGCCCGCTGAAATCGTTTTCTGCTCAGAAAGGTAAATTTGATTTTCATCTAGAATGTGTAATTTAAAACGTTTAAAGTTCAAGCAAATCAGTGCCCAACAGTCTTGTTTTTCCTCAGGATAAAAGATCTCAACAAAACGCTGTAATACATAGTTATCAATATCGATAACCTCGAGATGTAAACGGCATATTTTGGCAAGCTGTTCATATTGTCCAATTTGATCCTTATGTGCCGCGATAAACAATACTTCTTGTTTGCTAGAGTTAGTATTTTCTTCTTTTTTTTGCACCTCAAAATCATAAAAAGTTTCTTCCGGCGGATAGGAAACATGCTTGTTAAAGTCTATTACGATCTCATCATGAATTTGCGCCTCAGTTAACCCCTCATCAAAGCGCAAACGCTTACTAATAATATTTGCACCATTGATGACAAAGGCTGCTTGTTTATGCTTAATCTTATTGCGCTTTAAAAGTCCTAGTAAACTTTCAGCCACTTCGGCAAAATCAATGATCTGTCCATTTTCAATCATACCGTGCTCAAGCTCAGCACTATCAGCTGCAATCAATTCATAACCTTGATTTTTTTTTCTTAAAACAACAATACGCAAAAAATAGTCAGACCAATCAATAGCGACCAATCCTTTGCTTTTCAAGCGTGTCATCATATAAGAAAGCGGCATGCTCATTCGTCCTTTTAACTTCAACTTCTGACAGTATAGCCAAGCTTGAAGCAAAAAACAGCGTCAATACTATATTTTGTAGGGTTTTAAAAGATATTCACCACTTTCATAACCTGATAATTCAACCAGATCTGTAATTTTACGCTTACCCGTTTTATCTCGCGCAATAAATACAATCAGATCAAGTGCTTGTAAAATAAGCGTTCTAGGTACTGTAACCACCGCCTCCTGTATCAAGTCTTCAAAACGATAAGGTGCTGACTCAACGCTATTGGCGTGAATCGTGCACACCCCGCCAGGATGCCCTGTATTCCAGGCTTTCAACAAATCAAGCGCTGAACCATCTCTTACCTCACCGATAACAATTCTATCTGGGCGCATCCTTAATGAACCTTTAACTAGGTCACGCATTGTTACTGATGTTGTCGTTGTCATCGTCACCAAATCATCAACTTCCACTTGAAGTTCAGGCAAATCCTCAATCACTAAAATACGATCTTGACTACCTTGCAGCTCTGCTAATAACGCATTACAAAAAGTTGTTTTACCAGAACCTGTACCGCCAACAACAACGATATTTTTGCGCTCAATAACAGCACGTCTTAAGCCTTCCGCTTGCTCCTGTGTTAAAGCGCCTTGCTCGACATATTGATCTAGAGTAAAAATCGCAATGGCGCGTCTTCTAATTGAAAAACACGCCCGATTCACTACCGGAGGCAGCCAACCTTGGAAACGCGCACCTTGAAAGGGAAGCTCTGCTGAGACTTCAGGATGCTCATCATTCGCAACATGATTCTTAAAAGATGCAACAAGCTTGACAATATTTTCACTTTGCTCCGCCGGAATATAAATATCCGTTGCCACTTTACCTTCACCGATACGCTCATAATGCAAGCGACCATCTGGATTTAGCATAATTTCAATGATTTTTTCATCATAAAGATATTCCATCACCTCTTTGCCAAAGGCAGTTTTTAACATATTTAACTGCCGCTCTTCAATCAATGCTCTTTGTATCATAATTTTACTGCCTTACTCATAATCTGTGACTTATTAACCAGTCCATAGTAGCGACTATCGAATGAATGAGGATTTGCAACACCTTGCATAAAGTAGTTATCTTTAGGTATTTTTCCACAAAAATCAAATACCGGCAGTGTGTTTCCTTTACCATCTGTTTGATAGATTTTGCCAATCCACTGTTCATTAATATAGACATTTTGTGCTTTTGTGCATAAGAAATCCCCTGGAACGCCCTCTATTTTCTTTAAAAGCGGAATATCCTTAGGCAACCATTCTCTTGCCAAAATATAATCTTCTGTTTGCGCATTAGGAGTAAACACCACATTGTCGCCTTTGTGATAGCCTGATACCGGATAGGTAAAATACCAACCCTCGGGCATGCTTGGCGTCAATTGTTGAATAAACCCAATATGTAAGGCTTTTAGCAGCCACAATAAAGCATAAAATATCGCTAAAACAGCAAGAATCTTATATAAAAATGTAAGCCTTGCCACAGTGTTATCAATCTTCTTTTATTTTGCGAATGGTGCTATCAGAAATACTCTTATTAACATTGGAGGCATCAGAAACCTTATCTTGTTTCTTACCAGCCATGGCACCACCTTGCACCGTTGTTGAGACATTGACATTCGTACTTCCTCCACCTACTGAGCCTCCGCCAGTAACAACTGTGGCACCTGATTGGACGGATCCACCCATTGCCGTACTCGATCCGGCAACACCATGCATCGAAGAAGCCGCTCCAACCGATGAGACGGATACGGAAGTTGATTGCGCAGGCTGATTAACCACAACATGCGCCGCTGCAGGGGATGACATATTCTGGAAGATATTACCACCTGGCTTACCAACGGCTTTAGCAAGATAATTTGGCAAGGTATAAATCAAAATTAACAAAATAAAGGAGGTAAAGAATAATGCCAATGGTTTTTCAAGACTTGTTGAATCGCTAATCGCTGTTATTTTTAAGCTTTGGAATAACGTAAATGCCACACCCAGAATAAATATCACAGCAAGTAGTCTTACACCTGCTCTTAATAAGTGTTGTATTGACTTATAAAATAAATCCTGTATTGGCTTAAATACACCAAGCGGCACAACAATAAGCGACAACACTGCCACAAAATAAAATAGTACGACTGAAATAATAATCTGCGCACCAATGGCAGCAAAGATAAGTAAAAGCCCCATGCCCAACACCAGATAAAGCATGGACAGTCCCATGTTAAATGTCCCATATTGCACAGAAATCTTAAGCATCGACACGCCCGCTTTAAAACCGATCCCCCACAGTTTTCCTGGACTATATAGCAAGGCTTGGGATTTCTCAGGTGCCACTATGTAACCAACCTTTATAAAGGTTGCCAAGATCATCTGCAGCAGTTCAGGGAAATATTTGACGATGGTAAAAAACAAGCCAATTTTAATAATCTTAACAATAAGATTACCAACACCTTCATCTTGTTTAATAATCCAAACAAGTCCAAAGATCACAAGCTCAAGACTGGCAACAATTGCCAAAAGCGCTAATGCAGAACCTTGCAATGCACTAAATTTCGCATTGATTTGCTCGATAAAGCCAAACTGGATTTTATCAAGTAGCTGTGTTCCTAACACACTGGTTACATCTGCCATATCTTACCTATTGGTTACCTTGGGCGTCATTGCCTAAAATTTTTGCAAATGGATTCTCAACTGGTCCGCCACTGCCATCACCACCTTCAAACTGGTCTGCCGTTGGGTTTTGCCCAACATCAGCAAAGAAATCTTGTTTTGATTGCCCATCATCTTGCAACAGCTTATCAAATACTTTAAGCCCTTTAGATGTTTTTTTATTCATTTCTTGCAGTAACTGCTGATTCCCTTGATTACTACTACTTGTACTATTATTTGTCGTATTATTATTGGTGTCATTATTTGAGCTATAGGGATTGTTGTAATTATTATTACTATCCGACGATCTATCATCAGCTATTACCTGAGCACACAAGCCAAGCAACATCAACACAATACATAATAAACGCATTATTCACTCTGCCCGTATGGTGGTAAATAAGTATCTTTAGTGACTAATACTGAGAACTCTTTACCGGAGTTAATGGTAATTGTTGGTTTCAAATTCATCGCACGATCGGTAATCTTACCACCCACTTGTGATGCTGTTTGTCCTAAACTTTGCAAGACAGAGTTTTGCGCAACATTGCCGTAGTTTGCAGTACAGTTACCATTAGCATCACAGACTGTGGCATTAGATTGTGTTGCAACTTGCGCTGCCACCGCAGGCACATTAAAGACTGTGGATAAGGCTGCAGCACCAATCAACTGACCCCAGTGATTATTAACTTCATCTGTCAACCCTGAAACGCCTGAGTCATCCATACCTTGCTGGTTTGGTAAGATAATGGATGTACCATCTGGGCGAATTAAACGAATAAACTTAACCTGCACACTGGTATCACCATAAACCGTACTTGAATTATACTGCCCAATCAACGAGCTTCCTCTTGGAATTAACAGTACCGAACCTGTCAACGTATCATAAACATCTTTCGCAACACGCGCGACAATAGTCCCTGGCAGATCCGATACAATTTTCGTCTGCAAAATGGCAGGAATGGAATTGCCAGCCATAATTACATTATCTGAAATCGGCTTTTGAATGGTGTTTTCATTGGTAATGTCTTTTGCCGTTAAACCACCTTTCATAAAGTTTTCACGTTGCTCTTCAGGTGTTTTGGCCGCTTGCTGTCCATCTTGCTTGGCTTTATCTTTATCCTGTCCATCTTGAGGAATTGGACGTGGCGCACCACCACCAAAGAAAATTGGCGCATTCATTGCCTCGCGATCCATAGGTGAGTAACTTGGTTCTGCTGGCTTTTGCACAGATCTTGGCTGATTTTTCAAACTATTAATTTGTGTTTGCAACTCTTGTAGTTGCGAGCGCTGTTGATTAATCATGCGCTGTAGTTCTGGGTTTTCTTGTTGCACGACTTTGACAGGCTGATCCATCCCTAAACGCTTACGAATCGCTTGTGCATCTTTATAACTGGATAACTCATCAGAGACTTTGAGGCTTGCTCCTGAAGCGTTGGCGCTAAGATCAGAACTATTCATGCCAGTCGAGCTTTTCTTTGGTGCATTAATCGAAAAAATAAATGCCACAATAATAATTAAAAGCAACCCGCCACCAACAATAGTGATTAACTTTTTGTTTAGCTCTGATGATTTTGGCGGTGACGCCCTTAATCCCAGTTTATCTTGTTCTTTCTTAGCCATAATAACCCTTGATTATGCTTACTTTTGTGAAATCTCAACAACTGTTTCACCTGACTGCTTAGTGCCTACTTTTAAATAGGCATTTTTAATAACCGTGTCAATCACCATATAGTCACCCTTCATGCGCCAGTTAAAGTTTGCTGTGCCATATTCACCATCATTTGACTGAACAAATGGGACTGGCATGGAGGCATTACTGACCACTACTTCATGTGGGAACTTGATAAAAGTCTGGTGTCCTGAGCTAAATATTTGCTCTGGATACCACTTTGGTGTCTCGCCTTTTAACATACTCCAAGTATAGTTGAAGCTCATGTTAGATAGACTTAAGTCAAGCCCTGCATTTTGTTGTGGCGGAGGCAATAATTTGCCATCACCATCGGAGGCATTCATGTCACCTAAGTTGCCACCATTAAACCCTTGCACCATCGCGCTTGGATATTGCCATTTAACCGATACCATTGCTTGATCTTGATCCACTGATTTTAAAATCAAATGATAGGTGCGTTTATTCGTTGTGATAATCATTGAGTTAGTTAGATCTGATTTTTGCGGCTTAATCAAAATATGCCAACGTAAGTCTTTACCTTCGCCACTATAGGTTGAAGCAATCTGCCAACGAAGCGTATCACCTGCAGCTTGCGATATAATTTTCTCACCCGGTTCAAACACCACATCAGTAATATTCAAAGGGGCGGTATAAATCGTATACATCGCCCCTGGCATGTAGCTATAAGTCATCATCGCATTAAAGAAGTCACTTTGATCTGGAAATTGCTGCGCATCTTTATTTGCTTCAGCAACTGCTGCTTCTTTAGTTAACACCGGCTTTTGCGCTGCTTTTTCAGCTTTACTATTTGGTACGGGACGTAATTGCCCTGGCATTGGTACTGGAATGTATTCGCGTACAACTTTAGTGCCTGCGGCATCTGCAGGTTTTGCTTGAACAAATTTACCTGAGTCAATGTCACCTTGATAACTATTTGTCGCACAGCCTGCCATTGCAATTGCAGTAAGTGGTAATAAACGGCTAATTTTATTTAATTTCATTGACTTGATCCTTTTTCGCTAAATGAGAAGAAACCTATTTTTAAACCCAGTGGGTTAATGACCATTTGATTTAATGTCTTAGGCGGGAAGCTTGGTGAGAAAGTGAATATGCCACTATATGTTTTCACACTCTCGACACCGCCATCTTTATTGTATGTCGTTGACTGGAAGGTCACCTCAAAGCTATTATTGCTCGCCTCATTGGCATTGGTTACCACCGTCGTAATTGTTTTATCACCAACAAGCTTTAATGGGTTAATCGCTTGATAAACCTGCTTTAATTGGTCTTCTGCGCGACCTGATACCGCAAGTAATGCTGACTGCCACTGACGATTAAGAACGACTGGATCCAAAGGAATCTCAGTAATATTTTTAATAAAATCACTGACAAATGCAATTTTTTGCGCGACCGTCGGCGTATAGCTCTGTGATGCAGTTTGCACGTTTACTACACTTTCCTGCGGCTTAACCTCAGCAACATAAACGTACATTTGCTGGCGGTTCGCTTCAATAATAATCGCAAGCAATAATAAGATACAAACGATCAAAATAGCAATTGCTGCCATCATCCAATTGCGCGCTTGTTTTTTAGCACTACCAATGCGTAGCTCCCATTCTTCATAGGCCTTTTGATAGTCTGTTTTCTGCACTTTCTGCGCTTTTTGCATTTCTTTTTCCATCTACAATAACCTTTCAATTGCTAGATTTTGAATATAGATTCCTAAAGGATTAATTTTCACTTGCTCTTTCGTTGTCAACGGTTGATGCCCAAACTGTCCAGAAACAACTAGTATTGCCGTACCTTTTTTATCAACCAACTCACCGCTAAAATTTAAATCATTCATCGTAAATTTATCAAATGTTGCTGCTGTGAGCTCATTCTGTGAGATTCCAGCAACACCTTGCTTTAATGCAAGCTGTGAGGCTTCATCTAGGAAATTGTTATAAATACCACCTGATTGATCACTTATTAAGAGTGACTTAACAAACCCCTCTAACACTGTTTGACTCACAGTATAATTAGGACTCAACAACTCCGGCGGGGATTTTAAAAAACCTTTACTCGTGACCTGCTCTACCAATATTCTATAAGGGATTGAGTTTAAGTAACCCACTAAAATCAGTGATAAAAAAAAGCTTAATCCCGCACCACTAAAAAAGACAACACGCCAAATATATGCCTTATGAATCAGCTGCCCAATCGGTTTGTCAAACAACTGATTTTGCTTTTGAAAGGGTGTAACCACTTCCGTTTGACGATAAGACTGAACTTCTTTACCAAAAGGGAATCCGCTAGGTTGCATCTACGTCCCCCTTATAGTGTTCTTTGACAATGTCATATGCCCAATCAAGCCCTCTGCCATGCAAATAGCTTTTCAAGAAATAATCATAACCCTTATGCTGTGCCAGAATCTCTCTAATGTGCTTACGATCTTCTGGACGACTCACTGCACAAAAAGCCAGAGCTATGGGCCCTAAACCTAGATCAAATAAGCAATTACCTTTATGTGACTGGAAATAATACTGCCGCTTTGGCATCGCGTGCGCTAAAATTTGCACTTGTCTTAAATTAAGTCCAAGTGACTCATAGCCTTGCGAAACCGCAGGTTCCATTGCACGATCATTTGGTAAGAAAATACGTGATGGACAGGACTCATTCAGCGCTGATACCAAGGGTGATTTCACCGCATCATCGACTGATTGTGTTGCAAAAATCACTGACACATTAAGCTTTCTTAATGTCTTTAACCATTCTTTAATTTTTGAGGCAAAAATTGGATGATCTAAAAATAGCCACGCCTCATCAAGGATCATTAAACTAGGTCGACCATCAAAACGCTTCTCAAGAATATGGAAAATATAAGCTAGCACAGGGGCGATAATATTTGGCATTGCCATCAAGCGCTCCATCTCAAAACACTGCCAATTAGCATCACTGAAGTGCTCTTCATCGCAATCAAGTATCTCACCATATGGACCACCCAACACATAGGAATCAAGTGCCATTCTTAACGCTCTATCCTGCACAAAAGAACGAAGACCTGTCAGTGTACGCTGTTCTTTTGGCACCTCAGATAAGTTCATCAAAGCAAGCCAAACGGTTTCTTTAACCTCAGGTGTAATTTCCACCTTTTCATTTTCTAAAAGCCCAAGCACCCAATCATGTGCCCAAACTCGCTCAGTAGTTTCATCAATCTCAGCTAATGGCTGAAATACCAAACCACCTTTACCGACATCGCCAACTTCATAGAAATGACCTTTGACCCCTTGCGTTAACGCAAAGAAACTGCCACCTTTATCAAAAATAAACACTTGCGCGTTATCATAACGCAAAAATTGCGCTGCCATTACGTTTAACAATACGGATTTACCAGCACCAGTTGGTCCTAAAATCATTTGATGCCCAACGTCACCAATATGATTAGATAATCTAAATGGCGTATTACCGGCTGTACGCGCATACAATAAAGGTGGAGCCTGCAAATGGGCATTAATCTCAGGTCCTGCCCACACTGCTGAAAATGGCAATAAATGCGCCAAGTTTAAACTATGCATCAATGGCGTACGCACATTGGCATTCGCTTGCCCTGGAATAGATGATAACCATGCTTCAACTGAGTTAATCGTCTCTGACACAGTGACAAAACCAAGACCGTTGACAACACGTTCTACTTCACGCTGCTTCTCATACACTTTATCTTTATCGGTATCCCATACGGTCACTGTTGCCGTGTAGTAACCAAATGACACTAAGTCATCAGAAAGCTCAGATAGCGCCTCATCGGCATCATTGGATTTTTGTACAGCAGCACTATCGACCATCGCACTTTCGCTTTTTGACATCACTTCTTTTAAAATTGTCAATCCGCCTTTGCGCTTTGCAAACCATTGACGCTTATAGCTTTTAAGCACTTTTTCGGCATCGGTTTTATCCAATGGCAAAAATCGTGTCACCCAACGGTATTGTAAAGGTAAATGATTTAAGCCATCTAAAATCGCAGGCACTGATGTTGTTGGAAACCCTAAAATAGAAATCGTTTTTAGATAATACTTACCCAACTTTGGCTCAAGTCCACCAAGAAGCGGGGTATCAGCTAACACCCCATCTAAATAGCTTGGATTATCCGGTACATTGACTTTATGTGCGCGCTCTGAAACGCAATTATGTAAGTAACTTAATGTCTCTTCATCACTTAGCTCAGCAATTTCATACATGTAATCCTGCATGATGTCATACAGTTGATTAACCGTTGCTGAGAAATAGTTCATAAGCTTCTTATAACCGGCATCATGCTCATCATCACTCTTCCTCTCTTTAACAAAAAGACCTGAAAGCTTAGAAACCGATTCTTTTTGCGGCAAATATTGAAAGGTTAAAAAATATTCACTCTCATAGTTCTCGCCTTTGCGTTCAAAAAGATCCTTGCGCTCAACATCGATTAACCAACTCACTGGATCAGGGAAATAGTTCTCTGAAGGGTAGCTCATTGCTGCTTTGCGGCGCGCCTCAACATATAGCGCCCAACCAGAGCCTAAGCGCTTTAAGGTATTATTAAGTCGCGCGGTAATGGATACCAATTGTGACTGCGTTGAAGATTCAAGATCGGGTCCTCTAAACGCAAATGTTTTTTGAAACGAACCATCTTTATTCAATATCACGCCTTTATCGACAAGCACAGCCCAAGGCAATAAATCACTTATTCTGTCAGGCTTCTTTCTATACTCTGCGATATTGAACATATTAGCTATACACCATAATAATTTCGTTGTTTAACATGACGCACCATGACTTGGAAAAACTGCGGATCTTTCTTGGTCATCAATACGGCAACAGTATGCATAATAATAAAGATAGGAATGCCATACCAAGATTGCATACCAAGAACAATAGCCGCTCCCAAAGTACCATTTAAAATAAAAAACTGTCTGGGCACACCTGCCGTTAAAAGCGGTGTTGTTAATGAGTTGTGTATCTTGATCACAAATCCAGGCACTGCCATTGTTACGCATCCTTTTTTTAGTTGTTGAATTTTGTATTTTTTAGCTATTAAAAAATATTAGAAAATCAACCCTGATCCACGGTTAAATAATCCAGAAATCAAGCTGGCTGCAGTAAAGGCGATTGCAAGCCCCATCACCACTTGAAATAGACGTCTAACACCACTACCACCTTCACCAAAGGCGATACCCAAGCCTGCAATTACGATACAGATCACACCTGCCATTTGCGCAATCGGTCCTGAAATTACATCCATAATCTGTTGTAAAGGTCCTGTCATCGCCGAAAATGCATTATTCTGCGTATCGGTTGCAAAACTCACTGCCACAGTTAACGGCAACATTGATAATGCAAATAGTGCACGCTTTAAAAACTCAAGATAATGCTTCATTCTTTATTTCTCCTTTTAAAAGGGTTCCTGACTAAATGTTTAAGGTTATATTAGTCAAATATATTGGCAAATCAAGAATTGGATGCTGCAAAATAGGATAAATATCTGATTAGGTAATGTTAGAAACGCGCCCATAAATGACGGTTAAAGACATTATTAAAACATTAAATGTATATTATTTTCTCTTAAGACCTTTGCCCGCGCCCCCAAAAGATAAGCATCAAGCAGCATCTTTTGCGCAGAAAGCGTGACATCGTAATCATCAGACTGTATATACAACTCAATACTTTTAAGCTCCGCCTCATTAGATGATGCCACTAACTCTGTAAGCAGGGTCTGCACTGTTGCTGTTTGTTGTTGTGAAAAAGACAGTTTCAATAACTTAATATTTTTATCAACATACCTAGCAATCGGTTCAATTGATAAGGCATTAATTCGTAACTGATCATTGTAGGCATCGATACTTGCCTCACCTTCAACAATAACGGTTTCATCAATAGAGATCAAATGCTTAACCGCGTCATATAATTCACTAAAGATCACCAACTCTAGGCGCTCACAACCATCATCAATTTGCAAAACCCCCATCAGTTTTCCTGACTTTGTTTTACGCTGCGCCATCGCGACGACAACACCCGCAAGCAAAATCGACTCTTTACGCGTTGTTGCAGTAATGCGACTTAATGATTGTACTTTAAAGTGGTTAAGCCACATTCTATCTTCATCGATAATATGTCCTGATAAGAACATGCCCAATACCGATTTTTCAAAAATCAACTTATCCTTAGTACTCCAGCTTGGCACATTGATATGTGATATGTCACGCGCTGTGTCATTTGAGGACTCAGGTTCACTAAAGCCGAATAAATCAAGCTGCCCGCTATTTTGCATCTGGCTTTTTTGTTCAGCTGCCTTCATAGCATCTTCAATCGTTGCCACAAGCGTTTGCCTGTTTTCAGCAAAACCATCCATTGCACCTGCGTAAATAAGCGCCTCACAGACACGTTTATTGGCTTTGCGCGTATCGACACGCGCACAGAAATCATATAAATCCTTAAATACCCCGTTTTGCTGGCGCTCTGCCAAAATCCCTTCAATTGCTGCAAAACCAACGCCTTTAATAGCACCGAGACCATAGACAAGCTCAGTCTGTTGATTGACCGTAAAGTAATAATCACTGATATTAATATGCGGCAAAATGAGCCTTAATTGCATCTTTTGGCATTCTGAAATAAAGTTCACCACTTTATCCGTGTTATCCATATCCGACGATAATACCGCTGCCATAAAGGCTTCTGGATAATGTGCTTTTAAAAAGGCTGTTTGATAAGAAACCAAAGCATATGCCGCAGAATGTGATTTATTAAAGCCATACTTTGCGAACTCTTCCATCAAGTCGAAGATTGAGCTTGCAAGCTTGGCGTCAATGCCATTTTCAGACGCCCCTTTTTCAAAGGTCTCACGCTGCTTTGCCATCTCTTCGGGGATCTTTTTACCCATCGCCCGACGCAATAAATCTGCACCTCCTAGCGAGTAATTCGCTAGAATCTGCGCAATCTGCATCACTTGCTCTTGATATAAAATCGTGCCATAGGTTTCTTCCAGCACATCTTTTAGATCAGGATGCGGATAGCTCACTTCTTGTCTGCCATGCTTACGATTGACAAAGTCATCTACCATGCCTGAACCTAAAGGTCCTGGACGATACAATGCCACCAAAGCGATAATATCTTCAAAGCAATCCGGTCTTAGGCGTTTGATCAACTCCTTCATACCACGTGACTCCAATTGGAAAACGCCAGTGGTTTCACCATTTTGCAAAAGCTGAAAGGTTTTTTTATCAGTCATTGGAATCAGTGCAATATCAAGCGCAGGCTCATTTTGTAAGCGCCTTTGTTTATTAACAATTTTTAAAGCATTATCAATAATCGTTAAATTTCTTAAACCCAAAAAGTCAAACTTAACAAGACCAACTTCTTCAACATCTTTTTTATCAAACTGTGTGACCAGCTGCTTAGTCCCTTCTTCGCAATAAACCGGCGAGAAGTCCGTGACTTTTGAAGGTGAGATCACGACCCCTGCAGCATGCTTACCGACACTGCGCGTCAAACCTTCAAGCTTTAGTGCAATCTTAATAATCTCATCTGCTGTTTCATCCTGCTGACACAAATCATGCAATGGCGTTTCAGGGGCGCAGGCGTCTTTAAGCTTAATACCAAGATCATTGGGAATTAGCTTGGCAATCCTATCGACAAAACCATAAGGCTGCCCAAGCACACGCCCAACATCACGCACTACGGCTTTGGCTGCCATCGACCCATAGGTAATGATTTGTGAAACGCTCTCACTACCATATTTTTGCGCAACATACTCAATCACGCGATCACGACCATCCATACAAAAATCAATATCAAAATCGGGCATCGATACCCGTTCAGGATTTAGAAAGCGCTCAAATAGCAAACCATAAGGGATCGGATCAATATCGGTAATCTTAAGCGCATAAGCAACCAAGGATCCCGCACCTGAACCTCGCCCTGGACCCACAGGAATATCATGGTCTTTTGACCATTGAATAAAATCTGCAACGATCAGGAAATACCCTGGAAAGCCC
The DNA here is from genome assembly GCF_008711525.1 of Cysteiniphilum sp. JM-1. Classification (GTDB taxonomy): domain Bacteria; phylum Pseudomonadota; class Gammaproteobacteria; order Francisellales; family Francisellaceae; genus Caedibacter. The sequence goes on from NZ_VXKS01000018.1 coordinate 20,152, forward strand.
ATCTGACAAATCACATCAATCTCAACTTGCAAGCGCGCTTTATAGCTTTCGATAATGGCGGGTCTATCTTCGTCTTTTTTACCCATCAAAACAAAATCAAAGCGCTCATCCAATCCTTTAAAAGACACCTCGGCAAAATATTGAGCTTCAGTCATGCCTTGTGGGATATCAAAACGTGGTAACACCGCATCACCCAAATTAAACGTGACATTAGCATTTTGTGCGATATATACACTATTACTTAAACTTTGCGGGATATCCGCAAATAATTCACACATCTCATCGGCTGAGCGCAAGTATTGCTTTGGCGTGTATTGACTTTTACGCGCTTGATCTAACAAGGTATAACCTTGGTAAATACCCACACGCACCTCGTGATCTGAGTACTCATCTTCATTTAAAAAACGCACATCATTGGTTGCCACCACTGCCACCTGATGATCTTGCGCTAAAGTAATCGCCTTTTGAATATAATCTTCTTCGCCGTCATGACCAATGCGCTGAAGCTCGATAAAGAAGTTTTCTTTGGGGATAATTTTAAGGTATGCCTCTAAAATACTTTCTGCTTCAGCATCTTTTTGCGCTAAATAACTCTGCGCAATCTCGCCTTTAACGCCACCGCTTAGTACAAAGACATGTGTGAAATCAAAGCTTGCTAATGTGCTTTTTGGCAACACCGGAATGCCATTGACTCTATTGGCATACAGATAAGCATGTGAAATCAAATCAACAATGACTTGATAGCCTTGATTATCTTTAGCAATCAAGGTTAATGGATAATTCGCACCATCAACCTCAACCCAAATTTCACTGCCAAATATTGGTTTAACGCCACTGGCAAGTGCCGCCTTATAAAATTTCACTGCGGCAAACATATTGCACATATCGGTTAACGCAACCGCTGCCAACTCGCGCTTAACACATTCCTCAAGCAATGGCTTAATGCGGATAATGCTATCCATCAACGAGTACTCGCTGTGCAGTTTCAAATGAACATAACGTGCCGACATAATCTTACTCTCTACTGATTTTCAAATACACTACCAATGGTATCAAATTTAACAGGGACAGGCTTATCTTTAAGCGCTTTAATTTTTGACTCGTAGGCTGGCATGACTAACCGCTGCCAACTACCATTAAAAAATGTCAGTTCTTTATACCTAGATAATACCTCATCAATATAATGCATCACACGTGGCAAATAACACAGGTAATTTTTACGTTTGTTTTGAATGTCTTGCCGCGTGAAAATGCCCAAACATTTTAAGTGTCGCTGCAATCCCATTAGATCAAACCAGTATCTAAATTTATCCAAGGTGATTTCTTGACTTAATAAGCCTTGCGCTTGCGCCCTGTGATAACATGAGCTTACCCCTTGATCGACAAACTGCTTTGGCAGAGTTAAATAACAATCTTTCAATACTGATACCAAATCATAGGTAATTGGACCATTCACTGCATCTTGAAAATCAATGAGTCCTAATGTTTGATTCGGCAAACACATCATGTTTTTACTATGGAAATCTCTAAACACAAACACATTGGGCTGCTCAAGTGCGTTAACAACAAGAAGCGACTGCAATTGATGATAAGGCGCCTCCAATAGATGCAAGGTCTCTGCATCAAGTCCCAACCATTGCCAAAACCAAAGCTTCATCACATCAAGTTCAGAGGCAAATTTTGTTTTTTCATAATTAGGGAAAAGCGCTTTATCAATCTGCCAAAACTTTGGAATCAACGCCAACACCTGTTCATATTGCTTAATATTTTTTTCAGCATGCACCGCATGATAAAGTTGAGTATCGCCAAAATCATCTAATAATAAAAAACCACTTTCTTGATCATAGGCATAGCATTCTGGCGTCTGTAAATTAAAGTAACGCAAAAGGCGCGTAACCCTAAAAAACACATCAGGTTTCTCTCGATCCAATGGCGCATCCATCACAACATAACTTTTATTGTCAAGATTAACGCGATAATACTGACGGAAACTGGCATCACCAACAATTGGCACCAAGGTAGGCTCCGTGTTGGGGAACAGCGTTTTTAGCCATTCGATAATTTGCAAAAACCTAGATTGCACGACTTTTTCCTAGAAATCTAACAACAACGCGATAGAATAGCAGTAGTTTTGGTTTGATGAAACCTAGAATTCCTAGCAAACAGGCAAAAGGATATTTTTTATTCAATGAACAAATTAATGAATTTACACCGAAAAATTTTGCCTTTGGCAATGCTTTGCGCCATTCCAGGCATTGGTCTTAGCAAGATTACCATTGAAAATCCTTTACAAAAATCTTGGCAATGCAGTGTCAACGGTGACACATGGCAATGTGTTGAGATTAACAGTAATAATGCGGACTTATTTAAAAAAGGCGTGTTACCCAAAGAGAAAAAACAAATTATCGCTGATGCCTTAGGCTGGGTACCAACCAACGATCCTAATAACATTTGCGGTGGTTACTATTATCAAGTACCGATTAACAAGAACCCTTCAAATGAAGCCAAAATCAATGCTCAGCAATATCAATATGCCAGAAGCGGCACGATTACTGCCGAAGGCGCAGTTGAAGTAAACAAAGGCAATCAATATCTTGCTGCTGACAAAGCTGTTTTAAAACAAAACAAAGACAAAAAGATTGATCAGATTGACTTAACTGGCAATGTTAACTTAAGCCAACCAGGGCAACTAGCGATTGGTTCACAGGGACAAGCCAATATTAGCAATAACACTGCAACACTTGATGACACCTACTATCTAATTCGCGTACGTCAAAAGCCTGGTGGATCAATGGCGAATTTAACCTCTGACGAAATTGATAATAAAGCGAGTAACTTCACGGGTTACGCCCATGGTCATGCTAACCAAATTATTCAAAAGAGCAAAACAGATTATACGCTAAAAAAAGCAACCTATGCCACAGACAGTCCCTACGGCAATGACTGGATGATGAGTGCGACAACGATTGACCTTGATCGAGAATCAGGTCTTGGCACTGCTTACAACACCCTGTTCTATGTCAAGGATGTACCTATTTTATATTGGCCATATATGACTTTCCCGATTGACAACCGTCGCCGCAGTGGTTTTTTATATCCAACAGCGGGCTACAATAGCAACTCCGGCTATTATTTATCGACTCCTTTTTATTGGAACCTGGCACCCAACTACGATTTGCTGTTAACGCCAACCATTTATAATCATCGTGGTATTTTAATGGATGGTAACTTTCGTTATCTAACCGAAACTCAAAGTGGCAATCTCGACCTTCAATATATGCCACATGATCGGCGTAACAATACTGACCGCAAAGCACTTTCTTTTACTGATAATGGTCAGTATGGCAGAAACTGGTCAAGCTACATTAATTATCAGTACATTGGCGACAAAGACTTCTACAATGACTTTGATAGTGACAATATAGGCCTTTCAACACAAACCTTACTTGATCGCCAAGCATCTGTCAGTTACATTGACCCACACTGGAATTTCAATACCACCGTGCAATCCTATGACGTCATTGATGATACGATGTTTCTGGCAAACCGTCCTTATTCAACCTTGCCGCAAATCAATGCCAATGCCGCATACCCAGGACTCTTGCCGCACATGGACTTTAATTGGGATAACCAATTCACCTACTTTGCAAAACCTGGATTAAACGGGGTATCGCAAGTTGAAGGTCAACGTTATTATAGTGCACCAAAAGTAAGCTTCCCTTTCCAGAAAAGCTGGGGCTTTTTTACACCATCACTGACGCTCTCTGAAACAGCATATACCTTGCAAAATAGAAGTGCGGTAACGGCAACAAGCACCACCAACTTCAGCCAAAACCAATACCCTGAGCAAAACATCATTAGAAGTTTACCTATTATCAACATTGACACTGGTTTATATTTTGATCGAAAATTTAGCTTCAATAATCATAATTACACACAAACACTAGAACCACGACTATTCTACACGTACATACCGTATCAAAACCAAAGCAATATTCCGCTGTTTGATACCTCATTGAGTAATTTTAGTTACGCATCTTTATTCCAGACCAATGTCTTTACGGGAATTGACCGCATTAATAATGCCAATCAAGTTTCTTACGCACTGGAAACTTCAGTCAATGATCAAGATACAGGCATGAGCATATTAAGTGCCGGTATTGGTCAGATTCTTTATTTTGCTGATCGCAAAGTATCGTTATGCTCTGGCACAAACGCTGATTGCGCTAACTCGTACGTACCTTTCCATGACAGTACCACATCAGATGTTGCCGCATTTTTTAATTATCGCTTTTTGCCACATTGGCAACTGATGACTTCAGGCACTTACAACCCAATCAACAACAATGTCGATTCACAGACTTATCAAGTCCAATACATGCCTGATAATAACCACATCTTTAATGTGGCATATCAAAATGTCAAAAATAACTACGCAGCTTTAACCCCTGCGCAAATTCAAGCACGCACCTTACCCGACCCATTATCACAAGTGACTGTTTCAAGCATTTGGCGCTTGACACCGCATTGGTCAGTCACCGGTCTTTGGAGCTATGCATTTAATTCAAGACATACGACCAATATGTTTGCCGGCATTCAATACGATGCTTGCAGCTGGGCGATACGTTTCTTAGCACAGCGCTATGTGAACTCGTCAAGTGATCCAAACAACCCAACCAACATCACAGGACCATTGACCAATGCCTTTATTGTTCAGTTTGAATTAAAAGGCTTAGGCGGTAGTAGTGAAAGCTCGCTTGATGAGCGTCTGACCATGATCCCAGGCTATACACCAAATGGTGGGTTTAACTAGCGCTGAGAAAGACTATTCAATACCTATACCCATCGTAAATCATTTTGCGGCGCTTAATGCTGAAGAAGTTTTTGATGATTTTGAGTGATTGAAGTGCAGATAATAGCTGCCCTTGCCAGAGCCTTTGGGCGCTCATTTGCTAAAACAATGAAACTGTTCATTGTTTCTTAACGCACTCGCTATTAACAAAATTCAATCACTCAAAAGTGCTAAAAATTCAATAGTAGAAATAGTGTAAAATGGTTTGTGATGGGTATAACTATGGGTATATAATGCTTGGCATTACTAAGCTTTAGTTGACTTTTTCATGCACTTACGCACTAAATTTATAACGCTTACTAGCACTCTTATTCTCAGTTCTTTTTCATTTGCTGATACGCCTCCTGCCCTATTGCAAAAACCGGGCGTCACACATGCGCAAAACACCACCGTCAAGGGCAAACATTTAATCAATGAGATTGTTGCCATCGTCAATGATCAGGCGATCACCTTAGATCAATTAAATATTGAAGTTGCTAAAACCAAAGCACAACTGGACAGCAACCCTAATGCACAAATACCGGATAATCTCACCCTGCAACGCCAAGTCTTACAACAGCTGATTAACCAGACCATTGCCCTACAAATGGCAAAGCGCCAAGGCATTAGCGTCACTGACGATGAAGTTAATAACTCAATTGCCGAAGTAACCGCACAAAATGGCATCACATTGGCAGAGCTCAAGCAAAAGCTTAAAGCATCAAATCTTGACTACAGCACCTATTATCAAACGGTCAAAGATCAGCTTATCATTAACAAACTGCAACAACGTGCCGTTGCGGGCAAGGTTTATATCTCACCAACAGAAGTTGATAAGTACATCAAAAAGCATTTCAGTGATAATCAAACTGAATATTTAGTTAACAATATCGTCTTATCTCTACCTGATAACCCAACGACTGGAGATCAACAAAAAGTTATAGCGCAGGCGAAAGAGATTATTCAATCAATCAAAGATAAAAAAACCACCTTTGCCGATGCTGCTAAGAAATATTCACAAGCAGGCAATGCAAGTAGCGGTGGCTCACTTGACTGGAAAACACTTAATAAACTACCAAGCATCTATCAAAACGAAGTTGAAGTACTGCAAAATGGACAAATCAGTGCACCATTTATTGCTAATGGTAGCGTTCAAATTATTGAACTCGCCGACAGTAAAACACCGGAAAGTGCCAAGCACTTTGTTGAACAATATCACGTTCAACAAATCGTGATCAACACCTCTCCAGTTGTTACCGACAATGATGCAAAAGCTAAATTAATGCGCATTTTAACCGCACTTGACAACCATCAATCATTTAGTGACCTTGCCAAGGCAAACTCTGATGCGCTTGATAATGCCGATAGTGGTGGCGACATGGGCTGGATTAGCTTAAATGCTCAACCACCAGCATTAGCACAAGCGATTAAAGCCGCTAAACTAAAGAAAGTAAGCGCGCCTTTTAAGGTAAACAATGTCTGGCAAATCATTGAGGTACTCGCAAAACGCAAACAAGATGACACTGCGAATTATCAAAAAGAACAAGCGATGATGGCTTTATTTAATGAAAATGCGCAGCAAGCCTTAAAAACGTGGATGTTATCATTACGTGATAGCGCGTATGTTGAAATCGTTGATCAAAATTTAAATTTGCCTGAGGCATAAAAATACAAGAGACATTAAATGCATAAAGCCAAAAAGTCTTTAGGGCAAAATTTTTTACAAGATGAAAACATTATTGCCAATATCGTTCACCAATCTGGGATAAAGGCAGATGATGATGTTATTGAGATTGGTCCTGGTCTTGGCGCATTAACACGCCATATTCTTCAAATCACTAAAGCGATACAAGTTATCGAATTTGATGAAGATGTGATCCTGCCATTGAAAGCTGCTTGCGCGGTGTATGGCAAGCTTAATATTTGCCAACAAGATGTATTAACCGTTAACTTTAATGACTTTTATCATGGCACAAAAATAAAGCTCATTGGTAACTTACCCTATAATATTTCCTCACCTATTCTTTTTCATTTAATCGAATATGCAGCGCTTTTCAAAGATATGCATTTTATGCTGCAAAAAGAAGTGGTTGATCGTGTTGCTGCTGCGCCATCGGAGAAAAACTATGGTCGCTTAAGCGTCATGCTGCAATACCACTTCAAATGTGAAGCATTATTCACTGTTCCTGCCACCGCATTTAAGCCCGCACCAAAAGTCGAATCGCGTATTTTACGCTTAACGCCTTATAATGAATTACCATTTATTGCCAATGACTATACGCTTTTTGCCAAAGTTGTTAAACAAGCTTTCCAGATGCGTCGCAAGACTTTGCGTAACAACCTCAAGGCACTTGTTCCTGCGAGCGAACTAGATAATTTACCCGTTGATTTGACACTTCGTCCTGAAAATCTAAGCGTTGCTGATTTTGTCAAATTAAGCAATCACATCGGAGCACTGTAAATGGCAAGTTATGTGATTGGTGATGTTCAAGGGTGCTATGCTGAATTAATGCAATTAATTGATAAAATCCAGTTTAATCCCGACAATGATAAGTTGATCTTTACCGGTGATCTTGTTAATCGCGGACCACAATCGCTTGAAGTATTGCGTTTTGTTAAATCTTTAGGCAAGTCTGCCAAAGTGGTTTTAGGCAATCATGATTTATATCTTCTTGCCATTGCCTATGGTTATTTACCCACTGCTAAAAAAGACACATTAAACCCCATTTTAGAAGCCGAAGATAAAAACGAATTAATCCAATGGTTGCGACAACAGCACTTTCTTTACAGTCATAAAAAGCACTTAATCACCCATGCGGGCATCCCACCAATTTGGTCACTTAAAAAGGCCAAACGCTTGGGGTTAGAGCTTGAGTTTGTGCTGCAAACCGATATGTGCTTTCAACTTTTTATGAGCAACCTTTTTGGTAATGAGCCCGATCTTTGGCAAGATAATTTAGAAGCGGTTAACCGTTGGCGCTGCATTGCTAATTATTTCACACGCATGCGCTTATGTGATCAAAATGGTCGCTTGGATTTTTCTTTTAAGGGTGAGCTCAAAAATAAGCCTGACCATCTTGATGCATGGTTTAACATCCCTAATGCCAAAATTGATGCAAAATACACACTTATTTTTGGACATTGGGCAGCATTAAATGGTGTTAGCAACAACCCACGCTGTATCGCAATTGATACGGGTTGCGTTTGGGGTGGCAAATTAAGCGCTTACTGTATTGATACACAAGAGATTCATCAGGTCGATGCAATTAATTTAATTAAGGAGATCGAATAAATGGCAAAAATACTGGTTATTCATGGACCTAATTTAAACTTATTAGGTCAACGCGAAACGGATATTTACGGCACTGCAACATTAGACAATGTAAATAACAAGCTTATCGAGCTTGCTGAGTCAAAAAAAATGCATTGCAACTGCTTTCAGTCAAACCATGAAGGCGCGATTGTTGATCAATTGCAACAAGCTCAAGGTAATTATGACTTTATTATTATTAATCCAGCAGCATACACACATACCAGTGTTGCCATCCGTGATGCGCTTCTTGCCATCAACATTCCTTTTATTGAAACACACTTATCAAACCCTGATAAACGCGAGCTTTTTCGCCACCATTCATACCTTTCTGACATTGCCTACGGCATTGTTTCAGGTATGGGTGCTAAAAGCTATGAACTGGCAATGCATGCGGCGATTGATTACTGTCAACATAACTGCATATGACGGTTTACTGAATAATAATTAGATATAACCCACGCCTAAAAAGCTAAAACAACACGTGACATTTTGATCGTTTGCCGCAACAATGTCTGGTTGGAATGAGTTAAACAAACGTTAAATCGAAACAAAGGTTAATTAAAACAGATGGATATTCAAAAGATTGAACAACTGATCGCATTGATTGAAAAGTCAAATGTTAACGAAATTGAAATCAAAGAAGGCGAAACTTCCATTCGCATTACCGGCAGTCATCCGCAGCCGGTGCATACTTTAGCGCCACAACAATTTATTCATCACGCCCCTGCTGCTATGCCACAACAGCCTGTTGCTGCTGAAGCGCAACATGCAGCACCTGCAGCAAAGCCTTCTGACAGCCTACCACAGGGCAAACAAGTTAAGTCTCCGATGGTTGGTACCTTCTATCAATCACCTTCACCAGGTGCGGCCTCTTTCGTTACCGAAGGTCAAGCGGTTAAAGCAGGTGATACTTTATGTATTATTGAAGCAATGAAGATCATGAATCAAATCGAAGCTGATCACTCTGGTACCGTGCTTAAAATTCTTGTGGAAGATGGTTCACCCGTTGAGTACGATCAACCACTTTTCATCATTGGCTAAGCCAATTCTCATTGTATAGATATAAAAACAGTTTTTGACAGGCTTGATATGATTAAAAAACTCTTAATTGCAAATCGCGGTGAAATTGCGCTTAGAATCCTTCGCGCATGCCGTGAATTAGGCATTAAAACGGTCGCTGTTCACTCGACAGTTGATCGTGATTTGATGCACGTGAAACTCGCGGATGAAACTATTTGTATTGGACCTGCGAGCCCTACAAACAGCTATTTGCACATTCCTGCAATTATTGCTGCTGCTGAAGTCTCTGGCGCTGATGCGATTCACCCAGGTTATGGCTTCTTATCCGAAAACGCTGACTTTGCCGATGCCGTTGAATCTAGTGGCTTTATTTTTGTTGGTCCCCGCGCGGAAAGCATTCGTGTGATGGGCGACAAAGTTGCCGCAATTAAAGCGATGAAAGAAGCAGGGGTGCCATGTGTACCTGGCTCTAATGGTCCAATCAGCAAAGATCCACAAAAAAATCTAGCGATGGCGGATAGCATTGGTTACCCGATCATGATCAAAGCCGCTGGTGGCGGTGGCGGTCGTGGTATGCGTGTTGTCCGTAAAAAAGAAGACTTGCTAAAGTTTATCGAAATGACACAAGCTGAAGCAAAGATGGCGTTTAATAATGACATGGTTTATATGGAGAAATTCCTTGAGAACCCACGTCATATTGAAATTCAAGTCTTTGGTGATGGTGAAGGCAATGCCATTCATTTATTTGAACGCGATTGTTCAACACAACGTCGCCATCAAAAAGTCATTGAAGAAGCGCCTGCTGTCGGTCTTACTGACGAGCAACGTGCTGAGATCGGTAAACGCTGTGTTGATGCGTGTAAGATGCTTAAATACCGTGGCGCTGGAACTTTTGAATTCTTATACGAAAATGGTGAGTTCTACTTTATTGAGATGAATACACGTATTCAGGTTGAACACCCCGTGACTGAATCGATCACCAATATCGATTTAATCAAAGAGCAAATCCGCATTGCTTCAGGTGGCTCGCTAACATTTAAACAAGAAGACATTAAAATCACAGGACACGCAATTGAATGTCGTATTAATGCAGAAGATCCTGAGAAAATGATGCCTTGCCCTGGCAAGATTGATATCTATCACGCACCAGGTGGTCCTGGTGTGCGTGTTGATTCACACATTTATTCTCAATACTTCGTGCCACCTAATTATGACTCGATGATTGCTAAAGTAATCGTCTATGCTCGCACACGTGATATCGCTATTCAACGTATGCAAAGCGCGCTTGAAGAGATGATTATCAGCGGCATTAAAACCAATATTCCATTGCATCATAAAATTCTTGCTGAGCGCGACTTCCAAAATGGTGGTACCAATATCCACTATCTTGAGAAAATGCTCGAGCGTGATAAAGCGTAACCCCATGTTGTGGAAAGAATTATCCCTTACTTGTCTTAAAGCTAACCTTGAAGCATTAGAAGACTATCTTTTAGCACAAGGCGCTTGTTCTGTTACTTATCAAGACGCTAAAGACCAACCGATCCTTGAGCCAAAAGCCGGTGAAAATCCTTTATGGGATGAAGTGGTTTTGGTCGCCCTTTTTACTGAAGAATATCAGCTATCTGATATTGCCACATCACTTGATGAAAGTGCATTAAAACCAAATATTATTGGAGACATTCACACGCGTGAGTTTGCTGATCAAGATTGGACACGTACGTGGATGGATGGCTTCAAACCGATGCAGTTTGGACGCCGCTTATGGATTTATCCAAGCTGGTGCACACCTGAGATTCTCAGTGATGATCAAGTTAATATCCTCCTTGATCCAGGGCTTGCCTTTGGTACAGGTACACATCAAACAACTGCTTTGTGCCTTCAATGGCTTGAGCAGCATGTTACTGCCAAAGATCAGGTGATCGATCTAGGCTGTGGTTCTGGCATTTTGGCAGTTGCTGCCAAGAAGCTTGGTGCGCATGACGTCATCGCCATTGATAATGATCCACAAGCGATTCTAGCAACGCATGCTAATGCTGAGAAAAATGATATTAATGCTAATTTCGCGGCTTATCTACCCGATGCATCACCTAAGTCAATCAAAGCAGATATTTTAATTGCCAATATTCTTGCAGGCATCTTAATTGATCTTAAAGAAGTTATTGCTAACTTTATTAAACCACATGGCAAGCTTGCTTTATCGGGTATTTTACAAGAGCAAGTGGATGATATTATCAAAGCCTTTTCACCCTATTTCATATTAAATGAACCTACTCTCAAGGATGAGTGGACACTAATTTCAGGCATTCGCAAGCCGTGAAAAAACATGAAAATAGGTCAATTTCACTCAGATAACATTTTATTTTTAGCACCGATGGCTGGGGTGACTGACTTACCATTTCGTAAGCTGTGCAAAACGCATGGTGCTGGCTGGGTCGTATCAGAGATGGTCTGGTCACACAAGCATCTATATGAAACACCCAAAACACAGCGCCGTATTGATCACAGTGATGAGGTCGCCCCCAAGATTATTCAAATCGCAGGTGGGGATCCTATCATGCTTGCTGAATCCGCTGTTTTAAATGTTGATAAAGGTGCTGATATTATCGATATTAACATGGGCTGTCCGGCTAAAAAAGTCTGCAATAAATTAGCAGGTTCTGCACTGATGCAAAATGAGCAATTAGTCGACGAGATTCTCTGTGCCGTAGTGAATGCTGTGAATATCCCTGTAACCTTAAAGATCCGTACTGGCTGGAGCAAGGATAATAAAAACGCCTTAAAGATTGCACAAATTGCAGAGAATGCAGGCATTCAGGCGCTTACCATTCATGGGCGCACGCGCGATCAGAAATATACTGGTAATGCCGAATATGATCTTATTGCTGAAATTAAGCAATGCATTCATATACCCGTCATTGCTAATGGTGATATCACCACACCTGAAAAAGCCAAAGAGGTGCTTGCTTACACCCAAGCTGATGCACTGATGATTGGCAGAGGCGCACATGGCAACCCTTGGCTATTTCAGCAAATCAATGATTTTTTGCAAACTGGTCATTACCAGCCATCACCTAACTTCACACAAAAATTAAATATCATCATTGAGCATGTCAAAGCCATGCATAGCTTTTATGGTGATTACATGGGTGTGCGTTTTGCCCGTAAACATATTACTTGGTATTTTGAGCAAATTACTGAGCTTGACTTAGTCAAAGCGCGTCAACATTTTAATAAACTAACAACGCCTGAAGCGCAGATTGATTTTTTAGCTTACACATTTTAACTACAATAAGTGAGGTTACGCAATTCATCTATTTCAACACCCCGCCTCGCAAGCTCGGCACCCCTCTTGCAAAGAGGGGAATATCAAATCGCCGTCGCCCAATTCCCCTCTTTGCAAGAGGGGTGGCAGCCGTAGGCTGACGGGGTGTTTATAAAATCATAGTCTCCGCCAAACAATAATCACATGCATTAGCTCAATTAAGTTATTTCCGATGGGGATAAAATCCGCTATCCTAACCCGCATATTCATATTATGTACTTAACCTTAAAATGCTTATCAACTCTGACACAATTGCTGCAATTGCCACAGCACCTGGGAAAGGTGGCGTTGGCATTATTCGCATTTCCGGCAAAGACGCCTATGCCATTGCACATAAGATCACACAAACACCTCTTAAGGCGAGACACGCCCATTTTCTGCCATTTAAAGACGTCAATAATGAAACATTAGATCAAGGCATTGCATTGTATTTTAAAGCGCCACACTCCTATACTGGTGAGGATGTTGTTGAACTACAAGCCCATGGCGGTCCTATCGTATTAAACCTTATTTTACAAACTACTATTGAGCACGGTGCGCGCCTTGCCAAACCTGGCGAATTTACCGAACGTGCTTACCTTAATGACAAAATTGATTTAGCCCAAGCTGAAGCCATTGCCGATATGATTGATGCGTCATCTGAGCAAGCTGCTAAATCAGCCATGCGTTTATTGCAAGGAGACTTCTCTCAACATATTGACACTTTAGTTGAATCCTTAATTCATCTACGCATTCATGTTGAAGCGGCAATTGACTTTCCTGAAGAAGAAATCGACTTTTTAGCTGATGAGCATATCAAAACGCAATTACTACACGTACAGCATAATGTTGATTCAGTACTGCATAACTCCAAGCAAGGCGCACTATTACGCGAAGGCGTTGAGATCGTTATCGCTGGCAAACCCAATGCAGGCAAATCAAGCCTGTTAAATGCCTTAGCAGGCAAAGAAAGTGCGATTGTTACTGACATTGAGGGCACAACACGTGATACCTTACGCGAATACATCCAAATCAATGGCATTCCTGTGCATATTATTGATACCGCAGGGCTTAGGGTCAGCAATAATGTGATTGAAACTGAAGGTGTAAGACGCGCGCTAGAGGCAATTAAAAAAGCGGATCATATTCTATTAGTCGCTGATATTAACGACACCAAAGATAAAAAAATCACCGATCTTGCCCCTGAGTTTTTCACGCATATTCCATCACATATCCCGATTACTTATATCTACAATAAAGTTGATCTAACTAATAACAATAACGAGAATCATGACAATCATCTATATATATCTGCCAAGCATGATATTGGCATCAATAAGCTGCGCGATTATCTGCTTAAAGCCATTGGCTATGAGCAAACCACTGAAGGCGTATTTACCGCAAGAAAACGTCATATTAATGCCTTAACTAAAGCACAGGATCACCTAGATATAGCCTTTAGTCATTTAACATATAAAAATGGTGAGCTATTAGCGGAAGAATTAAATCTTGCCCAAAAGCAGCTTTCTTCGATTACTGGTGAGTTTAGCGCCGATGATCTTTTGGGTGAGATATTTAGTAGCTTTTGTATTGGGAAATAAGCTTAAACACTAGAAATTTAGATCCGGTCTGAAAGACGTATATTTTTCAATATTGTCATTCAAGCAGCACCTTCTCTAATCCACATCAAAGGATAGCAGGGGATGACTTTTGCGATTATATACTGGAATGACTATAACTAACGAAGGGTTATGGCTGATGAAAAGAAAACACCATGAGAATCGTTTTTCCTTGCGTTGAAATCTCTACAATTTGAAAAATCACCCTTTGTATCAACATCGCAACGAGTAATTGTACTTGTAAAATAATCATTGACAAAGATTGTTTTATCATCTGAGGTCAATGCCATTGATGTAGGACCAATTACCTTAGATGCCTCCGGATTTATTTTGCAACTTGAAAAGTCACCATTTGTGTCAACATTGCATTGACTAATGTTGCCAGCAAGATTACTGATAAAGGCCATTTTTCCATCTGCCGTAAATACAATAGCAGAGGGAGTAGCAATATTAGAGCCTCCCGCATTACTACAATTTGATAAATCACCCTTTGCGTTAACATCACAATGACTAACTGAATCATTGTCTTGATTAGTCACAAAAATTTTTTTACCATCTGACATTAAGGTAATTCCATAAGGATTAGTGAAACCAGTACCTCCAGAATCTCTGCAATTTGAAAAATTGCCCTCGGCATCAACATCGCAACTAGTAACTGAACTGCCATCAGCGTTAGCGATAAATGCGTGTTTGCCATCGGCTGTAAGTGTGATTCCATAGGGCTTATCGAAGTTCGTATTATCAAAAACCTTGCAATTAGCAAATAAACCAGTCGTCATGTCAACATCGCAACTACTAACTTCATTAAGTACTGAGTTAGTTACGAATACCTTTTTACCATCTGCTCTTAATGTAATGCCAAAGGGTATAGAAAAGCCTGTACCTCCAACGATCATGCAATCGGAGAATAAGCCCGTCGTCATGTCAACATTGCAACTACTAAATGAGTTGTTGACAGAACCAAGTACAATCACTCTTTTACCATCTGCACTGAACAACATATCTGCTGGCTGTACAAATTTAGCTCCAGCTGCACTGATGCAATGTGAGAAATCACCCGCTGAGTTAAGATCACAATGGGTAATCTGGTCATCCTTATTGCTATCTATCACATACACATGTTTACCATCTGCTGTTAATGTGAGTTTAAGAGGGGTGACCAAACCTGTCGCGCCACTATCGACACAACCTGAGAAAACACCCTGTGGATCAACATCACAATGAGCAATATGACTATGTTTAGAACTATTAATTATAAAAGCTTTTCTACCATCTGCTGCTAATGCGAGTTTTCCAAGACCAGAAAGTCCGCTAAGAACAGTTCTGCAATGTGAAAAATCACCCACCGCATCAACATTGCAACAAGAAATGGTATCGTTACCATGATTAACAACAAATACCATTTTCCCGTCTGCTGTAAATTTGATACTCTCTGGTTTATCAAACGTGTTCCCAGCAATGGTACAATTTGAGAAATCCCCCACCGAATCAACATTACAACGAGTAATTGTATTGTCAGCCAAATTACTAATAAATGCTATTTTCCCATCTGCTATAAGGCTGATCGCATCGGGATCGTTAAGTCCTACGACGCCAACATCGGTACAATTGGAAACTTTGTCTGTCGCGGTATTAATATCGCAACGGCTAACCATATTTGCTGTTCTATTAGTTACAAATATTTTTTTGCCATCTCCTGAGAAGCTCATACTTGTAGGAAATACCAACCCAAAAGATAAATTACCATTTATTAAGGATCTATTTTCATCAAGATCAAAATGTTTGATCATCCCGTCGAGCGATATAGAAAATAGCTTAGGTAAAACCACTGTTTTAGTGCTTACAATTACCTCATGCCGCTCAGAATATGATAGCGTATAGGATAACACAGCATTTTTCCCAACATTAGAAGCAAAGCTACCTTGTATAACGCAAGTACCATTTGCAGGAATAGTTTGACTGCCCTTACAAGTATTAGATATTTCCGTAAAGTCAGATGGTGCTTGACTTATACTTACCCCAATCGCTGAATAGCTTGAACTAACATTTTTAAACTTGAACTCGACAGGGTAGGAAACCACCTCATGAGTATAATCTGGCAAGCCTGTGACAACCTCCCCTTCAATAACTGGATCTCCAACATTCACAGTACTACTTCCAAGCACCGTACCACTCACATTAAAAGTTAATTTATGCTGGCATGGTCCTTCATCTGGTGCAACCAATCCAATTGTATATACTTCATTCGCAATAATGCTTTTATTGTAAGTTAATGCCATTGGCTTTGCACACTGCGCTCCTGAGACACTATCTGTAATTATTAAAGAATAGTCCTTATCTTTACCAACACCGCTTAGTTCTTTTAACTCTAATGTTCCAACAGCTGAATTACTTCTATTCACAAATTGTGGCATCGCAAGGTCAAGCTCCTGAGATTGCCCCCCATTATTGGCATTACTCTTGCCACTGGTCCCATCACCTCCTCTGCCACAACCACTAAATAGCATCATACAACAAAGAGTAAACATCAAAATAAATCTTTTTTTCATAGAAATTCCCAACTCAGCTAGTTTAAAAAACCATCGGATTATATATATTAAATAACTTATTACAAGAGCTATTTGAATTAAACAGCAGCTCCCGCTGTATTTTCTATTTTTAATTGATCTATTCCGTCATTTGGGGACTTTTAACTTTCAATAATATAGTTGTTCCAACATATAACCGAGCAGAGATAGCTTCAATAACCCTTTGTTAAATTTAGATTAGCGAGGTGTGGATATTTAAGAATAACTATAACCCCCCAAATTAGCGAAGTAGCTTAAAAGAATTAACGAAGGACTAATGCTGTTGCTACAGAAAAAATTGCGAGATTAGTACTAAACTTTATGGCGGTTTTAATACAATTTGAAAAATCACCAATTACATCAACATCACAACGACTGACTGTATCATCACCATTATTAACAATGAATACTATTTTACCGTCTGGCATAAATGCAATATCCGATGGAGTATTAAAATCAGAACCTCCTGCATCCCTACAATTTGAAAAATCACCCTCTTTGTCAACATCGCAACGAGAAATTATGTTGTTACCTCTGTTAGTAACGAAAACTTTTTTATCATCTGCTATTAATGCAATACCAACGGAATCAGCAAAATTAGCCCCTCCCGTATAGCTACAATTTGAAAAATCACCGCTTGCATCAACATCACAACGACTAACTGTGTTGCCCAGCCTATTAGCTACAAACACCCTTTTATCATCTGCTGTCAATGCGATGCTCTCCGGAGAATAAAAACCTATGCCACCAGCATTGGAACAATTTGAGAAATCACCCACTAAATTAACATCACAGCGACTAATTGTATCGTCACCAGCATTAACAACAAATGCCCTTTTCTCGTCTGCTGTAAGTGTGATTTCGTGGGGGGCTTTAAACGTTGGACCAACACTAGTGCAATTTAAGAAATTACCGACTGAATCAGCATCACAACGGTTAATCTTACTGTTCCCAGCATTAGCCACAAATACCTTTTTGCCATCTGCTGTAAATGTGACTGCACTGGGTTGCTTAAATCCTTCTCCACCAGTATCGGCACAGTTTAAAAAATTGGCTGTCGTGATATCGACATCGCAATGGCTAACCATATTGCCCAATAAATTAACCAAAAATACCTTTTTGCCACCTGCCGATAATGTGATATTAGTAGGCTTTGCAAAAAACACAGATGCTTTTTCATTTATTAAGGATTTGCTTTCATCAAGGTTATAATGACTCACCATCCCTGAGGTATTTAAAACAAACAATCTAGGAGACACTGCCGTCCTTGTACTTAAGGTTATATCATGTCCCTGAAAATACGATAGCGTATAGGATAACATAGCATTTTTCCCAATACTAGAAGCAAAACTACCTTGGATAGAGCAAGTACCACTTGCAGGAATGGTATCACTGCTCTTACAAGTATTAGATATTTCAGTGAAATCAGATGGCGGTTCACTGATTGTTACTTCTGTAGCCGAATAGCTTGGACTTATATTTTCAAACCTAAACTCGACAGGATAAGATTCTCCGGCCTGAGTAAGCAATGGCAAACCAGTGACAATCTCCCCCTTAACAATTGAGGCTACAACATCAATCGTACTATTTCCGAGTTCCACACCGTCAACTTTAAAAGTTAACTTATGTGTGCATGATCCTTCATCTGGTGCAATCAATACAATTTTATATGGTTCATTGCCAACAATACTTTTCTTGTAAGTTAATGCCATTGGCTTTGTGCACTGCGCCCCTGAGACACTATCTGTGATTATTAAAGAATAAACCTTCTCTTCACCAACACCCTCTAGTTCCTTTAACTCTAGTGTTCCATCAGATGAATTATTGCTAGTCACAAACTCTGGCATTGCAAGGTCAAGCACCTGAGATTTCCCCCCGCTATTAGCATTACTCTTGCCACTGGGTCCATCACTGCTGCTACAACCGCTAAATATCATTGTATAACAGAGAGTTAATATCAAATAGAATACTTTTCGCATAAAACCCACCTAATCAATTGCTTTCAAGGAGATCACAAAAGTATAGATAGCAAATGAATTATCGCAAGAATTCAATCTAAGATTTCAAAACAGACAACCTTGCTCTAGCTAAGTGAGGTATCAGATTATATCTAGACTAATGCATATTATGATAAACGCCGAGCAGATTACAAATTCTGCGCTTTATGCTGCAAATAGTGATCAACAAGCACCAGTGCTAACATTGCCTCAGCAATCGGCACGCCACGAATCCCAACACAAGGGTCATGTCGCCCTTTGGTAATCACTTCACATGCTTGACCATGAATGTCGATTGAACGCCCAGGCACTAAAATGCTTGAGGTGGGTTTAAAGGCAATACTCGCCAAGATCTCTTGTCCTGAGGAAATCCCGCCCAAAATGCCACCTGCGTGATTAGTTAAAAAGTCTTGGTCTTTAATGTACTCATCGCGATGCTCACTACCTTTTTGACTCACGACATCAAAGCCATCACCAATCGATACCGCTTTAACGGCATTAATGCTCATCAATGCTTTGGCAATATCAGCGTCTAAGCGATCAAATACTGGTTCACCCAATCCAACAGGAATATTGCGTGCGACAACATTGACCTTGGCACCAATAGAATCCCCTTGCTTGCGAATGGACTGCATCAATCCCTCAAGCTGGGGGACCTTTTGAGGATCCGCACAGAAAAAAGGATTCTGCTCAATAAAACTTTGATCTTTAAGCTCAAGTTCAATATCACCAATTTGTGAAACATAGCCAAATATTTCACTATTAAATCGCTCTTTTAATATCTTTTTGGCAATCGCACCTGCTGCCACACGCATCGCTGTTTCTCGTGCTGATGAGCGTCCACCGCCGCGATAATCACGAATGCCATATTTATGAAAATAGGTAAAATCAGCATGTCCAGGGCGAAACTGATCTTTAATCTCACCATAGTCTTTGGATTTCTGATCGGTGTTTTCAATGATTAAGCCAATCGGTGTACCTGTTGTTTTGCCTTCAAACACACCAGATAAAATCTTGACCTGATCGGGTTCGCGCCGCTGTGTGGTAAACCTTGATTGCCCAGGTTTACGTCGATCTAAATCTACTTGCAGATCCTCTTCACTCAATGATAGTCCTGGCGGGCAGCCATCGACAATGGCGCCTAAGGCTAAGCCATGACTTTCACCGAAAGTCGTGACTTTGAATAATGTTCCAAAGGTATTACCTGGCATCTTGATAACCCTCGGCAAATATTGATCGATAAGTCTTAAGCTCATCATAGGTTAACAAGAACACACCATCGCCCCCATCTTCAAAGTTAAGCCATGTGAAAGGCACGCTTTGAAAGGCTTCTTGTAACGCATATTGGCTATTGCCGACTTCAACGATTAACACACCACCTTCATTCAGATAATCAAGCGCTTCAGTTAAGATCTTACGCGTGATATCTAAACCATCATCACCAGAACCTAATGCCAGTGCAGGCTCTTTTAAATATTCTTGTGGCATCGATGCTAAATCATTCATATCAACATACGGTGGATTAGAGATAATCAAATCAAACTTTTGCCCCGCTAGACTTGCAAACAAATCCGATTGCATGGCAGTAACACGTTGCTCCATATCATGCTGCTTAATATTACGCTTAGCAACTTCTAGTGCGTCTTCTGAGATGTCACTTAATACCACTTCCGCATCAGGGAATACATGTGCTGTCGCAATACCAATACAACCACTTCCAGTGCATAGATCCAATACTCGCTCAACATTATGATGATTAACCCATGGTTCAAACTCATTGCGAATCAGCTCGCCAATTGGTGAGCGCGGTACGATAACGCGTTGATCAACATAAAACTTCATTCCAGCGAACCATGCCGTTTTTGTCAAATATGGCAATGGCACACGATCAACCACGCGTCTATACACCCATTTAATCACTTTTTGACGTTCCAAATGGGTTAGGCGCGCATCCAAAATACGGTTATCAATATCTAATGGCAAGTAAAGCGCTTGCAACACTAAATGTACTGCTTCATCCCATGCCGAATCCGTACCATGCCCATAAAAAAGCTCTGCCTCTAGAAAACGAGATGTCCCCCAACGCAAATAATCACGAATTGTATGTAAGTCCTGCGCCAATGCATCGACATTAACATCGCCACCAAATATATCACTCATCTTTTACCCTCGTTTTTACTTTACGTGCTTTACGCTCTTTTCCAGATTGTGCCCGTTGCTGAGTCTTCAAGCAACACACCTTGCTCTGCTAAGCTCTGGCGAATCTGGTCTGCTTTGGCATAGTCTTTATTCTTTTTCGCTTGGATACGCTCAGCAATCATAGTTTCAATCACATCATCACTTAGGCCATTATCACTACTATGCTTAAAATAGCTCTCTGGCGAGTGCTTAAGGATGCCTAATACATTAGCAAGCTCTAATAATAACTTAGCAAAGCTAGCTGCTTTTTGTTGATCACTTGCGCGATATTTATTGATCTCTTTGGCAATGGCAAATAATACTGGCAAAGCTTCTGGTGTATTAAAGTCATTATTCATCGCCTGTTTAAAATCACTCACATACTGCGCTGCCTCTTCTGCTTCCACAGTATTTTCAGTAATCTCAAGACCACGCAGTGCCGTGTATAAACGCTCAATTGCTGCTTTTGCCTGATCTAAGTTCTCTTTAGAGTAATTGATCTCACTGCGATATTGCCCAGAAATCAAAAAGAAGCGCACCACTTCAGGGTGGTACTCAGATAATACCTCTTTGATGGTAAAGAAATTATTCAATGATTTGGACATCTTCTCATCATCAACCTGCACCATGCCAGAGTGCAGCCAATAATTAGCAAAGCTGCAACCATTAGCCGCTTCTGATTGGGCGATCTCATTCTCATGATGCGGAAAGCGTAAATCTGAGCCTCCTGCATGAATATCAAAATTATCCCCCAAGAGTTTTTTAGACATCGCCGAGCATTCAATATGCCAACCAGGACGCCCCTGCCCCCATGGTGAGTTCCAACTTGGCTCACCGGCTTTGGCAGCTTTCCACAACACAAAGTCTAGGGGATTTTCTTTTTGCTCATTACTTTCAATTCGTGCACCAACACGCAAGTGCTCCAAACTCTGCTTACTTAATTTGCCATAATCTTTAAATTCCTCAACGCGATAATAAACATCGCCATTGCCGGGTGCGTAAGCAAAGCCTTTAGCAATCAGATTTTCGATCATCTGGCACATCTCAGGAATCGTTTGCGTGGCTCGTGGATCAAAATCAGGTCTTAGGATATTTAAACGATCTAAATCGTCATACATGCTCTTGATCGTGCGCTCAACGAGTGCATCGGTTGATTCACCATTCTCATTGGCACGTTTAATAATCTTATCGTCAATATCGGTGATATTGCGCACATAAGTCACTTCGTAATTGCAAAAGCGAAAATAACGCACGATGACATCAAAAGCGATCTGGGTGCGTGCATGCCCAATATGACAATCATCATAAACCGTCATGCCACAGACATACATTTTTAATTTTTGTGGGCTAATCGGCTGAAAAAGCTCCTTTTTTCCAGATAATGAATTGTATAAATAGATACTCATGAATCTTGCATTGGCATGGTTATAATAAGCCTATGTTACCATCGCCTTAGCAAGGTTGAAATACACAATTCACAATTGTGTCATTTTATGCTTTAAGCTCTGGCGTCGGCTGACCAATATCGTTATAAAATTCTTGCACAAAATCCTCAAAACGATCTTCATCTAGCGCGTTACGGATATTCTTCATCAAGCGCTGATAATAAGTGATATTGTGAATCGTATTTAAACGCGCACCCAAGCTTTCTTTGGTTTTATCCAAATGATGTAAATAACTTCTTGAGAAATTCTTACAAGTATAACAATCGCAACTCTCATCCAAAGGTGCTGTATCTGTTTTATATTGACTGTTACGAATACGGATAACACCGCTTTTGACAAACAAATGACCATTTCTCGCATTCCTTGATGGCATCACACAATCAAACATGTCAACGCCTCGGCGCACACCCTCAACCAGATCTTGCGGCTTACCAACACCCATTAAATAGCGTGGCTTATCTTCAGGCATTTGATGCGCGGTATGATCTAAAATACGAATCATATCAGGCTTTGGCTCACCGACTGACAAACCACCAATTGCATAACCATCAAAGCCAATATCCGTTAATGCTTTTAAGGATTGATCACGCAAATGCTCATACATCCCACCTTGGATAATCCCAAATAAGGCCGAGGGATTATCGCCATGCGCAACTTTACTTCTTAATGCCCAGCGCATTGATAGCTCCATCGATGCCTTTGTTTCAAGCTCTGTTGCCGGATACGGTGTACACTCATCAAAACACATCACGATATCAGATCCTAGATCACGCTGAATCTGCATTGAGATCTCCGGATCTAAAAACACTTTAGAACCATCAAGTGGCGAGCGAAAGGTAACCCCTTCCTCAGTAAGCTTTCTAAGCGCTCCCAGACTAAACACCTGAAAGCCACCAGAATCCGTTAATATTGGTCCTTGCCACTGCATAAAATCATGCAAATCACCATGCATTTTGACAATCTCAGTGCCTGGACGCAGCCATAAGTGGAAAGTATTGCCAAGTAAGATTTCAGCACCCGTAGCTTTAACGTCTTCAGGTGACAAAGATTTGACTGCACCATAGGTTCCCACTGGCATAAACGCAGGTGTTTGTACCTGCCCACGCTCAAACGTTAAGGTGCCGCGACGCGCTTTGGCACTCTTCTTTAATAAAGTAAATTTCATGTTATGCGACCACTATCGACAATAAAGGGCTCATAATATACCCATCACAAACCATTTTACAGAATTTTTTGCTTTGTATTTTGCGTGCTTTTGGTAAGTTGAATTTTGATAATAGTTCTAGCTATTTACTGCAATCCAACTTACCAAAATCTTCACAAACTACTACACAACCAAACACAACAAAATGATTTACAATGGGTATGGACAATTCGCCCTAAAATAAAAAGCAAAAAACGTCAAAAACGCCACTTTGATAATTATTCTAAAATAGCGATCATATCTTCCAAGGGGCGCGCAATGGCAGCTTTGGCTGTCGTTTCCAATATTGGGCGCTGCATTAATTTAGGTGTTTTTACTAAAATCTCTGCAATTTCACTATCTGAGAGTTTCTCAACATCCTTGATATTCAAAGCTTTGAAATCATCATCACCACTGCGAATAAGCATGTGTTTGGCAACGGTTAATTTCTCTAAAATTCGCAATATATCTGCTGGAGATAACGGTGTATTGAGATATTCAATCACTTCAACGTCATAATTATTTTGCGTTAAAAATTCTAATGCCGCACGCGACTTACTACAGCGTGGATTGTGATATAGCTTATACATATTGTTGTTTTATTCTAAGGTTTATTTATTAGCGATACCGCAATGCTAAACTACCACAATGTGATCAACAATATCTTTCGTCACATTATTTATAATCATTTGAAATCTCACCAGACACAGTTTTGAGAGTGGTAGCTACGACTGGACTTGAACCAGTGACCCCAGCATTATGAATGCTGTGCTCTAACCAACTGAGCTACGTAGCCACAACAGGGAGGAATATTAGCAAGATTGGCTTTGTTGTCAATGATTTTTTTTATTTTTATCCCAACACCCGCAAAATTAGCCGATAGGTGCTGATTTTTGCTGGGATTGTGTCTATAATGTCCGCCTTATTGCTGCAGCAAGATTGACTGGCAAGCGTTTTTATCATTGCTCATAGATCTAAAAAAAGTTGTCGCGATAATGTATAAAACAAAATACGAGTAAACACAAAGTAGGAACATTTTAGATGTCTGACGGTAGAAATAAACTTAATGATTTTTCATTACTAAAATCATTGGTCGGTGGCAAAAGCATCAAAGACAAAACAGATCGCTTACGTAAAGCGCATGCGGCAAAACGTAATGAAACAAGCGATACCAAAGCACCAAGCTCAACACCTAGACCAAATACTGCTACCAAGCAAGCCCCTCAGACAAGACAAGAGCGCGTCAATCAACAACGCACACCATTTCGCATGCCACAATATGGTCAAAAACAACATGAAGAGCTGGTTGTTGACATGCCCGATGCTCAAGAAGATGAACTGATCATTGAGATCGATCTACAAAAAGAGCTTTATAAAGAAGAACAACGTCTCTTTAAATGGCTTTGCGCACGTTTTCCAAAATGCTTCAATCCACGCGATAAGCGTCCATTAAAAATCGGCATTAGTGACGATATCGAAGTGATTTATTACAACGAACATTTTGCGCCAATTGACCAATACGTTCTAAAGAAAGTGATCAAGCGCTATGTTGGCGACACCCGCTATCAACGTTCAGTGCTTGAACACAAGCAACGCTTTAACCTTTATGGTAAGCCAGTTGAAAGCTTTAGTGATGACCATGTTACCTATGCTAAACAGCGTTTAGATGAAATTGCCGAGAAAGCTTACCTGCGCTCTCAAGGCATTGATATTAAAACATATTACCAACAAAAACGTGAACAAGAGCAGCAAGAAAAACAAGCAGATCAAGCGCTAGAGCAGACTGAAAACAGCAATCAGGCGACTGATATTGATGCTCAAACGAACGATACCAAAACAAACTCATAACGTTTTACCCTGATCTTTTATCTTCTTCTTATTCCAATACTTTAGCACGACTGATTTCAGGCAATCAAAGTTACACACTTTTTCTATTTCAACACCCCGCCTCGCAAGCTCGGCACCCTTGCTTGTACTTGGTTGAACAATTGATCAATAAATGCTAAATTGGACAAATGTTCTATTTATTGCGTTTGCATTTATGACTAATCATAATCTTTCTAACGACAAACCAAGCATCTTGCTATTAAGCATTATTAGCGTATTGCTTGGCTGCAGCTACTTTATGGCATCAGATATGTATGTCCCAAGCTTGCCAAGCATGAGTCATGCATTATCTGCAAGCTCAAGCATGGCGCGCATGACAATTGGCGCATTTTTAGTGGCATTAGCTTTCTCCCAATTATTCTACGGTCCCGCATCTGACAAGATGGGACGCAAAAAAATCATTTATCTCGGTGCGATTATCTATCTTGTTGGTAGCATATTTTGTATGTTTGCTTGGAGCATTGACACATTAATTGTTGGACGGATTATTCAGGGCGTTGGCACAGGCGCATTGCTGCCATTATCACGTGTCATCGTCCAAGACTCTGTTAGCAAAGATAAATTCATTCAAATCGTTAGCTGGATCAGTTTATTTTTTATGCTTGCACCTGCTGGTGCTCCGGTGATTGGTGGCTTAATACAGACCTATGCCAACTGGCGTGTTAGCTTTCTTGTGATGTTTATACTTGTTCTTGCCGTCGCTATTGTTGTTTTTAGCATGCTGCCTGAAACGCACCCTATTGCCAAAAGAAATGTCAATGCACTAAAACCTAAGCATCTTATCAGTAGTTATTTTGAGGTTATTACCCATGCCCCCTTTGTTATCTACACTTTTTGCATGATTGCCGGATTCTCTGGGCTTGTTGGCTTTTACACCGTTGGACCATTTATCTTGATCAAAAAATTTGGTGTTAGCCCACAGGATTTTGGTTTTTTCTCAATTGCTATTGTTGGTTCGGCATTTGTAACACGTCTTTACATGTCGATGATTTCGTTGAAAAAATTTGGAACCACTGCCACTCTGTTCCAAGGTCTATCACTAATGGTTATTGCTAGCTGTATCTTATTAATCAGCTCAGCTGCAGGGTATACCGGCAGTAAGACCCTAGTCATATGCGTTGCACTTTACGCCATGGGTGGCAGTATGGTTGGTCCTACTGTTGTCGGTGTTGCTTTATCTTTCTTTAGTCACAAAGCCGGTGCCGCAGGTGCTGTTTATGGTTTCTTGCAGATGTTTGGCTTGTTCTTGGTGAGCACTGTCGCTGCCATGATCCCCGAAAAAATAGTTGATTACTCGATCATTATTTTTGTGATGTCTTTGACTGCATTCATACTCTTTAGTCTACTGGCTTTCAAGCAACGTTATCTTTTAACCAATCAAACCGCATGTGCCTCTTGAATTAAAACAACATTCTCAAAGCACAATGCTTGACAAGCAAAAGGGCTTGGCGGGATACTAGTGCGATATAAAATATCTGTACGCAATGACAAGATGCTGCCTATTCTTGATAAATTTTCCACTGAACATGCTCACTGCAAAGCGTTTACCAATGAACTACTCACCTTAGGCTTTAAAGGTGATATACAACACGATTACGCCACCCGAATCAGTAGCTCAATTGATAATAGTATCTATCAAGTCGTGCCTGAGCTTGTTCTTTTCCCTAAAGAGCAAGCTGATATTCTCAAGATTTTTACCTTGGCAAATAGCAAAGCCTTCCAGACACTTAAGTTTAGCGCACGCGGTGCTGGCACTGGCACCAATGGTCAATCGCTAACTTCTGGCATCATTATTGATACTAGTCGCTATATGAATAATATTTTAGAGATTAATCTAAAAGAAAATTATGTTTCAGTTGAGCCTGGCGTTGTCCTTGATCAACTGAATGAAGTGCTAGCGCCACACAGAGTGTTTTTCGCACCTAATTTATCGCCAAGTAATCGCGCTACGATCGGTGGCATGGCAAGTACAGACGCTTGCGGCAAGGGCTCACGCATTTATGGGCGTACCAGTGAACACTTATTGGAATTAGAGTGTGTACTTAGTGATGGCGAGGGTGTGTCATTTGAAAAAATAGATGCCAATAATCTCGATACACTTATCGATGAGCATTCTAGGCGGCACTCATTGTTGAGCAAAATCTACCAATTAGTCGCAACTGAAGTGATTGCCCAATATGACAAGATCACTGCGCAATTTCCAAAACTTGATCGCTTTATGACAGGTTACAATCTTGCTAAGTGCTATGATCCACATCAACATCGTATCAATCTTAATTATCTGATTTCAGGCGCTGAAGGCACGTTGGCATTTATTACCAAGCTTAAGTTAAAGCTCACTACTATTCCAAGCCACAAAGTCTTATTTGCCATTAGCTATAGTGATTTTGACTTGGCATTACGCGATGCTAAAAATCTATTGAGCTTAAACCCTGCAGCAATCGAAACCATTGATGATAACATCCTTAAACTGGCTAAAGAGGATGAGATTTACCCACAAATTCGCCCCATGCTAGAAGTGCATGCCAATCATGACATTGCAGCCATTAATCTAATTGAATTTATTGCCCATAGCGATGAAGAGTTAAGCGCTAAAACTCAACAAGCGAGAGAACATCTAGACACGCAAGAACGTAGCTACTATCTTGCAACCGATAAAGATGAAATGGCTGTACTATGGGAGCTTCGCAAAAAGGGTGTCGGCTTATTAGGTGCAATGAAAGGTGCTAAAAAGCCGATTCCATTTATGGAGGATACGGCTGTCCCACCTGAAAACCTTGCTGATTATATTGTGGAACTAAGAGCGCTTTTGGATAGTTATAATCTGCGTTATGGGATGTTTGGTCACGTTGACGTTGGTTGCTTGCATATGCGTCCAGCCTTGGATATGAATGACCCGAAAGATCAAGCATTGGTTGTTAAATTAACCAAAGAGGTCAATGATCTTGTCAAAAAGTACGGTGGCGTTTATTGGTCAGAGCATGGAAAGGGCTTTAGAAGCGAATACGTCAAAGACTATTTTGGTGATGAGTTGCATACTTCTTTGCAGAAAATCAAAAAAGCATTTGACCCGTATAACAAACTAAATCCGGGGAAAATCGTTGTGCCTTTTGCCAGCGATGACGAATTGGTCAAAGTCAATGGTCCCTTTCGCGGCACCGAAGACGCCAAGGTTGATAGTAATACCCAACAGTTATTCTCAGGCGCATTTGATTGCAATGGCAATGCCGCTTGCTTAAATTATCATCCTGATCAAGTGATGTGCCCCTCGGCAAAAGTGTCACATAACTGGGTATACTCACCCAAAGGACGTACCGCGCTTTTACGTGAATGGTTAAAGCAACTTGCTGAAAAAGACTATAAGCCTAGTCCATTTTCGACTGCTTCATCCACTAAAAAACAAAATGCTAACAAGAATGACTTCTCTTACGAGGTCTATCAATCGCTTGATAAATGCTTAGGCTGCAAAGCTTGTGCCACTGCTTGCCCAATCAAGGTCGATGTGCCAGCGATGAAACCGATGTTTTTAGCCGAATATCATAAACGCTACAAGCGTCCTTTAAAGGATTATGCCATTAAATATGTCGAACAAACGGCTAAATGGCAAAGCTTAAGCCCATCTTTGATAAACTCAGTACAGTCCGTGCCTTTTATAAAGACATGGATCAACAATAAACTTAAGCTTGTTGACGCGCCACTGCTCTCTCAAGAAACCCTAAAAGCAGGTCTTAAAAAGCGTAATGCGCCTAGCTTTAGCATTGAAAAACTAAAAGCACAACAAGCAATCAACCCACAAAAAACAGTTTGTATCGTTCAAGATGCGTTTACTAGCTTTTACAACGCAGAAGTTATCTTGGCAATATATGACTTATTAACAAAGCTTGGTTTTTCTGTCTTTGTATTGCCCTTTTATGAAAATGGCAAAGCTGCACACGTTAAAGGGTTTTTATCTTACTTCCACAAAAAGGCTGCACGCGCTACTGCCTTTTATAATCAAATTGCTCGTTTAAATGTCCCGCTGATTGGTATTGATCCGAGCATGACCTTAGTCTATCGCGATGAGTATCGCACGGTGTTAAAAGACCAAGTACAATTTAAAGTTGAGCTATTACAAGAATGGCTTGTTAAACAGCTGCCAACCATTAATATTACAGCCAAAGATCATGCGACGACATTGTCTTTACTAGCCCATTGCTCAGAGCGCTCACTTGCTGCAGTATCGATGCTTCACTGGCAAAAAATATTTAAAGCATTCGGCGCTAAGCTCAAGATTGAAAAAGTTGGTTGCTGTGGCATGGCAGGCACTTTTGGACATGAAAAAGATAATCTTGCATTATCCAAAGAGATTTATGCTTCAAGCTGGCAAAAGAAAATAGACTCGGGGAATCAAAGCAAGCAATATCTTGCAACAGGCTTCTCTTGTCGCTGTCAGGTTAAACGTTTTAGCAATAAACAATTACAGCACCCTGCCGTTCACCTTCTGGAGTTGATCAATTAAGTTAAAAAATCAAAATCTTTGTGGGATTCGGGCATATGTTACTGGATTTTAATGTCGATTTTTGCTAACTTCACAGCCCTGCAATGTCATTAAAGCAAAGTTCTGCACCCGTAGCTCAGCTGGATAGAGCGTTGGCCTCCGGAGCCAAAGGTCGGACGTTCAAATCGTCTCGGGTGCGCCACTCTTAAAGCCTTATAAATAAAAGAACAAAACCGTATTTACCAAGTATAATACTCCCCATATTTTGGACTACAGTTAGAGACACAAAAAGCGTCTCAAAAATGTTAAACTGTATGCCCAATTAGGAGGTAAAAAATGCCAGCTAAAAAGAATTAAAGCTACTCCCTAGTAGAAGTCAGGACATTATAACGTAGATATTATTTGTGTAAACAAGTTTTAAAAACTTAGCAATTAGCTGTACTGACACCAACGTCTGTGAATGCCTTTTTAACATCTGCTGTCGAATAGTGCAGATCTTTGGCAGCATTAACCACGCCACAAGCAGCCTGTTCAAAATTCACTAAAGATGTCCAATATTTGACATTTGCCAACATCATTACATGAAACGCTTCTTTCACACCTTCAGCATATTGATTGGACAACCCTTGCACTTGATTATCAGACGCCCATGTGCTTGCCAATAAATAGAATGCTTTATTAAACACACCACTACCGGTATGAACGATATATGATTGATTACCACGTGCTTTCTTAAGCATTTGATTATAACTGATCTTGCATGACAGCGCCCCGTTAAGTGTCGGATCATAGCAGTCGGCTGAAGCACCATCTTGTGATGGGTTATTCATATAACGTAAAGCTACGCCATCACCTTTCATAATGGTTTCACCTAACCCCCAACCAATCTGCCCTTTTGGATCTTCTGGGTAAAACTTCACATAATTAGTCTCGTTCTGGCTTAGTAAATAGGCTCTGACTGTTTGTCCTGCCATATCTGAAAATGCTTCATTTAAAGAACCTGATTGATCTTTATACATAAGCCCTGAGTGTTGTTCTGTAAAACCGTGACTTACTTCGTGACCTGCCACATCTAGAGATACTAGTGGATAGAAGTCACTGCCATCACCAAAGGTCATATTTTCACTATTCCAAAAAGCATTATCATAATTACTGCCATAATGGACACGCATCACAAGCTGCATCGGCTCATTATTTTCAGATAATGCATTAATGCCATACCAGTCTTTATACATATCAATAATAACATCACCAAAATATTGCGCGTCATTAATAGCAGAATATGCACCATTAATCTCATCTTGTCCTGTATTTTTGCCACAGGTATAAAGATAGGGTGTCGTCGTATAGTCATCCCACTTTTGTTGTAAATTGACGGTTCGCACGCGAGTATTTTCCATCGTGCACTTTGTCCCTTTTTTTGTCACATCCAAAGATGGCATCCCATCTTGACCATACCAATATTCTTGCACCTTTTCATTGCCACCTGGTCCTGTATCTTCAAAATTTTGGATATTATCCCAGCTTGTTACTACTTGCCCTGTTTTAGCATCAACATAATAACGCATATCTTGTGGTTGATTATTTGCCTTTTGTGCAAAAAACTTAACCTGATAAATCAATTTTGGCTGTTGATTTTCCGTAATAATCTGTAACTCAGCACTTGGTGCATTACCATTTAAATAATCCACCTGATAACCATTAGCATTTTCATTGTATACAGTCAAAGATTGGGCAATTGCCTGCTGTGCTGAGATACTTGGGCTTATATCGACATTAAGATCTTTAACCACCTCACCGTTAGCTTTCTCCTGATTGGCTGCTAATAACATATTATGTCCATTATTTTTAGCAATCGTAATCTGAGCGCCTACGACCTTGATCCCTTTATAATACTGCTGATAACGCTCATAATTAACACCAGCCATACTGGATTGAGATATTTGATTTAAAGTATTTGTTTGCGGTGCTGCCATAAGCATAACATGCGCGTTATTCACCTGATCTATTTGATTTGTTTGCAAATGAAAACCCTGTAAATCATCGATCGATGCATTGGTTAAATTAACCTTCTCTGCGGCATAAGCTCCTGTTGCCAACACACTAAGAACTAATACAATACTCTTTTTAAACTTCATTCCTTTCTCCTTGTTATGACTATTTATCTCACAGCTTTTGGTTATTAATGAACATTGGGCAACAGATATTTACAACATCATTTATTAGCAAAAAGATGCTGATAAAACATGCTTAAATACATTACTTGCAAGCAAAAGAAGCGATCCTTGCCTGTGTTTTAAATAAATTTTTCCCTTTGTTACATGAAATAGCTTTGCTATGACGGTAGTATTTTTACCACAACATTTTGGGCAGGTAAATAGAATTATTAAAAATTTGTAACAAATTGTATATTCATGCTGATTAATACTAGATCAAACATACATTTGCCCAAGCTTTCAGAATTAACCACTCTCAATAAGCTGGTTCAATTTCTTATGGCGGAGTATAACCTTAAGCAAAAAGGTCTTGTAGACATCTTTGGCAATCAAGGAAATGTTTCTAAATTTCTAAATGGACATCGCCAGCTCACCCTAAAGCAAGTAGCCAAACTAAGTAAGTGCTTTAATTTAAGTGCTGATGCTTTTATCTCTTGGGAGAATATGAATAAGAGTGATTCAGTTCACTAGGTTTAATGGTCTAAATTTTTTGTTAACTGAAATATAAAGAATTTCAGCTACTGGCACAACCAAATAATGTAGTATAAAATTTCGCATAACAACGTGATATGTATTGGAGTATATACATAGTGCCTGAACGGAAATAGCGATATTTTACATTTACAGCGTAACAAATGGACCAATATTTAACCTTCTGAATTGTTATTTCCAGAACATTTTGATGAATTGATTGCTCAATGATCAAAAACAAACCAAAGTCGCTTGAAAATATCAAATTAAACTCACGTCAAATCCCCAAGAACTTGCTTGCGTGTTTTTTCCTTACTCTAAATTAAATGATATTTGCTAAGCAGCCTTACTCAATTTTCGCTTTTTTCTGGCCTCTTGCTTACGTCGCTTTTTCTGCACAATTTCACCAATGCGTTGAATATTGCGAGATAAAACA
>NZ_VXKS01000019.1 GCF_008711525.1 Cysteiniphilum sp. JM-1
GTCGATCACGTCTCCACAAAAAATCAAAAAAAATCTGTAGTGCCTTAACTCAACTTTGTGTATGGCTCAATGCCTTATGCTGTCTACGTTTCAGAAATTTTGCTTACCAAGTTGGGTATAGTTAATAAGGTTTTCATAGCCCCTCTAGCAATCTCTCGTTATAATGCAGCCAACTTAATTTTGCTAAGAGAAGGCCTTCGCTGTTTTATGGATTTGATACACTACCTTGTTGACTTTGTACTCAACCTAAATGTTCATATGAACACACTAGTTAACACCTTTGGACTTTGGACTTATGCGCTGTTATTTTTAATTATTTTTTGCGAGACTGGCTTAGTAATTATGCCTTTTTTGCCCGGTGATTCTTTATTATTTGCCGTTGGTATTATTACCGCAACCACCAATCTAAATGTTCATTTAATGGTGTTTGTCTTAGCGTTTGCTGCAATTTTGGGTGATAACGTTAACTATTGGGTGGGTCATTTGTTTGGTGAGAAGCTTTTTAAACCTGATGCTAAAATTCTTAAAACCTCTCATCTTGAAAAAACCCATCAGTTTTTTGAAAAGTATGGTGCCAAAGCCATTATTATTGCGCGTTTTGTGCCGATTATTCGCACCTTCACGCCATTTGCTGCTGGTATGGGTGAGATGCCCTATCGCCGCTTTATCACTTTAAGTGTTATTGCCGCATTTATCTGGGTCGGATCAATCACCTATCTTGGCTATTTCTTTAGTAACATTCCGTTTATGCAAGAAAACTTCAGCTACCTTGTTATTGCGATTATTCTTGTTTCAATCATGCCTGCAATTATTGAAATAATTAAAAAGCGTCGCTCACTTAAAAAACAAAAGAGCAATTAACCTCATCCACTTCAGGCGCAATACATTTTGTATGATTCGGTATGTTTATTAATTAACAGATTATTGATAATCTAACCCCATCTTAGCCAGTTCAAAGAAAGCTAATACATTATTGCAATACTCTGGGGGGAGGATAGGGTGTTTAGCAAAGTTAAGACAGAAACAAGATCTTAATTTTGTTAAACTTGCCCTTAGAAGACGTTAAATTTTCACTGTTTAGGTAGATACAGCGTTTGCAAGATATCGTCTTGTAACTGAAGCGCTTGCTTTTTCTGTGATGTGAGTAGATTTCCAATCAAGATCGAGAACACATACTGCTGACCATCCTGCGCTTTGATATAACCAGATAACGCTATAGATGTTGTTCCTGAGCCTGTTTTGGCAAAGACTTTACCCACCAATTCTTGATTATTACGCCATTTTAAAGTGCCTGATTGTCCATAGACTGGAAGTGACATTTTGAAAATATTAAAGCTTTTCTGTGATTGCATTTTATAAAGCAAATCAACGATGAAATCCGTATTTAACAAATCATTTTCTGACATGCCTGCACCATCTTCCAATTGAATATCATCCGTATTAAGTGCAAGCTTTTTATGCAAAATTTCCAGCATGGCATTTTTACCACTGACCAGACTGCCTACTTGATGTGCTTTATAACCTAAAGTTCTTAATAAGCTTTGCGCATAAAGATTATCAGAAAGCACAAGCATATGCTTAAGCAAAGCAGATAAATCAGGTGAGTTATGTAGACTGATGAGTTTGAGGCTAGCGGGTTTACCATTGATTTCTTTGATACTACCTTTGAAGCCTACATCTAGCTTTTTAAGTTGCTGTTGCAACACTTTCTCAAACATTTTGTGAGGGTTGGTAATCGCAAATTTAAAGGTGAAATCCCCTTTTGGTAAACAGCCTGCTAAAATAAGCTTATTTTGCGCAGTCATACTTGCATTAAACTGGCACGTTTTAAGCATATTATCGTCAGCGGCTAACAGCTTATTATCATAATCTATTGTCTCGCCACCGAGCTTATCCACCTTGAAATAATTCTCTTGAGATTGAAGCTTTAAAATCACTTGGTTTTCATTCAAAGTATATGCTGAGCTTTGCGTGCCAAAGCCAAACACACTATCACTTTGACTTTGGTTAATCGGATAATCGCGTCCTTGAAATTGTTGATTAATGAGATAAATATTTCCCGCAATTGATTTAATATGATGCTGCGAAAGACCCTGAAGCAACGCTGCCAATGCTTCAGATGTCAAACTTGGATCACCTGATAAATCAATATATACATTATCAACGCCTTTTTGATCTTTGCGATCATAATAAAGTTTCGTTTTATATTGATAATTTTGCCCCAAGCTCAACAATGCCGCTGCCGCTGTCAAAAGCTTGGCAATACTTGCTGGCATTATGTTCTTTTGACTATTGAATGCTAATACCGTTTTACCCTCTTTTGCATTAATCACTTTTACCGCAACCAGTGCACTCTCTAAATGATAAGTGCCAATTGCTGAAGTTAGTGTTCTCTCAAGCTGAGTATTAGCAGGACTTAACTGTGTTGCAGCAACAGCTAAAATTATTGTGAATATCACACGCATACATGTGCTCCTTATGCTTTTTCCAAGTAACTCCAGTTACTAAAATGATTTATGAGCGGGATAAAACTATCAGGCAGATCATACGGCACAGGTATTTATAACCGACTCAACCCACTGGCTAAAATCATCTTTAATGCGCGTTAGCGCCTCTTCGCTATCTGCCTCAAAACGCAAGACTAAGCATGGTGTGGTGTTCGATGCGCGAACCAATCCCCAGCCATCTTCAAACTCAACACGCACACCATCAATGGTAATGACTTTTGCATTATTGAACTTTGTATCTGCCTGCTTCACTAAGCTATCGACCACCGCAAATTTTTGTTCTTCAGTGACTTCAATATTGATTTCAGGGGTGTTGATACTTTGTGGAATACGTGCAAAGATTTGATCTAGAGACGCATCACTATTTGCCAGAATATCTAATAATCTAACTCCCGTGTATAAACCATCATCAAAACCAAGCCAGCGATCATTAAAGAACGTATGCCCACTCATCTCTCCGGCAAGCTCAGCACCCGTTTCTTTGATTTTCTTTTTAATCAGCGCATGTCCTGTTTGTGACATCACCGGCTTGCCACCTAGATTCTCAACAAATTCAGCAAGATTCTTAGTACATTTAACATCAAATAAGATGGTCGCTTGTGGATGGACTTTTAATACATCTTCGGCATAAAGCATCAACTGACGATCTGGGAAGATATTCTCACCCTTAGGTGTGATCACACCTAAGCGATCACCATCACCATCAAAGGCCAAACCAACATCAGCATTATGTGTTTTAACCGCAGCGATAAGGTCTTTTAAATTAGCAGGCTTACTTGGATCAGGATGATGATTTGGGAATGTGCCATCAATCTCACAAAATAGCTCAATGACTTCGCATCCTAGCTTTCTAAACAATTTAGGAGCAATTTCACCTGTGATGCCATTACCTGCATCAATCACAATTTTTAACGGTTTAGCAAGCTTTTCTTGTTTGGCAATATAATCAATGTACTTATCATCAATCGCAAGTGATTGATAAGCACCAACTTTATATTCTTTTGCTTCACCTTTTATAATGATTTTCTTTAATACTTGAATATCATCTTGCGCTAAGGTGTGCCCGCCAATCATCATTTTAAGACCATTGTAATTCGCGGGATTATGACTACCTGTCAACATAATCCCGGTGCCATTGCCTTGTGTTTTCGCAGCAAAATAAAGTACAGGTGTTGGCACCGCTCCAACATCAATCACGTCACAGCCTCCGGCTTGCAAACCGTCTGCTAATGACTTTAATAAGCTTGGGCCTGATAAACGACCATCTCGCGCGATAAAAACCTTCTGCTCACCGTGTAGACGTGCTTGTTGCGCGAATGCTACACCGATATTAAACACAACGTTCTCATTTAGATCTTCAGGATAAGTCCCACGAATATCATACGCTCTAAAAATATGCTCAGGTGTTAATGCATTTTCTTTAAACAATTTACAACTCCTTTAACTTTTATATCTTTTACATATTTCACAATAAATAACTTACATCAATATCATCAAATGCTTCAATCACATCATCATAGTCAACAGATAACGCCATGACTTTAAAATTCTCAGCTAACTCAGTGCTTAGTGTCAGTAATTTCAATTCTTGATTTAATCGTAATTTCTCTTTTTCATTTAAATCTGTTTGCTGCTTTTCATAAGCACACATAATTCCTGCTTGGCTTAAAAAACTGCCTTGTGTGGCAAAACCATCAAGCACAAAGCCAAGATTTTCAGCATATTCAGCAATAGCTGTAAAATCAACATGTGCCGTGATATCTTGCACACCAGCATAAATCAACGGATTATCATGCACATGGTGCTTGAAATAACATTGCAATGTGCCTTTACTACGCGCACTGCTGTAATACAAATCACGCTGATAACCATAATCACAGATAAAAACCACACCACGGTTTAACACGCTATGAATTGATGTTAACCATGGCTCAATCCATAGGTTAATCTCAGTTTGGTAATCTTCAATGGATAATAATCTTTGTAATGGTAAGCGATTAATCGCTGCTGCTAATAACGGATCCGTAATCTCTTGATCACACCAAATAAATTGATCTTGTTGATGATCGACCATCATGCGTTTTGCTGCTGTATCCTTAATAGATATCAACTCAACCGGCATGGCATCGATTACTTCATTGGCAAAGACAATGGCATCAAGCTTTTCTATTGGCAATTTATCCAACCAATGAATATGCTGGTGATAATCCCCTACTGACTTTAATAAGCGTTGTTGCTCAAGCTTCAAATCAGGACTTAGCTCAATAATATAATAAGCATGAGGCAAAGCATTAAGAGACTTAAGCTGTTGCAGACAATCCAAAGCAAATTTTCCCGTACCCGCACCAAACTCAATAATGACCGGATTGCCACCCAGTTTTGGCAAGATATCCGCAAATTGTAAGGCAAAGGTTTGCCCAAAAAGGCTTGAGCTCATCGGTGCTGTCATAAAGTCACCTGATTCACCAAGCTTTGGTTTATTTGCTGTGTAATACCCTAAACTTGGCGCATATAGCGCCTCTTGCATAAAACGCTGAAAGCTAATGGGTGCTTTGTTATTAGCAATGACCTTGGCAATATGAGCATACATTTCTGCCACACGCAAACGCTCATCTGAATTTAATTCTGGCAGGATTGTTTGATTCATTATTAACGCTTACGATCTAATTTATCCAATAAACTCTTAGGGAAATAAAAACGTCTCATTTGAACACTTTGACGCAAAGCATTAACATCCTGTGGGCTTAGCTCTTCTGATTTACCGGCACTTAAATACCTAGGTAAAGTAAGATTGCCATAACGCACACGTGTTAAACGGCTTATTTGCACGCCAACAGCTTCAAACATTCGTCTTACTTCACGATTTCGACCTTCTGACAAGGTCACATGATACCATTTGTTTATGCCCTCTCCACCTACAAAGCGCACAGTGCTGAACTTCGCCTCACCATCGTCAAGCATAATGCCCATTTTAAGCTGCTCGATCACGCTATCTTCAATATCACCGAATAAACGCACGGCATATTCACGCTCAACTTCATATGATGGATGCATTAAGCGATTAGCAAGCTCACCATCAGTAGTAAATAGCAATAATCCTGTGGTGTTAATATCTAAGCGCCCCACCATAATCCAACGCCCGATTTTCAATCTTGGCAAGGCATCAAATACTGTTTTGCGCCCTTCAGGATCACTCTTTGTGCAAATCTCGCCATCTGGCTTATTATAAATAATCACTCGCGGACGCGATAATACAACTGCTTGGTTACGTAATGGTTTGCCATCGACAATGATCTTATCATCAAATGACGCACGATCGCCGATTTGTGCAACTTTACCATTCACACTCACGCGTCCAGCGAGAATTTTCTCCTCCATCTTGCGCCGTGAACCAAGACCTGCTAACGCTAAGAGTTTCTGCAGCTTGTCTTTATGATCACTATTTGATTTAGGATTTCGATTATTTTTGTTATTTTGGTTGTTTTGCTTGTTTTGATTACGCATTTTTATGTACTTCGTAGAATAAATTCAATTACTGCGGGAACTTTACCCCATTTTCACTCATTCGCCAAGAAAAGTGTTCATATACGCCTGTTTTTCCTTGCTCAATTAATTGGTAGATTTCCTCTTGGCTGATCTCAAAATCCGTGCCCATAATATCCAAGGTATCAACGAAAACAACACGATTCCAATTGCTTGGCTCTAAGTGTCGCTTAAGTGAGGCTAATGAATAAAACTTCATAAACTCTCGGGTGAATTCAAAAATATGCCCTATCTTATGAAACCCTTGTGAACCTTTGCGCATTTGCTTTAAGGGGTCTTCTTTAGGATCTAAACGAAAGCCTAAGGTTTCGGTATTAAACACTTCATCATTTGACGCACCGTCATACAAGGCATTAAGCGTATTGTGCATATACTTTTTATCATCGAATAATTCTAAAGGACAATTCCAAATTAGTCCGCCATCGACAAGAACATTCTCTTGAGCCCCATCTTTGCGCTTAACTGCGCGAAATAACATCGGGATACATGTCGAGATTCTAAGTGCTTCGACCACTTGCATCGTTGGCGTTGTCTCAGCACTATAAACTTCCGCACACTCTTTGGTAAGGTTAGTGCCAATAATATATAAATCATTACCGGTTAGTTTTTTCATTGTCGCAAAATCGATATAACCATCGCCAAGTTTTCGCGCAATAAGCTCAGCCATATGACTGATAAAGAAGTCTCCTTTATACCAGCCAAAATCAGTAATTAAACGTGTTGAGTTACTGATAAAATTGCGACTAGCATCCATAAATAGCCGATAATCAAGCTTACTTACAATTTCCTCGACATCTTTGGCATTAAAGCCAACTGCCAACAAAATCGCATAAATCGCACCGGCTGAAGTACCTGCAAAACGATGAATATTTTTTAAAACGCCCAATGATTCAAGTGCAGTAATCGCACCACTATAGGCAATTCCTCTGACACCTGCGCCCTCAAATACCAGATTGCGAAAGGCATGAATATTTAACTCATCGATCGTCTGACTTAAAAAGTGATTAACCCGTGTTTTCGATTGTCGCATTGGAAAAGGTGAAATGCTTTCAAGCGGTTTAACACGTGCACGATAAAAGACCTTGTAGAAGTTATCAACCCGCTCACGCTTAGCTGGCAGATATTTTACTGAACGCAACACCATAGTTTTAATGCGTAACTTACTTGAGTGTATATCCAAAGCAGGCAAGCTTAATAATGCTTGGTAATATGCTCTAATCACCCATAACCGTGGCAAGCTAGCACTATTATTGCCCTGCGACTCAACTTGTGCTTCATTTAAACGAAAAAAACGATAGCCCCATGAAAATGGCCATTGTAAATACCATGGCACATCGGTTAATTGTTCATAAGGGATCGGATTAATTAATAATTGTTTTTGAATCAATTTCGGATATTTTTCACATAACAGCAAGCTAATCAATGCGCTATAGCCATAAGCAATAATCGTGATATTTTCAAGTTTGAAATATTCAATCACGCTTTGTGCATCAAGCACACTTTGCACCATTGAGCATTCAATGACTTTTTTAGGGCGACCACTTTGCCCATGACCATATAAGTCATAAGCCACGATATTATACTCAGGTGAGAACTTCCTAAATTGCGCCTGCCAGTTAATTGCACTTCCGGTAATACCATGCAAAAAAAGTAACGTCTTGCGTTTGTGATCAATCTCATTGTGATAAACACACAGCCTGCGATTGGTTCTAAACAAGCGCTTGGTCATCGATAGAATCATCTAGATACCTTACTCGTACAATTTCGAGCTCAGCTGCAAGCGTAAGGTTGCCGCTTCATTGTAATTACCTAAGGCTTGTAATATATCCATCTTAAGCTTGATATTCTCTTGTGTCTTACCCGCTAATTCAATATAACGATTAACCATACTAAGCGCATCTTTATAGTCTCTTTCATGATACTCAAGTTGCGCAAGCTCCCAGTAAGACAAAGTACTTCCAGCCCCCTGATCTATCGCTTTCTCAAAATAGCGCTTGGCTTGTTTACTATCACCCTGTTCTAACAAGCAACGCCCATAAAGGGTAAAAGTCTCAGCTAAATTAATATTTTTTGGCAGGACAATTGAGCGCTGAAATAAACTATTGGCTTGTTGATATTGATGCTTATCCATGCATAAAAATTGCGCATAGAAATTATAGGCTTGGAAATCATCTGGTGCCATACGTAATGCTTTTTCATAAGAGCGCTCAGCAAGATCTGGCATGCCTAAGTTTTGATAATACAAGCCTTCGGCATAATAAATTGTCGGCACATTAGCATCTTGTGACTTGGCTTTTAAGAGCTTCTCTTTGGCACGATCAAGCATCTCACGTTGCGCGTAAACAACGGCTAATTCAGCATTAATCTTTGCCGCTTTAGCATAATCAACAGTAGGTGCCTCGGGGATATCTGGTAATTGTTTGGAATTGCTAGCACACCCAGCTATCATTACAATCGATATAAAAAGTCCTGCCTTGACCAATGGATTCCTTGTTTTTAGCATTATGCCTCACTTAAGCTACGTTGATATCGCGCCTGACGCTTGGTTTTATCCTGCACTTTGCCTGCAAGTTGACCGCATGCTGCATCAATATCATCACCTCTGGTTTTTCTAATCGTTACCACGAAACCTGCTTCCATCAAATATTGCTGAAAGCGATGTGTTCGGTTATTGCTTGGCTTCTTATATGGCGTACCAGGATATGGGTTAAATGGTATAAGGTTGATCTTAGCCGGAACCTGTTTTGACTTCAATAGTGTTACTAGCTCTTTTGCATGCTCAAGCTCGTCGTTAACATGCTCCATTAGCGTGTACTCAAAGGTGATTTCTTTATGTGGACCACGTTGCGCGTAAAGCTTACATGCTGCCATTAGCTCATCAATATTATATTTCTTATTAATCGGCACCAGTTCATTGCGAAGCGCATCATTTGGCGCGTGTAGTGATACGGCTAATGAGACATCTGACTGCTCAAGTAGATCATAAATACGCGGCACAACACCCGATGTACTTAGTGTCACACGACGCTTTGACAAGCCATATGCCAGATCATCCATCATAATATCCATCGCACTGACTACAGCATCAAAGTTCATCAATGGCTCACCCATGCCCATCATCACCACATTGGTCACGTGTCTATCATGCTCACCTTGTTGCTTTGATAATGCACGCACTGCTGTCCACACTTGACCAATAATTTCAGCAATGGTTAAATTACGATTGAAGCCTTGCTTGCCCGTTGAGCAAAAACTACAGTTCAACGTGCAACCCACTTGTGAAGATACACACAATGTACCACGCGCGCCTTCTGGGATATAAACGGTTTCAACCAGATTACCACCCACATCGATAAGCCATTTATGCGTGCCATCATTTGATGGCTTATCTAATACCACTTTAGGAGCGACCACTTCAGCCACATCCATCAGCTTCTGACGCAAGGCTTTACTTAAATCACTCATGTCATCAAAAGATGTGATACCCTTTTGATGAATCCACTTAAACACTTGTTTGGCTCGAAATGGTTTCTCGTCAATACTTGCAAAGTAGATTTGCAAGTCTTTTTGACAGAAATTCATTAGGTTTATTTTTGTTACTACTTTCTCAATTGCCGTATCTTGCATCTATATACTCTGTGTCGTTTTATTCTATTGATTGAATCACCAAAGTTACGCACTTTTTCTAAAATGCGTAACGTTAATTAATCAATGATATGATTGCATAGGGCATTATACAGATGATTATTTTGCGTTCAATGATTTTGTGAGATCTACTGACCTTTTCTTTGTAAATTAACCCACTCAGCAATCGCATAAATTGGTGTGCCCAGAAAGAACAGAATCATGCCATAGTAGACAACTTCCTGCCCTGAGCCTAATATTGTCCAGAATGAATAAGCGCACGCGAGTACGGCAACAATAATCGACATTTGCCAAAATGGGCTGTTTTTATCTTGCTGTTTAATCACTAGAATATTCGATATCGTCGTGTAAAAGTAAGGGACTAATGCGGTTAAAACTGCCATAAGAATGATCAACTCAAACTGCTCAACTAAAGCTTTTGACATCGTCAATAACAATAATATCGTCATGAGCACGCCTGATAAGATCAAGCTAAAACTTGGTGCACCATAGCGATTTTCTTTGGCAAATATTTTTGGGAAAAGATTAGTTTGAGCAATTGATTTTGAGACCACTGCCGTTACCATAATCCAACCATTAAGTGTGCCTAAGCACGCAATCACTGCAGCGATGGCAATAAAGACACCACCAGCCTGACCAATAATTTCTGTTGCAGCTAGAGCAAATGGCGCATTCGAGTTTGCAAGCTCTGCTGCGGGCACCATACCCATAATCACTGTAGAACTCGCGATATAAATAAATGCCGCAATCAATGTGCCGGTTAATGTCGCCAATGGAATGGTTTTTTGTGGGTTTTTAACTTTGCTTGCCGTCACTGCGGCAGACTCCAAACCAATAAACGCCCAAAGGGTCAATGAAGCAGCAGCACTTAATGCACTTAAGCTTGAGCTATCGGTACG
This sequence comes from Cysteiniphilum sp. JM-1, assembly GCF_008711525.1. Classification (GTDB taxonomy): domain Bacteria; phylum Pseudomonadota; class Gammaproteobacteria; order Francisellales; family Francisellaceae; genus Caedibacter. The sequence continues at coordinate 10,595 of NZ_VXKS01000019.1, forward strand.
GTTAAACTCTAAATAATACTCTGGATGAATATACCAAACTCCAGAAAAAATGATAAAAAGCAACGGAATCGTTTTACCAATCATTGATAGTAGTTGCAGCCATCCAACCGTGCGCGCACCAAACATATTAAAGAAAGTAATGATCCAAATAATGCCAATCGCAGTAATCGCAGTCATTAACTTATCTGACAAAATCGGGAAAAAGAAACTCAAGTACCCGACCATTGCCAAAGAGATTGCGCAGTTTCCTACCCATAATGACACCCAATAGCCAAAACCGCTTTGAAAGCCTAGAAAGTTACCCATCCCCACACGTACATAAGTGTAAGGTCCCCCATCAACCTTGGGTACCAAGCGACTAAAGCTGCAAAAAACAAGTGCTAATAACACCGAACCAATGGCCGTGAAAATCCACGCCAAAATACTAATTGAACCAAACTTTGCCAAACCTGATGGCAATAAAAATATCCCCGAGCCAACCATATTGCCAGAAACTAGCGCCACTAGCATCCAAAAGCTCATATATTGATTCTTTCCACTTTTTACATTCTGCATTAGAGCATTCCCCTAGCGTTTTATATTCTCTACTCAATAATAGTCAAAATAAATACCATAGTATAAGCAACTATTAAAGTAACCCTTTGTTAACAGCAGTTACCATGACAGGATTTATCCTCAATGAACAGACACAAAATCATACGATTTTAGATAATTAAAAAGTACGCATAAAAAAAGGGTGTACTGCTTCCAGCACACCCTTTAATTCAACTCGCGCTTACTATTAAGCTGCTAATGCTGATTTTGCTTTTTCAACTAATTGCGCAAATGCATCTTTGTTGAATACTGCTAACTCAGCCAATACTTTACGATCAAGCTCAATGTTCGCTTTTTTCAAGCCATTTATAAATAGGCTATAGCTTAGATCATGCTGACGCGCTGCGGCATTGATACGCACAATCCAAAGTGCTCTGAACTGTCTTTTTCTCTGCTTACGGTCACGATACGCATATTGACCTGCTTTGATAACCGCTTGCTTAGCAACACGGTACACACGCGAGCGCGCACCATAATAGCCTTTGGCTTGTTTTAAAATCTTCTTATGACGACGACGTGCTTCCACGCCTCTTTTTACTCTAGGCATAATCTACTCCACTTTAAAAAATTGTTACTAACACTTATGCATACGGCATTTGTTGATTCAAACTTGGTACGTCTGCTTTAGCAACTTGAGACATACCACGTAAATGACGCTTACGCTTAGTTGTCATCTTCGTGTTAATGTGAGCGCGGTTCGCTGAACGATGCTTAAAACCACCCTTACCAGTTCTTTTAAAGCGCTTAGCAGCACCTCGGTTTGTTTTTATTTTTGGCATAATATACTCCGCATTTTACCATTTTTATGACATGTTCAAGCTTGCGCCTGACATGCGATTATTTTTTCTTAGGTCCTAAGACCATAACCATTTGGCGACCTTCCATTTTCGGTCGGTGCTCAACCACGCCGTATTCGTCTAAGTCAGCTTCCAAGCGTTTAAGCATATCAACACCTAACTCTTGATGCGCCATCTCACGACCTCTAAAACGAACAGTGATCTTGACTTTATCGCCACTTTCTAGAAACTTTATCAGGTTGCGTAGTTTTACCTGATAGTCCCCAACATCAGTTCCAGGACGGATTTTAATTTCCTTGACCTGCATCTGCTTTTGCTTCTTTTTTGCAGCGGCTTTTTTCTTGCCTTGTTCAAACAAGAATTTGCCATAATCCATGATACGGCACACTGGTGGCTCTGCCTGTGAGGAGATTTCCACCAAGTCCATACCATGTTCTTCTGCCTGTGTTAACGCTTGTCTTAACGACACAACGCCAATTTGCTCTCCTTCCGGTCCGATCAAACGGACTTCTTTTGCCTTAATATTTTCATTAATCGGCACTTTCTGGTCTGCTTTGTTAATAACTCAAACTCCTAATTTAGGTTTTCTAGGCTTACTCGACCTTTTTTCTCAATTTCTGACAACAAAAGCTCAGCAAGTGCATCAATCGTTAATGCACCCAGATCGCTACCATCTTGTTTTCTGACGGTGATCTGACCCAAAGACTGCTCTTTTTCTCCAGCAATCGCCATAAACGGCACTCGTGCTAAAGTGTGCTCGCGGATTTTAAACCCTATTTTTTCATTTCTCAAGTCAATTTGTGTACGAATACCAAGTTTTCTTAATTTTTGCTCAACTTCTTTGAGATATTGATCTTGTTTATTGCTAATTCCAGTCAACACCACTTGGATCGGCGACAACCACACTGGCAATTTACCCGCATAATGTTCAATCAAGACACCAATAAAACGCTCGAGTGAACCAACGATCGCGCGATGCAACATCACCGGCACTTGCTTATCACTATTTTCATCAATAAATGTCGCACCCAAGCGCATCGGCATCGATAAATCCAGCTGAATCGTACCACACTGCCAACTGCGGCCTATCGCATCTTTTAAATGAAATTCAATTTTTGGTCCATAAAAAGCACCTTCTCCAGGCAAATACTCAAAAGCCACCTTTTGATTATTAAGCGCATCGGCTAAGGCTTTTTCTGATTTATCCCAGATCTCATCGGAGCCGACACGATTTTCAGGACGAAGTGCGAGTTTGACATCAAAATCAGTAAAGCCGAAATCACGATAAACCTCAAAACATTGCTCAACCATTTGCGCCACTTCAGCTTCGATTTGCGCCTCTGTGCAGAAAATATGCCCATCATCTTGTGTGAAACTTCTGACACGCAACAACCCGTGCAAAGCACCCGATGCCTCATTTCTGTGGACAACACCAAACTCTGCCATGCGAATCGGTAAGTCACGATAGCTATGCAAATGATGATTATAAACCTGAACGCAAGTTGGGCAATTCATTGGGCGAATCGCATATTCACGATTTTCCGAATGCGTCATAAACATATTCTCAGCATATTTTGCGGCATGTCCTGACTTCTGCCACATCGAGATATCAGCAATCAATGGCGTTCTGATCTCAGTACAGCCATATTTTTCGTTCGATGAACGCATATAATCCTCAACAACACGCCAAATAGCAGTGCCCTTTGGATGCCAAAAAGCAATACCAGGGGATTCTTCTTGAAAGTGATATAAATCAAGCGCCTTGCCAATCTTACGGTGATCGCGCTTCTCAGCTTCTTCAAGACGTGTCAAATATTGCTTTAACTGCTTTTTATCCGCCCAGCACGTGCCATAAATACGCGTTAACATCTCATTCTTTGAGTCTCCACGCCAATAAGCGCCCGCCACACGCATTAATTTAAAAGCCTTTAGATGCGATGTATTTGGCACATGTGGTCCACGACACAAATCAGTAAAATCACCCTGTGAGTATAAACTTAATACTTCTCCTTGCGGCAAATCAGCAATAATTTCAGCTTTATATTTCTCGCCAATAGCTTCAAAGTAAGTGATCGCATCATCACGTGATTTAACAGCACGTGTCACATCTTCCGCCTGTGCCGCTAATTCATACATACGCTTTTCGATCTTTTCTAAATCTTCAGGGGTAAACGCACGCTCATAAGCAAAGTCATAATAAAAGCCATCTTCAATCACAGGACCAATTGTTACCTGCGCATGAGGATAAAGCTGTTTGACCGCTTGCGCTAACAAGTGCGCACAAGAGTGACGTAGAATTTCTAAACCCTTATCGTCTTTTGCCGTAATTAAGGTCAAGGTTGCATCATGCTCCACAATAAAACTCGTATCTACTTCTTTGCCATTAACAATACCAGCCAAGGTGGCTTTCGCTAAGCCCTGCCCAATATCCAAGGCAATGTTATACACAGAAATAGGTTTCTCAAACGCACGCTGCGACCCGTCCGGCAAAGTAATTACAGGCATTATTCACTCCAGATGTTATTGTTTTCATTCGGCTTGCTTTCACTTTAAGCAAAGCAACAAGTCTATAGGTAAAGTATTTTCGAGGATTACAGTAGCAGCTGTCAAGCGTTGTGATTTTGTTTCAGCGGTTACTGCCATCATTTAGCGCCAAACCCAGTTAAAATGGTATAAATCGTCTTCATAACAATCTTAAGATCCATAATAAGTGAGTAATGTTTTACATAATATAAATCATATTGCAGCTTTTCATAATTACCATCAGCACCTGTCGTATGCCCTTGAGTCACTTGCGCCCACCCTGTGATCCCCGGTCTTACAATATGTCTTAATCGATATAACGGGATTTCTTTTTCAAACTGTCGCGCGGTTTCTATCCATTCAGGGCGTGGACCGATAAGACTCATATCACCTTTTAGAATATTTAAAAACTGCGGCAATTCATCAATTCTAAATTTACGCATAAACGCACCAAATTTGGTAACACGCATATCTCCTGCTACCGTTTCACCTGATTTGTCAGCATTTTTAACCATTGATCTGAATTTATATACTTTAAACGGTTTGTTATTAAAGCCCATTCTTGATTGCATATAAAATACTGGTCTGCCCATGGTAATTAAAATAATCATACCCACCAATGCAAAAACAACGATGAGTAAGGGTAACAAAATAAGTGACAACAAGAATTCCAAACTATTTTTAAGCAAGCGATACCACAATGGGATATTAAATCCAGCATACATCCAGTTTTCCTGCAACTGACTTAAGGACAACCTTTGTTCAATAAGCTCTTCATAGGCTGTTAACGTAAATACAGGGATATCGTGCTGGCTTGCGTGAAAAATTAACTGATTCCAATTATTACTATATTGAAACTTTCGATCAACCACGATGGCATCAATCGTTTTAAGATCATGAGGTGTCACTTCAGCTTTTTGAATCAATTTAACTTTGTGACTCATTGCAACTTTTGACATAAGTTGTGGATGCATCAAAATGCGATAAGGATGTCCAAAGGCACGAATAATCACAAAACGTGCAACACAAACAATCACCAACCAACTGATAATGGCGCAGCCACCCACTAAAAAAACATGTGATGCTTTACGCAATACAATCGTCACCAAAGCAACAATAACAAAAAAGAACAATGAGACGATAATAATATGTGAATAATACTCAAGCAATCTTGTCGAACGTTGATAACGATACAACCAGCTAAAACAAAAAATCACGATCATAAATACAATACTTTCCTGACTGAGACTCCATATATATTCGTAAGCCCAGACAAGTAGCACAAAAACAAGTGCCTCCAAAATAAAACTAATAACCGATGACTTATTCATGCAGCTCAATTAAATAAATTTCTATGGCACTGGAGTATATACTAAAAACGCTGATTTTGCCTGCGGTTTAGTTTAGGAAATCCAACTCAGATAAGCTTATATTTCTGATATATTGTTTCTTTACTTAAGTAACTCTTTCACTAAAATCGATATCTTATCTCTAAATCCCGCCAATAAGTCATAGAAATCATCTTTAATGGCATAATAAACATCTTTTGCCATATCCTCATGATAAGTATGTGATGTCAGATTTCTTTTATCAAGCATCTTAAGCCAGATACTAACTTCAGAAATCAATCCTTCTTTAAACGCCTCACGAAAAGCTGCTCTTGGACTATTAACATCAATGCCAACGTACTTTAAATAAGCTTTAATCAATTTCCAACAAAGCTCATAACAAAATTCAAACCGCTGGATCGTAGCATCTAAATACATATCATCTTTATAGATATCTTTTTCAATCGCCTCTTCCAAACGCATTAAAGCCGAGTTAAAATCATCCAGCTTTTCATTTAATAACGCCAATGACATCCAATTTTTCTCTTCAAGATGATTCTTGATCAGCATAATACCATCTGACAATACATGCTGATATATTTTTTTATCTCTGCATAATTTGATGTCAACAATATCAACTATGAAAGGTAAAGTGCTTTCTTCAAATTGTTGGTTCAAACTGATTGTGTCACCTTTATAATCAACTGCTAGATCAATATCTGAAGCAGGCTTATAGTCGCCCCTTGCTCTTGAGCCAAATAAGACCACCTCGTTAAGAGATGCTTTATTTTTATCTAGAATGCACATTAGCTCAACAAACTGACTAGCTGTTAAACCAAAAATAGTTGTTGTTTTCATTTAATCACAAACCTTATTTAACATTCATACTTTTCAACATACAAATCAGATATATTGCGCTGTTTGTCATCAAAACTCATCCCAATTAAATAGATTGGTTTATTATAAGACTCATACTTTTGAGCATATTGACGTGACTTGATCTGGGCAACAGCCTCTTTGGCGTCACCATATTTTTGTAGTTTAAACTCAATAATCATTACCTTATCTGGCATGACAAGTGTCAAATCAATTCTCCCGTGATTTGTCACATCTTCAGCAATCAAATCATAACCAAGTGCTGCCAAAAAGCTATAAACAATACTGGCATAAAATCCTTCGTATTGATCAATATGATTATTACGATACCAATCATGCGGGATGCTTGCAAAATGACTACATATAATTTCACCTAAACGCTCAAAATCATTTCTTTCAAAAGCGCTAATCATATGATCTATCACTTGATTTTTCTTACTGTCATTTGTCGCTATTGTTGCCAAGCTGTTATTAAGACTATATTTGACCTCATAATTTGGATAGCTCAATCGATAAGCAATGACATGCCCACGGAGAAACATTTCTTTAATCGTTAAGTATCCTGTCTGAAATAAAAGTGTTTCAATCGGCATATTATCAACATCAAAGGTTCTCAACAAATGCTCGTTGACTACAACACTTTCAAAATCAGGGATAAAATAGCGATTCTTTTGCACCATTTTCACTAGAAATGTTGGTGTTGCTGTTTCAAACCAATAATTACGATAATGAAAATCTTTACTTATAAATAATAAGATATCAAAAGGGTTATAGACTTTTTGCTTTTCACTTCCTGCAAAATTATAACCATTATACCAACGTCTTAATAAGTCATAATTAACTTTACCTTGCTGCAAATGCTCGTTAAAAGTTTCTACTAATTCTGCTTGGTTATAACCACAAATATCAGCATATTTAGCATCTAAAGTTATATCATCTAAATTATTTAAATCACTAAATAAACTGACTTTGCTAAACTTTGAAACGCCGGTTAGCATAGTAAATTTAATACATTCATCATTCTGTTTAATGTAAGTATAAAGACCTTTCAGAATTTCACGCATTTGCATCGCTAATTCATTACTAGTGATATTATCCAAGATGGGCTTATCATATTCATCCACCAATACAACAATGCCCTGTGGATGTTTTTCATGTAGTAGCCTAATTAATTCTCCAAACTTAACGCCATAATCTGTCTGCTTTAATACGACACCATATTTCTTTGCATGTTCATCCAACATACTATGCACTTCAGTAAAAAAGCGCTCTTTACTATGATAGCTCGAGCTTATGCCTAAATTAAGGTGTATTACAGGATATATTGTTTGCCAATCCCAATAATTCTCAAGATGGAGACCTTTAAATAATGCTTTATTACCTTCAAAGGCGTGTTTGATTGTATCAATCAACAACGACTTACCAAAGCGTCTAGGACGAGATAGAAAATAACGCCCCGCGCCTTTGTTCACCAGCTGATCAATATGCTTAGTTTTATCAATATAAACATAGTTTTCATTAATAATTTTCTCAAAACTTGAGATACCAATCGGGAGTTTTTTCATATTTTTGCCTTTTCCCTATTTAAGGAGACCATCAATATCGCCAAGTGCTAACTCATCTTCTCGGTTATAAAACTTCATAATTATAATAACCCAGGTTGTGATAACTTGGGTTATCATAATACAAGTATTATTTTCTTACATGGCAATTTTTATAATTACCACTTATTCAGTACTTCTATTACCTTATCAGCCGCTACTTCAACAGAAAATAATGATGAGACTAGCTTTTGTGCATTAACCGCACATTCTTGTCGTAACGATTTATTGTCTAGCAGTTGTAAAGCATTTTGATAAAGCATTTCATCATCATCGGCAATCGAAACAAAGCCTGCTTTATTTCCCTCAACAACATCAATTAAATCATTTCCAGGATTTACTGAACCAAGTATCGGCATTGGTTGGCTTAAATAACCCAATACTTTTCCGGGAAAGTTATGTGTTTTATGATCTTTATGTAGCGAAAATAAACCTACATCAACTACTTTTTGAATGGCAAAATACTCAGACTGCGGCAACCCTGGCAATAGTAAAATATTGTTTAGATGCTCTTTTTGAATGATCTCTGAAATAAATTGATATTTACTCCCTTGTCCAATTAAAACAATCTGTGCTTTAGGATGTAGCTTTAATCTACGGGCTAGCTCAACAATATTTTCTATACGCTGCGCATGCCCAATATTGCCACCATAAATAAAAATAACTTTATCTTCAAGCTGATACTTTTTCCTAAAACCCACATCTGGCTTTATCTCAGCTAATGCACTGGCATCAACCCAATTGTAAAGCACTTCAACCTTACTTTGGTATTGTTTACGTGTAAACTGATTAAACCAATCTAAATTCGCCGGTAACATCACACCAATGCGATCGGCTGCTTGATAATTGATATCCTCATATTTACGTAACACTCTAGCAGGAAGCGAGTTCTCTTTGATAATCCCTTGATCAATAACCCACTGCGGGAAAAAATCTCTTAAAATAAGATAACTTGGGATATTAAAATGCTGTTTTATTCTGGCAACTGCCTTACCAAAGAAAATTGATGGCGAGTAATAAACAACCGCATCTGGCTTAAAACCTTGGTCTATCACCAGTTTCCAAGCTTTGCGTGAGAATTGCCATTCATTTATCACACGTCTCAATCGATTGTTTGTGTCCTTGACCTTTCCTGTTTTAAAACGATATATCCTCACTTCATCTAATAGCTGATAATCTGCTTCACCATATGAGTTTGGGGTAACACAACTGACTTCATGCCCACGTTTTATAAACTCACATGCTAACTCATGCAACATTTTCGCTGAGGCTTTCTTACTTTTTGGCAAATAGTCATCTGTCAGAATTAGTATCTTCATCTTACCTAAATTATGGTTAACTTACCCTTCACTTAAATTCAATTTGGCAGTATATACTAGTTTTGCTGCTGATACATAGGGTAATGTGCCCTATGCATGTTAATCCAGTGATGCATCTCAACGATCATCACCTCATAATCAGGAACAATATAATCAACAGTGCTTCGCGTACTTATAAAGCTTTTATCTGACTCAAACACCGCATTATCCTGAATATTAACATCACGCTTATTAAATACTTTTTGACAAATGCACAATAAATCTTTCTTTGATATGCGCTGGTTATTACCCAAATGAATTAAACCATTAAGTGGCAGCTGATTCAGCATTAAGAAATGAATGAACTTGGCAAGCTCCAAAGTAGTAACACCCGACCAGATTGCCTTACTAAAGCCTTGAATATCTCCTTTTTGCTGCATAAACCAATGGAATAATCCAACACCTTGCGCTTTTGTCTCAGGACCAATGATTGATGTGCGAATGGTTAAGTTGCGATCATTAACAACCTCACCTAATGCCTTCGAGCGACCATAAAAGTTTGTTTCATTAGGGATATCAACTTCTGTATATCCGCCTTTTTTACCATCAAACACACAATCTGTGGATATGTGGACAAGCTTATAGTTAAGTGCTTGAGAAAGTCTATCTAAGAAATGCGGAAAGTAAGCGTTAACATATATTGCATTATCTGGGTGATTTTGTGCGTCTTGCACAAGCACACCAACACAATTAATCACATAGTTCGGTGCTATGTTTTCAATCAGCTTCTCTAACTTGTCACGCTCATAGACATCAAGCTGAAAATGATGTGATTCATTTTTAGGTGTTCTTGAGGCAGTAAATAATTCATAACTAGCAGTCTCTCTTAGGTATTGCACAAGCAAATGTCCAAGCATACCACCAGCACCAATCACCAAAACCTTTATCATATGTTTTTCTTCCATGTAGTACGATTAATATAATCCGTATAGCTTTGGATAATGCGCACCATTTTGGTGGAAACATTCGGGGCATCATAGTCTGCTACAACTCTTGTTGCGCCATATTGTGCATATTGCGATGTAATAATCTCAACAGATTGCAGCACTCTTTCTTTTCTTAAACCAGACATAATCAAAACACCTTCATCCATCCCTTCAGGTCGTTCATGCGCATTGCGAATTGTAATCGCAGGGAATCCTAACAACGAGGCTTCCTCGGCAATTGTCCCGCTATCCGAAATGGTACAAAATGCATGTTGCTGCAGTTTAATGTAATCAAAAAAACCTAGCGGCTTCATAATTTCAACCAATGGGTTTAATACTTGAGCCTCAAGCGCTTGTATTTTTTTCATTGTTCTGGGATGTGTTGAAAAAATGATCCTTTTACCATAGAAGCTACATAAGGTGTTTAAAGTCTCGATTAAATGCTGAAAGTTTACGTCTGAGTCGATATTTTCCTCGCGGTGCGCACTTAATACAAAATAGCCATTGTCAGTTAATAATAAACGATCTAATACTTTGCTCTTAGCAATATCCGCCTGATGAAATTGCAATACTTCCTGCATACAAGAACCCGATTTAATAATAGTTTCAGGTTTAATGCCTTCATTGATTAAATATCTTCGCGCATGCTCGGTTAAAGGCAGATTAATATCACTCAGGTGATCAACAATCTTGCGATTTAACTCTTCAGGCACGCGCTCATCAAAGCAGCGATTTCCCGCTTCCATATGAAATACCGGAATCTTGCGGCGCTTTGCAGCAATAACCGATAGACAGCTATTGGTGTCACCATAGAGTAAGATGGCTTCTGGCTTCACTTTTTCAATCACTTCATCTGCTTTAAAGATAATATTACCTATGGTTTGTGCGGTACTCTCGCCTACCGCATCTAAAAAGAAATCCGGTTTTTTGATCCCCATTTCATTAAAAAATATTTCATTCAACTCATAATCAAAATTTTGCCCCGTATGCACCAAAACATGATCCATCTGCTTTTCAAGCTCAGCAATAATACGACTTAGCTTGATAATCTCCGGACGTGTGCCAACAATCGTCATCACTTTCATTGCTTTTTTCATTTTTTTCGCTTTTTTTACTTTTTCCACGTCTGCTGCTTTTGTGCTTTCTATCACTTTACAATTCCTAGAGTTTGTAAATCTTCTTGAATCTCGCGCAAACTAAATAGCAAATCGATAAGCTCTTTTTCATTCAAACGATGCGTGTTGTGTGAATGATACTCATCAGCTTGTGTTACTACTTCGGCACCTTCCTCAAAATAAACATCATAGTTAAGATCTCGCCCATCCGCAGGGATTTGATAGTACTCCCCCAAATCTCTTGCTTTGACCATTTCCTCACGTGTCAGCAAAGTTTCATAGAGTTTCTCACCATGGCGCGTGCCTATGATTTTGATCTGATGATCTGGCGCATTAAGTAGTTTTCTTAGTGTTTTTGCTAACAACTCTATGGTCGCAGCCGGTGCTTTCTGCACAAAAATATCGCCATTATGACCATTATTAAACGCAAATAAAACCAGCTCTACTGCCTGATCAAGACTCATCATAAAGCGTGTCATTTGCGGATCGGTGATTGAAATTGGCTTATTATTTTTAATTTGATCAATAAACAATGGTATGACTGAACCACGCGATGCCATAACATTACCATAGCGCGTACAACAAATCGTCGTAACCGCATCATCAAGGTTGCGTGATTTAGCCACTGCAACTTTCTCCATCAAGGCTTTGGACATTCCCATCGCATTAATTGGGTAAACCGCTTTATCTGTGCTCAATACAATGACTTTTTCCACCTTGTTTTCAATCGCGATATTTAACACATTCTCAGTACCCAATACATTTGTCTGCACTGCTTGAATCGGGTAAAACTCACAGGAAGGGACTTGCTTTAATGCCGCAGCATGAAATACATAATCCACGCCATGCATCGCATCACGAATGGAGTTAATATCTCGAACATCACCCAAATAAAATTTTAACTTCGACGAATTATATGCTTTACGCATATCATCTTGCTTTTTTTCATCACGTGAGAAAATACGAATTTCAGCAACATCAGTTGCCAAAAAACGTCTTAGCACGGCATTACCAAAAGATCCTGTGCCCCCTGTGATGAGTAGTGTTTTGTTTTTAAACATAGTATTTAATGATTCCTATTAATTGCTTTTTGATAAGCTTGTCTTAATTTAGCACTGATATGCGTCCATGAAAATAGTTCAGCACATAGTTTTTTTGCACCATTATGATCAATTGATTCTCTGCTTTGCAAGGCATCAACCAAATCCTGTGCAAAACTATCCACTTCAAGCACAAAACCACAGCGGTATTTTAAAACCTCATCTGCGATATTTGTTGCCCGAGTAACAAGAGCAGGAACACCATAAGATAAACACTCCATCGCCGCCATCGGATGACCTTCAAATCGAGAAGGCAAAATGAAAAAGGTAGCACTTTTAATGATTTCCTCTTTTTCTTGCCCATAGACCGCTTGATGAATTTTGACTACATCCTGCAATTGATGTTTTTGAATTAGTCTCTCAAGTTCGGCTTTACCGCCTTTAGGCTCATCGGAACCATACATCTCAAGAATATAGTCATATTGTTGGAATATTTTTTTTGACTTTGCTACCGCTTCTAATAATCGATCTAAACCTTTGGTATATGGATCAAGCCTTCCAAGATATAATAGCCTTTGGTAGGTTAACCTATCCTTTGGGTAATCCATTACTGCTTCAATTTTCATATCAATACCATTTGGTAAAACGATTGTGTTTCGCCATAAATTTAAAGAATGGCTCTGCTCAGAAATTGTTAAGAAATGCAAAAGTTTAGCATTTAATGCAAACAACCCATAAAGCGGTGAGAACAAAAGCTTCTTACACCACTTTCGCTTCAATGCATTTTTAGTTAATGATCCTCTTGGCACAATAATGTAAGGAATTTTTTTTAAGCGGCAATATGCAGCCAAACCAATAAACTGCTTTTCCCAAAATTGATGAAACACCACAAGGTCATAATCTTGTATAGATTTAAATGAAAAATCTTTGTAGTCAAAATATCTAAAAGGGTACTTATTAACAATGAAAAGCTTAGCTCGTTCATGCGTTACATTGACCAAATCACTAACAACATCACTTTCATTTAATGCTTTTATCATTGCCGGCACAGAAAATGATGGTCCGTTAGATACATCATGGAAAATAGCACATATATGTAGAGTTTTCATTCTTCTTTCCTTTAATGCCACTTTTCTAACCATCGAGAAAACATCAAAATATTCCATAGGATATTTTGATAACTATTTTCTCCTGCTAGAAATTTTGTCCAGAAATGATGAGTCAAATTGATATTGATCATATTAGTTTGTGCTAACTTCTCACCAAACAAGTAGTACTCTGCCAGGGGTTTTAACTCGCCTTTAAGCCAGTGCGCTAAAGGAATACTAAAACCCATTTTAGGGCGTTCAACCAAAGATTGTGGTACATATTGATGCAATATGTCTTTAAGTATTACTTTCCCTCTTTTAGCATTAATTTTATAACTAAGCGGCAAACTAAATGCCAACTTAAAAAGGTGATGATTTAGAAATGGAACGCGTGTTTCTAGCGAGTTTGCCATGGCACTGCGATCAACTTTTGTTAAAATATCATCCATCATATAATGCTGGCTATCCCAATACATAATTTGCTCTGCTGATGTCTTTTCCAGCAAAGACTGAGACGATTGCTCTTTCTGTTCAACACATACGCCCATTACCAAGTCTTCATAGGCAAAATTTTGTGCACGCAATGCGCTGTAGATCGAAAATAAAGAGTCATTACCTTTGAAATCAAGTTTCTTTAAACGCGCTAATTGTTCTGCAATTTTATGCCATTTTGTCTGTTTGGCATAAGTCAGAAGACTAGCAGGCGTTAATCGTAGTATATTTCTATAAAGAGCACTGTCTACGAGTTTATGTTTAATAAAAGGCGCTTGCCAATGTCTAGTATAGCCACCAAATAGCTCATCTGCACCATCACCAGTTAAAGACACTTTAACAGATTTAGCTGCCAATTTACTGACTAAGTAAGTGGGAATTTGTGAAGAATCGGCAAATGGTTCATCATAAATATGCGCTAAATCAGGAATTAAGTCTAATGCTTCTTTTTCTGAGATATATAACTCCGTATGCTGCGTACCAAGGTGTTTAGCAACAGCAAGCGCGTGTTGAGCTTCATCATAGTTTTTTTGCGCAAAACCAATACTAAAAGTATTCACTTTGCTTGTTCGCATGGATTGCATCATTGCAACAACAAGCGATGAATCAACACCTCCAGATAAAAAAGCACCTACGGGAACATCCGCGCTTAGCTGTAAGGAGATCGATTCTTTTAATAACCTTTCCACATCATTCTTAGCCTGCTCATAACTCCCTTGATAAGCTGGCGTCTGATTGATTTCATCCTTTGCACTCCAGTAGTTGATGATCTTACTCTCACCAGATGGCTTAACGCAAAGGTAACTTCCTTGTGATAATTTTTTAATTCCTTTGTAAATAGATCGTGGTGTTGGCACATAGCCAAGCCTCATGTAGTCAACTAAGGCATTTTGATCAATTTTAAGTGCGTCAATATAGTTTACCTGTATTGCTTTAAGCTCTGAAGCAAACACAAAATCATCAGTCACATGGCCATAATATAAAGGTTTTTCACCAAAGCGATCTCTTGCTAGATATAAGCATTTTTCATACCTATCCCAACAGGCAAATGCAAACATACCTGTAGTTTGTTTTAAGGTGGTCTCTACACCCCAAACTGCAATGGCATTAACAAGAACCTCAGTATCAGTGTCACTTTGAAATGGCATAGACATGTCTTTAGATAAAGCATTTTTTAAATTTAAATAATTGTAAATTTCACCATTAAATGCGATCACCCACCTGCCACAGTGCGACAACATCGGTTGGTGACCTGCCGCTGATAAATCATGGATAGACAGTCGCACATGCCCCAAATAAACGTTATCTTCAGCCCATACCCCATCATCATTGGGACCGCGATGCTTAAGCATATCAACAGATCTTTTTAATTTTGTAACATACTCCTCATTTGGGTGCTTTGCTACAATTCCTACTATTCCGCACATACTCTATATATTACCCATATGTTCTTGCTATAGTTTCGGGATATAATTTATCAGGAAAATCTGGAAAAACTATATTTTCTTGTGTCAAAAAATGCTGAATATCATCCATATTGAGCTCTTTGTTCTCTGTCTCAAAAATAAAATAAAGATGATCTCCAATTAAATTTTCTCTTAATAAAAATTGATAGGTTGGTGCCTTCCTATCTTTTGCAAAAAAGAGTATTTTCTTTTTGACATATAGGTATTCTAGTATTTTGCTTGGTAGTTGCTTAGCGCTCAAGTTATCAATGAAGATTAATATATCACACCCTTTTATCATCGATAAAACAGTAGATTTGCCCACCTGCGAAAGCATTGAAAAATTATTTGGAAATCCTAATTCAAACTTTCGACATATATCATCACAATCAACCTTGTCGCCAACAAAAAAAGCTTTTTGATTAGTCTCTAAATACTTGCTTAGCACAGTCAACGCAAAACTTGGGTCTCGTATGGACTTAAAAAATGTGCCTATATACAACAATTTCGCACCGCTATATTTAAAGTCATAAGGTTCTGAGTTACGGTAACCTTCTCTTGAAATGGTTAACCAAGGAGCACAAACCTGAACGTTCAACACTGAGTGATAAGTTTGCATACTTGCATAGGCCTCCGCACTGACAAACACCTTACTGGCACGACGATTTATTTTACGCTCCATCGACCGGTTAAGCCATCCATATAACCTGACATTATTTGACGGCTGTTCATGCGCCATCAATAAAGAAAAGGGATCAATATAATCTAGATAAAGCTTTATCTCTGGGAATTTTCTTTTTAAACCATAGCCAACCAGGTGACAACTAAATGGGTAACACAACGATATCACATGCGTATAATGGTTGGCTTGATGTAATTGTATGGCTTTAGATGTAGCGGGTTTAATCCACAGAAAGGCAAAATCTGGCCACATGAAAAAGTGAAATGCCTTTTTTGCCATCATCTTTAGTCTAGATTTTTTCACAGGCAAAGTATTTTGTATCCCTTGTAATTGTTTGGGTTGATAGTCTCTCACCAAAGCGTTGTGATTTACACGATATACATTGACATTATCAACTAGTTCATAATGTTCCAGCCCATTATGGAATGAACTTAAGACATCAATCTGCTCATATTCTTTTTTCAAATGAGGGATCAATAGTTCAAATTTATTGCTCTGGCATGATGACATAGGCGCATAATGATAACTAATAATCAGTAATTTTTTCTTCATAAACCTGTCCGATACTTTTTTACATTGTTCTTATATGACTTCAACAGCCAGAAGTAAACTAATAGCATTGCAAAACTTGTTGCAGTTACTGCAAAAACACTACCAAGCAATCCTATATACTTTAGACAAATAACAAGGATAACGATGTTAAAAATGCTTAAGACAAGCGTATATTTAAGTAATTCATTCACCTTATTAAGATATACCAAAACTGGGTTTAATATCTGCGTTGCAGACATTAATAAAAAGGCAGGAAGAATGCATAGAAATAAATAAAAAATTTCTAACTGATGCCCACTTTGTTTATCACTTAATAGAAAAATCCAATAAATTGCATAGTAAATAAATGGAATTGACACAAGCATAAGTAGTATACAAGCAGCAAAATAAAGGGCAAAATCTCTTTTGACATGGTTCAACCCGATAGTCCCTAATTCCTTTTGCATCAACATTAATCCTGCTGTTGGTAGAATGAAAAGTAAAGAGTGAAATTGTATTACGATACTATATATTCCAGCACTCTCAGTTCCCAAAACATAGTTGACAAAGATTACATTCGTCGAAAATATAAATGTGCCAAAAATTGAATCTAAATGAACTACACCTCCCTTAGTTACTAGCTTTATCATAAATGCTAAATTAAGTTGATACTTGGGTCTAATAAGAGAAGTAAATATAAAGAATTCAACCAAAAAGCTTAGCAAATTAATACCTGAGAAAATAATAAATAACCATACCAAATCATAGTCATAGTAATAAATCAAGATGACTAACAATACCAGCAACAATACTCTATTGATAATGACAACAATGCTTTGAATACCAATTTTTGAGACTTGCGCATAGAAAAATGTTCCACAAAATTGCCACATAGTATAGGGTAACGACACTAACATAATCATTAAGTACAGTGGTTTCAGATCACCTTTAAAGCTAGGGAGAAGCCATAACAGCATTAAGAATATTACAACAGCACTTACCATTAGCAGCAAAAACAACAGCATAATTGACATTAAATGGCGTACAAAAAACTCTTTTGCAGTCAGTTTGGTGTTTTTAATAAAATAAATTGCTGACCGCCCTAAACTCCAGCCGAATAACAACCCAAAAGTAGATACTATGGAGTAAGCAACAGCATATTCACCTCTGCCATATACGCCAAATTTTGCAACTGTGATAATTAAACCACATACTCCAACGAGCATACTGACATATTGTGCCGAAGAAGTTGCTGCAAATAACTTTAGTTTGCTAAAGATATGTTTGTTATACATTGCTTGACAAGCTCGCTCCTATCCAAAATGAAATAGTATTATTTTGCAAATGATAATTTATACCAATCAATCGCTTCATCTATCCCTTTTAAAAAATCATACTCAGGCTTATAACCAAGCATCTTCACTGCTTTTGATATATCAGCATTACTATGCTTAATATCTCCTGCTCGTTCAGGACCAAAAATTGGCTTAATATCCTTATCCAATGCTTTGCATAAGACATCATATAAATCAATCAGGTACTCTCGACCACCATAAGCGATATTAAACGCTTCTCCAGCATACTTGCTTTCTGCAAAGCATGCCTTTAAATTTGCCTGAATGACATTCTCAATGTATGTGAAATCTCGCGAATGTTTACCATCACCATTAATCGTTGGTGACTCCTCATTTAGCAATTGCTTGATAAATTTGGGAATAACAGCTGCATAAGCACCATCTGGGTCTTGCCTTCTGCCAAAGACATTAAAGTAACGCATACCATACGTATCTAATCCATAGAGTTTAGTATACAGTCTTGCCCATTCTTCATTGGCTCTTTTGGTAAAGGCATAAGGAGACAAAACATTACCTTCACGACCTTCAATTTTTGGCAAATTTGGTTCATCACCATAAACAGACGAACTTGACGCATAAACAAATTTTTCAACATTTGATTGTCTAGCGGCTTCTAGCATATTTAGCGTCCCTTTGACATTAATATCTTCGTAAACCAAAGGCATTTCGATACTTCTTGGCACACTGCCCCATGCCCCTTGATGCAATACATACTTAACCTCTTTACAGGCATTTAAGCAGGTTTCAAAAACTCTTATATCACCTTGTATAAAAGTATAATTTGCATACCCTTCAAATAACTGAATATTTTCCACTTTACCCGTTGATAGATCATCAAGACATCTGACCTGCACACCCATTTCAAGTAGTGCTTCACACAAATTAGAGCCTATGAAGCCCGCGCCACCGGTGACTAACACAATATCAGATTTCTTAAAAGGTAAGTTTTTATAGTGCATGAATACTGCCTCTCCTATAATCTAAATTGAGATAAACTCTTTTGATATATTGATTTCACATCGATCAAAATATCATGCTTTGGCAATTGCATCACATCTTTATACGCACTATGCGCCACAGCAACGATACACACATCATAGGATTCACGCATCAGCTCATGATTTGTTTTTAACTTAATCGACTGATATTTTTCTACCTCTAGTGGATCTGCATAGGCATCATGCACATCCACACTAATATCATAATCTCTAAGCTCATCAATCAGATCAAAAATTTTCGAGTTACGTATATCCGGACAGTCCTCTTTAAAGGTCACGCCCAGCAACGCAACTTTGGCATTTTTAATGAGTTTTCCTGCACGAATCATCGACTTAACAATTTGCTCAGCAACATATTTTGCCATCCCATCATTAATCCTGCGACCCGCTAACAAAACCTCTGGATGATATCCTAATTTTTCTGCTTTATGCGTTAAATAATATGGATCCACACCAATACAGTGCCCACCGACCAAACCTGGGTTAAGCCGCACAAAATTCCACTTAGTCGCAGCAGCATCAAGAACCTCTTGCGTGTCGATATTCATTAAATGAAAAATTTTGGATAGCTCATTGACAAATGCAATATTGAGATCTCGCTGTGCGTTTTCAATGACCTTCGCTGCTTCAGCCACTTTAATAGAACTTGCTTTGTAGACACCCGCCTCAACAACAGATGAATAAACCGATGCAACAATATCACAAACCTCGGGCGTTTGCCCTGAAACCACCTTCTGAATTTTGGTAAACGTATGCTTTTTATCTCCTGGGTTAATCCGCTCAGGAGAGTACCCCACAAAAAAGTCCACACCATATTTTAGCCCTGATTCGCTTTCCAATATTGGCACACAATCCTCTTCAGTAGCCCCCGGATAAACAGTCGACTCATAAACAACAATATCACCTTTTTTAAGCGCAGATGCGACAACTCTTGAAGCACTTAATAGCGCCGAGAGATCAGGTTTATTCGCATCATCAATGGGGGTAGGTACGGCAACAATATGGAAATCTGCAAGCTTAAGATCATTCATATCATGCGTCAAAAGCAAGTCTGTTTGCTGCAAGTCCATATCAGCAACTTCCAGAGTTGAGTCATATCCAGATTTTAAAGCGGTGATTCTGTTTTGATTAATATCAAATGCAACAACCTGCTGTTTTTTGCCAAAAGCCACTGCCACCGGCAAGCCAACATAGCCTAACCCAATCACGGAAATTTTTCTTTGCATACCCATCTCCACACCTATATGTCACTGCACACAGCAGCTATAACTTAAGGTGGTTCTTACAGCTTAGTATAAAGTGACAGCAGTTTAACGCGAAAAACTATCTAATGATAAGTATTTTCGTTATGTTTTTTAAGCTCACGCGATGATTTAAACCGTTGACACAACTGTAGTAAGAGTTTAACGCGAAAGGACAGTTTAGAATAGAGATTATATTTAGATTTATTACCCACGGTTGATAAGTTCGCACCATGGCGGCGGTATAACATCAGCGGTTTATTAATGACCTTAACTTGGTTTTGCTTCTCGGCAATCAAACCTAGCCACCAATCGTGTACTGAGGGGATAGTTTGCGGAAATGGTAAAGTCTGTTCAACAAACTCACGTTGAAAAGCCATTGTGCATCCTAAATAGCGGTTATGAATCCAGTTAACCCAAAACCCTCTTTTAAAACCAATATACTTAAAAAGTGACTCAGCTATTGTGCTTTGGTCACCATCAACAACCTTTGCGTCTGAGATTGCCACCGGATATGTTTGCAATGCTTCAAACATCAACTCTACTTTGTTATCTAACCAAACATCATCTTGATCTGCTAAAAATATGTATTGACCCTTTGCATGACGCAAAGCAAACTCAAAGTTCCGAGCCACTCCCTGCTTTGGCCCTTGCAATAATTGGATTCTCGCATCGTTAAAGCTTTTAATAATACTAAGTGTTTGGTCACTCGACCCATCATCAGAAATAATAAACTCAGCATTTTTAGGTAATTGCCTCAATATTGAAGCAATCTGTTCAGCAATATAACGCTCACCATTAAAACTCGCCATACACACCGAAATTATTGGTTCCATCTTCTCAACCTTATCGGAACTCGGAACTCGGAACTCGGAACTCGGAACTCGGAACTCGGAACTCGGAACTCGGAACTCGGAACTCGGAACTCGGATAACATTAAAACACCCCACCCCATTTTCGCCAGTACTTTAACGCTGATTGAATAGCAACATTTCTTAGCTTTTTGGAATTATACGACCCCCGCCCCCATGCATGTATTACTTGGCACTGTGGTAAATAAACATTATTACCATAACTAAGCGCGCGGCGCGATAAATCTGCATCTTCCATATACAAGAAAAACTGCTCATCAAACCCTTGCAAACTTTTTAAGACATCTGTTTTAAAAAACATAAAACATCCCGTACAAAAAGGAACCTGCTCAATAATGTCATTATATGAACGATCTCGATATTCGTAAGCGTCTAAGTAGTCTTGAAAATATCTGCGTAAAATATTTGGCGCGAAACGTCTTAAGTATAAATGAAAGAGCTTGGGGTTACGCTTACATAAATGATGGCGCTGCCCATCTTTGCCATATACAGCGGGTGTAATCAAGCCTACATCATTGAAAGAAGTCATATACTCTAAAGCATGCAATAGCGCATCCTCTTTGATGATAATATCGGCATTGCAAATCAAATGATATTGACCATCTGAATGCGGCAAACTCAAATTATGTGCCGCGCCATAACCAATATTATTAGTTGTTTTGATATAGCAATGAGCCAAACCTAACTCTTGTATCAAGCTTGACAACAGCTCTTTAGATTCAGGATTTGTAGAGTTTTCAATAAATACCAGAGAAGTCGTCAACAGGTATTTCTTATTAGCAAATTCAACGGCTTTTTTATATGAGTTAAGGAGACTCACTAAGTCCTCTTCCTTTTCCTCATATAACACTACTGAAGTTACTAATTTTATTGCCTGTGACACTTAAATAATTTCCAAAATATTTTATCCAATCTAATTCGCTGTATATCTTACACTTGTTTAAATTCAAATAATATTAGAAAAAATATTAGAAAAGCTTCTTATGAAAGTTATTTGCGGTGATTAATCAGATAAAGCTCGATTAATATTTCTGTTTTACGCCTTAATCTTACACATAAGTCTAATATTATTCTGATAAGCTTTCCGAATCGACTACGCTTAACCCAACTTAAAGTGCTTGTAAAAAGTCTAGAGTGATGTTCAACTGTTTGAAATAAAAACACTTGCCTCATCATTTCTTCTATTTTTATATAAATATTTTCATAAAAGGTCTCATATAAATCTACACTTTGCTCTGGTGAAATTTTAACAACGTGCATTTTTCTTATAAAGTCAGTCTCCTCAATCTCAGTAAGCAATATACTATTAAGCCTAAACTTGCTACTAAGTTGATCAATCGCTTTAATAACCTTCTCATCATTACAAAGGATAAAAAAATTCTTTCTTTGTAAATAAATAAATTCTAAGTCCAGTAGCTCATCAGGTTCCTGTATAACCACCTCATCAACAATCTCACACAAAGCACCTCTTGGGTAAGCTTTCTTCATAAGAAGCTTTTTTAGCCTACTCAACTTAAAACTTCCAACAATATCCTGAGTATATAGCAGCACAGCTTGTGTGTAGCCTCCTTTATTGCACAGGTCGTTTCCGCCAACACTAGATGTTCTTATCACCGAGTTAGTCACCTCTAAAATATTTTTCACCCAGCCATCGCAAAAAATATCAAAACTATAATTTTTTTCAATATCACTCTTCGCATTTGCAATAATTTTTTGCCTTAGCGTTTGATCATTAATGAGACGATCAATTCCATTGAACCAACTTTCAACACTATTATCAACTAAAATGCCATTTTCCTCATTTGTAATACACGACTCATATAATGGTTGCCTTGAATATACTCCTGCAATTTCGCAGCCTCCGTATTCTCTATATTTATTATTTGTTTTAGAGTTAAAAAATTTTCCTTGGAAGATAGGTGCTAAGCCAATATCAAACCCTTGTTCATAAAACTTCTTGATAAATTCAGCATAATTTCTAATCGGTTTTAAATAGTGAACATTTTTCAAATGTTTTGGTAGAGCTTTCTCATCTCCACCCCAGAAGTAAATTTGTACTTTCTTTTTGTAATTAATAGCAATTCTGGATAATGCTTCTAAGATAATTAGCTGCTGATCATCTTCAATTCTTGATGTTGCATAAACAATTTTAACACAACCACTTTGATTGTCTTTTTTAAGTTTTTCAATAAGGCTTACATCAAAATACACTTTATTTACTTCAACATTCTGGTTTATCAAACGCAAGCTATTTGCCAAAATATTGCTATAAGTTCTAATTAATGCTGCATGCTTAGCAAAATTTTTCAAAGTAACTAAATTAGAGGGGTGCCGATGCATACGACCTATTAAAGTGTCTACTGGAATCTCAAAAAAATTATCATCTATTTCATAGATGTATGGAATTTCAGACTCAATAATTTTTTTAATAATCCACTCCTCACTGGGAAGTGAGTTTCTGCAAAAAATAATACAGTCGACATTTTCTAAGTACTTCTCTTTAAAAAAGCAAGATAAAGTAACAGAAAAGGACAGTTGACCTTCCGCTTGAAGTGCAAGCATTGGTCTTACCACTCCTATAGTTACAGATGGGATTAGAGATGGAACTATTGCTAGAACCCTTGGTTTATAACTTATTGTATTTTTCTGCATATAAAACATCCATAAGATGGTGATTCTTATCTATCATCATTTTACTGCTGGGTTTTCCAGCAAAATGATAAAAACATGAAGTAAAGACCAGTCAATTTATACCCAGCATACTTCATAGTCGCTGCTCAGATTCGACCTTACTCTCTAATCATTTTCAGACTAATAGAGCTTATCTTTTTTCCTAATCTTTTTAAATCTCTCACTAACGTTTAATGCATCAACCACGTTAACTTTCGTTGGAATTTTATACATGTCAAGAATTGACTTACAGTAAGCCCTAATAATTTTTTTGACTTCCCGTGAAGAAAGTTCAAAATTTAGCACCACATCACAAACAACTGAACTTCCTGTAATAGCACTTTTTTCTCCATATACCAAAACGTCCTTTATTTCAGGGATAGATAAAATGGCTGACTCAACTTCATTAGGTAAAACTTTCTCTCCTCCGACATTAATCACCTCCTTGCTTCTCCCCGTAATTTTGATATACCCATCTCCCGTATCTTCAACCAAGTCGCCAGTCTTAAACCACCCATCATTAGTAAAACTGTCCATTGAAGCATTTAAATAACCCATTACCTGTGTAGTGCTTTTTAACCATAATTCACCTTCCACAATCTTATATTGGAGATCAGGATCATCAATTTTCATATACGTAGAATCCGAAGACTTTGACGATGTATTTGCTATACCCGTTTCACTTGTACCAAAAGTTTGTAAAAGTTTAACTTTGGGAAAAACTTTTTTGAGACTTAAAAGCAATGAGTCGGGCATTGACTCAGTTCCATACGTTATCATTCTTAAAGAGCTTAAATCATATTTTTTATACGCTTCACTCATTAAAATTAAATTTAAAAAGGTGGGAGACGCTGGTAATACTCTAATATTATAATCTTGAACAAGCTCACAAATATGCTCCGCATCCCGACTGGATGGAATAATCATTGTGGCCCCCATTGCCAATATATTTAGTAATGTGTTTAATCCACCAATATGATCAAACATTAAAAATAAAATCATATTGATTTGTTTTGCCTTCTTAGCTTGATAATGATTTACCAAATTATCAAAATTATGCACCATTGCTTTTGGTTTTCCTGTGCTCCCACTAGAGAAAAGAATTAACCCAGAGCATCCCTCCTTCTGAAGAGTTATAATTAACTCATGCTTACCTTCTGACTTTCTATCCGAGATATGTAGATCTGAGCCAATTATGGAGATAACTTTATCACAATAAGACTCTTCAATTCTAGCATCTACCTCTGTAACAATTGAGGTAGTAACTGGAACGATAATATTATTATTTTCATATAAAGCTAACAATAAGGCTATACTCGCCAAAGAGTAATCAGAAAGCACCATGATAACATCTCTTTCATGTACACCATTATCTACAAGATCAATTTTGAACTTTTGCATTAATGCGAACACATCGGCATACGTATAAGCCTCACTGTTATGTACAATTGCAGTTTGAGAGCCATATTCTATCACTCTATTTATAAGCCAACTATTTTTCATCTAATTACAAACTCCGCCGAGATACAATATTTGAGCAGTTACAAAACAACTACTATCTTTAATAAAGAAGTCTATTACATTTTTCACATCATCAAAAGTTCCAAATCTTTTTATGGCCTGTTGATTTAGAAGTTCCTCAATTTTGTTTTTAGGTACTGCTTTTATTAAGTCTGTCTCTATTGGGGTTGGTCCAATTGCATTTACTGTAATACCATACGGAGCAAGCTCTTTCGCAATGGTTTGTGTCAAAGATTCGACAGCTCTTTTACTAGCCGCATAAACTGCTTCACCCTCCAGCCTTAACGGCGACGCCACAGTGGTATAATTTACGACTCTTCCATATTTATGTTTCATCATAACTTTTGAGACTTCCCTAGTAATTATGAATGTCCCTAGAAAGTTTGTTGAAAATATATTGTCAACAGTATTAACCGGGGTTGTCAAAAAATGGTTCATAGAAGCGATCCCTGCGTTATTAAGCAAAATATCAATTCTAGAAAATTCTTTTTTAATTAAGCGAACCATACGAACAACTTTAGCTTCATCAGAAACATCTAGCTCAAAATGTCGGTAGTTCACGTGATCTATACTAGCATTGCCTCGACTGCAGCCTATTACAATATCGCCATTAGCCAGATAATATTCAGCTAACTCTTTTCCTATTCCTTTGCGCGCCCCAGTGATAAGAATGACTCTAGACATAAAACACCCTTATCCCAACAAAAGTTCTTCAATATAGTCAGTTAAAGAACCTATAGTTCTAAAAGGAGACGTAGTACGGCTCATCGCCTTGTCGCCTGCTAAAACAAGGTCAACTGCAAATTCCTCTGAGACCCTATCCTCTATATCTGCTACTAATGAGACTAATGTCAAACTATCTAAAGCACCATTTCTCCCATAAAGAGTCGTATTTTCAGTAATCTCTTGATCGAATACATCAACATCTAACTCATCCTTAATTTCCTTTAATGCTTCGATTATAATATCTTCAATCTGCTTTCTTTTGGACATTGGACCTGACCTTTTTTAATTTAACAATTCCACTCTTTCTTAATACGTTTTGATAGTTCTTAGGAGCATTGCAAAACGATTGTGACAACCTCTTGATTCTACCATACAAATCAATAGAAAGGCACATACATATAACCTTTATCTATTTTGATACCCTTTGTATTTCATCAATAATTATCTAATTTTATTTTTATTTTATTCTCCAAAACCATCCATAAATCTATTGCATCCTATCTAATTTATTTTTTATTTTTTCTTGCATATTTATAAAGTCTGCCTTAAACATTGAATAAATCGAAATATCCTTATACTCACCATTCTTATATACATGGGCTTTACGCTCTGCTTCTTTTTCAAAACCAAACTGTTTATGCAAGGAGATTACTTGCTTATTATCAGAGAATATTTCTAGGCATATTTTTCTTATATTCATATGATAAAAGGCATATTCTAGACATAATAATTCCGCCTCAACCGATGCACCTAAGAAACTTTTGGACTCATCAACATAAAGTCGCCCAAACTCACAAGTCCCATTTCTAAAATCAATATCTACAAGAGCGCAAGTTCCAATTGCCTCGTTTGTCTGTATATTAGCAATTATAAAGTTCTTTTCATTTTTTCTTGTGAAAGAACTCTCCCACCAACTCTTAGTCATATAGGAATTAATAGGTTCATACTCATAAAAATAGTCATAAGACTCGGGTAAATTTCTCAACTTATGAACCAAGGAAAAATCCTCTGGCTCATAATATCTGAGTCTCACTTTTTTCCCATGTAACATAAGCTATCCCCTTAAAATTTTTTTTAATTCTTTGCAAACTCGCTCAACATCAGTTCTGGTCACTCCAAGATGTATTGGAAGCGATAGTAAACGTTTTGCGATTGTATCAGATCTAGGCGTTTTCCCATCTTGATCTTTATACGGAGCATATTGATTATTAGGAATATAGTGCACCCCTGGATAAATGCCTACCTGAGTTAACCTGTCAACTACTTCATCTCGATTATCCAACATAATTGCACAAATATGTGTTGATGACTCACAAGCTTCTGGGGTCTTGACAAATTCTAGGTCTTTAACATCTACAAGTAACTCTTTATACCATGATTTAACTTGTCTTCTATAGGCATTATCATGATCCAAATATTTCAACGCAACAATGCCCATAGATGCGACAATAGAATTTCCATGATACTTATAACCTACAGTCGGTACATCATATTTCCATTTATACGAACCATCGTTTGAGCTTCTTGCATAGGTATCTTTATTAATTCCTAGCCAGCAAAATTCCCTTGCCATTTTATCAAGTTCCTCATCAAGAAAACAAATCATACCACTGTCAGATGTCGGTAGGTTTTTCACAGCCTGAAAGCTAAATACGGTTACATCAGCCTCAAGCCCGACATGAACTCCATCTAATCTTGTGCCTGCCATATGAGCAGCATCAAGAATAAGTTTTAAATTATTTTCCTTGCATAGATTAACAATTTCTTCTAGCTGACCCGTGCTCCCGCCAATACCCACAAAAATGACTGCACGAGTTTTTCCTGTTATTTTTCTTCTAACATCTTCAGGATCCAGGCATAAATATTCATCGACATCAGCAAAAACAGGTTGCATATTCTCATATTTTATTGCGTGGTTTGTAGATACAAATGTTAACGGAGTTGAAATGATTTCATCATTATCTTCCCACCCATATTTGCGCTTTAACAATGCAATTGCCACATGAAGTCCAGCGGTCGCTGAATTTAGAAAGTGTGCATGGCTCACCCCTGTGTATTCTTTCCATTGCGCCTCAAACTCTAATGTTTTATACCCCATTCCTGTCCAACCAATTTCCATACAATCGCGAATTAACGCCAAAGTTTCATCCACTCTATAACTTGGTTTAAATACTTGTATATTTTCCATCTTAATTACCCTCACTTAACAAACATTATCATTTATGTATTGATTAATACAACTTTCTATATCAGTACCAAAGTATTCCATTTGGTTATTTTTTAAATATAAAATTTTATTAAAAAATTGTTTTGCGTACTTCATATCATGGGTAACCGAAACAAAAATAGATGCATCTTGTTTAATCTGTTCAATTCTTGTAGAAGCCTTATTTATAAAGTTAATATCACCACCTGCGAACAACTCATCCACTACTAATATATCTGGGTGTATTGACGTTGCCATACTAAAAGAAAGCCTCCCGCCCATTCCTGTCGAGTAATACTTCACTGGGACGTCAATATAATCTCCAATATCTGCAAAGTCTATAATTTCTTGTTCCTTTGCTCTTATCTCTTTTTTACTAAACCCTGATATCAAACCCATTATGTAAATGTTTTCTCTACCCGTTAATTCAGGATCCATACCCGCACCAATTTCTATTAACGAAGAAATCTTCCCCTGTACATTAACTTGTCCCTGTGTAGGTCTATATATTCCAGTAATCAGTCGAAGCAAAGTACTTTTGCCTGCACCATTTTTCCCAATAATGCAAAGCCTATCACCATTCTCCAATTTGAAATTTAAATGATTTAAAACTTCATGTTTTTCTTCTTTATATGCATTCCTACCAAAATTAGTAATATACTTTAAAATATTTTCCTTTAACCCAGTAGAAGTATTTATAACTTTTAAATACTCAAAAGAAACATCATTGAAATTGATTAGTTTGTCCATTTTTACTTATAACCTATATACTAACTTATGCTTATTTTTGTTAAAAACCCACACTCCCAGTAGAAAAACCACGACTGAAAATATACCACTAATTAACAACGTATCTGTTGATATAAATTTGTGATATGTTATGGGGTCTCGAAACATTTCTATAATGTAAACCATTGGATTAAATGTAAGTATCAACTCCAATATTTTATATTTCCCAATAAGAAACTCTTTTGGATAAAGCACAGGTGTAAGGTAAAACCAAAGCTGTATAAAAACACCTATGAGATATGCGACATCCCTCATAAACGTTGATACCACACTCGCTAAGAGTGATACTCCAATCGTGGCTAAAAGCAAGCATATTACCGAAACAAATAGACAGATTAGGGACAGGCTTGGAATATATCCTACAATAACTAAAATAATTAGGAATACGACTGAAGTTAAAACAAATTCAACAAAGCTGATAGATACACTTACTAAAGGAAAAATCATAACATTTATAGGTGTTTTTCTTAAAAGGGATTCATTGCTTACAATTGATAAAGTTGAAGCATTAATTGAGTTAGCAAAAAAAGTCCATGCTAAAAACGCGGGAAAAAATAATGCCACAAAGTGAGAGAAGTCCATTTTCATAATGGCAGAAAACACCAATGAAATGACACCCACAGTAAAAAGAGGGTTTAATAGTGACCAAAAAAATCCTAAGGAAGTTCTTTTATATTTGATTTTCAAATGATTCACTGTTAGCGTTCTTATAATCTGAAACGACTGCTTAGTAAGTATGTTCATATTACCGCTCATTATAGATATTTATTAATATACCAAAGAATTGTCTTTTTAATTCCAGACTCAAAGTTTTCATCTGCACACCATCCAAGCTTAGTTTCTATTTTTTTGGCATCAATTGCATAACGTCTATCATGCCCAGCCCGATCATCTACAAATGATATCAGGTCTTTATAGGATTTAATCATATTAGATTTTATAGCAACCTCTTTATCGAGAATAGTGCAAATCGCATCAACAATTTCTAAGTTTGTTTTTTCATTTCTACCACCAATATTATAAGTTTGCCCGCTTTCGCCAAAGTGATATGCTAAGTCAACACCTTTACAATGATCAATTACATATAGCCAATCTCTAATATTTTGACCGTCACCATACACAGGAATTTTCTCATGAGAAAGTGCTTTGCGAATTATCGTTGGGATAAATTTCTCATCATGCTGTTTTGGACCATAGTTATTGGAACAATTAGTCACAATTGTATTTACACCATATGTTTCATGATATGCTCG
This sequence comes from Cysteiniphilum sp. JM-1, assembly GCF_008711525.1. GTDB lineage: Bacteria > Pseudomonadota > Gammaproteobacteria > Francisellales > Francisellaceae > Caedibacter. Next base: position 40,622 of record NZ_VXKS01000019.1, read on the forward strand.
CACCAACATATCACTTGAGGCTTTAGATGCTGAGTACGGCGAATTTGGAGCATATGCTGTAGTCTCGGTGAATAGTCCCTCCGCTCCCAAACTTCCATAAACTTCATCTGTGGAGATATGGAGAAATCTACTATTATTAAACGGTTTCTTGTATACAAACGGTCTCTCCATCCAGTGCTTATAAGCTACATCTAGAAGTGTAAATGTGCCTTTAATATTCGTCTCAATAAATGATAAAGGCGAGTGGATAGAGTTATCTACATGAGACTCCGCTGCAAAATTGATTACACCTTGAATATTATAATTTTTAAAGATGCTTTCAATCAAAGTTCTATCTCCAATATCACCATGAATAAAAATATATTTCTCACTATTGCTGATAGACGACAGATTGCTTAACTCTCCGGCATAAGTTAAGGCATCTAAATTCACAACGGTGTATTCTGGATATTTTCCTAACAAGTACTCAACAAAGTTAGCACCAATAAAGCCAGCTCCACCCGTCACCAAAATTGTCTTATTATCTTTTTTATTCACATCTAGATCCTTTTTCAATTATTATTTTGCTCAAGAAAACATATTTCTAACAGAAGACATCAAATACTCCCATAGCGCTTTCTTTTAAAGTCTATATACCCTTTTAACATGTATTTCATTTTTTTTAGTTTATTTTTTTCAAACAATATTACTTTTAATAGAGTTTTTATCATAAATTTATCAAACACCATTGCTACATAATTATACTTTCCATACTGCGCCATAATATAACAAGCATTGCGTATCTGGTAATATTTTCTAATATGGTTATGACCAAGAACGGCTACTGCGCGCCCCAAAATGTGTCTTTCCTCTAGCTCACCTAAAACATGCCCCATTTCAACATCTCGTAAAGTTATTACTTTGAAGCCACACATTATTGCCCTTATATAATAATCTGTATCAACCATATCTATAAACAATTTTTCATCAAAACCACCAATTTCATTCCAAATATTTAATGGTAATAAATTACCCGAAGACATAGTTGCAATTCCTTCGTAAACACCATCAGCATCATAGACAACATTGTTTAAGGCCCGATTAGTATTACTAATATGTCTCGGCGATATTACTGCCAAGCTTTTTTTATCCTCATTATGATCATAGAAATCAACTAGATCATTTATTATATCTTCATTCAAAAAGCTATCCTGATCCATTGTAACCACAAATTGATAGCCATTTTTACGTGCAAAATCACAACCAACATTAAACCCCTTTGCAATGCCCAAATTGTTTCCATTTAAGCTCAAGTCTACATTTTCATATTGTGATATTCTTTCAACAAATGAACTATTTAAATTGGGAGTATTATCAACAATAAGATAATTAAATTTTTCAAGCTTCAAATTATGATCAAAAAAACTTTTATTAGGATAGTAACTCACAATAACTATTAATACTCGCTTGTTTAAATTCAACCTATTCACTTATCATAATCCAATATTCAAGAATCAATCACTTAAACATCCCGCAATATATTTTTCCCAGTTATTTTGCGCAATATGATAATCAGCTTTTAATTTATTACCATTCAAGCCTGAATGTTTTGGACGCAAAGCTTTTTGGTAAAACTGATGACTTAGTATAGGTTGCACAAATTCAACATTATTAACTGGCACATACCGTAAAACTGCACATGCAAATTGGTGCCATGTTGTTAAAGGAAAAGCGCTATAATGATAAAGCCCCCAAACTTTGATTGGGCTTAATATAATTTCTAAAAGCACTCGAGAAACATCTATAGCTGAAGTCGGGCAACCATAGACATCTCCCACAACATTTAGTGATTTTTTTTCACATGCCAGACTGGCAATTTTTTTGACAAAATTTTCACCTTGACGCCCAAATATCCATCCTGTTCTCAATATTATATATTTGTCCAAATATTTAATAACTGCCTTCTCTCCCTCATGCTTAGTCTTACCATATATGTTCAATGGATTTGCTTCATCCTCTTCACTGTATAAAATTTCGCTTTTTCCATCAAACACATAATCCGTTGATATATGCAATAACGGGATATCGTACTGTTGACACATTTGCGCGATCACGCCTACTGCCTGATGATTAACAAGATCAGCCAATTCAGGCTCATCTTCAGCCTTATCTACCTGAGTATAAGCAGCCGCATTGATCACAAAATCATAGTTATGGTGTCTAGCAAAAAAGCGATTTATACCCTGAAGATCAGTTAAATCTAATTCATCACGCGCTGTTGCATCGAAAGAAATATTGCGCATTTTGCATGCTTGAACTAACTCATAGCCAACCTGACCATTCTTACCAATGATTAAGATATGCATAAATCAACTCCAATCCTGATAGCTTGGCAATAAACCTCGCGTCAACAACTCATCGAGCGTCAACGCCTCTTGATCCTTTTGTGATAACGACAAAGTCATACCTGAAACCGGCCATTGAATTTCAAGCTTTGGATCATCCCACTTCAATGCCAGCTCAGACTGCGGGTAATAATAATCCGTGCATTTATAGAAAAAGTCTGCTGTTTCACTTAATACAACAAAGCCATGTGCAAAGCCCGGCGGCACCCAAAACTGCCGTTTATTTTCTTCGCTTAACTCAACAGCTACAGACTGACCGAAAGTTGGTGAGCCAACCCGTATATCGACAGCAACATCAAAAACTGAACCTCTTAAGACACTTACCAGCTTACCTTGCGTGTGTTCTCGTTGATGATGAAGTCCGCGTAGCACGCCTTTGGTTGAGCGCGATAGATTATCCTGCACAAATTGATAGTCCATTTCGAGCATTTCTTGATAACGATCCTGAGAAAAGCTTTCATAAAAAAAGCCGCGATGATCACCATAAACCTTGGGCTCAATAATTTTAACCTCTGGAATAGCCATTGTAATAATCTTCATAAATTAATTCACTAGCTCTTTTAAATATTTACCGTAATGCGTCTTTGATAATGGTTTTGCTATTTTTAATACCTGAACTTTATCAATCCAGCCATTATGATAGGCAATTTCCTCAGGGCAGCCTATTTTCAAACCCTGTCTATGTTCAATTGTAGAGACAAATCTTGAGGCTTCCATCATACTTTCATGCGTACCAGTATCAAGCCAAGCATAGCCTCGCCCCATAGTTTGTACATTAAGTTTTTTCTGCTTAAAATAAAGGTCATTTAAAGAGGATATCTCAAGTTCTCCTCTATCCGAGGGCTTTACCTCTTTAGCAAGTTTACAAACATCTGCATCATAAAAATAAAGACCCGTTACAGCATAATTTGATTTTGGCTTTTTAGGCTTCTCTTCAACGGAAAGCACCTGCTTGTTTTCATCGAACTCCACAACACCATAACGTTCAGGATCCGACACCCAGTAGGCAAACACCTGTGCGCCTCCATTGTTTTCAACATCACTTCTTGCATCAATTAACAACTTTGGCAAGCCATGTCCAAAGTAAATATTGTCACCAAGAACCAAGCAAGCTGAATCACCTGCCAGAAAATCCTCAGCCAAAATAAAAGCTTGCGCTAAACCATCTGGCGATGGTTGTACAATATATTCAAAATGCACACCCCATTGACTACCATCTTGCAAAAGTCGTTGAAATGCTGCCTGATCATGCTCTGTTGTAATAACCGCAATTTCTTTGATTCCTGCCAACATCAACACGGATAATGGATAATAAATCATCGGTTTATCATACACGGGAATCAACTGTTTACTCACACCTAAAGTTGCTGGATAAAGTCGTGTACCACTACCACCGGCCAGAATAATACCTTTCATAAGTCTAATTTTAAGTCCTATCTTCTACAAATATAAAATAACCACCAATTAACAGTGGGCAGCCGTAATTTAAGGTCAAGATCATATACTTTTTGCTATTCCATCACAAGCATATCAGAGATTTTTTTACAATTTTACTACAAAGCAAAGAGCCTTTTAATTACACATCAAACCTTCAACTCATAACTCATAACTCATAACTCATAACTCATAACTCATAATTAGTTTAAAATCTCTCCACTGCCAAATCAGCCATATTGCGCTGTTTATCATCAAAACTCATCCCAATTAAATAAATTGGTTTATTATAAGACTCATACTTTTGTGCATATTGACGTGATTTAATCTGCGCAACAGCCTCTTTGGCATCACCATATTTTTGTAGTTTAAATTCAATAATCATCACCTTATAGGGCATCACAAGTGTTAAATCAATTTTCCCATGATTTGTCACATCTTCGGCGATCAAATCATAGCCAAGTGCTGCCAAAAAGCTATAGACAATACTGGCATAAAATCCCTCGTACCTCTCAATATCATTATTACGATACCAATCATTTGGGATTGAAGCAAAGTGACTGGTAAAGATCTGAAATAAGCTTTCAAAATCATTTTGCAGTAAAGCTTGGGCAATATATTGCAAATGTTGATTTTTGACCATCATATTAGTTGCAACACTCGCCAGAGCACCATTTAAGCTAGCCTTAACCTCTAGATTTGGATAAGTTAAAACATAAGCATATTGCGTGCCTATCGTTGTCGTATTTTTCACCGTTAAATATCCTGTTTGAAATAATAAGGTCTCAATAGGCATATTATCCACATCAAAAGTTTTTAAGACATCCTCACCGACGATAGCATTTTCAAGATTGGGAATAAAATAGCGATACTTCTCAATCATTTTAATTAAAAAAGTCGGTGTTGCCGTTTCAAACCAGTAGTTTTGGTAATGATAGCCTTCATCAATAAACAGTAAAATATCAAAGGGATTATAAACTTTTTGCTTTTCACTTCCTGCGAAGTTATAACCATTATACCAGCGCCTTAACAAGTTTCTGTCAACATTACCCTGATCTAAATGCGCTTTAAAAGATACTTCAAGCTCTAATTGCGTATAACCACAAATATCAGCATATTTAGCATCTAAAGTAATATCTTTTAGGTTATTTAAGTCACTAAACAAGCTGACTTTGCTAAACTTTGAAACGCCAGTTAGCATCACAAACTTAATATATTCATCTTGCGCTTTAATGACACTATAAAAATTTTTCAAACGCTGGCGCATTGCTATAGCAAGATCTATTAGGTGACAATTAGCTTTACCGATCACGACAACTAGAATTGCCGGTTGAATCATGTAGGCTATTCCTTAATCAATAAAGCTACAGATAATTAAGATTAAGGTATGGCAAGAAAACGAGTCACAACAGAACAGGTAAAGCTATACATGAAACTCAGACAAGAAGATAAACTCACCCAGATTGGCTGCGCTGCTAAATCAGGCTTTAGTG
>NZ_VXKS01000020.1 GCF_008711525.1 Cysteiniphilum sp. JM-1
TGCGTCGATCACGTCTCCACAAAAAATCAAAAAAAATCTGTAGTGCCTTAACTCAACTTTGTGTATGGCTCAATGCCTTATGCTGTCTACGTTTCAGAAATTTTGCTTACCAAGTTGGGGTTAGAAATAATATTTTGAAATTCAAGTAATAGGAGCAGAAAATGACCGTAACAAAAGAAACACAGCAAAAAGCATCAACTTGGCAAAAGTTCAAAAAAGAATATATCAAGTTTTGTTCATTACAAGCGCAGTCACAGCTGTATTTATAATCGTAGCGTAGTGCTAGCGTTGTTTACGTATAAAGGTAAAGATAGTTGGGTTAACACCAAGTTTCTTGATCACAAAATAAGTTAATACTAAGTTCCAGAAAATCATCGCAATCGCTGAAGCAATCGCGACACCAAAGGCATGTAAACTTGGAATAAGGGCAATGCCTAGGACAATATTAATAACAAGTGCGATATAAAAGACACGACATGTTGTTTTCTCAAATCCTGCCATATTTAAGATGGTAAAGACACTACCACAGAGGACGTTAACCGCTTGACCAATCATTAATACGCAAAATAGTGAGTAAGCTTGGGTATACGCCTGACCATAAAGCATAGTAATCCAATAACCTGCAATAATCAGAACTATCATACCAAGTGATGATAATCCGCAGATAATACGTGTATACTCGGTGATTTTAGTTTGAAATGCATCGCGTGATAGCATTTTATAGTCATTGGCTACTTGCGCCACAATATTGGCACTAACGGCATTTAACACAAAGACAACTAAGGCGCTTAATTGCAGTGCTACGGCGTAATAAGCAATACTTTCATTACTAGAGAATATTTTTAGTAAGACAATATCGATTTGACTTAAGAGTAAATTTCCCCATTTCAATAACATAAAAGAGAGGTTGCTACCCTGTGGCTTATGACTTTTAAATCCGTGTTTGACACTTATTTTTAACCATAATATAAGCATATATAGGGTAATCGCAGCAAACATAGAGCCCACAAGTAGGGGAGCATTGTGAATCTCGATCACAATATAAATGCCAATAATCAGTAGCATAATCAGACGCATGATAAATTGGATTAAGTTGGCATAAATCACTTTTTTATTGGCAACATAAAAAGACTGCAAAAGGTTAGCAATAAAAAAAGGCAGCGCAAATAAGAAAGCAAAAACCTCAATAAAACTGGCATTAGGATCAAATAAATAGATATAGCTAAAGCAGCCGATACAAGCAAAGATCAGAATAATTATCCCGCGGCGCCAAAACCAGTTGTGTAGTTGGAAAACTTCTTTTGTACGTGTAACCCCGTTGTTGCTAGACCAGCCCCAGCTGCGAGCTAAAATCCCATCGGCTCCTAAGGTGGCAATTACAGCGGAAATCGTGGCAATGGTCACACCAAACATATATTGCCCATATTCAGAAACAGTTAGATAGTGTGCCAATAAAATGGCAGAGGCAAAGGCGGTCATCTGTCCTAAGCCTTGTACAAACATTGTCCCTAGAGATTTGATGAGAATTTCATTGTGAAGTAATTTTTTAACTTTTACGGTTAACATCTTAAATGCATCTTTTAGGTTTGGGTAATCCTGCGATTTTAGCGGCTTGTACTGCAGGTGAGATCGGAAATAAGGTTTGCAGATAAAGGCTATTGCCAATGTTACTGCCATATTTTTCTTTGAGAGACTTCACCAAAAGGCGAATCGCCGGCGCTGTTTTATGTATCTCATAGTATTCACGTAAGAAATCAATAACCTGCCAATGCGCCTCGGTTAGTATAATATTTTCGTCTTTGGCAAACAAATAAGCAATATCAGCTGACCATTGTCTATGATCTTTCAAAAAGCCGTGCTCATCAAGTGGTGTACTAAATTGGGTCATTAATATAGAAAATGAAATTTTCAATCGCCATATGGTAGAGGAATTTAGTGAGATAGTGAAGTTGAAATTAAACGGTTAGATTATATAAACCCACTTCAATATTGCCTAATACCTGTTTATATATCCAAGAAAATGGTAGTTGATCAGGGTTGAAGTTATAAACATGTACATCCCATAGTTTGGTTGATGCGTCGTAGTCAATAACCATGTTTAAATAACAAGGTGCATTACTGTTATTACTCAAGGTATAAAATGAGCTATCAGACATCGTTTGAAAAGCAGGTAGTGGATATTCTGAATTATTTGTTGTTACCCAACATTGTTGAACTTCTGTTTGCGAAGGGAGGCTAACACGTGCGCGCGAGGCAAAATAAATTGTTGTAATGCCTTTTTCATGGTGAACTCTTTCGAGTAATCCAAAATAGTTATTATTGATGTATTGATTCAACAACAATGAGATATAACGTGTAGAGCTATCATTTTCTTCACATGAGTGATGTGTGCAAGAAGTTAATGAGAACATCGTTATTAAAAATATAATGATAGTTGAGGGAAATACAAACCATCTTGACGCTTTTCTAGGTACTGAAAGTTTCTTATGTAAAAGTGTCAACATGATTCGCAAAATAAATTAAGTCCTTTAATTTAGTCAAAATAAAACAGATAAAGCAAGAAAGGCAACATAATTGTTGCCTTATATAATTGCTTTTACTTGTTCAATTTTTCTTTGATCAAGTCACCAATGGTTGTTGGTGCCATTTGCTCAGCTTTGTAGTTAGTTTTAGCTGTTTTTTCCATATCTTCATCCAAGCCTTTGATTGAAAGGTTGATGCTGCGACGCTTAGTGTCAATATTGCTAACGCGCGCTTCAATTTCCTGACCTACTTTAAGAACATGGCGGGCATCTTCAACGTGCTCACGTGAAATATCAGCAACACGAATGAAGCCTTCTACTTCAGGTGCAAGCTCAACGTTGGCACCATTTTGTTGAACAGCAGTGATAACACCAGTTACTTTGGCACCTTTGTCATTTGCAGAGGTGTACTGTGTAAATGGATCATCAGAAAGCTGCTTAATGCCAAGTGCGATACGCTCACGCTCGATATCAACAGAAAGCATAACGGCTTCGATATCTTCACCTTTCTTCAATTGCTTAACAACGTCTTCAGCTTTGTTCCAAGCAACATCAGAAATGTGTACCAGACCATCGATATTGCCATCTAAGCCAATAAAGATACCAAAGTCTGTGATAGAGCGGATCTTACCATTAACTTTATCACCTGGCTTATGTGCATCAGCAAATGCTTGCCATGGATTGATAATGCATTGCTTCATGCCAAGAGAGATACGGTGACGTGAAGCATCAACTTCTAATACCATCACTTCAACTTCTTGACCTAAAGAAACTAATTTGTGTGGGTTAGCATTCTTGTTCGTCCAATCCATTTCAGATGTGTGAACAAGACCTTCAATACCTTCTTTAAGCTTAACAAAACAACCGTAGTCAGTAATGTTAGTGATTTTGCCCATAAGTTTAGTACCAACAGCAAGCTCTTCAGCAACGCTCGCCCAAGGATCTTCACCCAACTGCTTGATACCAAGAGAGATACGACCTTTATCATTATCAAATTTGATGATTTTAACATCGATTTCATCACCAAGCGCTAGCATATCACTTGGGTGTTTGATGCGACTCCAAGACATATCAGTGATGTGTAATAAACCATCAACACCGCCAAGGTCAATAAATGCACCAAAGTCAGTGATGTTTTTAACAACACCTTTAACAACTGAACCTTCGCTTAACTTCTCGAACAATGCGTCACGATCTTCTTGTGTCTCAGCTTCGATAACCGCACGACGAGAAACAACGATATTGTTGCGCTTAGTGTCAAGTTTAACAATCTTAAGCTCGATATCTTTGTCTTCTAGGTGAGAAATATCACGTAATGGACGAACATCAACAAGAGATCCTGGTAAGAACGCACGTAAGCCTTTAACTTCAACTGTGTAACCGCCACGAACGTGGTTTGTGATGCGACCCAATACAGTTTCTTGATCATCACATGCTTTCTCAAGCGCATCCCAAACTTCGATACGCTTCGCTTTTTCACGAGATAGACGTGTTTCACCGTTGCTATTATCTAATGCGTCAAGCACAACATCTACTTGATCACCAACTTGAACTTCAATTTCGCCTTGATCATTTTTGAATTGATCAAGAGAAACGATAGATTCTGATTTTAAACCTGCGTCGATCCAAGCAAATTCACGATCAATCGCAACAATAGTTGCTTTGATGATCTTGCCAACACGCATTTCAGTTTCTTTTAGTGAAGCTTCAAAGAGGTCTTTAAAATTTTCAGTCATGGTTTAGTTCCAATATATCTTAAGCCAGTGGTTAGTTATACATTGAGTTTACGGCATTCACTGGAAAACTGCATAAACTCAGCCTAAAAGGTGGCAAGATTTTAAAGGATTGTCTTGATGTTTTCAATCAGTTGTTGCAGTTTTGTGCAAAAAAGTCAAAAGTTAAATGGTTTATCCGCTTTCTATTAGCTGAAATAGTCGAAGCGGTATATGCTAATGCTACACATCCTTTAAGTAAAGCTCGCTAATACAATATGAAGAGTTACCTATGTTTTGACCTAGGCGGAACCTATACCAAATATGCACTGATTGATCTGGCGGGAAATATCGTTACAGCTGATAAATATCACACCGGAGAAATCATCGATCCTGAGGCGCTGCTTCAGCAATTTATTGTGCGTTTTGTAGAATTAAAAAAGACATATCACATTGTGGGTGTTGGCTTTTCGTGTCATGGCATTGTAGATCCTCAAAGAGGTTGCATTGCTTTTGGTTCACCTTATGTTAAAGCGCTAGAAAATTACCCGTTAGTTGAGCGCTTTAAACAAGAAACAGGCGTTGAGCTTGTGGTGATTGAAAATGATGTTAATGCTGCAGCCATTGGTGAAGCAATCTATTGGCGAGAGAGTCATTATCAAAGCTATCTTTTTTTAACATTGGGTACGAGTATTGGTGGTGCGATTATTATTAATGGTCAATTGTATCGTGGATTTAATAATGCGGCAGGTGAGTTTGGCTATCTGTTGACAAATGCACAGGATAATCAACAAAACAGTGGCAAAGCACAAAATATGCTACCAGGGGCTTGGGAAAGTTATGCTTCAGCCAAAGCGTTATTAGCAAACTATTGCGCTGCAACACAAAGTAAAGAAGTAAGCATAGCGCATTTTAAAGAGCAGTTATTTAATAAAAACCCTATTGCGCTACAGGTGTTTGAAGCGTATTTGCATCAGGTTGTTGTCGGACTTATTTCATTGACGCATATATTGGCACCTGAGCTGATTATCATTGGTGGTGCGATCTCAGAGGAGATATTTTTTATTGAAGCATTACGACAACGTTTTCAAGAAAAAGTATTGCCCTTTTATAAAGAGGTAAAAATTATGCCAGCGCATCTGGGCAATCATGCTGGTGTGCAAGGGGTTGCTGCTTTATTGAGCAAAATGAAGGTGTGTTAACGATTATTTGCGTGAAGTGCTTGACGGATGCCGTAACTTTGGTTATCAATAACAGCAGAAGTTAAATTACAAAAATAACTAGAAAACAAAAATTTAAAAAAAATTAAGTTAAATAAACAGAAGTTTAAACGTCTTAAGGTGACTATCAGCATGAAGCTAAAAATGAACACGATGTTTAGATGGAGGAAGGAGTAATAAAACAATGGCAAATCAATATTCTCAGAGCTTTGAAATCATTCTGTCAAAGAAGTATGGAAGACCGGCAGAAGAAGTACTAAAGGATTATTCAAACGAAGGCTTAAGTTATGAGGACGTTGCTGGCAAGTTTGGCTTTAAAACCACGACGGTGCGCAAATGGTGTCGTAAATACAATATTGAGCTGTTGGGTCCCACCGATGGCAATGCCGCAAAGGCTTATGAGACACTTTATCAATCAAGTCTTAATGCTGTATCTGTCAATACTTATAACGTACTGTATCGCTCTTGGTCAATTGATCACCAGTATTTTACGGTTGATAGAAAAAATTAAGCTTTGATGATTAATGCAGCTTAATCAACTCGATCAGCAGCATTAGAATTATCGTAAACAAAAAAGCAGTTGATAATAAAAACGAGCAGAGTCTTAAGCTTAAATTATTCGTTGTTAAGTGAATAATTGAGTTAATGATCCTAAAGCTGACAAATAGCCAACCAAGGATGAGAAAATAACTGATCTGCATAAGCTCTGGATTGAGCAAGATGATGATAAAGCAGATATAAAAAAGCACAGGCATTTGAAATAAGTTATCAAGATGTCTTGAGGTGATTTCAAGCCAAGGATGCTCTTTCTTACAAAAATCCATCGTCCGCAAATCGTCCAGTGTGATTTTCTCCTTGCGAATAGCATGAATGCGACTAAATAGGGTGATAAAAACACTGACGATGGTAAGAATCATCATCACAATAATCGGTATTGACCAAGCGGTTGTTGACATTGTGATACTCCAATTATTAAGTTTACTTAGCTAATGCTTGCCATTTTTCAGGTGTATATGTTTTCATAGCAATGGCGTGTAACTCACCTGATGCAATGTACTCATTAATTGCGGCATAAACCATCTGTTGTTGTTTGACTTTACTTAGAACCCCGCTAAAAACATCACTGATAATCGTTGCATTAAAGTGTACGTTATCATCACTTTCAATTAGTGCAGTGGTGTTAGCCCCTAATTTATTCTCGATTAAGGTTTTTAACTCGACTGTATTCATGATTTGTAGTCTCTTATTTGTATTGTTTTATAAAAGGTGAAAATAGATTATCTAAACCGTGGATGTTAATCAATGATTTAGCATTTTCTGAAACAAGACCCGTAAACTGCAGATCAATGTTATTGCTTTGACAGTGTTGGATAATATGCATAAGAAGCGCAATGCCGGCGCTATCAATCTCTTGAGTATCATTAAGATCAATTTTTAGTGTTGATATTATAGATTTAAGCGCATGATCTAGTTCTTTTTCAATGCTTGAAGCATTGCTAAAATTAAGATCGCCTTGCAGGCTAAAACTATTTGGATTTTTTATTGATAAGCTCACTGTTCTTTTTCTCAATGGCAAGGTTAATATCTTTAAGAGTTTTATAGTCTTTAAACTGTGCTCTGAAGTTATCTAATATGCTGACACCAGCAACAGATAGATCATAAATTTTCCACTTGGCTGCAGCGTCTTTTCCTGCTTCATTTAACATTTTAATACTCAAATCAGAAGAGGATTGATTTTGCAAATTAATGATTTTGCCAGTTACCACAATAAGACGTTGTCCTTGCCACGAGTTATTACTAAAAGGAAATATTTGAATATCATAATTACCCGCTTGAGCAATATTCTCAGCATATGAATAGGCTAACATTTGTGTGATTTCAGTGATAAACTTCTGTTGCTCGGTCTTGTCAGCTGCTTGCCAGCGTCCTTTGCCAACTAAAAGTTGTGCGATGATGTTTGTCGCTAAAAGTGGCATCACATGGGTGTTAATTAACTGGATCAATTCTTTGGGGTTTTGACTTAATTCATTTTTTGATTTAATCAATGTTTTTTGTGTTTCAACAATAGATTTTTGCAGTAGCGCTACTGGGTCGGTATTTGTTGCAGGTTTGTTAATTGCAGCAGCAGGTTTTGTGCCTGCAGAGGTTACGGTTGTTACAGTTGTTGCAGGTTTAGCATCAGCTGCAAAGCTTAGCTGTATGCTGCTTGCCGTTAAAATGGTACTTGTCAATGCTATAATTTTTTTTGCTCTATTCATTTTATTCATTATTTCTTATCTCCAGAACCTGATACAAAGGTGTTGATCAGTGAGTTTAGGTTAATGGCTGAAGAGGTATTTGACAACTCTATGGTGCTACCATTTTCTAAGTATTTACTGTTATATAACCCAGGTATGTCCATATTTGATGGGTGAAGGGCAATAAAACTATCGCCTAAAATACCGCTTGTATCAATGGCAGCACCATAGCTGCTTGGAATATTGCTATAGCGTTTATTGATGTTTAAAGTCACATCAGCAATAAAGCCATTATAATTTGGTGTTAAGCTGATGCTGTCAACTTTACCGATTTCAACACCGGCAATACGTACTGCAGCACCCGGGCGCAAGCTGCCGATGTTTTGAAACTGTGCTTTGACTTGATAAGAGCTATTATCAAAGCCAGAAAGTGACATTCCGCTAACTTTTAATGCCATAAAGATAAGTGCAACAATGCCAAGAAGGACAAAAACACCTACTAATAGCTCATAAGATTTTTTATACATTTTTTAAACTCCTTTGAACATTAAGGCGGTCATTAGAAAGTCTAGACCTAAAATTGCTAAAGAGGAATAGACAACGGTCTTTGTCGTCGCTTGCGCAATACCTGCGGAATTAGCACGACAATTATAACCTTGATAAAGCGAGACAATCGCCACGGCAATGCCAAATACTAGGCTTTTTAAAATACCATTCATCACATCATCATAAAATAACACTGAAGCTTGCATATTACCCCAGAATGTGCCGCTAAAAAGCCCCAACAGTTTGACGCCAATAAGGTACCCACCCCAAATCGAGATGGTTGAGAAAAACAAATTTAAAATAGGCACACTTAAAACACATGCCCAGAATCTAGGTGCCAAGATAAAACGAACAGGGTCAACGCCCATCATATTAAGGCTGGCAAGTTGCTCGGTGGCTTTCATTAATCCCACTTCAGAGGTTAGTGCGCTGCCTGCGCGTCCAGCAAATAATAAAGCAGTGACCACGGGTCCTAGCTCACGAATAATGCTTAAGGCAACCATTGGACCTAAAGCCGATTCAGCGCTGAATTTAGCAAGTGTATAAAAGCCTTGTAGTGCTAAGACAAAACCAATGAATAAACCTGAAACCAGAATGATCAAGACCGAGTTGATGCCAACATGATAGGTTTGCGTAATAATGCTACGTGGATTGCAACGCCCAAATGTCATCTCAAGTGCCAGTAATATTGACTCACCGAGATTAGTAATTGTATTTAAGGTATTGCGACCAAGCACTTGGAGTATTTTTAGCATGAATCACTTCCTCATTTATTGCAATGTGCTTAAGAAGTTAGGCGCAGGATAATCAAATGCCACCGGACCGTCTGCGCTACCGGATAGAAACTGTGAGACAAAGGGATCTTTACTGTTTTTGATAAATTCAGGTGATCCCTCAAGCATCACTTGTTGATTGGCAATGATAATGACATGATCAGCAATGCTCATCACCTCATCAATATCATGTGAGACAATCACGGATGTCATATGTAGTGCATCATTAAGCTCTTTGATTAGGGTTAAAATCACCTTTAAAGAAATAGGGTCTTGACCAGTAAATGGCTCATCATAAAGCATAAGATCGGGATCTAATGCAATGGCGCGGGCAAGCGCCACGCGTCGCGCCATGCCGCCTGATAACTCGCTAGGCATCATATCGGCTGTGCCGCGCAGTCCAACAGATTGTAGTTTCATTAATACTAAGTTATGAATGAGGTGTTCACTTAGGTCGCTATTTTGACGCAAAGGGAAGGCAACATTATCAAATACCGATAGTTGCGTGAAAAGAGCGCCTGATTGAAATAAAACGCCCATTTTCTTACGTAAAGCTAATAATGCTTTTTTATCTAATGAATCAAGTTCATGATCAAGGACACGAATATCACCGCTTCGAGCTTTTATCAGGCGACCAATCAGGTGCAAAAGAGTGGTTTTACCAGTGCCTGAGGGACCCAGTATTGCAGTGATTTTACCCTTTGGAATACTGCATGTTAGGTTCTTATAAATGCATTTTTCACCACGGAAAAAGGCGACTTTATCAAAGCTTACAGCAAGGTGATCGTGAGACATTAGGCGTTTAATGCTTGTTTAGGTTGGTTTGACTCTTCAGGGATAGTAACATTAAGCTCAAGGACAGATCTATCTCCTTGGCTATCGATGTCAATTTTTATGTCATTATGTCCGATATTGACGTATTTTTTGACAACCTCAAGAATGTCATCTTGTAGTTTATTGATGAAATCTGGCTTTTTAATACCAGAGTGAGCTTCATTTCGCTGGTGTGATACGATGATCTGTAAACGCTCTTTAGCGATATGCGCGCTATTTTTTACTTCAGGTTTACTTTTAAAAAAATTAAACAATCCCATGTTACTTTCCTCCAAATAGACGCTTTAAAAGCCCTGGTTTTTCTGCTGTGATAAAGCGTAGTGGTTTATCATGACCTAAGAAGCGCTCAACAGCATCAATATAAGCTTGACCTGCTTCGCTGTCTTGATAAGCAGTTACTGGCACACCTGAATTTGATGCTTGTAATACCATTTTGGATTCTGGAATAACGCCTAATAGCGGGATAGATAACACATCTTTGACATCATCAAGTGATAGCATTTCACCTTGCATAACACGTGTCGGATCATAGCGCGTAATCAAAAGCTTAGCGTCAACGGCTTCACCATTTTCTTTGGCTTTCCGCGTTTTACTGGATAGCACGCCAATGATGCGATCTGAATCGCGTACAGAGGAAACCTCAGGATTGGTAACCACAATCGCTTTGTCAGCATGAAGCATTGCCATTAATGCGCCTTTTTCAATACCTGCAGGCGAGTCGCAAATAATATAATCAAAATTTGCTTTAAGCTCCTTCATAATATCTTCTAAGCCAGCTTCAGTTAAGGCATCTTTGTCGCGCGTTTGTGACGCAGGTAGAATGTAAAGATTCTCAGAGCGTTTATCTTTAATCAATGTTTGATTGATGTTTGCTTCTTTATTGATGAGGCTGATTAAGTCATAGACAACGCGGCGTTCGCAGCCCATGACAAGATCAAGATTTCTAAGGCCTACATCAAAATCAATAACAACGGTTTTAAAGCCCTTCATGGCTAATGCTAATGATATCGCGGCACTTGTTGTGGTTTTGCCAACACCACCTTTACCTGAGGTGATGACCACGGTTGTGGCGCGCGGCTTGGCATTTTTTTTGGTTTGTTTGGAATCTGTGCTCACAGTATTTAATCCTTGATTCAATTGTTATTTTCTTAAAAAGGGGGGAGCCTAAATTTGGCTGATCATGATTGTACCGTCTTTTAGCTGTATTTGATAGCCATTATTGTCATTTCCAAGCGGTTCAACAGGCTCTTCAAAAATTTTATACTGACCTGCAATTGATACAAGATCTGCTTCTAATTTGTGACAAAAAATTCGTGCATTGGTGTCGCCATCTAATCCAGCGACTGCACGCCCACGTAATGTGCCATAGACATGAATATTGCCACTGGCTAATAACTCAGCACCTGAGCTTACGGACGATAAAATAATCAAGTCACCATTTTGTGAGATCACTTGCTGACCTGAACGCACGCGCGAGCTGATGATTTTGTGTTGTGACGTTGAGACTTTATTAACGGAAACCGTCGGCGCGGGAATGTTTTTCCCTTCTTTGAAGATTGGAAAACCTTTCGCTTGTAGGGCATCGGTTAACGTCTGATCAGGTAATCTAAAACCTACGGTAAGTAGTGTGTGTTTTCTTAACATTTCAGTTAAGCTTTCGATAAACTCAATCGTTAATCCGCTTGTTAAGGCAGTTAGTTCAATGACCATTGGAGTATTATTAAAGAATTGCGGCGCTTGTTTTATCTTGGTTGTGATTTGTTTTTCAATGTCCTCAAGATCTGTACTCAATATTTGTAATACGCTCAACGTAAAGAGACTTCCCTTGATTTGAAAAGCTGCCGGCATTTTGTTTCCCTTGTTATTTTGTCGCACTTTACCAATAATGGTAGCGCAAATGCATTTATTGCATCGTTAAAATATATCGATTTTATAACGAATATCATGATAATTGGCAAGGCTAATTATGCCTTTAGGTGGTAAATTATGATGAAAGGGCGAAAAAGTTGCAGACACAGATAAATAAAGTGAGAAAAATTAAAAAAATAAATAAGGCAAGTAGAGTTGTTGGCTTTAATCTCATATTAGGCTTATTGTTGCTCGTGCTGTTTGTTATCGTGAGCTTACTGTCATATGGTCACAATGCGCATTTAAACAGCTCATTGGCGAGTCAGCTGTTTTGGCAATATCAGTTAATTATCTGGGTTGCGGCAACGCTTGTAGGTGGTGGTTTGGGTGTCAGTGGTGCTATTTTGCAGTTGGTATTACGTAATCCATTAGCCGATGCCAGTATTTTAGGTGTCTCCTCGGGCAGCCAATTTGTTGGATTGATGCTGTTGTTTATCTTACCTGCTTATTTTGTGACACTGACGCATTATTCATATTTACTCTTTTTCCTTGCGTGTGTGTTTGGCGCATTTATCGTGCTTATTGTGTTTTTGCTGGTAATTAGCTTACAGGATCGTCTTGCTAATATCGCTATAGTAATTTTGCTTGGTGTCGGTGTTTCAGCGATTTTTAGCGCGTTAACGGCATTGATTATGAGTTTTAGCCAAGCGCAAACCTTGCAGCAAATCACCTTGTGGCAATTTGGCGGCTTCGTCAACATCACTTGGCAGCAGGTGATATTATTAGCTATTACTACCATGATATTTTGCAGTTTTGCTTATTGTAGAAATCAGGCATTTGATTTATTGAGTCTGGGTGAATCTGAGGCAATGATGATGGGACTTGATGTCAAAAGATTATTGATTCAGTTGGTTGTGTTATTGGCATTCTTAATTGCTGCCAATGTCTCGGTTGCCGGCCCCATTGCCTTTTTAGGGCTTGTTGCACCTCATATTGCCAGAATGTGTATTGGCACGAACAAAATGAAGTATTTGCTGACAAGCAGCTTTTTGTGTGGTGCGATTTTAATGCTAATCAGTCAGTTTTTATCGCAAAATTTGCTTTATCCCATGGTTATTCCTGTTGGTGTGATTACTTCTTTAATTGGTGCACCGTTTTTAATCTTCTTGGTGATTCGCGCATTGGCAGGCAAATAGCGCAGTAAGTAGTATAGATTGTCATAAGCCGACTGTGCTATGATACGCGCTAACTAAAACCAGAGTATTGATTTATTGATTGCTATGAGTCGTTTTCAACAAAATATTATTTATGCAGGGATTTTAATTGCCGTGATTGGCTTTTTTTGGGCGATTGTCCCTAAAACACAATATGAACCACATGCGGTGTATTTGCCACAAACCAAAGAAGTTTACTCGCCGATCAAGCTTCAGGATGTACAGTTTTATGCCTCAGAAGATATGAATTTAAGAAAGGCGGTGCCTGTAGTTAACGGGCTTAATGAATCGCCAATTGGTATTATCCGTGTTGATACGCATTATACGAGCAAAAAAGAAATCCAAGCAGCTTGTGAGCAAAATGTGCAAAAAGCCAAAGAAGTAGCAGCGCAGTATGGTGCTACTAAAGTCATTGGTAATTGTGTGGCTTCAGGCAATACTGGACCGTTGGATGGTGCTAATCTTTACGCTTACGCTTATCATTAATCTATTGAGTTTTCTAAATAAATAGCGATAAGTAGCTATGCAAATATTATCAGGTATTTTTCTGGATTCACGGATCAAATCCGAGAATGACCGCAAACCGTCATATTCTGGCTTGACCCGAATATCTATGATTATCAATAAACCATTGTTTAGGTGCTTATATGTCAAATAATCTTAAATCATTACGTATCGTCTTTGCTGGTACGCCAGATATCTCAGCACATGTGCTAAGTGCCTTACTTGAAGAAAATTACAATATTGTTGGCGTTTTCACGCAACCAGATCGTGCTAAAGGGCGCGGTAAAAAACTGGAGTGCTCGCCAGTTAAAACGTGTGCTTTGGCACATGATATTCCAGTGTTTCAACCGTTATCATTCAAAAAAGAGCCTGAAGCAATCAAGCAACTAGTGGACTTAAATGCCGATGTGATGGTGGTTATTGCTTATGGCTTATTATTGCCAAAGGTGGTGCTGGAAACCCCTAAACAGGGATGCATTAATATTCACGTATCCCTTTTGCCTAAATGGCGAGGGGCTGCTCCCATTCAGCGCGCGATTGAAGCATGTGACAATAAGACTGGTATTACTATTATGCAGATGGATGAAGGCTTAGATACTGGTGACATCTTACATGTGCTAGAAACGCCTATTTTGGCTGATGACACTAGTTTGAGCTTACATAATCGCTTGGCAGAGTTATCAGTTCCAGCTGTTTGCACTGTGCTTAAAGAGATGGCAGAGCATACATTAACCCCGCTAGTGCAGCCTGAGGGTGCGACTTATGCTCATAAGCTGACTAAAGAAGAAGGGTTGATTAACTTTAATAACCCTTGCCAGGTAATTGATTGCAAAGTTCGCGCCTTTAGTCCTTGGCCAAGTGCTTATATGATGATTGATGACGAAGCAGTCAAGTTCGCCGATATTGAGATTATTCATCAGATGTCAAATTCGGCGATTGGTAGCATTATTGGCGTAGATAAAGAGGGGCTAAAAATTCAGGCGCAAGATGGTATAGTCAATATTGGTTCATTACAATTCCCAGGCAAGAAAATGCTGGCTGTAGCAAGTATTCTTAATGGTAAAGATTTAAGTTATCTTATAGGAAAAGAAGTTTAACTAGATGCTTGGGCCGACGTGATTAACTTGGAGAAACTCAAAAATGATTTTGTCAAATAAGGCAAATAAACTAAATATCACCAATCAATTAGAACTGGCTAAAGCAGAAGAAAAAATAAGCAAACAAAAAGCAAAACAGCTATTTATCAGTGGTGATATTGATCAGGTTGAAGTCGGCAAATTCGTGGGATTATCATATATTCATGCTTATCTTTTTGCAGAGATCTATGATTTTGCTGGCAAAATTCGTGAGGTTAATATTGCCAAAGGTAATTTTCGTTTTGCACCTTTGATGTATCTTGAGCAATCATTAAAATATATCGATGCAATGCCACAAACCAGTTTTGATCAGATTATTGAGAAATATGTTGAGATGAATATTGCACATCCATTTAGAGAGGGCAACGGGCGTGCAACACGCATTTGGTTGGATTTGATCCTAAAAAAAGAAATTCAGTATGTGATTGATTGGAATCAAGTGGATAAAGACGAATATTTATCGGCAATGGAGCGCAGTGTGGTTAAAGACGTTGAAATCAAAGTATTACTTAAGCAAGCATTAACCACGCAAATAAATGATAGGGCGCTCTTTATGAAAGGCATAGATATTAGCTACTACTATGAGGGGTATAGTGAGTTTAAGACTGAGGATTTGTAATGTGGTGATGTATAAATAACCTCGCCCCTTGTGGGAGAGGTCGTGCAGCTTAAGCTGAACGGGTGAGGGGGAGTTAAAACTTAACTTATTCTTGATGAGCTGCAATACTTTTTATCTATTAATCAATGAATTTAACACATTCTGCACAATCTTAATCCCGCTATTGTCTTTTAAAGTCAATATTGATTCAGGGTGAAACTGCACAGCAATAGCAGGGTGGGTTTTATGTTGTATTGCCATAATATGCTGATGCTCATTGCTAGCAATGACGCTCAAGCAATCAGGTGTAGTCGTTGGATCAGCAATGATTGAGTGATAAGCGGCGACCTCAGCGTGTTGTGGTACGTCTTTAAAAACAACACTGTGATGTGTCAGTTTCCAAGTTTTGCCATGATGCGGATTATCAAGGTAGGTAAGTTTGCCGCCAAAGGCCTGAAACATGCCTTGAAGACCTAGGCATACGCCAAATTGGGGGATGCCTGCTTTGGTGATGTCTCTAATCATTTGCGGTAGCTTAAAATCATCAGGCGTGCCAGGTCCTGGTGAGTAAATCACTAAATCAGGTTTTTGTTTGATGATCTCATCAGCAGTAATGGTGCCTGCTCGATAGGTGCTAAGCTTAACACCCAGTTTACGAAAATAGCTTGCCAACGTATGCACAAAAGAATCCTCATGATCGATCATAATTGCCTTGATGTGATCAAAGCGTTGTGCCTGCCATGTATCTTGACTTTCTTTGGGATTAAACTGTCCTAAAGCCTTATAAAAAGTCGTCGCCTTGGTGATTGTCTCTTGTGCTTCTTCCTGCGGATTTGAATCCCATACTAAAGTAGCGCCTGATTGATAATATGCCATATTATCTTTTAAGTGTACGGTGCGAATAGTGATGGTTGAGTTAATATCACCATTAAATCCCAAACAGCCAATTGCACCACCATACCAGTTGCGCGGTTGCTTTTCATTGTGTTCAATTAGACTTACCGCGCGCTTTTTAGGCGCACCAGTCAAGGTGACTGCCCACATGTGACTTAAGAAAGCATCAAGACCGTTATAACCATTGCGTAAGATGCCTTTAACATGATCGACGGTGTGGAAAAGCCCGACATAACGCTCAATCGTGCGTCTTGAGATCAGCTCAATACTATCAGGCTCGCAAATACGCGCCTTGTCATTGCGATCAACATCAGTGCACATCGTCAATTCGACTTCATCTTTGTAGGAATTCAGGAGTTCACGAATTTTAAGCTCATCTTCCATTGCGTTATTCCCGCGACGGATGGTGCCAGAGATTGGGCAGGACTCAACGTCTTTTCCCTCACAACGCACAAACATCTCCGGAGAAGTGCCGACGATTTGCTCGTCGCCTAATTGACAGAAAAACTCATAAGGACTTGGATTCATTTGTTTTAAGCGTGTATATAATTGCGCAGGCGATCCTGACACACGCGCTTTAAATAGGCGGCTATAGACGACTTCAAAGATATTGCCTTTTTTCATTTCTTCTTTGGCACTTTCAACAAATTTGGCATATTCTTCATCAGAGATTGACGTTTCAATTGTCGATTGTGCGCTGAAGTCTGTTTGATCGGTGGTAAGTAGTTTAAAAGCATCAGTTGAGCTGTTTTTTGTGGTTAATTGATGCTGGCTAAATTCTAGAGTTAACTCAAAAGCTTGATCCTTTTGCTTATCAATAGCATAAACGTGATCAGCGAAAAACAAATGATAAATCTTATTGTCCTGAGCGCGCGTTTGCGTTAGTGGCATCGCTTCAAACGCAAAAATAAGATCATAAGCAAATGCGCCAAAAAGCCCAAGCATATTATCTTTTAATGGAGAAAATTCTTGATTAATAATACGTAACACAGAAGTCACAGATGGCTGCAAACTGCGATTTTCTTCGCTGAATGTTTCATTGGATAAATGGATTGATAATGTCAAGGTGAGGTCAGTGTGTTTTTCTAAGTTGACATGGGCGTTGCCCGCAAAAATGGGCTTTAAAAGCTGTAACAAGATAACACCACGTGGGTTAAGCGCGTTAAAAACAACATGATTGCTATAGGCAATAATCTCAAGAGGTGGATTATAAAACCCAAGCTCCCAACGATTATAACGCCCTGGATATTCAATCCCTGAAGAGAGCATTATACCTTTGTATTGATGCAGGGCTTCAGTAATATGATTTAAGGTTGTATATTGGCACGGTATTTTTTGATAATGTACATCAATGCCATGTTTGCTGGTAAAGTTTTGGGTATCCATAGTCATCCTTTTAAAATTAAACAGTCTTGTTCTTGTATTTTTGTAACGATACATAAGTATGTTGATGCTGTCGATAGTTTATTGTATGTTTTTTTGTTGATGACAGTTGTCTTTGGTAAGGTGTGAATTTTTAATAAAAAAAACTGATCAATAATTAAAATACAATATATTTATCACATGCTTGAAGGTTTGTTATAGTGTTGACATCACAAAGAGCACTAAGGAAGAAAAGTATGAAAAAGATTACAAGTATCACAATCAGTGTTATGTTATTAGGTGGTAATCTTGCGTCAGCAGGCACAGATTTTTATACAACATCGACAATGGCAAAACAGGTGTATAAGACGCAAATACATAGTCTAAATGCATCAATTAATCTTAATGAATAACGAAACAATCAATAAAACAGGAGTCAATAAATGTTCCCAAATTTAGAAAACCAACGAGTACCCAATGTCACGTTTAAAACCATGCAAGATGGTCAGTGGCAGGATGTGACAAGCGATGATATTTTTAAAGGTAAAAATGTTATTGTGTTCTCATTACCGGGTGCTTTCACGCCAACATGCTCATCTGCACATGTGCCGCGCTTTAATGAGTTGTTTCCAGTATTTAAAGAGTATGGCATTGATCGCATTGTTTGCATGTCAGTCAATGATACCTTTGTGATGAATGCATGGAAAAAAGAGCAAAAGGCCGAGAATATCGAGTTTATCCCTGATGGCAATGGTGAGTTCACTGAAAAAATGGGACTTTTGGTTGATAAAGAGGCTTTAGGTTTTGGTAAGCGTTCATGGCGTTATTCAATGCTTGTAAAAGATGGTGTGATTGCCAAAATGTTTATTGAGCCAAATAAAGCAGGTGACCCGTTTGAAGTCTCTGATGCGGATACGATGCTTAAGTTTGTTGCGCCTAATGCGCAATTGCCGAAAGAGGTGACCATTTTCACTAAGCCAGGGTGTCCACATTGTAAGCGCGCTAAAAAGTTATTGGCAGAGCAGAATCAAGGCTATGAAGAAGTCGTTTTGGGGCATGGCGCTTCAATGCGTACCGTCAAGGCGTTAACTAATCGTCAAACCGTACCGCAAATTTATATTGATGGTCAGCATATCGGTGGCGCGGATGATTTGGAGAAGTACTATAGCAGCAAGTAACGAATTGATTTAAATAAAGCGTAAGCCTTTTGCGCTGCATTAAGGTACAATCACAGGCATTGTTGAGTGGCTATAAGGAGCATCATCAGATGCATTTTCAAATCAACCCATCCATTTTATCGGCAAATCTTGCACATTTAGGTGATGATGTTAAAAAGGTATTAAAAGCCGGCGCTGATAATATTCATTTTGATGTGATGGATAATCACTATGTCCCTAACTTAACATTTGGTTCAATGATATTAAAGGCACTGCGCGATGATGGCATTAATGCTGGCATGGATGTGCATTTAATGGTTGAGCCTGTTGATTCGATGATTGAGAGCTTTGCTAAAGCCGGAGCGACAAGTATTGTCTTTCACCCTGAGGCATCAAAGCATGTTGATCGAAGCTTGGGTTTAATCAAATCTTTTGGCATTGATGCAGGTCTTGCATTAAACCCGGCGACGTCTGTTAGCGTCTGTCAGCATGTGCTTGAAAAGATCGATAGGCTACTCATCATGACGGTAAACCCAGGATTTGGCGGGCAGAATTTTATCGATGCAATGTATGACAAGATAAGCACGACAGCGCAATGGATTAAAGAATATAAAAGTGATATTTTGCTCGAAGTTGATGGTGGAGTGAAAGTCGATAATATTGCTCAAATTGCAAGCTGTGGAGCTCAAGCATTTGTCGCGGGATCAGCAATTTTTAATGCGCAAGATTATAAGGAAATTATTAATAAAATGCGCCAACAACTCGGATGAAAAATGGCCATAAAAAAGACCATAAAAAGTGGGGCAAAAAAGATTGATGAAAAAAATATTTTTTGACCTTAAATTTTTGATTGACCCGCAAAAAAATTGGCTCTAATATTCGCACTTTCTGTCACCATAAAACTTAAGGCATGATCGCAATGACGGAAGTAAAAACACTAAGAAAAGACCTTAAACTACGCCACCTGGAATTGATTTCTTTGGGAGGCATTATCGGATCAGCTTTTTTCCTCGGCACGGGATATATTATTGCCCAAGGAGGTCCTGCGGTTTTAATATCTTATGCCTTAGGCGGATTGATTGTGTTTTTAGTGATGCTTTGTCTGTGCGAGCTAACCGTGGCAATGCCCAGTTCAAGTTCGTTTATTCAATATGCAAGTGATTATATTTCACCAACGTGGGCATGTGGCACGGGTTGGTCATATTGGCTTAATTGGATTGCTTATATTCCGGCTGAGTGTACGGCAGCTGGCATTATTATGCATTATATTATCCCAAGTGTGCCTGCATTTACTTGGGCGATGCTATTTGGATTGATGATTACCATTATTAACTTATCCAAAGTACGTATTTTCGGTGAGATGGAATTCTGGCTGTCGATTGTTAAAATTGTTGCAATTGTGATGTTTAGTGTGTTAGCAATATTCATCTTTTTTGGACTGTATAAAAGTGGCGGCAAAATGCCAACCATTGGTACTGAGTATTTACTTGGTGATGGTGGTTTCTTTCCACATGGCAAGCTTGTTGTGATTAGTTTGATGGTCATGTTACTTGTCAATTTCCAAGGATCTGAAATCGTGTGTTTAGCAGCGGCTGAGTCAACTGATACTGATGTTGCTATTCCACGTGCTTCACGCAATATTGCTATTCGTATCGTGTTGCTTTATCTAGTACCAGTATTGCTATTAGTGCTCATATTCCCATGGAATAAAATGGAAAGTGATACTTCGGTTTTTGTTCTAGCATTACAGCAATATGGTTTTCACTGGGTCGCTGGCGTCTTTACGTTTGTGATTCTAACAGCAGCTTTTTCATGCGCTAATAGTGGCATGTATGCAACGGTGCGTGCATTGTATGGTTTGTCAAATCAAAAGATGGCACCAAAAATATTCTCAAGACTTAATCGCCATCAAGTGCCAATGCCTGCGGCGATATTCACTTTGATTTGCATCTGGATATTTTTGATTTTGTCATACTTTTTCTCGTCAACAGCAGCATTTTCTTACCTTTTAAGCATTTCTGGCTTTACCGGTGCGGTATGCTGGATTTCAATTTGCTGGTCACAATACAACTTTAGAAAGCATTGCAAGAAGCACAAGATTGAATTAAAAGGCAAGTTCCGTACGCCATTTTATCCATTGGTGCCACTCTTGGGAATCTGGTTGCAGGTTGCTTGTTTGGTGCTGTTATTTTTCAATGAAGAATTAAGACCAGCCTTCTACTTTGGCGTACCGGCAGTACTCTTACCAATGGCGATTTATTGGCTATATAAAAAGTACAGCAAAGCCAGTAATCATATTGAACAGAGTTTATAGATAATCTTTTTATTTTTTTTAGCAAAAAAATTTATTTACAGCGAAATAACTTGCTGTTACTTTATGCAAAATTTTTAGCAGTCTTGATTTTAAGTGCTAGACTTCATATATGAATCAACGCTTTAAATCAAACGTGTCTGATGAGAGTCAGATAATTGTTTAATTGGCACAAAACGGGAGTTTCCATGGCCTTCAATGAATAGGGCGCACATGAGTTAAATAGCTTAAGGTGCGCTTTACAAACTATAGGAGAGGTTCTATGCATAATATCAATTCATTTAACACACGTAACACATTTCAACCCTACTTCAGTTATGATGAAAACAATCAGTTGTGTGTTCATTATGGTCAGAGTTTCACACAGTCGAAACCACTCACCGAGATCATTGACAAAGTACTACAAAAAGGCGGCAGTAAGCCTTGTGTACTAAACTTTAAACACATCACTGAAGATAGGATGTTAAACCTCTACCAAAGTTTTGCCAAAGCAATGGAAAATTACCGTTATCAAGGTGCTTATCAGTTAGCGTATCCGATCAAAGTAAACCCTAATGCTGCAGTGATGGAGACCTTAAAAGAGTGCGCTTATAAATATGATTTACCTTTTAACTTTGAAGTTGGCAGTAAGTCTGAGTTGCTAAGCGTTTTAGCACTTGCTGCAAAGGAAAATAATATCATTTGCAATGGCTTTAAAGACAAGGCATTTTATGAACTTGCCAACTTAGCTGCCAAGCTAGGTTACACGGTCATTATGGTGCTCGAAAATGTTGATGAATTAGCAGTTGTTAAATCTCTAAGCTATGAATCGGCGATTTACTTTAAATTAGGTTATCGCACAAAGCCATTTCATGAGGATTTGCATAGTGTTAAGTTTGGTCTTAGCTTAAAAGACATTCTTTTTGTTAATAATGAACTAAAAGCGCTTAATTTGAGTGACAAAGTGGTATTGCTGCATGGACATATCGGTTCACAACTTAAGCAGTTAAGTCAGGTTGAGAAGCATATTAATATGATGGTTTGCTTATATGGCAACCTATTAAATGATTGTAAAAATCTGACAATGATTGATTTAGGTGGTGGCTTAGGTATTGATTATGAGGATACCCAAAACCCACGTTTTCAATTGCCATATTATGCTGAAACGATTGTTAGAACATTCAGCTATTTTGTCGATCTTTTTCAGCTGCCACATCCAACGATTATTACTGAGTCAGGCAGGGCTGTGACGGCGATCTCAAGTGTGTTGATCGTTTCACCTCTTTATCAAAAAGCAGAAAATGAAATTGTTACTCAAACAAGCTATGACGAGGCTTTACAAGCAGGGTGGTTGAATGGCGAAATCGATTTAGCAGACTTGGTTGACAGCTCAAGTGTCAGCTATTTGGGCGATCAAAATGCACAA
Organism: Cysteiniphilum sp. JM-1; assembly: GCF_008711525.1. Taxonomy (GTDB): domain Bacteria; phylum Pseudomonadota; class Gammaproteobacteria; order Francisellales; family Francisellaceae; genus Caedibacter. Next base: position 22,274 of record NZ_VXKS01000020.1, read on the forward strand.
AAATTATGGCTTAATTTCTCGTTATTTCAGTCTTTACCAGATCACTGGGGGATTGGGCAACATTTCCCATTATTACCAGTAACACATTACTCAGAAGAAGAAAGCATCGATTGTCAGTTATTTGATATTTCATGTGATGCTGATGGTGTTTTTAAAGATAAAGAAGGCAATGATTATATTAACTTGCCATGCACTGAGATTAATGATCTTGCCTTTATGTTTGTCGGTGCTTATCAGGATATGCTCAGTAGCAAGCACAATATCATTGGGCGAACAACCTCTGTCGAGGTGGATTTTGTAACCTATGATGACTGTGTGTTATATGTCGAACAGGCTGAGGATTATCATGCACTATTGTGTCAGTATGGACATAATCCGCTGCAATTAAGCTCGAGATTACAACGTTTGGCTTATTTTCATTTAACGGAAGAGTTAACAGATCATGAGCAATTGCTATTGGATAGTATCCTAAGTGGTAATCCTTACTTGCAATTGGCAGATGCCGAACAAGTAGCTTATGATTTTAATCAACAAATATTCAATAAAATCTAGACCAAAAAGACAGTAATAAGCAGATAAAAATACGATTGCTTTGGTTTTCATAAGCAATCTTTGTTATGATTTTGCCAGATAAAACTAAACCTCTGGATGTGCTTATGCGTGTTTTGCTTAATTTACTGTTTGTTGTTGCCGTTGTTGTCGCTGTATTGGTGTTTTTTCCGTTCTCAATGCTCATATTACTTGGCGTATTGTTATTGATGCTTTACTTTTTACCAAGCTATATTGCTTTTAAAAAGCAGCATCCAAGTGCGATTATCATCTTTATTGTTAACTTGTTATTTGGCTTTACGTTTATTGTTTGGTTGATCTGTTTGATTTTGGCAATTGCCTACCAACCACGTACGATTATTGTTGAAAAACATCATTACCATGCCGTGTAATGCGATGACCGTGATGCTTGATATGATTAAATCGCTTAATAAAGCGCAGCAAAAAGCCGTACTTTTAACAAATGAAAACGCATTGGTTTTAGCCGGAGCGGGCAGTGGTAAGACGCGTGTGTTAACGCATCGCATTGCCTACTTGTGTCAGGAGAGAAACATCTCACCTTTGAATATATTGGCAGTGACCTTTACCAATAAAGCAGCACGCGAGATGCGCGGTAGGGTTGAGGAGCTTCTAGGCTTTTCAACCGTTGGTATGTGGATTGGTACATTTCACGGAATAGCACATAGATTATTGCGCCAACATGCACAAGAGATCGGTTTTGATCGACGCTTTAAAGTGCTCGACCAAGATGATCAATTACAAGTCGTTAAGAAAGTTATCCAAAGTTTAAACCTAGATGAGAAATATTATCCACCTAAGTATTTTCAAGGCTTTATTAATGGCAAAAAAGATGAAGGAATGCGCGCGATTGATTTGCCAACAGCCGAGTTTGATAGTGAAGTGGTTAAAATATATCAAGCTTATGAAGCACGTTTAAAGGCAGATAATGCATTAGATTTTGCTGATTTGCTACTATACGCTTATGAGTTATTTAAACACAATGAAGTGCTTCGTAGCTATTATCAAAAGCGCTTTCAATATGTATTGATTGATGAGTTTCAAGATACCAATAGTGTGCAATATAAATGGTTGATGTGTCTGAAATCAGAGAATAATGCCTTTATGGCGGTGGGTGATGATGATCAATCTATTTATGGTTGGCGTGGCGCTAAGGTTGAAAATATTGAACATTACTTGGTGGATTTGACACCGGTAAAAGTCGTGCGTTTGGAGCAGAATTATCGCTCAACACAGCTGATTTTAGATGCAGCTAATGCGGTGATTGCCAATAACAGCAAACGCATGGGCAAGATGCTATGGTCTGAAGCTGAAAAGGGTGAGCCAATAGCGCTTTATGAGGCCTTTAATGAGCGCGATGAAGCAGATTATATTGCCGATAAAATTGATGATCTACATCATAATCAATCTATTTCCTTGGCTGATATTGCGATATTGTATCGCTCTAATGCGCAATCGCGTGTGATTGAAGAGGCATTACTTAAACGCGGGTTGTCTTATCGCATTTATGGAGGCTTACGCTTTTTTGATCGCGCAGAGATTAAAGATGCATTAGCCTATATGCGTTTGCTTGCACTACGCGCCGATAACTTAGCTTTTGAGCGGGTGATTAATCTACCAACGCGTGGCATTGGTAATAAAACCTTAGAAAGTATCCGCGAGTATGCCGGAGTGCATGATTTATCCTTATGGCACGCGACACTACAGATGATTGAAATAAAAGCGTTTAGTAGTCGTGCCTCTCAAGCACTGCAGCGATTTGTTGATTTGATTGAGGATATGTCTTCGTTGAAAGATGCATTGACTTTAGGGCAGTTAATGCGTCATGTACTTGATGCCAGTGGCTTAATGCTGATGTATCAGGAGTCAAAAGCTGAGAAAGCACAACAAAAGCATGAAAACTTAAAAGAGTTAGTCAATGCAGCCAATGAGTTTATTCCGCCTGTTGAGGATGTTGCTGATGAGGATTTGCTGGTTGAGTTTTTAAGCTTTGCTGTGCTTGAGTCAGGGGAGATGCAGGCCGAGGATAATATGGATGCGGTGCAATTGATGACTTTGCATACCGCAAAAGGGCTTGAATTTCCTTATGTGTTTATGACAGGGCTTGAAGATGGCTTATTTCCATCATCACGCTCGATTGAAGTGCGTGAGAAATTGGCTGAAGAAAGACGGCTTTGTTATGTGGGTATTACGCGTGCGATGCGTTATCTGACCTTAAGCTTTAGTAAAGTGCGCCATCAATATGGCGATGTTAATTATCAGATTAAGTCGCGATTTTTAGATGAAATTCCGGATGAGTATATTCAATATGTGCGCCAGCAAGTGAAAAAAACACCATCGCCAAAAGCTAAGAAAGCAAGTTTTGGCATGTCGCCTTTTGAGTTTATGAAAATTCAAAGTGCAAATAGCAATGCCTTTAAATCAGGTGACTGTGTTGTTCATCCAAAGTTTGGTATAGGCGTGGTTTTAAAAACCGAAGGACAAAATGATGATTTGTGTTATCACATTGACTTTCAAGCCGGAGGTGGCAAAAAGGTGTTGCTTGCCAATATGGCGAAGCTGACAAAATTATAATGCTTTTGTTTGAGCAGTAAGCCACGCTTTAATCGCTTCGTCACTAATCATAGGCAATATTTCTTTTTCGACACGCAAGTGGTAACTATTAATCTGTTTAATTTCATCATTAGTCAGAAGTGCAGTATCGATCAAGTTGCGCGCATAAGGCACAAGTGTGAGATCTTCAAAACAGTAAAAATCACCAAAATCATGGTGCGCCTGCTCGCGCATTGGTTTAACAAAGCATAAGTTTTCAATACGAATACCAAACTGATGAGGGAAATAAACACCCGGTTCATTACTCACAATCATGCCAGGCTCAAGTGATTGATTGCTAAAGGCCGGAGAAATACGCTGTGGTCCTTCATGCACACACAAGAAGCTACCAACCCCATGTCCTGTACCATGAGCATAGTTTAACTGTTGTTGCCATAAAGGCTGACGCGCTAGTGTATCTAGCTGCTCGCCTCGGGTGCCTTTAGGAAAGCTTGCATTTTGAATCGCTAGATGCCCCTTAAGTACTAATGTGTAATAGTATTTATGCTCTGAGGTTGGGTTGCCTAGATGAAAGACACGCGTAATATCTGTGGTACCTTCCAAATACTGTCCACCTGAATCTAGTAAGTAAAGACTGCTATTATCAATGACTTTAGAAGTCTTTGCAGATGAGCGGTAGTGAATAATCGCGCCATTTGAGGCAAAGCCGCTAATAGTATCAAAGCTTGCCCCTTTGAAGTTAGGTTGTTTTTGGCGGAATTTCAATAGCATATCTTGCGCTTTAAGCTCATCAACACCTTCATGCCAATGATTTTCAAGCCAGTGAATAAATTCGATCATCGCAATAGCATCTTTTTTGTGCGCATACTTACTACCATCAATTTCAGTCATGTTTTTGCACGCTTTGGCTAGTGTGATAGGTGATGGCGCGAAATGATCGTTACAGTCGATATTTAAGTTTTGTAGGATCGCATAATTTGCCGTATTAGGATCAATCCAAATTTTGCCTTGAAGCTTTGATAATTGCGGGTAAAACGCATCATAACTGACGATGCTAACGCCTTGAGTATTCAGCGTGGTTTTAACCTCATCATTCAACTTAGTTTCATCAACAAAAAACTCACAACGATCTTTATAAAGGATCACATAGCTAATCACTAAGGGGTTAAAGTTAATATCATTACCGCGAATATTGAGTAACCATGCAATTTCATCAAGCATGCTAACAATTAATGCATCGACTTTATTCTTATGCATTAGTGAGCGCATTTCTTTAAGCTTCGTCGTGGTATCTTTGCCACTGAAATGATCTTTTTGTAAAAAGGTAGCGGCATGTGGTAATGCACTTTGATCATTAAGCGTGGTACGTGCTTGATCGATTAAATTATCTTGATCAAAAACACATTTGCCTTCAAGTGAGTGCATAAGCTCCTCAAGGTGTTCAGCGCGTTTTATCGATACAGTGGTTGGGTCAATAGCGATAGTTTTGCCATAGGCATTGTCTCTTAGCCAGTTTTCTAACTCGGAAATAAAACCTTGCTGTTTTTGTAAGCTATAGATACTGCTATCAAGCTGTGCTTCAGCTTGCAAGAAATAACGTCCATCTGTCCAAAGAAGGGCATTATTTTGACCAATTAACGCTTCACCTGCACTGCCATCAAATTCGCTTATCCACGGGCGGCGTTGCCAAGCCTTAGGTAAATACTCGTTATTATGTGCATCTGTTGATGGTGCAAGATAAAAATCATATTGTTTTTGCTGCATTAATTGACGTAATGTTTGAACTTTTGTGGAGATCTCCAGCATGAAGTTGTCCCTATTGCTTATTTCATAAGTTGTGGTTATTTAATCGTAGATGCTTGCTATAAACAATAAAATTTAAATTTTTTCATTGAAAAAGCGCTAACAACACTCCCAGTCTGCTAAAAAGTTAACTATACTAGCCAAGGTTTAATTAAAAGGAATAGCTTCTTTATTGAGAAGCTCCCGCAATGTCCTGCTAACGGATAAACTATTTTTATAACCGAAAAAAATGAGGAAGAAACATGAAGAAAAAAATCATTGTTGGCTTATTAGCAGCGGGCTTGTGCTCTGCAGCTTTCGCAGCGAATGATCATAGCAACCAATTATATGGACAGTTTGGCTTAGGTGGTTATATTAATCATAGCTATTCTCAAAGTGGTCCTGCTGTATCAGGCACTGTTGGTTATGGTTTTAACAAGAACCTTGCGGCACAAGCAAGTGTTAGCTACATGGGCAACAACCAAAAAACTGTTTTAGCGGAAGGTATCTGGAATTTTGCTAATAACACGAAATTCACACCGTATGTTGCGATCGGTGGTGGTTACATGAGTTTAACAACGAACTCATTTGGTCTTGATGCAGGTGCTGGTGTTAAGTATGACTTTGCGCCGAATGCTTATATTTCAGCTGATTATCGTTATCTTCAATCATTTGGCTCTAAGACACCAAATGGTAGCATGATTACTGTTGGTCTTGGCTTGTACTTCGGTGGTGCGAATAACACATCTGCTTATGGCGCTATGGGTCCTGTGGCAGCAGATCAACAAGCACGTGAAGATGAGTATCATGCAGCTTATGCATTACCAAAGAATGTGATGGAATGCCAAGCAGGTACTTCTGAAATGACACGTGAGTCTATCGGTTGCTACACAGTTGATGGCGATAAAGTAACAATGCATTTAGATGCTAAATTTGCCTATAGCAGCTATGCATTAAATACAAAAGCTAAAGCGGCAATTGACAACCTAATCAACTTTATGAACGAGTATGATATCAAGAAAGTAGTATTACAAGGCTTCGCTTCACAAGGTAAAAAAGGTCCAGCATTTGCACAATACAACCAGCAGTTATCAGTTAACCGTGCGCAAGCGGTTAAATCATACATGATTTCTAAAGGTGTTGATGCAAGCAATATCGAAGTGGTTGGTTATGGTTATACACGTCCATTAGTACCAAACACAACGAAAGCCAATCAGTCAATCAACCAACGTGTTGAAACTAGTATCCCTGTTCCTTTAAAGGCTCAGTAATTATTTCTGTCTGAATTGTAAGCAGCCTTGTTTTGTCAAGGTTGTCTTCTTCTGAATTGTTCTTTATTTCTTAAATTTTTTAGTTCGCATTCATTCGGAAATCGGATAGAATAGCTCGAAATTTCCATAAAGCGAAACTTCAAAATCCATGTCAAAAATTACACCTACTTTCATTAAAGAAGTCTTTGATGCTTCACGTGTTATTGTACCTCAGCAAACTTTAGAAGCATCATTTGAAAAAGTGGCAACTGAGATTACACAAAATCACATCAAAGATAATCCGATTGCTGTGTGCGTGATGAATGGTGGCTTGTTTATTACTTCAGAAATTGTCAAACGTTTGCGCTTTCCATTACAGGTTGATTATATTCATGCTAGCCGTTATGGCAATGAGTACACAGGTGCCAATATGCTAAATTGGGTTAAAACACCTAATATTAACCCGCAAGGTCGCACGGTTATTTTGTTTGATGATATTTTAGATGGTGGTTTAACCTTAGCTGAAGTTAAACGTTATTACGAAGATCGAGGCGCGTTAAATGTCTTAACAGCGGTGATGCTTGATAAAAAAGCACCAAGAGATAAAGGTGGCTTGATCAAAGCAGATTACGCTGGTCTTGAAGTTGAAAATGAATTTTTATTTGGTTTTGGTCTGGATTATCACGGTTATATGCGCAATGTGCCAGAGATTCGCGCCGTAGACACAAAGCATATGATTTAATTACTCTTTTATTATTTTTTCTTATGATCATTGATTCTCATTGTCACCTCAACTATTTACAAAAAGAAGAGCAACCCACACTTCAGGAAATTGTTGCTGAAGCCAAAGCGAAAGGCGTTGAAAAAATTATCTCGATCGCGACCACACTAGAAGATGTCGAAGCAATTAAAGCGATTGCTTTAACATTTCCTGAAGTTTATTACTCCGTCGGCGTTCATCCCAGTGAAGTTGAAGGTATTCAACCGCTTGATGCACAAACCATTATCGATTATATCGACCATGATAAATGTGTCGCGATTGGTGAGACAGGACTTGATTACTATTACAATGATCAAGAGACGCACTCACTACAGCAGCAGAAATTTATTGCCCACATTGAAGCGGCAAAAATATTAAAAAAACCTGTTATTGTGCACACTCGTGGTGCCAAAGAAGATACATTAGCTATTTTAAAAACACATGCCATTGATCAATGCGGTGGCGTGCTGCATTGCTTTACCGAAGATTGGGACATGGCAAAAAAAGCGCTTGATATGGGAATGTATATTTCAATCTCAGGCATTGTGACCTTTAAAAATGCACAAGATGTGCAAACTATGGCGCAGAAAATTCCACTAGATCGCTTGTTGATTGAAACCGATGCACCGTATTTAACCCCCGTGCCATATCGCGGTAAACCGAATTATCCGGCATATGTTTATTATGTTGCCGAGTTTTTGGCAAAGTTGCGCGGTGAGGATTTTGAGCACTTTTGTCAGGCGACAAAAGAAAACACTAAGCGCTTGTTTTGTGGAATCAATGCGTAAAAAGAGCGTTTGAATCGATTGCTAAGCTGCAAAAAAATATTTCTCAGGCTATACTTTTAGCAGGTTTATGATGAGCATGTATCATTGAGACAATCAAGGAAGCGGCTATGGTATGTAATAGAAAATATAAAACATATAAAAAATATACAAAGCTGATGCGTAATAAAGATCATTATCAATCACGCAAGCAAGCTGGTTTTGGTTTGATCGAGTCTTTAATTGCACTGACTATATTAGTTTTTGTCTTTACCTCGTTTATGGCAGTGATGCTGCGCTCAGCCACTGTGGCAAGTCGCACAAATAACGAAGTTGCTATTGATATTCTATTGGATAATCGCATTGAAAACTCATGGATTACCGGAGATGCGATTGATACCGCAGCAAATGGCAATATTGTCTTTACTCAAGGAACAACGGAATTAACAGGACGTAATACCTTGTTAAATGTTGAGCAGCAGCGCACCTTTGCTGTGGTGATACCGTAAGTTTAAGGGGTATCAAGATGCATGTTCAAAGGGTTAAAACAAAAGAGCAGGGCGCAAGTTTAATTCAAATACTCGTAGGTATTGCGGTTGCTGCTTTTGTTTTGGTGATGGCAGGTGAGATGTATTACACCGTGCGTCATAGCTACACACGCACAGTCACACAATTAGTGGATAATACCGAGGCAAGTGTTGTTGCTCAAACCTTTCGCAATCTTGTGGATCAATCAACGTCACCATCGCCCTATGGCTTATGGCCATGGCAGCAGGTGGATTTGCGTGTAACAAGTTCTACCTTTAATCCGCTATCCTATCCACCAGTATATGCGGCAAGCTCATTAAATTTTTATGCTCCACCAAATCATGTTGCTGGAACTGATATATTAATGTTACAAGGCGTTGTTTCCAGTGAGCTATCTAGTGCTATTTCAGCCAGTGCTTCACCGATGAATATCACAACAGGGTTAAATATTGGCAATGATGATTATATATTGCTAGCGGATCAAACGGGCTATCAAGTGATGAAGGCAACAGCGAATGCTTCGGGTGGTTCAGTGCCTGTTGAGCAGGGGCCAGCGCGTAGCTATGCCGCGGACAGTTTTTTGGCGCAATACCATGTCTATATTTTGTATTTGCGTGATCAAGGTGGTGTCAAAAGTCTTATGATTAATGTTGATAATGCAGGAAGTTCACAAGAGCTTATTGATAATGTTGATGATCTGCAAATTCGCTACTATGTCAACGGTGTTTGGAATAATGTCCAAGCAGACGGTACAGCTAATTATCTTGAGCCTTGGTATAAAGCCGTCAAAGGCATAGAGGTTCGTTATACAGTTTCAGGGCAAGTCTATACAATCCTAATTGCGTTAAAGGCGAATGTTTTGTAGCTAGGCTGCTACAAATCAGGTTAACTCGTCAAAATAAACTGCTTTAAAAAACTGTCAATGCGCATATTAAGCTTAAAAGGAGATATGCTTGAGCCATCTTGTTGCTCAAAATAGGCTTTAGCTTGAGCCTTATCAACGCTTTCTTTTAATGCATCAAAGCGCCCAAAGTTATTAAGGTTTACCTCGTTTACTTTGTCGTTTAATAACGCTAACAGCAAGCCTCTATCCAAGCCTAAAGCATTGACAATACTATTAAGCTGAGCGTTTTCAGCATGTGCTTTATAGTCGTTTATGTAGTCTCTAAAGCTGTGTTCTTCAATAAGTTGCGCATCACCGCGCTGAAGGTCATGCAAGAACAGCTTAGCGTATTTTTGATCATTTTGAGTCAGTGATGCAAATGACTTATGCAGCTCATTGAGCACAAGTTCAATCTTAGCTTGATCTTTATGTTGGTTAAGCTCTTTTAAGTATTTTTCAAAGCAGCTGTTCATATGATTGGCGTCGATCTTGCCAGTATCAGTTTCAGTCAAATAGCCCTTAATATCAAAAGGAATGTCGCCACCGCCATTGGCGCTGCCTTGACCTTTTTTAAGAAGCTCTTTGTAGCGCACAACAAGGCTTAAATAAGTTTGCTCATTAATTGCCAGTGTGACGTGATACTGCTTGGAATTTTCAGTAAATGAATAGGTTAGCTCATGCCAATGAAATCCTTGCACCTTGGCAGCTTGTAAGTGCTGATTAAACGGATTAAACAAACTGGCAAATTTAGCGCAAGTATCAATATCCTCAGGTAGCTTTTCAAAGTTTTGCACACCTGCGTTGACAAATAACTCGGTAATTTCCGCAAATAGATCATTCATTACTTTGAGATTATCTTTAAGCCGATCGACAAATAAACCAATGGGTTTATCACCTGAGTAAAGTTTGACCGCATCCTTGATATGCTGCTCCATCGTATGCGGGTAACGATAATAACGAATCGTACCGTGAGGTTTATCCACACCAAATAGACGGTTGGTGCGTGAAAATGCCTGAATAATATTTTGGTATTTAATGACCTTATCTAAATACAAGGTATTAAGCCATTTAGAGTCAAAGCCGGTGAGCATTTGATCAACGACAATCAGTAAATTCAGCTGTTTTTTCGGTTCGGTGTGTATGCGCTTATACGGATCTTTATGCGCAAGGCGTGCCGCAATATCTTTTTTAAACGCAGCATGCTTGGCAAAGTCAAACTCGTGACCAAAGCGTGCATTATAGTCGCGCATGATTTCCTCTAAACCATCGGCTTTAAACGTTGGACCTCTGTCATCGCTACCATTGTTATCAATATGCGGATCAAATAATGCCGATATATTAAGCTCAGGCTTAGCAGCTTTTAATAGCCGGTAATAATCAATGGCTTCGGCAATGCTGTCGGTGGCTAAAATGGCATGAAATTTATTAGCCTGACTTAGGACATCCCAGTTATTTAAGATATCTTCGACAACCTTTTGTTGATGTGTATTACTCTGGTACTGCTCTTTAGGCACATAGTCTTCAATGCCTTTGAAATATTTGCCTGTGGCATCTCTATAGCCAGCCATCGGCATATCATGTATGAAGTAATTAAACTTTTTCTTTTTAGCAGGGTTTGCCATGGCATCGGCAACGCTATTGGCGTTGACCTCTTTTAAGGCAACCACTTGGCGCAGATCACGGTCTCTAAAAGTAGAGACTCTATATGGATCAAATCCCAGCACATTGCCATCGCGGATACCATCGGCAATGCTATAGCGATGCAGCTCATTACCAAACACATCGGCGGTGGTGTTTTTATTAATCTGATTTTCTGCCTGAATAGGTGTGCCGGTAAAGCCAAAGAACAAGGCTTTAGGAAATGTGTTTTTAATGCTAAGCAGCATGCCTTCCTTATCCTCTGTGCCACCGCTCATGGTGGAGCGGTGCGCCTCGTCAACGATAAACACCAAGCGCTTAGCACGAATGTGCTCGATATCTGCCGAATTAGTCGCAGTCCCCGCATCATCCACTGCTTCAAAAATATTACTCATTTTTTGAATCGAGCTTACGATGAGGGTGTTGACAGGATCGTTACTTTTAAGCTTTGTGATTAAGATATGGGTATTTTCAGTGGCTTGCACGTCATCACGCTCACCAGCAAAGCCTTTATATTCACGCAGTGATTGGGTACCAAGCTCAATGCGATCCATCAAAAAAATCACTTTATCAGCGTCTTTGGATTGGGCAATCAATTGTGCTGATTTAAAACTGGTTAGGGTTTTGCCTGATCCCGTGGTATGCCACACATAGCCACCCAAGCGATCCGGATTATTTCTACTATTGCCAAGTTGCTGCCAGCGGGTTTTAGCCACTTTGTCAGAGATGGCATTAACTGCATAATATTGGTAGCTACGCATGACTTTAAGCACACCATCGGTGTTATCGGCAACGGTATAAAAACCAATAAGCTGATGCGCCATCGGGATTGATAATAAAGTGGCAGTAATATCTTTCCAATGATTCATGGGTTCATTATTAAAATCCGCCCAATTAAATTGATAATCAGGGTTGAATTTCACGCCCATGCCGGGATTGGCAAGGTATTTGGTTTCATGAGGGGTCATTGCCACAAAGACTTGAATCAATGAGAAAATCCCGCTGAAAATGCCCTCAGCACTGTATTTTTCAATTTGGTTAACGGCTTGGCTTACTGGAATGCTGCTGCGTTTTAGCTCGATATGAATCACCGGCATGCCGTTAATCAGTAACAATACGTCACCTCGGCGATCATGACACAAGGAGCTGCCACGTTCAAACTGTGGTTGCTGTACAATCTGGTAGCGGCTTTGACCGGCAGCAATCTCGTGGCGATCATAAATTTTCAAACTCACTTCTTTACCAAAGTGCAAAGTATCCAATGGATTATCACGCTTAATGGCGATGGTTTTGCCATTGATCAAGCCATTGAGCTTAAGTGGTGTTTTAAGCGCTTTGATTTGCTCAAGGATCTGTTGCATTTCACTGGTGCTGAGCGGAACATCGTTTAGGCGATCACGCTGGCGGTTATTCTCAAACAAAATATCAGCCCAGTTTTGTAAAAGCTCGGTTTCGTTTGTATATCTTAAAATCTCAGGCTCCCAGCCCTTGTGGGTGAGCACTTCAATAAAGGCTTTCTCAAACTCAAGCTCTGTTGTAAAGGTTGTCATTTTATAGCTGAACCTCCCAGTATCCAGTTTTATCGGAGCCTATGCGTTTTAATTGGTTTGCTTGTTGTAATTTGCTAATGGCTCTGCCTATGGTACGAATATCTTTGCCCATCACCTCGGCCAATTGCTGACGCGTTAATTGGGGGTTATGTTGTAGTAATAATATAATAGCCTCGGAAGTTTTTAAGCCTGCAATATTTACAGGGGCGTTTTGCTTGCGTAATTGTGGTGAAACATTTAGCGCACTGGCGTTTAATTGCCCAACCTTTTCGCTAATGTCCGCGACCAAATTGAGAATATCAGCGCTAATGCTAAATGGTGGAATATAGCTCATATCTATCTACTCCCTGTCAAACAAACATTTTATTCAAGCACGCCTGCTTGATTTGCTTGAGTTTACTAATCTGTTGCTGGTGTTGGTTAATAAGGTTGTCGAGTTTTTGAAAGTAGTTGCCTATTTTTATTTGTTCTTCAAGACAGGGAATGGCTACAGTTGTATCCATCACTTTCGTTTTTGAGATATTGTAACGAGATATGCCTTGAGCTAAAAAAGTGATTTTTGCTCTAAAAGAAGGTGATCTCAGCATGTAAGCAAAGTAATAACAATTGAATTTTCGTTTTGGTCTATAACCAAAACAAAAGCTATTTAGATAAATATTTTTAATATCGTACACCCAAACAGAGGACATCCCTACTTCTTCCGGTGTTTCGGAGGATGTTGTAAAAAAAACATCACCAGCTTTTACTTCGGTTTGGGTTGAATCGATATTTATTGGTTCAACTAAAGTTTCATCTGAAATCACATTTGAGAAAACATTCATATACGTAACAAATCTCCCTTGACCATAACCAAAGTCGTCTTTGGTTTTTCCTGATAGCCCTGTATATGTATTGCCTATTTCTGCTAGGGTGCTCCTCTCCCACTCCCCGCTAAACCCTTTAAAGCGAATTTCTGGGATAGTTGCACCTGCTTTGGGAAACATTTTTCCTAGCATGGCTTTTTTAATATTGCTAAGCTGATTATGCTTTTGTTGATGTTGATTGATAAGGGTGTCGAGTTTTTGGAAGTAGTTAGTTATGGTTTTTTGTTCAGTTATTTGTGGAATGGTGATGGTTCTGTTTTTCCAATCAGCAACGTCAAATACTAATTTTTCAATATCAACACCATAAGAGCTAATAAAAAACAACCGATGCATTTCAGATCTTTTCGAGATAATTGTCCAGAATCGGGTAGTTATATCATCGCTATCTATAGCTATAAGATATTCGTTAGATACAACGGCATTGTTTAGATTATTTGGTACAAGTCCATTAGCTCCGTGAACAACTTGGCGCTTTGAAATTAGATAATCACCAGCTTTAATGCTGAAATAATTTTTCACTAATATGTCTTTACCTTTAAGAGTGATTCTAGGCACAACACCCTCGTTACGGCGCTTTACTGTAACTAATTGATACAATTGATCATCAAGCAACTCAATTGGTCGTTTAATTTCGGCAAGAACACATCCAATATTTTTATTTTCCCAATCCCCGCTAAACCCTTTAAAGCGAATCTCAGGCACTTTTAATTCTGAATGCTCAATGGCGAGTGTTAAATTGCTGTTGTCTTTTTCATTCATCATTTATCACTCAGCGTTAATAATTTTCTCAATTCATCTAAGCCCTGCATATCAAACTCGTTACCCGTAAGGTCATCCATCATCTGTGCCAGTTCTTGCTCAGTGGTTTTAATCTCACTGTCTACTTGTGAATAAGTCACGGCATATTTATCGGCAAGAGCTTGTACTTCACTGCTAAGCTTGGTGATTATGGCATTAGGTAGCGCGGCTAGTTCGTCACACAGCGGGGTGATCCATTTAAGCTGAAGTAAGTGATTGACTTCATTAGGATCTAGAGCTTCGATGGTGGCTTTGGTTTTAAGGTGCAGTGCGGTAGCCGCGGCTTTAACGGTCTTTTTAAGCGCTTTTTCTTCATCGATTAAGGCGCTTGCCTCAATTATTTTTGCCTCGTAACTCTCTGCAGCAAATGCTACTTTCGTGTCTTTTTGTTCTTTTAAATAAGCCTTGGCAGCCTTATTGACTTCAGCATTGGCAAAGCCGTCTTTGCTTTCTTTAACGGTATCAAGCTCTTTTTCTTCATCGCTTAGTGATTCTAGAATTTCCTCAAGTGTATTGGCAATTTCCGCTAAGCGATTTTGTTGTTTTTCTAATGCTTTTAAGTCATCACTTAACAGTGTTTTTTGCACTAAATCAAATGGCAATATATGACCCTTCCAGCCATCTTGGATCTCAATGTCTTTGCCGTCTTTTTTCTTAATCACCATATTGGGGTCAACTTGCGTGGTTGCGGCAAAGCCTTCAGTTTGCATCATTTCCAAATCAGCGCTGATGATTTGCCATTGGTTACTTAATAGTTGATAGGCTTGATACTTATCGATAAGAGCAATGGATTCAAGGCGCTTAAATAATTCAACACTGAGTAAAGCTTCTTGTTGATTGCGGTTAACACTTTGCCAATTTTGAATTAAGTCGGTGGTTAAATGCTTATCAAAGCCGTTAAAGACTTGTTTGTAGGCGTTAATAAAACTTACCACTTGCGGGTGCTGGCTAATGGTGGCGTTTACGTCTTCTTTGCTTGTCGCAAGCTCACTGTAAGCGCTTGATTTGGGCTTAAACAGCGCGCTGTGCAATTGCGGCAGCGCTTGCCAGTAGTCTTTTAAGTTTTCGATCTCACGATTGGGTATACCGCCCAACATTGTGGCATGCAAATCCCAGTGCTCAGTTGCCGCTGAGGAGTCAACATAGCGCGGGATATTGAGATTATAGCCATTCTCACGAATGGTTTGCTTCTCTACTACGTTTGAAAATTTAGGATGATTTTCACGCTTGATCACCGCATCAACAATGCGTTTGATATCAGAGGTTTGCAGCTTGTTGTTTTTGCCTTCTTTAACAAAGTGTTTGGAGGCATCAATAATCAGCACATCGCTATTAGCGCGTTTTTGTTTCAACACCAAAATCACCGTAGGAATGCCCGTGCCAAAGAAGATATTAGCAGGCAAACCGATAATCGCATCGATATGATTGTTTTCAATGAGTTGTTTGCGAATCTCACCTTCCTCACCACCGCGAAACAATACCCCATGGGGTAGGACAATGGTCATAATACCCGTGGGTTTTAGGTGATATAGATCATGCAGCAAAAAAGCAAAATCAGCCTTGGTTTTGGGGGCTAAACCAAAGCGCGAATAGCGTGGGTCATTGTCTTTGAAACTTGGATCCCAGTTTTGTGAGTAGGGCGGATTGGAAACCACGGCATCAACATACAAGGCCTGATAAGAACCTAGTGGGTCATTGTCATCAAAATACGGCCAATCATCTTCCAGCGTGTCACCATTACGGGTTTTAATGTTACTTGCTTTTATCCCACGCATGATCAGATTCATACGCGTTAGGTTGTAGGTATTGGCTTTTAGCTCTTGTGCGTAATAGGTAATGCTGTCGCGGCTTTTGGCATATTGGGCAACGGCATTACCAATATTGATCAAGAGTGAGCCTGAGCCACTGGTTGGGTCATAAATCTCAAGTGTGTCTTTGTGTTTTAACTCATGGGCAATAATGTGCGACATAAGCACTGAGACCTCATGTGGCGTGTAAAACTCACCAGCCTTTTTACCGGCATTGGCAGCAAATTTTTCAATCAAGTATTCATAAATATAACCGAGCACATCATAGCCTTGATTGCCGTTCATCGGAATGCTTTTGATCAGGTGTAGCAGATCACTAATGGCTTTGGTGCGCTTACTCGCACTTTCTCCAAGTTTACTTAAGCCGGTCTCCAGTGTGGTGAAAATGCCTTCAAATAACTTCTTGTGATTAGTATGAATAAGGCGGCTAAAGGCAGAGAGGGCATCGCGGACGTTAGACTCATCAAAGTCAGATTTAGAGTCAATCCATGTTGAGAATAGATTGTCATATGCAATAAAGTAACCCAAGTTGCGCTGTATAAACTCAACGGTTTCATCGTCGTCTTCATTCAAAGATTTGATGTCTTCACTACTCATGCCTTGAGCGCTAACAAATTGCGTGAGTTGCTCACTTAGGTATTTATAAAAAATAAAGCCAAGGATATAGTCTTTGTATTCGTTGGCTTCAATTTTTGAGCGCATCTGGTTGGCAGATTCCCAGATTTTGGCAGCAAGTTGTTGTTTATTCATAGGTTGTTTTCCTTTAGCAGAATAAAATGTTCAATCAATCGTATCATTAATTCTTTTTGCTTGGGTTGGCTTTCGGCGACTAGCAAAGCCAATGCCACTAGTGTGTTGTCATTGATAAGTTGTTCTACAGGTTTTGCCAGCAAGTTTTGATGAATACGCAAATACCACAAAAACAAAAATGAGCCACTACGTTTGTTCCCATCAGCGAAAGGGTGGTTTTTGATAACAAAATACAGTAAATGTGCAGCACGGCTGGCGACATTGGGGTAAAACAGCTCATTGCCAAAACCTTGCTCAATGGTAGCAATGGCAGATGCCAGTCCATTGCCACGTAGTTGACCAAATAGTTCAGTAGCTTCACCTTTGGCTATTAGAGTTTTTTTAAGCTGTGTAATAGCAGCTAATACATCATTTGGCGCTAGTGCCTGCATATTAAGCTGCTTGTCTGTACGTGATACAAGGTTTTGCTCATCATAGCTTTGCAATAAGCTCCAGCTGCGAGCATACTCATTAATTACAGATAATACTGCTACACCTTCTGTTGTTATTAGCTGTTGATTGTTTAAGGTTCGCGATAGTAGGGCAATGGCTTGTTCAAATTCAATGCCACGTTCCTGCAGACGTTTTTGATTGAGGGTGTAACCTCTGACCAAGTGCTCTTTCAGGGTTTGAGTAGCCCACTGGCGAAATTGCACACCTCGTTGGGATTTAACCCGATAGCCAACTGATATGATGACATCCAGAGAATAGTAGGCAACAGGTTTATCGGAGCCAGTAATATGCATTTTTTGCATATTGCTTTTCTCTATCAGTTCACCTTCTTTAAATACATTGCGAATATGTCGGGATAGAACGGACTGATCACGCTCAAACAATTCGACCATTTGAGCTTGTGAAAGCCAAACGGTATCGTTGTCAAATGATACTTTTAATTCTAGTTGGCCATCATTTGATTGATAAATTTCGATGCTATTGCTCATCGATTACTCCTTGCTCTGTGCAGATATGGCATCAGCGATGACCTATTTTCTATAGCGAAGGATTATAAGGAAAAATAATGGGCTAAGCCAACAACTATTGGGTTGTTGTGGGAAGAAAAGCAAAAATCTAGGTCGCTTTTTGTAATCTGACTCACCCCGAATCCCGCGAGTTCAACTACAACGATAAATAAGTATATGAAACGTCATTGGTATATTATTGGTTTTTAATTTGGTGGAGGCGGCGGGAGTTGAACCCGCGTCCGCAAACTCGCCATCTTCAGATCTACATGCTTAGATTTATCTATTATCTTTAACCTAAATTTGCCCGATAAATCAGGGCAGTATTTAAGCGAGTCTTAAGGTTTAACCGCAGTGTTTAGACAGACACGTTGGCGATCTTGTGAAAGATATGAACGAACGTAAGATAGATCCACAAGCAAATACTATCGGTTCGTGCGTATCTAGGTTATTAAGCTAGATTAAGCAGCTTTACGAGCAGCGAAAGCTGCATCGTTAGCTACAACGCGGTTTGCTTTATTTTTGCCAGTTATTCTGACGATGTAACGTGTTTTACGAGGCAGATACACCCTCGGCATGCACCGTAAGACATTGACATTCCCGTCGAAGCCATATTCGCCCCCAGTGAGGTTTGTTATTGTAGGTAAGGGCATCAATAAAGGCAAGTGGCAAGCTAAATTATTTTGTTTATTTTAATGATTTTGACTTTTGTGCAATCGGGCGTAGATAATAATGCCAATCAAAGGTGCTAATAAACCAATAACTGAGACGGTGATTAACAGCACACCAAGCTCACTATAATTTGCCGGTGTGGTAATGGTGTTATTGCTATGATCCACGACTTCACGTGTGACGACAAAGATTTGATTAAGATATTTGCTAAATAGAGATCCTGCAGTTAAGGCTAGATTCATAAAGCTTGCCATTAAAGCAAACCAGGTCGCGGCATTGCCCTTGGGTGCGTAACGCGCGATAAGCGCTAACATCGGGATCATTGCCAATTGAGCAAAAGGTGAGGCAATCGCGCTATCAATCAGAACAATAGTGCGTGCACCAAAACCAAAGTAAACCATTGTCCATTCATGTAAACCATAATAAAGTGCGATAAGTGGTAGCTCTAGTAAAAAGCCTGCAACAGTGAGCCATAATAGCACCCATGCGATCGATTTCTCGGTGATAAGACGCGCGAAAAACCACATGCCAACAATCGACATAAAAGCACCAATTTGTGAAAGTGTGCCAAAAAAAGCTTTATCAAATCCAAGCACATCGATCATAAACCATTGCGCGCCGGGGCCAGCAGTAGGTGAGGCGCGAAAGATAAAGATCATAAGGGCGGCGACAAAAATAGCACGCAATAAATCTCGCGGTAACTCTTTGGTAATGGATTTAAGTAAATAGATGATAATCACTAACGACACAACAAAAACAATTTCCTGAGCAAAAGGAATATTACTCAAACCGATAAGAATAATAAAAACAGCGTAGATCAGCCCACCAATAAGTACGGTTTTGTTGATTGGTTTTCTCGGTACTTTATCCAAGCGAATACATAAAATACCGCTGATACTAATCAGTGGAATGACTAAGGTCAGCAAAAATAGATTTTGATAACTCATTACTTGCGCAAGCCAGCCACCAAGACCGGCAACCAAAAACATGCCTAAGCTTAAACTTAAGCGCCCCAAAAGTTGAACCATTGCCAAGTCTTTGTCGATATCTTCTTGTGGGCGTCCCTCGCGTTCAACCACCTCAACACTCATGGCATCAGCAACGACATCCTGTAAGACAACGCCAAGAACAGTTAGAAGTGATGATACAAAGAAAAGCGTATTATCGGGTGCTAAAGCCACGACAAACGACCAGCGCCCAGCGAGTCCTGCCATAAGTAGTGAACCACAAACCATTAAAATCGCTGCAAGGTAGATATAGGCTTTGCGTTGTGAGCCAAACAAGGGCAGGCTGTCAACAAACTGCCCAAAAACCATTTTGATATTCCATGGCAAGCTTAACCATACACCAATAACGATAAGGCTTTCTGCGGATAAATTTAATTGTTCCTTAACAAAAAAGGACTCACCAACACCCGAGAAAATACTGCAACCGTAGGCAAAATAAATCATCAAAAGCGGCAGATAACGCAGGCGCATCGCCTTGATTGGTTGGATTAAACTATCAACTTGCATATTGAAATCATCCTTGCCTGATATTCCCTGTAATGTTAAGCATAGCCAAGATTATCTAATTTACAAAAATCATATCAAACGCACTAATCACGGCATTGTTTTGCCATGTTTTATGATACAATTGCCGCGTTTTATTAACTGGAGTTACGCACTTTTTAAAAAACTATGATTTTATCAACACCCCGTCAGCCTATGGCTGCCACCCCTCTTGTAAAGAGGGGAATTAGGCAACGATGGTTTTATATTCCCCCCCTCTTTACAAGAGGGGAGCCGAGCTCGCGAGGCGGGGTGTTGAAATAGAAAAAGTCCGTAACTCCAGTTATTAAGCTGAATGCAAAAATAGCAAATATCTAAAAGAATAAAAAAGAGTAAAAAAAGTAAAAGAGGTTTTAATATGGCTGGTCACAGTAAATGGGCAAACATTAAACATAAAAAAGCAAAAGAAGATGCTAAGCGCGGTAAGGTGTTTACTAAGCTTATTCGTGAGATAACCGTTGCTGCACGCTTGGGTGGTGGGGATAAGGACTCGAATCCACGTTTGCGCGCGGCAGTGGCAACTGCATTGTCAAATAACATGACCAAAGATACGATTGAGCGCGCAATTAAAAAGGGTGCTGGCGGTGAAGAAGGGGGCAACTTAGAAGAAATTCGTTATGAGGGTTACGGTCCCGCGGGTGTTGCATTTATCGTTGATTGTATGACCGATAATCGCAATCGCACGGTGGCTGAAGTGCGTCATGCCTTTACGAAAGCCGGCGGTAATTTGGGTACGGATGGTTCAGTGGCGTATATGTTTAATAAAAAGGGCATTATCAGCTTTGATGCCGGTTTAGACGAAGATATGGTGATGGAAGTCGCCCTTGAAGCCGGTGCTGAAGATGTCGTGAGCTTTGATGATGGTGCGATTGATGTTATTACCGATCCTAATACGTTCTCAGAGGTTAATGATGCTTTAGAAGCCAAAGGCTTAAAAGCGATCTCTGCCGAGATTACGATGGATGCGGATGTTAAAACCAATATTGACGATGCCGAAATCGCACAAAAAATTATGAATATGATCGATCGTTTAGAGGATCTTGATGATGTCCAAAGCGTTTATAGCAACGTTGAGTTTGACGAAAGTGTAATGGATGCGCTTAATTCGTGATTATTTTAGGCATTGATCCGGGCTCGCGCATTACTGGATTTGGTGTAATCAAAGTGCAGGCAAAAGAATGCTTGTATGTTACCAGTGGCTGTATCCGTATTACTAAAGAAGCAACCGCTGAACGCTTAAAGCAAATTCAAGATGGCATTAATGATATTGTTGCCGCTTATCAACCAACGGAAGCGGCAATTGAGCAGATCTTTATGTTTCAAAACCCAGGTGCTGCATTAAAGCTTGGGCAAGCGCGCGGTGTCGCAATGTGTGCTTTGGCAAATCAAAATCTCACGGTTAACGAATACTCAGCAAAACAGGTGAAACAAGCCGTTGTTGGTAATGGTAATGCAACAAAGTTTCAAGTGCAGCATATGGTGCAATCTTTTTTGCAATTAAGTAGCAAACCACAAGCCGATGCTGCGGATGCTTTGGCGATTGCGATTTGCCATTTTCACAGTCGCAATAGTTTGCAGTTTATTCCAGGTGCTAACAAAATTGTACGAGGACGATTACGATGATTGGAAGAATAAAAGGTGAGCTTATCGAAAAGCAACCACCATTGATATTGGTTGAAGCCTTTGGTGTTGGCTATGAGATTTGGGTGCCAATGAGCTCGATTTATAAGCTTGGCGATGTCGGGCAAGAGGTGATACTGCATACCCATTTTGTTGTGCGTGAAGATGTGCAACAACTCTATGGCTTTGCGACTAAGTCAGATCGACGGTTATTCCAAGAGCTTATTAAGATCAATGGCATCGGTGCTAAGATGGCGCTAGCGATCTTATCAGGTATGGACGGGGTAACTTTTGTTAGCTGTATTGAGTCACAAGATCATGGGTTGTTATGCACGATTCCTGGTGTTGGTAAAAAAACGGCTGAGCGTATTATTATTGAGATGAAAGACAAAATCACGAAATTAGTCCTTGAGTTAGATGCTTTAACACAGAATATGCCACATAAGGCACAAGAGAGTGCAAGCCTTGCTCATTCAGGTAATACAAGCTATCAGGCAAACTCAATGGTGCATCAAGCGGTTGATGCACTGGAAGCGCTTGGTTATAAGCGTAAAGAAGCTGAGAAATATGTGCATAAAGTCAAAAATGACGCTGATAGTGTCGAGAGTCTTATCCGTTTAGCATTGCAAGGGACACAAAAAGTGTAAAAGACGTAAAAGTTATTTGCTATAAAACATTCTTCACTTAAATTAAAACTTTGTTAAGCTAATCGGCGAATGTTTGACATGGAAAAAATAGAAAGGTGAGAGATTGGCTTATGAAGAAAATTAAAAAAATGAGAAAAATTGTTAAAACATTATCGTTACCACTCATAAGTATGAGCTTAATGTCATCAGCAGTTGCGATGACAAATTACCAAGGTCCTAATCAGACGAAAGCATTATTTATATTACACAATGGGCATACGAATTCTTTATATAAACCTGTGCTTGAGGTACCTGCCAAAGATAACGTAAAAGGACATGCCAATGTGTATCAAGGTGAATATGCCGTATACATTCCTGTCAAAGGTAACAAGCCATTACTGACTCTGTTAAAAGAAGTTAATACGTTGGCATATCCTGATATGGCAACAAGAGTTATGACAACGCCGCATATTAGTATTATTCAAGGTGTATTTAAGGGCAAGAACTATCAAGAGCTGGTTGCAGCGGTTACCCAATTGGCGAAAAATACCAAAGCGCAAGAGGTGACTTTAGCCAAAAACTTCAGCGTGGTAGGGGATACCTTATCTTTGGATGTTGCCGGAGATAATGCCTTTTTGAATGAGCTTAATGCAGAGTTAACTGCCAAAACGCATCCCAACGCACCAACACATCAAACGATTGTTGCTATTGAAGAGGGGCATGCTGATCTTACGCAAATGCAAAGCGGTAGCGCGTGGCGTGATTATAATATCCCAGGCAGTAATCGCTCACATATCACAGCGGTTTATAACAAAGGTAATAGTGAATTGGCTACCAAAGCAAATAAGTTACTCAATAACAAAAGCTATAGCGTAATGGTTGATAGCATCGCGATTGCCAAAATGGATGATAATGGCAACTTATATGGCAAACCAATTTTTGTTGCTCAATTCAAATCATGACTTTAGTACGTTGTCCTTGGGCAAACTCAAGTCCAGAGATGCAAAACTATCATGATCACGAGTGGGGCGTGCCACTATATGATGAGCAAAGACTGTTTGAGTTTTTATGTTTAGAAGGAGCGCAAGCGGGCTTAAGTTGGCAAACGATCTTAAAACGACGTGAGAATTATCGCCAAGCTTTTTATGATTTTCAGATTGATAAAGTTGCAAACATGACCTCAGATGATATTGAAGCTTTAATGCAAAATCCTAGCATTATTCGCAATCGTCTTAACCCAAGTTGGTAAATTTTTGATTACAAAGCATTCAAATCGAACTTTTTTTGCAATTTCATGCCCTTCAAATCCTTATTCCTACGTTCATTTTATGTCAAAATCACTTTTGTAGTGCCAT
>NZ_VXKS01000021.1 GCF_008711525.1 Cysteiniphilum sp. JM-1
TTAAGTGTTGAATATTAATCATTGCCATATCTAATCACATAAAAACGTCATAAAACTACAGGATTTATCACTATTGCACAACATTTTATTTAACTCCCTGAAACACAAATAGAGCCTTAGGAGCAGCCACGACTTCACCATTTAAATTTATATAGTATGCTGTTTGATCAAAACCAATATTATCTTTAACACTACGCGAAGTATCAGGGAGTATTGCTTTGTACTGACCATGCATTCCACGAGAGCTTGCCTCAAGCTGGCATTTGTCATTAGCACCTTCAACGCCACCTAAATTACCATTAAAGCTCTGCATAGTTATGAATATCAGGCGTGTTTTTGCTTTAGTAATAGTAGTAGGAAGCTCAGCGCTGTCTTCACTCATATTATGCGCAGATACTTTAATCTTGGCATAAAGGGGATCATTAGCATCATAATCAGTGTTAACAATAATTTGACATGATTGATCTGCTGTTAAGGTTTCTTGACAAGCTTGACTATCAATGTGCAGCACATCAGCTTGATCACTGTTAAAGGATAAGTTATTAAGATCACCTTTGCCGATGTTTTTAATCACAATTGTTGCTTTATTGTCGATGTTATTTAACTGAAGCTTGGTTAATGCTGTGCCATCGATTGTTTGAAACTGTGCTTGTCCTTTCTCTCTTTCAATGACTGAAAATACGGCACTATGATTGTTATCAAGATTGGTGTAAATAGTTCCATCTTGAGCCTTAGCATATAGAGTAAATTCATAGGTGCCTGCCTGTGTATCTGGGTTAATGGTCATTATCGGCATCTCACAGCTTTGCTGAGGTGCTAATCCCGTTTCGCTTAAGCTAAGACAATTGGTTGAATTAGATAAAGAGTGATCAATATTCTTGTCACCAACTCGCTGCACTTGATACGCACCTTGTGTTGATGCTGTCGCTGGATACCAGTTGAAATTACCATTGTTGGTGATATGTGTTGAGACTTCAATGCTTTGGTCTGTTATCTCAAAAGGATTGTTATCATTGATTGCAGATAATGTAATGCTGGTATTGACAACGCTTACTGGAATATTCATTGTCTCAGTTATGCTATGATCGTGTGTATATTCAATGATTAATTCACCTTGACCTTTTGCCGATGCTTGTGCATTAAGCATAATCATGGCATCAGATAATGGGGCAATGTCTTTGATATTTGCCGTAAGGTTAACGTCTGAAATATCGCCTGTGATGTCTATGTGATTGATTTTAATTGGGTTGTTAGAGGTATTCTTTAGCGTGACTGTATTACTATTTGCTTGTGTGAAATGGATATTAGATTGATCACTAACAAGTACACGCTTATCATAGGCTAATGCAATATTCGTTTTAGCAATATTGCTGGCATCAATGTTAAGAAGATGACCCTTGTTAATATTATCTATAAGTTGTGCTTGATGAGTTTCATCTTCAAGGGCAGTTTTTAATTTAACTGGGTCAAGTTGCAAAGTGATAATGCCAGTTTCATCAGGCAAAATATTTTTCTCATCATCGACGATTTGATGATGTGCATTTAGTTGCTTTTTTGTCGCCTCATCTAACAGATCGATAAACCATTTGCTATCATCATCTTCAGCAATATTTAATACCACGCGATTTATTGCTTTATCTGAAATATTTTTAAAAACGACATCAATTTGACCGTTACTATGAATGGTAATCGGTGTAACACTTGCTTTAGCTAATGATTGTGCTGTTGCGATATCTTCTTGTTTAATAAAATTGCCTTGGTAATGCAGCACTTTGTTTTCAATATTTTCCACTTCGATAATTAAGTTAAGTTCTTGATCAAGAAGTGTTTGCGAGCCGGTGTAGATGGTTTCAATATTAAGCACACAGCTGTCATTAGCAGTTAATGTTGTTTGTGTGACTGAACCATCATCATTGGTGATAAGACAGCTTTTTTCTGATTTATCAGCCACATATTTCAATGTAAGACCATCAATTTGTGGGTCAATATGTGCGCCTATTACTTTAACATTGTCCTGTTGTGGATCATTTAAACCAGTCATCAGGTTATAAGTGGTTTCGGTGCTTAGACGTTGCTTGTTGATACCAACCCCTTGGGCTTTAATGCTTGAGGCAGGCGCTAATAAAGTTTCATTGTTAAGTTTAGTGCTGCCAATGATTAAATATGGTAAACCCCCAGCTATGCTGGGGTGACTCTCAAAGGTTTGACCGTTGAGGCGGTCGTAATATCCTTTTGTTTGGATCAACAGACAAAAGGAAAAAGAACCAATCAGAGACTACAAAAGTTTGTCGCATACGAAATGGGATTGCAAGTACCATGTTGTATTTATTCCGAAGCGACGCAAGAAGGTTATTTATGGGTCATTAAGAAAATATTTGGGCAAACTACTGCATGAGTTAGCTCAAATGAAAGGTGTTGAAATAGTTGAGGGTCATTTGATGCGTGATCATGTGCATATGTGTTTAAGTATTCCGCCAAAATATTCAGTCTCTAATGTTGTGGGTTTTATGAAGGGGAAAAGTGCCATTCAAATAGCAAGACAGTATATGGGCAAAAAGAGGAATTTCACGGGTGAGAATTTTTGGGCACGAGGCTATTTTGTATCAACAGTTGGTTTGGATGAGGAAGTTGTAAAGCAGTACATCCGAAATCAAGAAAAAGAGGATGAACACTATGAGCAACTGACACTTGGTCTATAGCGCTTTGAGCGCTTCATCTTTATCAGCCCCTTAGAGGGGCTAACAAAAATAAGCCCCCGGCTCTGCCGGTGGTAATTTAACTGTGATAGTACATTAAGATCCACAAGCTCACTTGTATCTGCTTCAGGATCATTAATATCGACAACCTTGATATTGAGTGTTTCTGTATCTGTACTTGAGTCACCCCATTGAATGATCAAGTTGTTAAGCAGGCTTTTATTGGCTAAATCAACCCCTGAGATATCAAGCTTGGCAACACAAGGCGAGCTAATCATATTACCAATTTGGCAACTGTTTTCAACACTGGTATCTAATGTGTATGGCATGTCAAAGGGTAGTTTAAAGCCGTAGAGCACTTTGGCTTCAACAGGCGAAAGTACTACATAAATTGAGGCATCTTTACCTGAAACAAAAGCATTTGGTGTATGTGTTGCATCAACAAAAATCCCGTTATCGCTGTAGTTTGGTAAAGTGATTTCGGTATTTGTGTTGCTGTTATTAATAACTAACTTAAACGGTTGGACAACTTGGGAGATGGCAATTTCTGGATTAACTACTAGCGAGCAGCTTGCTTTAGGTGCAACAACATTACCACTTAAGCATGATGAGCTTTCTAAAATGCTGATCTGGTTAGTGATGTCTTTGCCTGTTGCATCGTAAATTTTATAATCACTAGCAAGCATTGAGGGCTTAAAATTAACATCTCCAGTATTGATAAATTTAATTAATGATGAAGAATGGCTCGTTAAAATGCGCTTACAAACGACGCATAAGCTATATGCTAGTGAACAGTATCTTAAAACACATCCAGCGATTAATGATTTACAAGACTTAAAAAAACATATTTGTATTTATAATAACTTATTACCGACGAAATCATGGTTGCTACAAGATGAGCAAAATAAGCCAAATGAACACGCCGTTACATTTGAGCAAAGCATAGGTTGTGATGCGGTTATTATGCAGTATAAGTTAACAAAAATAGGCTATGGAGTGAGCTTGATTCCAGAGTCGGTTGTAAAATCAGATCATCAAACACTGGTGAATATATTACCTAACTTATCGAGTAAACCATTTACAACATATCTGCTTGTGAATAGTGAATCCTATAAAAATCCGATCATTAAAAAAGTTATTACGGCAATGATTGATACTTTAAATAATCTAGAATATTGGGGGTGATTAGGGTGCTAAATGACAGAAGTCAGTAACCCACCATATCTATTGTGATGAGACCTTAAGAAGGTCGTCGCATATTTTTAAATTGAATGTCCAATTGTGGAAAAGGAATATCGATATTATGGACTTTAAAGGCTGCAAAGATCTCGTGTCGGAGACTATCTTCTGCTTTGCTTTGCTCAAGCTTATTAACAAATGCCTTAAGGACAAAAATAAGTGCTGAGTCGCCAAAGTCATTAAATTTCACCGATGGCTTAGGATCATCAAAGACATACTGATTATTCTCAGCGACTTGTAATAGGATATTTCTCACCTCTTCAGGATTACTGTTATAGCCAACGCCAATACTAATGCTAGCGCGGCTTAAAGGATTAATGGTTTCATTGCTTAATTTATCATTGATCAAAAGGCTATTCGGGATGACTAGGGTGTTTTTATCAAAGGTTTCGATAATGGTTGTGCGAATATTGATGTGTTTAACAAATCCTAGATCATTACCGCAATGCACCATATCGCCAACCTTAATAGGGCGCTCAATCAGCAGAATAAACCCTGAGAAAAAGTTTTTGATGACATCTTGTAGTGCAAAACCAATACCAATCGATAAGCCACTGATGATAAAAGTTAATGCATGTGTGCTAACACCCATGGCGTAAATAAGAATAACAATCGCAAAAATAAAGACCAGATAGTTAAGACATTTATCAAGCGCATATTTTGTGCCAGCTTCTATGGTTAAATAATGAATAATCAGGCGTTGAATCATCCATTTAATAATCAATAAAGCCACGTAGCAAATCAGAAAAATAGCCAATGCGTTGAAAATATGTATAACAGAAAAAATCTGATTGTCACTGATAGGAAAAGGTGTCGTAAAAAGATAAACCATCATCGCATTTAACTCATTCGCTTCAACACCCCATAATAGGGTAATAAGAAGTAGCGCAGACATATAGCTAATAATAATGCCAATGAGCTTTAACCAGTGATAGACAACAATCGCATGGGCTTTGGTATGCTTTTTATGTGGGGTAATACGCTGAAGTTTAAATGCACTTAATGGTGTTAATAAAAAAGCAATCAAACGTGTTATTTGACTGGCAATATAAATTACCCATAAGCTTTGCAATAACTTATAAAAACCAATCGATGCTAGATTGCCAAAACCGATGAGTACCATCACAACATATAAGCTATAGAGTATGAGCAGAAAATGTAAGACAAGTAAGCCATAGCGACTTGAATGAAAGTGGTGCGTTTTGGTGTAACTCAAATATAGCTTTATGAGTAATATGAGTTGAACAATACCTAAGATAAGCATGCAAAAAACGCGAGCGTAAGCATAGTCAATGAGAAAGGGCTCAATATTAAAGCCAAAAGCAATCGGATTTATGTGCTCTATAAAAATAATCATTGAGCTCACTAAGGCTAAGGGGCGAACATATCGATGGCTAGATTTATTTTGAGATGCATTAAGATGTAGTAAGTTTCTGATGGTGGTGCTAAATAATACATAAAAAATCAAGCTCAGCACCAAGGCGTTAACAGTAATATTAATAATATTAAGCGGATCTTGATCAATGAAAATAACGCAGTAGATGAGATACAACAAACATGCTGGAAAAATACTACGCGTAAATAAGTAGCTTATTTCATTGAAATAGGTAGAAAACACGCGTAAATAAATATAACGATAAACATAATGGCGCAGATAAAAGTAAAGCTTAGCTTGTAGTCGATTACGATAAGTCATATTCGCCACTAGTAACAGCAGCAATAACGCACCTAAGATCAGCTGCCCCTTGGTGGGGAAAACCAGATGATGTTTCTTGAAATTAGTGTCATTAAAATAAGTGTTAAACTCTTTAAATGACGTTACAAATGAATGTGGTGAGATCATAAATGGCGTTGGTCTCAGCTCCTTAATATCATCGAGTAAGCGCTCATGATCGGAAAGTTTAAGCAATAGATGATTTGTTGCTTTAATGATTTCTTGTGCTTGTTGTTGTGCCTCTTTAAGCTTATTAATACCGCCATGCACACGTTTAAATAGTGCGATACCATGACTCAAATCACGAATAGATCCTGGTTGACTGGTTTCTTCAAAATGAGTCAGTTCATGACTTAATTTATGTCTTTCATTAATCAGTTCAGTTTGATATTGATAGAATTTCTGGCGCACGAAATCTAATTGTTTGGCAAAAAAGGCATATTGTTTTTGGCTAATATCAGGCTCATATATCCTAAGCTTAATATCGTGTAACAGTGTTTGTGTCATGTGTAAATCAGTATTAAAAGCAGTTAATAAGGCATCATAATGCGCTGCCATCATCGTTGGTTGATTGTTATCTTCAAGTTGTTGCGCAAATGCTACATGTGAGAAAAAAATAAGTAGAAATGCAGCAGTAAGTCCACGACAAAACATACGCCAGAGGCGAAAGCATAGAACGTGAGCTAATTGCATGATCAAAGAGCGATTATTTAAATTCTTTCTTAATTTTGGCGCCATCAGCATTTACCTTAGGTGCTTCTTTTCTTGTGCCGGTTTCCTTATTGGTTGAGAATTTCAATGGACATCCAGGAAGCTGATATTTCCCCGCTTTGACAATCATATCACGTTCTTTAACAACCTTAAGACTAAGGGCTTGATTGACATTATTAATGGGGCCCGCGGGAACGCCGGCTTTCACAAACTTGTCATACCAGTTAGCAACAGTATCGTTACCAAGCGACTTTTCAAAGGCAGCTTTGATAAGATCGTTATGTGCTAAGCGATCTTTATTGCTCTGGCATTTAGGATCATTTTTAAGTTGATCAAGCCCCATAACGTCACAAGCAGAAGCAAAAAGCTTATCAGTTGCCGCACAAATAACAATATCATCATCCTTACATTTAAAGGTGCTAAAGGGTGAGATGTTGGGGTGTTTGTTACCAATTCGGCTGGGGATTTTATGCAACATTTTATCAGAGACGACGTCACTTTCTAAAAATGACAACATTGCATCAAACATAGCGATATCGATTTGGCAACCTTTGCCTGTTTTCTCACGCTGATAAAGCGCTGTGGCAATTGCCGAGAAGCAATACACACCAGCAAGCATATCAGAAACTGAAGGACCTGCTTTAATTGGCGGACCATCGGGCTCACCGGTGACACTCATAAAGCCACTCATTGCTTGAATTAGCTCATCATAGGCAGGCAGCTGTGACATAGAGCCAGATTGTCCAAAGCCTGAGATAGAGGCGAAAATTACCCGAGGATTAAGTTTACAAAGAGAATCATAATCAAGACCAAGCTTAGCCATGGTGCCAGGGCGAAAATTCTCAACCACAACATCGGCCTGTTTGATAATGTTTTTAACAAGTGCTAAATCGTTGGGGTCTTTAAGATTAACGCCAATACTTTCTTTGCCACGATTAACCGTTTCAAAATACATTGAAATGCCATCAATAAAGGGACCAAATTGGCGTGAATCTTCACCGACTTCTGGTCGTTCAAGTTTGATTACCCGAGCTCCTAGATCACATAATAGCATGGTACAAAATGGTCCTGATAACACATGGGTAAAATCAGCGATTAATAATCCGTCAAATGGTTTCATCACAAACTCCTTGTTTCTTTGTTAGCTTTTGACAAGTTTGAGTATAGATAAAAAAAATTGCTTTGCTGATATTTTATATTTTAAATTTTAAATCATGCTAAGTGCTTTTAGATAGCGCTAGCGATCGTCTGCCCCATATTGATTTTGCCTGTGATGTTCGCTTGCCATGCGATTTTATTGCCAGGAAAAAGCGTGATAATCGTTGAGCCAAAATTAAATAAACCAATCTCATCACCTTTTTTAAAGTGTAAGTTTTGCTCAGAGTAATCAAAGTGTATCACTTTGCTGTAGTAATTAGGAGCAACTAACTTATGCCAAACGGTTTCAATCCCTGCAACAAGCATTGCACCGACAAAAATAACGGCAATCTCACCAATAGCAGTATCAAAGTAACAAATCAGGCGCTCATTCTTGGCGAAGAGTCCATCAATGTTTTCCGCGGTTAACTCATTGACTGAGAACAATTTGCCTGGAACATAGGTCATGCGTGTCAGTTTCCCATCGATGGGCATATGCACGCGATGATAATCTGAAGGGGATAAATAAATCACCGAAAAATCAGTATAGTTTTCTTTTGCCGTGTCAGCGGCAAGTGCTTTTAATGAGAAATACTTGCCTTTGGCTTGGATTAGTTTGCCTTCGGTGATTTTTCCCGCTTGCGTGATCTTGCCATCAGCTGGCGAGATAATGCTGTTATCGCTTGGATCAATCGGGCGCGCTTCAGGTTTTAATTTGCGGGTGAAAAACTCATTAAAGCTAGTATATTCTGTCGGATCGTCTATTAATGTATCAGTTAATGTGATATTAAAACGTTTCATCGCAAGGTGAATTAATCTATTTTTAACGGTCGGGTTTTCACAATTAGCAAGCTTTCCAGCAAGGCGTGATAAACAGGCTTGTGGTAATATTTTTTGAAGCTTTAGAAATAAGGTATCTTTAAACATGAAGTATTAAGCGATATATTTTTGGCTGGCATTGTAAATTATTTTACATCTGCCAGCCACTGATTTATTGTAAGCAGGTTTTTTTAAGGTAAATGGGCTTTTTTTAAGGGTGAGTTTATGAATATTAGTATTTTTGATTTGTTTTCTATTGGCGTTGGGCCATCATCATCACACACGGTGGGTCCAATGCGTGCAGCCTTTCGGTTTTTACAAAAACATCAAGCTGCATTACAAGAGACTAAGCGTTTTACGATTGAACTTTTTGGTTCATTAGCACTCACAGGAAAAGGGCATAAAACAGATTATGCCTGTATTTTGGGATCGGCAGGCTTTGAGCCGCATAGTATTGATATTAATGCGGCTGCACTTTGTTATGATCAGATGCTTAAAAGCAAAAAGATGAAATTATTGGGATCTTATGAGATTGATTTCGATTATACGACTGATTTGATATTTCATTATAATGAAGCGCTGCCAGAGCATGCTAATGGTATGTTGTTTACACTATGGAATGCGCAAGGTGAAAAGCTTGACACATTGAAGTATTTCTCAGTTGGTGGCGGCTTTATCTTAGATGAGCATGAAATGCATCGGCATAATGATCCAGCTCCTGTTGATGCGCATGCCGTACCTTATCCATTTGCAACGGCTAAAGAGCTATTGGATCTGTGTGAAAAACATCAGATGAGTATTGCCGATTTAATGATGGCAAATGAATGTGCGCTACGTGATAAACGTGAAGTTGAGGAAGGGGTGTTAGCAATCTGGCAGGTGATGGATCAATCCATTGAAAAAGGTTTACAAACAGATGGTGAGTTACCCGGCGGGCTTAAGGTTAAGCGGCGCGCGTATAAACTTAAAAAACGTTTAGAGGAATCGCGTTTAGATATTAAAGACCTTAATTGGCTTAATGTTTTTGCCATTGCGGTTAATGAAGAGAATGCTGCCGGTGGCAAGGTGGTCACAGCGCCTACGAATGGTGCGGCAGGCGTGATTCCTGCAGTGTTAAAACATCATGTGTTAAGTCATCCCTTTACCAGTAAAAAAGAGATTATCGATTATTTATTAACAACGGCTGCGATTGGTATTTTATTTAAAAAAGGGGCGTCTATTTCCGCGGCTGAAGTAGGTTGCCAAGGTGAGGTTGGTGTCGCCTGTTCAATGGCAGCAGCGGGGCTTTGCGCGATTCTAGGTGGCAGTGTTGAGCAAGTCGAAAATGCCGCTGAGATGGGCATGGAGCATAATTTGGGTTTGACTTGTGATCCGATTGGTGGCTTGGTGCAAATTCCGTGTATTGAGAGAAATGCCATGGGTGCGGTGCAAGCAGTCAATGGTGCCAAGCTTTCACTGCTAGGTGATGGTGAGCATCATGTAAGCTTAGATCAAGTAATTCAAACAATGAAAGAAACAGGTAAAGACATGTCTACCAAATACAAAGAAACATCTCTTGGTGGCTTGGCAGTCAACCTGCCAGCGTGTTAAGCCTATGTCATTAAGTTATCAACATATATATCATGCAGGCAATTTTGCGGATATTCATAAGCATTTATGGCTCATCGCGGTTATTGAGCATTTAGGCAATAAAGAGAAGCCATTTTTTTGGTTGGATACGCATGCCGGACGTGGGGTTTATGATCTGTATAGTCCTGAGGCGCAAAAGACCAAAGAAGGGCTAAATGGCATTGGCAAGGTGCTCAAGCTTTTTGAGAAAAGTGACAACCCTTTATTGGCAAAATATAAAAGACTCATTGACGAATTGAACTCTGATAAAACAACATTGCAGTTTTACCCAGGATCAGCTTATTTAGCTGCAAGCTTGCTGCGTGAGCAAGATAGAATGACAGCACTTGAGCTGCACCCGCAAGAGATTGAGCATCTTAAACTGGCAACGCATGACTTTGGGCAGATCAGCGTAAAATATGGTGATATGTCAAAGCTAATATCAGGCTTTTTGCCACCCAAAGAGCGTCGAGGTGGTGTCTTGATTGATCCAAGCTTTGAGATTAAAAGTGAGTATGAAAGTCAAGCAAGACTACTCATGCAATCCGTCAAAAAATGGTCAACAGGTACTTTTATGCTCTGGTATCCTTTGTTGCCACAAAGACGTCATGAACGTCTAAAAGAGATTTTGCGTGACGCACAACTTATGATGACGGTTGATGAGTGGGTGTTTGAAAACCCAAATAAAGCCATTGGTATGTATGGCTCAGGCATGATTATCGTGAATCCACCTTATACTGCAGCTGAAAAGGTAAAACGAGCACTATCCATTCTCGAGAAAGGTATCAATAAAGGGTGAAATGGTGAAAATACCATAAAAAATGAATTAACGCCTTAAAATCACTGGTGCCCACGTCAAAAGTACGTTAAAATGCGCCCGTTTTTGTGTTTAGCACAAATTCTAGAGCAACAATAACTAAAATAGAAAATTTGGAGAAGACTAATGGTCGTAATTCGTATGGCTAGAGGCGGCGCTAAGAAGCGTCCTTTTTATAGAATCGTGGTGACAGACAGCCGTAAAGCGCGTGATGGTCGTCCTATCGAGCGTGTTGGTTTCTTTAACCCATTGGCAAAAGAACATGAAGAAAAAGTACGTGTTGATCTTGAGCGTGTAGACTACTGGTTAGGTACAGGTGCTAAGATGTCTGATCGTGTAACTTCTATCGTTAAAGAAGCGCGTAAAGCAACAGTACAAGCTTAAGTAAAAAAAACACAAAGCACGCTAAGTGCTTATGTTAAGTTTTAAGAAACGCCAATCACGCTCGTATCGTTGATTGGCGTTTTTGTTTTATGTATTTTATTTGTTTTAAAACTGATTGCGTAATAAAGGTTGTTAACATGTCACAACAAGATAATGTACAAAATGATGAGATGATTGTCATTGCCAAGGTGGGTGCAACATATCGCTTAAAAGGCGAATTAAAACTCTATGTCTTAAGTGATTCAATTGAAACGGCATTGTCTTATGGTCAGTGGTATATCAAAAAAGCAAGTGATCGCACGTGGTCCGTGTTAACAGGTGAATCGGTCAGTCGCGTTGGTGATAAGCTTGTGATTCAATTTGCTGATGCCGATGTCAAAGAGATTGCAGCGAAATATACCAATGCCTTACTGGCTGTGCCAAGATCAGTGCTAAAAGAGACAGCAGAAGATGAATACTATTGGGTAGACTTAATCGGTATGCAGGTTGTCAACAAAGAAGGGCAATCATTTGGCAAGGTTGATGATATTTTAGATACAGGTGCCAATGAGGTGCTTTGTTGTAAACATAAAGATCAATCGTATTTAATCCCTTTTGTGAATGACTATGTGATTGAGGTCAACAAAGATGAGAAGCTAATAACCGTTGATTGGCAGTACGACTATTAAGAGTAAGCATAATGATTAACTTTGCAGCGATTACAATATTTCCTGAAATATTTGATGTGATTACCCAATATGGCGTTTCAGCACGCGCATTTCAGCTTGAAAAAGCGGGGCTTATGACCATTAATCCACGTCAGTTTGCAACCAATCGCTATCAGACAATTGATGATCGCCCCTTTGGTGGTGGACCTGGCATGGTGATGATGTATGACCCACTGCAAAAAGCCATTACTGAAGCCAAAAAAAGATTGAACAAACCCGCTAAAGTTGTATACTTGTCGCCGCAAGGAAAACCCTTAACTCAAAACTTGGTTAAAGAGTTTGCTTGTGAAGATGCTTTAATCTTGCTTTGTGGTCGTTATGAAGGTATCGATGAGCGTTTGATTGAGCGTCATGTTGATGAAGAAGTTTCAATAGGTGATTATGTCTTAAGCGGTGGCGAGCTACCGGCGATGACATTGATTGACAGCATCGTGCGCTTACTGCCCGGGGTGTTAAATGATCAAGCGTCAGCTGTTGAGGATTCATTTTACGATGGTTTATTAGATTGTCCGCATTACACGCGACCTGCAACACATGTGGATGCAGGTGATGTACCTGCGGTGCTGTTATCTGGGGATCATCAAAAAATTCAGCAATGGCGACATCAACAAAAGTTAAAACGTACTTTTTTACGACGTAAAGAATTGATTGAGTGCCTATGTCTATCGAATGAAGATAAGCAATATCTTGAGCAATTAGCGCAAGATGAAAAACAATAAATGTGATAGAGAATGCACAATTAGGAGAAAAAAATGAAGAATAAATACTTAGAAATGGTTGAAAATTCACAACTACGTACTGACTTACCAACATTTCACCCTGGTGATTCAGTAACAGTTAACGTATGGGTAAAAGAAGGTGATAAAGCGCGTATTCAGGCGTTTAAAGGCTTCGTACTTGCGATCAAGAATCGTGGTATCAACTCAGCGTTTACTGTGCGTAAAATGTCATCTGGTGAAGGTGTTGAGCGTACGTTTCAAACACACAGCCCGATCATTGACAGCGTTGTTGTCGAAAGACGTGCTAAAGTTCGTCGCGCTAAACTTTACTACATGCGTGGCTTGACTGGTAAAGCAGCAAGAATCAAAGAAAAAGTATAATTTTAAGGTTGGCATCGCCAACCTTTTTTGTTCTTATGCTTTATGCAGTCAAATTTTGACATCATTAATCAATTTATCGATGATATCTGGCTAAGCGAGGGCTTAAGCCAAAATACTTTATCCTCTTATAAAACCGATTTAAACCATCTACTTAAGTTCTATCAAGAGCATGATGTAGTGAATCTAAAACTTTCAGCGTTACAAACCTTTTTAGCCAAGCGCTTAAATGAAGGTTATAGTGCCCGATCTAATGCGCGGATGATTTCAACCTTACATAAATTTTACGGTTGGTGTTACGCGCAGCAAAAGATTACAACAGATCCAACACAGAAGTTAATATTACCTAAATTACCCAAAAGTTTACCTAAAGATCTATCTGAAGAAGATGTTGAGAAGTTGTTGGATGCACCTGATTTAACGACAGATATTGGCATTCGCGATAAAGCATTATTAGAGCTTATTTATGCCACGGGATTGCGCGTGAGTGAATTGGTTAATTTAACCTTAGATGATGTCAATTTACGTCAAGGTGTCGTGCGCGTGATGGGTAAAGGCTCAAAGGAACGTTTAGTGCCAACCGGTGAATATGCTTTAGAGTATTTACATAAGTACATTGATGAAGTGCGTGATGGTTGGCTGCAGGGCTTAAAGCTTGATAAATTATTTGTATCACATCATCGAAAGGGTATTACGCGTCAGACTTTTTGGCACCGTATTAAGTTTTACGCGGATCTTGTCGGCATCAAAAAAGAAATTTCACCGCATACCTTGCGTCATGCGTTTGCGACACATCTATTAACCCACGGGGCTGATTTACGCTCAGTGCAAATGCTTTTAGGGCATAGCAGTGTATCGACAACAACGATTTATACGCATATCTCACAAGTGCGATCAATGAATTTATATAAAGAGCATCACCCGCGTGCCTGAGCATCATGATTTGATGCTTCAAGTAATTTACGCACTTTAACAATTTTAACCCAATAGATAATATAGATCACCATACAAGCGACAGATGCAAATGGCGATATGATGGGAATAAAGGTAACAATGGGTAATATCACCAAAGCTAACCCTAAGATAAATAAAGTGTCACCTCGCAGTTTAATGGTCATATCCTGATATTTTTTAAGTGCGTTGCCAACACCAAAGGGTAAAACGATCCACTGGAAAATATAACCGACGATTGGAATAAGGAAAAGCCAAGCAAACCATGGCTTGGTGACTTGTTTATCCTTATCGATGATTTTCAGCAGTTTATAAACGCTCCATGAAAAGGCAATCGAGAAAATATAGAAAACAACGATCATAATAAGTAGTGCAATGCCCATGCCTAAAATAGCATGAGGGTCACTTGATAAAGTGGTGGTTTGAGTTGTAATGCTAGTAATGCTTTCCTGACTCATCGTATGTTAGCTCCATGTGTTTTTAAATAGTTGTTGCATGGCAAGTATGGCAAATTCTTACTATTTTTCAAACTGCATCTAGCTTTAAAAGCCTAATATTTTCATCATGATCGATATGGATATAACTTCCTGTGTTAAACCAGTCACCTAAAACATAACGTGTATAGTTTTTTTCATGGTGGGTATTAAACAAATGGGTATGCCCATGAATTAATACTTTATTATCACCTAGATATCGTTTTATACCTTTTGGCGTGACATCGATTATTTTGTATTTTTCGTTTTTCTGTTTGCTTTTAGCGCGAATTTTTTGTGCGATGCGCTGGCGTGTTTTTGCTGATAAGGACAGATAAAGTTTTTTAACCACTGGAGTGCGGACAACATAGCGAAACATTTGATAGCTCTTATCATCAGTGCATAATAAGTCACCATGCATGAGCACAATATTTTTGTGTTTTAATTGCAAAAGATATGGATCGTTAATAAGAGTTACCTTTGCTTTTTGCGTAAAGCTTTTGCCAATTAAAAAATCACGATTGCCATGCATAAAATAAATAGTTAACCCTTTATCATGAGCATCATGAAGTGCTTTGATAATATCTTCTTGCATCGGGCTTGTTACATCATCGCCAACCCAGTAATCAAAAAAATCACCTAAGATAAAAAGGGCATTACCCATGTGGCTAATGTCATCTAAAAACGTCTTAAATAAATCAGTAGTTTGTGGGCGCGACTCATTTAAATGCAAGTCAGCAATAATGTAGTAATTCGTTATCATCATAAAGCGAAAGCTTAGTCATGGACAAATCATAAATGTTATTGAGTCGCTTAGTAAGTGCTTTTTTAAATTTGTGCCAGTTTTCTTAAGTTTGCGTTAAGATTTCCCTTTTAACTTTGTTGTGTTTTTAAGCATAACTGATCTTTTGATCAATAACTTTAATTAAATTAACTTAACATTTAAGGAGTCAGCATGAAAAAATTATTATTATCTTTGGGTCTAATTGCCGCTTCAAGTGCCGCTTTTGCCGCGACTTATCAGGTTTATAATGAGCCAACGACTAATGCTAAAGTGGTCTCTGAGCTAACTGATCAGAATCAAAATCAATATATTCAGTTCTATCAGCAGGGTAATTGGATCAAAGTTGCGGATACACAAACAGGACAAGTTGGCTGGGTAAATACGGCACAAGTTAAACAGGCGCAAATGCAAACACAATACCAACAAGCCGTGAATGCACTTAATATGCAACAAAAACAGTTAGAAGCTGAACGTCAGGCATTTGAGCAAAGATATCAAAGAGCTGCCCAGAATCTCCAACAGCAAATGCAGCAGTTGCAGCAACAAATGAGTCAAGCACAATCACAAAATGCACCAGCGCAAGCTGCAGCTCAGCCTGCGCCAAAAACGCTAGCAGCAAATGCAAGTCCAAATACTAATGCAAATCAGATGCAACGTTCATTTAATGCCGTAAGCATTCAAACCAATCAAGATGGCAAGACGGCGACAGTAACAAGAGAGTGGTTGGGCAAAGATGGCAAAGTGCAAAAAGAAGTCAAGCAAGTGCCGGTGAGCGAGTTACAAAAGATGTCTTTGAACTTTTAATTGATAACTAATAAAAATTACCCACCAACCGTATACAAGCTCATTTTCTCAAGAGAAGATGAACTTTCTTTTATGTTTTTTATGGCTAAGACTAAATGCTCACCCACAAGTGCTCACCGTGCCCTGAGCGTAAGTCGAAGGGTAGTTTGGGAAAATCATACTTCATAAAGGCTTCGACTTACGCTCAGCCAACGCTTACACAATCAAAGTGGGCAGGAATATGGTCATAACCTTTTTTATACATTCTTTATATTTAACTTACTTTCACAATACGTGAGCGCTGACTCATCATTACACTCACTAAAGCGCATACGGATAAAGTCGATAGAATAATGGCTAAAGGGAGCTGATTTTTTAACGGAATAAATGCTGCTAATGCTGTTAGTAATCCAGCCCCTAAGTTTTGCGCACCACCCAAAACAGCTCCAGCGGTTCCTGCAATACTTGGAAACTCTTCTAATGCTTTGGTGGTTGCTGTTGGGAAAATAATGCCACACCCTAAGAAATATAGGCAGCCTGGTAAGATAATGCTAAGACTGGTTACACCAAATACATAATAGGATAAACCAAGGGCAATACCGCTAATCAATAGAGTAAAACAACCAATGAGTAATAAGCGATCAAGGCTGTAGCGTCGCGCAAGACGTGCTGAGAGAAAGCTGCCAAACATATAGCAAGGCAAAGGAATAATAAAGAATAAGCTGGCAACTGCTGGCGAAAGTTGTAATACGGAGGTAAAAAGCGCGCCTGAGCTGACTTCAAATACCGCAACACCTCCATTGGCAACGATCAATAAAATCAGATTAATCATAAAGTTGCCATTGGATAGTACGGTTTTATACTTGGCTAAAAGGTTACCTTTAGTTGATTTTTGTGTATTGGTTTCAGGAAAGAAAAGCCACTGAATGACAAGAAGTAGAATGCCATAAATGGTTAGAAAAACAAAAATAGCACGCCAGCTATGAAGATCTGTAAAAAGACCTCCCAATAAAGGCGCAATTAAGGGTGCGAAGATAAGCGCAATTGCCATAATACTATTAGCGCTATGAAGCTTCATCCCAGAATATAGATCACGCATGACCGTTCGCGCCATGACACCAGCAACAGCAATACCACTGCCTTGTAAGAAGCTTGCAATCAAAAGGGTTATAAAGTGTGTTGCAAAAACAGCCAAAATAGATCCCAGTGTAAAAAAGACAATACCAATTAAAATCATTGGCTTGCGACCAAAGCGATCGGAGTAAGGACCATAGAAAAACTGCAGTAAACCATAAGGGAAAAGATAACAGGCAATTACAGCTTGCATACGCCCAACACTGACGGAGAACTCATGCGCCATTTGCGTTAATGCGGGCACATAAATGGTATTGGTCATTTGCCCTGCGGCAGTGAGCAAGATAATAAGCAATAAAATGCGATAAAAATGACGATCAAAACTAGCCATGTTTATACTTCAATAAATAGGGTCGGATAAACTTGCTGCCATCATAACGTAAACCGTAAAAAATAATAGTATCAGACACTTAAAAAATGTGGATTAGTGCTGTAAAAGGGGTAATGATGTGTATATACTGCGACGTTAAACTAAGCTGAAATATTTAAAAGATAGAAAAAACAGATGTTACTTACTTTAGATGTTGGCAATTCGCATATTCATGCGGGTGTTTTTGATCATGATGAGTTGATATTACAGTTTCGTTATACTACGGCATCAGCACATGGTAGTTCGGATCAAATAGGTATTTTTCTAAGACAAGCGTTGGGTGAGAATGCCCTTGATCCAAATAAAATAACAGGTGTTGCTATTGCCTCTGTGGTGCCAGCCATTAATTATTCACTGCGCTCAGCGATTTTAAAGTATTTTGATCTTGAACCATTTCTCTTACAACCGGGTGTGAAAACGGGCTTGAAAATGCAAGTAGCAACACCTAAAGAGGTTGGTGCCGATCGAATTGCTGGATGCATCGCTGCTGTTGAGCTTTTTGCCAACAAAGATATTTTGGTGATTGATTTAGGCACTGCCACGGTTTTTGATGTGGTGCGTAAAGATAAAATCTATTTAAGTGGCGCCATTTTGCCGGGTGTGCGTATTTCACTTGAAGCATTAAGTAGTAATGCTGCTCAGCTTTCGTCCGTCAGTATTGTTAAACCGATGATGGCAATAGGCAAAGATACTGATACTAATCTACAATCAGGCATTTATTATGGGCACTTAGGTGCTCTAAAAGAGCTCAAATCAGTGAT
This sequence comes from Cysteiniphilum sp. JM-1, assembly GCF_008711525.1. Taxonomy (GTDB): domain Bacteria; phylum Pseudomonadota; class Gammaproteobacteria; order Francisellales; family Francisellaceae; genus Caedibacter. Next base: position 18,186 of record NZ_VXKS01000021.1, read on the forward strand.
GATTCAAGAATTAAAAACAGATCCAAGCAATGTCATTACTGTCGCTACTGGTGGATTTTCGCAATTATTTAATGTCCCTGGGTTATTTGATGCTATCGTGCCTGACTTAGTGCTACAAGGCATTAAAATGGCATTTGATAAAAATAAACAATGAAACAAATGAAATAAAAAACAAATAAAATAAAATAAATAAAATAAATGAAGTGAATGCAATGACAAAAAAACCAAATGCCGAGCAAGCTGAGGCAGCGATAAAAACTTTACTCGAATATATTGGTGAAGACCCTAATCGTGAAGGATTGCTTGAAACACCCAAGCGTGTCATTAAGTCATACGATGAGTTTTTTAAAGGCTATGCAGAAGATCCAGATGAGATATTATCAAAAACATTTGAAGATGTTGAGGGTTATGATGAGATTGTGCTTTTAAAGAATATGCGCTTAGAGTCCTATTGTGAGCATCACATGGTACCGATTATCGGTAAAGCGCACGTTGCTTATTTGCCTAATGGCAAAGTTGTTGGCATCAGTAAAATAGCGCGCGTGTTGGATGTTTTTGCCAAACGTTTACAAACGCAAGAGCGTTTAACAATGCAAATTGCTTTGGCAATTGAGAAAGCTTTAGCACCCAAAGGTGTTGCCGTGATTATTGATTCCATGCATCAATGTATGACAACGCGAGGAGTACATAAGTCTGAAACCTCAACAGTGACAAGTTGTATGCGCGGGATTTTCAGAAAAGATGAGAAAAGTCGTAGTGAATTAATGTCGTTGATTTCAGGCTTGTAAGAAAATCAAAAAAAAGCGCTGTGCCTACTTGGTCTAAACGGTATATTCTGTATAATATTTGTATCGTTAGTTGTGTTTTTAACAAAAATGAAGAAACTTTTTTTAGCTCTTTGCTTTTTAATGACAGGCTGTGCAAGCACACATGAAATCGTTGCAAACTCGATGCAAAAGACAGTGGCAGCACAGAGTAATGATATTCATTTTCGTGATGGCTTAGTGAAATTGCCTAAGGATGCTACCGCTTATATGGCATATCCTAATAATGGCTATGATGATTTACATAGTTATCCAGGAACTGCTAAGGACACATTATCAATTTTAAATAATGCATTAAAAGACCACTTTAAAACGCTGACGCTGGCATCACATTTCCAGTCGGCACAGTTTGAATATCTAGCGGCACGTGATAAAAAGTATGATTATTTTATTTTGCCGAGAATCAGTAAATGGACAGAGAGTTATACATTACTTACTGGGGTTGCCGATCAAGTTGAATTAAGCATTAAAATATATGATCTAAGAACGAACCAACTTATTGATGAAGTGCATATTAATAGCATAAGTTCAAAAATGCCAGGCTTTGAAAAAACACCGCTTGAGCTATTACATGAACCATTAAGTGCAATTGCCGAGAATTTATTTATGCAAGGAAAGCCAGCCAATGCCTAATAATCATCAAAAACTTGCGCGCGCTTATGCGATTTTGCCAATAGCATTTGCCGATAATAATAAACAGCCATTTTTTCAAGAATGTCCAGAGTCTATACTCATCTGTGGCGGTAAAGATGTGTTTGATCGAGATTATTATATGCAACATGAGGCATATCATGCATGGCTGAAAATGCAGCAAAGCGCTTTGCAAGATGGTGTGAATCTCATGATTATTTCAGCGTTTCGTAGCTACCTGTATCAAGCTAATATTATTCTAAATAAGTTAAATAAAGGTTTATTGCTGGAGGATATTTTAAAAGTATCAGCTTTGCCTGGATTTAGTGAGCATCACACAGGATGTGCCTTGGATTTTACCTCAGATGAGGAGAGTGAGGTGCTAACAGAAAGTTTTGAGCAAACCAAAGCCTTTAAATGGCTGACAAAGCATGCCAGAAAATTTCACTTCTCACTGAGTTACCCTCGAGATAATACCTATGGGTTTATTTATGAACCTTGGCATTGGTGTTATAAAACATCGTAAGTTGTGCTATGATTCACGATCTTAGTGAATACTGATTTTAAACTAAAAAACGATGTTAAAACATTATGCGTTGGTACTTGAATATGCAGGCACCAATTACTGTGGCTGGCAGCGCCAAAATCATAGTGATAGTGTACAAGAGCGCTTAGAAAAAGCACTATCCATTATTGCCAATGAACCGATTGAAGTAGTCTGCGCGGGCAGAACGGATACTGGTGTACATGCCACGGCACAAGTGGTAAATTTTTCAACGTTAGCAGTGAGGCAAGAAAAAGCATGGGTGTTGGGTGTTAATGCACATTTGCCTAATGATATTAGTGTCTCTGCTGCTTATGAGGTTGATGCGAACTTTAGTGCGCGCTTTAGTGCGTTATATCGACGCTATCAATATGTGATTTATCAGAATAAAACATCGAGTGCACTATGGCATGAGCGAGTAACTTGGATTAATCAGTCATTGGATATAAGCAAAATGAATGCTGCTTGCACCTATTTGCTCGGTGAGCAGGATTTCAGCTCTTTTCGTTCATCACAATGCCAATCAATAAGTGCTAAGCGCAATATTCAGCATGCGTATTTTATCGAGCATGGTCAGTTTATTATTTTTGATATTCAAGGAAATGCATTTTTGCATCATATGGTCAGAAATATTGTCGGATCAATGTTAGAGGTGGGTTCAGGCAAAAAGTCGCCCGATTGGATCAAAGCATTGATAGGTGCAAAAGATCGCACGCAAGCAGGTATCACGGCACCCCCTCAAGGTTTGTACTTAATTGAAGTGGGTTATCCACGAGAATTAGATATTATTGCCTGTCAAGAGGTGCCATTTAAGAATGACAATATGCTGTGATGAATAGCATTAATCTGGGGTGTAAGCTCAGAAATATCACCATCATTTTTAATGATAAAATCACTAAATGTGCGACGCTCATCATCACTAATTTGGCTTTGAATCATCAATAAAGCTTGTGACGTTGTTTGGTTGTCACGCGCTGTAATGCGATCAAGTTTGGTTTCCATAGATGCACATATCGAGATGATTTTCTTAAGATAAGGATAGTTAATAAGTGTTGCGGTTGTTAAAAGTGGAATATCTATGATCGTATAGATGGATTGGCTTTTTGATAAGTTTAATTCAATCTGCTGACGAATAATCGGATGCATGAGATTGTTTAACCAAGTGCGTGCTGATGTGTCTTGACTGATAATACTGCGTAAGACTTTTCTATCAATCATACCGTTAGTCATTACTGTATCGCCAAACTTATCAACAATGGCTTCAATGACTTTGGGTGATAGGATAACTTCTCTAGCGACTTGATCCGCACAGATAATATCAATGTTATGCAGTTCATGAAAAAGATGAGCAACTGTTGTTTTACCGCTACCAATACCACCAGTCAATGCAACGGGAAACATGTTTTAATATACCTTGTTATTTTTTCTTGATAGGATAGCGCTGTTTGCCTGATATGCATAGAGTAATTAAAGTAATTTAACACCTTAAGGGACATAATATGCTTGAGACGATATTATCTACAGCCAATAACACAACAAAGCACCTTGTCAGTATCAAAGATTTAAAACGGGATGATTTTGATCAACTGATGAAGCTTGCGCATGAAGCCGAGCACGGCAAACTTATAAATACTTTGAATGATAAGATTATTGCCAGCTGCTTTTTTGAAGCTTCAACGCGTACGCGCTTATCCTTTGAAGCAGCGATTCATCGCTTAGGCGCTAAGGTCATTGGTTTTGCTGATGCACATAATACTTCCTTTGGTAAGAAAGGCGAGAGCTTAAGCGATACCATCCAAATGCTTAATGGCTATGCTGATGCGATTGTGATGCGTCATTTTGAGGCAGGAAGTGCCGAAATTGCTGCAAATATTTCACGTATTCCTGTGGTGAATGCCGGAGACGGTTCAAATGAACATCCTTCACAAACCTTACTTGATCTTTTTACGATAGAGCAAAAATTTGAGCAGATTGATGGTATAAAAATCGCGATGATTGGTGATTTGCGTTATGGGCGTACTGTGCATTCATTAAGCTATGCATTATTAAACTATCGTGATATTACGATTTATTATGTGGCACCAAAGGCATTGCAAATTCCAGAAGAAATCTTAGCTCAACTTAAAAATAAAAACGTAGCCGTACACTGTGTTGAAAACTTAGCTGATGTCATTGGTGTGGTTGATGTATTATATATGACGCGCTTACAAAAAGAGCGTTTTTCCGAAGAAGATGGGGGGCATACAATGGATTATGTGCTTACGGCGGATATGTTAGTCAATAATGCACATGATGATTTGATTGTGATGCATCCACTGCCGCGCGTGCAAGAGATTTGCAACTCAGTTGATGCAACTGAATACGCGTGGTATTTTCAGCAGGCTAGAAATGGTGTATTTATGCGTCAAGCAATTCTTTATAGTTTGTTGAATATATGATTCTCAACCATGCAGCAAGTTGATAATAAAGCTTTCCTAGATCCTGACATCCAAAACTGGGATGAATTGGATTTACCTAAAAGCTGGGTTGATGAGTTGAATTTTAAATCACCAATAGCTTGGCTTACCTTAATAAAGGCAGTTTTTTATCCAAAAAATAGATCTGTGCGTTTAGATGAAAAACTATTGCAGGAAATGCCTGTTCCTAAGTATGTTTTACAGGAGTTTCATAATATTCCTTGTGGAAACTATTCAAAGCTATTAACGCGTGGTTATATCAAAGGCTTTGATGTTGCAATGCTTAATCAAGTTGATCCCATACGCAAAAAAATAGCACATTATCTAAAAGACTGTCACGCTGTGCTAGATATCGGTTGTGGCGGTGGTAAAACTTCCAACGCGATTTATCAACAAGGTGCCCACGATATTTGGGGGATTGATCCAAGTCCTTATTTATTAAAGCATGCGGCGTTAGACTACCCACACATAAAGTTTATTCAAGGTGTTGCCGAATCATTGCCATTTACTAATGAACGCTTTGATGGACTAAGTGCGTGCTATGTGTTACATGAAATCCCACCAAGATATATCACACAACTTATCGCAGAAGCTTCACGTGTACTTAAAAAGGGTGGGGTGTTTGTTATTGCTGAACCATCACCACTGCAATATCAAGATAAAACATGGCAATTATGTAAAGATCACGGGATCAAAGGTGTTTATTTCAAATTGTTAGCGCGCAAATTAAATGAACCTTTTGTTAAAGCATTTCATCAGCTGGATTTACATGAATTATTTATTGAAGCAGGATTTGACATATTAGAGGATAAAAAAGAGATGCCGCATCGGTTTATTTGTGTCAGAAAGCGGTAATGACTTACTGCTTGATGGCGTTACCTTTTAAAGCGACACCAGACATCCATAAGCCATTTTCACACACATAAGTATCTGTGCTTGATGTCGTGTTATTTTTCCAATTCGATTGAATATTAGCAACGCCATTGCCACCCATTTCTTTGGCTTGGCTTTCTAAGCTTAGAAGGGCTGAGTAGAATACCCAGTTACAAGAAGCAACAGGGTCTTTGGCAAAGGCGTTAGCTCGGCGGCTTGTTGTAATCTCACCTAAGTCTTTAGCGCCTGCGGGAGCTGAGTTTTTACCAAAATAAAATTTAAAATCAGTGGTTTGTGTTTTTACCTTTGTAGGCATTGAACTCATCGCTTGATTGATATTGTAATTACCCAATCCAGTATTTGATGAGCAAGCACTTATTGCTAAGGCTGTTGTTGCAACGAATATAGGTAAAGCTGTATTGATTAGTTTAGATCTTTTCATTTTTTGATAAATAAGTATGATATTAGTGAGTGAATTTTAGCAGGATGTGTTGATAAGTGAAAGAGAATAAATTCAAAAACCCCTTACCCGCACAGCCTATGCTGCACGAGCAATCCCGCAAGGGCAGAGGTGAAGATTTGTATTATATACTCACTATTATTTAGTAACTCATTTGCAAGATTTTTAAACTGTCTTCAGGCGTGATATCAGCATGTTCCCCCAATGCGATAAGACCATTATCTTTGAGATTATTAATAATGTCGTCAAATTTATCTTGAGTCAATTGGTAAGCACTGATTTTGGTTGGGTTGCCCATTTTTTCAAAAAAGGCGCGTGTTTTCTCAATAGCGATTTGCACTTTTGTTTCAGCAGCAAGCGCTTTATCAACCTGCCAGACGCGCTCAGCGTATTGAATCAGCTTGGCTTGTTTTTTATCCTTTTTGTATTCCATAATGCTTGGCAGAATGATTGCAAGGGTTTGCGCATGATCCAAACCGTAAAAGGCAGTTAACTCATGCCCAATCATATGTGTTGCCCAATCGGTTTTGACACCCTGAGCGATCAGTGTATTTAATGCAAGTGTTGCTGCCCACATAATGTTAGCACGCACATCATAGTCATGAGGATGAGTTAGTACTTTTTCACCTTCTTCAATTAACGTGCTGAGAATGCCTTCAGCAAAACGATCTTGTAATTGGGCGTTTTGCGGATAAGTTAAATATTGCTCCATTACATGGACAAAGGCATCAACGACACCGTTAGCAACTTGTCTTGCCGGTAGGGTGTAAGTTGTCTCTGGATCAAGAATTGAAAAAACAGGGAATACTTTCTCATGCATAAATGCAAGTTTTTTATTCAACGCTCGGCGCGAGATAACTGATCCTGAGTTCATTTCAGAGCCTGTCGCAGGCAGTGTTAACACACAGCCAAAAGGTACCGCTTCACTAATGTCAGTATGTTTGGCTAAAATATCCCATGCATCACCTTTGAATTTAGCGGCTGCAACAATAAATTTAGTGGCATCAATGACTGAGCCGCCACCAACAGCTAAGACAAAATCAATATTATTTTGCTTGATGAGTTCAACTGCTTTGAGGCAGGTTTCATATTCAGGGTTTGGTTCAATGCCTGAGAATTCAGTCACTTGATGGTTGGCTAATGCTGTTTTTACTTGATCATAAACACCATTTTGTTTAATGCTGCCACCACCGTAGATTAATAGTACTTTTTGATCTTTGGCAATTGCATGACTTAATTGTGTGATTTGTCCTTGACCAAAGTAAATGCGAGTTGAGTTGTAATAAATAAAGTTTTCCATAAGATGCTCCATTTTAGATCTATGCCATCATTGATTTGATGGCATCAACGGAGTCACAGTGTAGCATATCCTTTAATGGCTTTGTAGCAGTTTGCGGTTAATGAGCAGGGACTTCCTTGGCAATGCCATAAGGCATTCCGCGATAAACAACGCCAAACGCACTATCAATCCTGATTTTTGCTTTTTAATAAACGCAAGCTATTAAATACCACGAGTAAGGACGCACCCATATCAGCACCAATGGCCATCCAAATATTAGCAAGCTCAAGTAAAGCTAATGCCATAAAGACTACTTTAAGTCCTAAGGCAAAGGTGATGTTTTGCTGAATAATGACTTTAACACGTTTGGCATGTTGTATAAGCCACGGTAATTTAGCTAGATCATCGGACATTAATGCAATATCAGCCGTTTCAATGGCAACATCACTACCGGCATCCCCCATGGCAAGACTTAAATCAGCTGTTGCCAAAGCAGGAGCGTCATTAATGCCGTCTCCAACCATCGCAACTGTTTGATATTGTGCTTGTAACACTTTGATTTTTGCTACTTTATCTTCGGGCAAAAGCTCAGAGTAAACTTCATCAAGTCCAGCTTGTTGTGCAATAAACTGTGCAGCACCCTTATTATCACCGGTTAATAGCGCGGTTTTAATACCCAGCGCATTGAGTTTGGCTAAGGTTTCTCTTGCATTATCTTTGATGCTATCAGCAACAGCAAATAAGCCAAGAATATGATTGCTATTAGCAAAGATTAATAGCGAATGTCCTGTTTTTTCTAATGCGAGAATCTGGTCATGAAAAGCATTTAAATTTGCTGTGATTTCTGTTTTCTCATGTAAATATTTATGACTGCCTATCCAGTAATTGTGCTCATTAATTTGTCCGGTAATCGCTTTGCCTTTAATCACTTGAACATTAGAAACATTAAAGGTTTTTTCTAATTTAAGCGCCGCCATTTTATCAAAGATAGCGTGTGCTAAGGGGTGGTTATTACCTTCTTCTAATGCTGCAGCAAGTTGTAATAATTCATTATCACTATACTCTTTTGAGATATTAATAATTGACTGAATGACAGGTTTGCCTTGGGTAATCGTCCCTGTCTTGTCAAAAGCAATCGCTTTAAGCTTTGCAGGTAACTCAAGAAAGCTACCACCTTTGATTAAAATGCCATGATTGGCCGCAGCACTTAAGCCTGAGACAATACTCACAGGTGTCGAAATAACTAAAGCGCAAGGGCAGGCAATGACCAGAATAACCAATGCTTCATAAATCCAGTTGTACCAACTACCACCAAATAATAACGGCGGGATAATGGCGACTAATAGGGCAAATAGCATCATCAAAGGGGTATAGTATTTGGCAAATTGTTCAACCCACATCTCTGATTTGGCTTTATTTGCTTGCGCTAATTCCACTTGACGGATAATGTTTGACAGTGTCGATTCAGTGGCAAGTTTTGTTACTTTGACATACAAAAGACCATCTTCATTTAAACTGCCGGCAAATACGGGATCACCTGATTTTTTTTCGACAGGTAATGATTCACCGGTAATAGGTGCTTGATTAATAAAGCTTTCACCTTCTGTAACAACGCCATCTAATGGTACACGCTCACCGGGTTTAATAACGATTGTTGTGCCAATGTTGACTTCTTCGACTTTTTTAATATCAATGTCTTTGTGATGTGCGCAGTAAACATTAGCAGTATCTGGAGCAATTTCTAATAGGGCTTGAATAGCTTTTCTTGCTTTACCAACACTCCACGACTCTAGCAATGAGGCAATGGAGAATAAAAAGACAATCATGCCAGCTTCTAGCCACTGACCTAAACATATCGCACCAATCACAGCGATTGTCATCAAAAGGTTAATATCAGGACGCATACGTTTTAATGCTGCCCAGGCTTTAGGATAAATAAACCACCCTCCAATGATTAAAGCTAAAATATAGAAAATAATAGAGCTAACAGGCTGAGCAGTTGCTACACCATGCTCACCAATAAGGGCATCTAAAAATCCATGATAACTGCCATGGATAGCAAAGCCTATGATTAAAAATAGTGCGCAAATTAGTGTTAATAGACTGCGCATATGTTTTTGCCAAAAGCTTTCGCTATTGCTTTGCTGTTTGATCTCATATTGTTGCCAACTGATAAATTGGTAGCCTGTCGCTTTGAGTCTTTTTTCAATTTCAGCTTGTGTAAATTGCTGTGTTTGATTATGGATCATGAGCTTGCCTTTTAACAGATTAAACTGTAAAAGATTCTCATCTTTAACATAAGGCAGAAGCTCTCGTTTCACCACAGAAACTTCATCCAAACAGTCCATGCCATAAATTTTATATTCAAACATCTTATATCCTCTTTTTCCCTTCGTTTGATTAATGGGTTTCATCCGACCAGTGTTTATACATATCTTGTAAAATGCAATGCACATGCTCATCGTATAAGGAATAGAGCACTTGTTTGCCTTGGCGTTCACCTTTAATCAGACGCTGTTCTTTCATTAATTTCAAATGATGACTAACCAGAGGCTGAGATACGCCAAGCTTTTCAACAAAGTGATTGACCGGCGTTGCTTCTTTAGCACATAGAAACAAAATGCGCATACGGTTGGCATCGCCCATGATATGGCACACATCAGCAATTCTCGTTAAAATAAGTTCATCAATATCACTCATTATAAATCCATGAATTTTTATATAAAAAATAATTTATATAATTTAGGTGAAAATGTGCTTGATGTAAAGTGGGTAGATGAAAAAATATGTAATAAAGGATTATAGAAAAACCGGCAATACCTGAAAGAGCTTTTCAATTGTATAGACATGATCAAGATCCGTGATCGTGACAATAACGTGATCTCCTGACTCAATCGTGTAATGATCATGCGCAATCAATACGGTGTCATCGCGAACGATAGCGCCAATAATAATCGCTTTTGGTAAGTTTAGTTCACTGATTTTCTTACCAACTATTGGCGAGCTGTCAGCTGTGCCGTGCACGACAATTTCGCAGGCTTCCGCATGTCCTCCATAAAGTGAATAGATATTTAGCATATCACCTTTGCGCAAGTAAGTTTGGATCACACCAATAGTGATTCTTTGCGGTGAAATCGCGCGATCAATGGTGTGTGTTTCATCAACTAAAGCCGCATAGCTTAGGCTATTAACAAGGGCAATGGTGCTTTTAGCGCCCATTTTCTTAGCAAGCATTGCTGACATGATATTAGCCTCATCATCATTGGTTACTGCACAAAAAAGATCGGTGTCATCAATGCTCTCGGTATTTAATAACTCAGCATCAGAGGCGTCACCTGAGAGTACGGTGGTATTGTTTAGCGTTTCAGCAGCTAAGTGACAGTTCTCATAGTTGCGCTCAACGATTTTAACCAAATAATCATTCTCAAGCTTCTTAGCAAGCCCCATACCGATATTGCCACCTCCAGCGATAAAGAGTTTGCGGCATGCCGTTTGTTGTGGTTGAAATTCGCGTAAAATCGCAGGAATATTAATTCGCTCAGCAATAAAGAATACTTCATCTTCTTTTTGCAAAACGGTATCAGCGGATATAAGTAAGTTTTGTTTTTTGCGATAAATAGCAACAACACGCGCATCGATATCAGGAAGCTCTTGTCTAAACTCACGAATACTCATGCCATGAAGTGGTGAGTCCTCGGCAATTTCACTCCCTGCTAACTGCAAGCGTCCATTAGCAAAATCAACAATCTGGAAACTACCAGGGTGCTCAACTAAACGTACTAGGCGTTGAGTAACTAACTCGGAGGGGTTAATAATAAGATCAATTGGGATATTGTCATTATTAAAAATTTGCGGATAGCGCGCGTAGTTTTTGTTACGTAAACGTGCGATTTTCGTTGGGATTTTAAAAAGGCTATAGGCGATCTGGCAAGCAACGATATTAACTTCATCATTATTAGTTACCGCAATAATCATATCCGCATCATTAGCACCTGCTTCTTCAAGAATATTGGGATGTGATGCCGAGCCACAGATCGTTTTGACGTCAAAGTGATTTTGAATATGTCTTAGTCGCTCAGCTTTTTCATCCACGACACTAATGTTATGATCTTTTTGTAAATTCTTAGCCAGAGAGCTGCCGACTTGTCCGGCGCCTAAAATAATAATTTTCATAATTTTTCCTGTGTTTTATCACTTCTATGGCTTTTCCACAACACTTCATCATGCTGATCTAATTGGTTAAAAAAACGTGCCAACACAAATAAATAATCAGATAAGCGATTCAAAAAACTTAAAATAAGTGGGTTATGCGCTTTTGTCTGATCTTGGATCAAGGCAACATAGTGGCGTTCTGCTTTACGTGCGATGGTACGTGCTTGATGGCTTAAAGCCGCACACTGTGAACCACCAGGTAAAATAAACTCTTTCAAAGGTGGTAAAGACTCATTCCAATGATCAATTTGGATTTCAAGTGCGGTAACAGCATGATCCGTTAGTTGGCTAAATTGAGGAAACGATAGCTCGCCACCGATGTTAAATAAATGATGTTGAATATTTTGTAGTTGGTTGTTTATGTCAAGGTTGCTTGAAAAGGCGACAATCACACCAATGGCGGCGTTTAACTCATCAATCTGACCAATGGTTTCAATAATCGGTTCGCATTTATCAATACGAATATTATCTGAGAGGGCAGTAGTACCTTTGTCGCCGGTTTTGGTGTAAATTTTTGATAGTCTATGACCCATGAATGATTCCTTTAACGTTTATTAAATCCGATCACATAGACTTCGCGTGAGCGCGCACGAGATGCATCAGGTTTACGAATAACAACTTTTTGAAAGCGCTCTTGAACTGCCTTTACAAAAGGATCAAAGCCTTCACCTTGGAAAACTTTAGCTAAGAAATTACCACGTGATTTTAATGTGCTATCGGCAAAATCAAGTGCCAATTCAACCAGATACATTGATCCGGCTTGATCGGTATTGCGATTTCCACTCATATTTGGTGCCATATCAGAGATCACCCAATCAATTGACTCACCTTCAGTTAATTGCATTAAGGCTTCATATGGCTCATCCTCGGTGAAATCGCCTTGAATAAAGGTCACATCAGGTAATGGATCCATCTCGAGAATATCCAAGGCAAACACCTTGCCTTCAGAACCAACAAAATCCGTTAAAACCTGTGACCAACCACCAGGAGCCGCCCCCAGATCAACAACGGTCATGCCTTGTTTGAATAGCTTATCTTTTTGTTGTAGCTCCATGAGTTTGTAAGCTGCGCGTGATCTTAGACCATCTTTTTTAGATTGGTTAACATAATGATCATTATGATGCTCATCAAGCCAACGTTTGCTGCTTTTGCTATGTTTATTTTTTGACATTAACAAATAAAGGTATCGTGCTAATTAATGTCAACAGTATATCACCTAGGAAAATATACAGTAGCTTACTTTTTTACTTTTTCATTTTTTGCATTTATTGAAAACGCGTAAAACATCATAGACAGCTGCAATTTGATCGTTTTGAGCTTGTTTTAATCCTTGCTGCATTTTCTTGATTTGCCAATTGCGAAGGTTGTCTTGCTGTTTGCTTACAGCAGAGACCTTATAGTTGGGATAAAGGTTGAGCGACATCGAAAATCAACGCAAAGTAAACGATAAAGACACTCAGAAGAACCATTCCATTAAAGACGCTAGTGCGTCGTGAAGTGAAGGTAACCAAGGCAATTAAAAAGGTTAGCACCATAATCACAATTGATGTGCTATTTAATCCAAGAATTAATGGTTGACCAAGGACAAGGCTTATGACAAGTACCGATGGCACGGTAAGGCAAATGGTAGCAACCGCAGAGCCCATGCATAGATTAATTGAGCGCTGTAATTGATTTTTATAAGCAGCTTGAATAGCGCTCACTCCCTCTGGGGTTAATACTAAAAGCGCGATAATAAAACCGCCTAACTTACTGGGAAGTCCTGCCTCTTGAATGCTAAACTCAAGAAAACTGGCAAGGTTTTTTGATAAGGCAATCATCACGACAAGACCAAGGAGTAACATAATGACATGATAGAGTACTGAGCCCATAGGGCTGTGGTGTTCCTCATCACTATCGCCATCATGCTTATACTGAAAATAGTCTTTATGTGTTACCGTTTGTTTCACTAGAAATACCGCATAAAGGATGACACAAACAATAATCACGACAACTGATTGACTTAAGTTAAACGTGCCCGCATCAGTTGCGACAGTATAATTAGGGAGTATTAAACAGACTGTTAATAAAAGAATGAGTAAAGAAATATAAATACTAGCACCTTCGGTATTATACATTTGTGTGTTGTGTTTTATACCTCCTGTTAATAGACTAAGTCCAGCAAAGCCATTAACGGCAATCATAATTACGGCAAACATCGTGTCTCGGGCAAGGGTGGGGTCCCCTTTGCCAATCAACATCATGGTGATAATTAATGCCACTTCAATTGAGATAACAGAAAGGGTTAGAATTAAGGTACCATAGGGTTCACCAAATTTTTCAGCTAACCAATCCGCGTGTTTAACGACATTAAAGGCGCAAACGAGCATCACAGCAAAGATAACAAAGGTTGTAGCTGCCGTGGCAAAGTGGCTAATGTTATATGGGTCCAGACCTAAAAAAACCATATTTAATAGAACAAAGAGGATGATGGGCAAAATAACGCCATATTCGGTTTTAATAAAACTTATTGTTTTGTGCATTTTACCTCCTATTTGTTCGTTGTTTTCAAGTCGTTTTTTCATATGACTTCTCTTACTGCTAGTCAGATGATAAACCAAAACCTGTTATTTATTATAATTTAAGTATTTAAAAAAGTGTAAGAGCAAGTTACCGGTGGATACCTTACAATCTTTAGTTAATCACTTGCAAGCAGTTTTTAAAATAAGTCGATAAAATGGACGTTTTGCTGATAGTTTTTTTAAAAGCGCTCAGCCGATGCTTGTTGCCAGTACTTAGCATATTGCGCTGGCAAGTTATTATCATCTAATAAACTACCTTTTTTAAGGTATTGATAGACTTCATCGAGTGATTGCACGGTTTTTTCATCAATACGACGTATAACACGTGAGGCGGAAAGCTCACTTGGGTTCTTAAGTCCCATAGCGCCAACAAGTTCAGTAAAGCTTTTAACGGTTGCGTCATGAAAGCGGTACACTCGTTGTTTTTTATCATCAATATCAAGCGCTTTATATAGTCGTGGATTTTGTGTGGCAACGCCGGTTGGGCAGGTATTGCGATTGCATTGTTTAGATTGAATGCATCCTAAGGATAGCATCATGGCTCGGGCGCTATTGATAACATCAGCACCTAAGGCAATACGCTTGACCATATCAAAGCCTGTCGCTGTTTTACCGCTGGCAATAATACAAATATGCTCGCGAATACCAGAACCAACCAATGCGTTGTGAACAAATGCTAAAGCATCTTCAAGTGGCACACCAATATGATTGACGTATTCCTCAGGAGCTGCTCCTGTACCACCTTCAGCGCCATCAATGGTAATAAAATCAGGAAAAATTTGCGTTTTTAACATGGCTTTACAAATTGAGAAAAACTCGGTTTTGCGCCCTATGCACAGTTTAAACCCAATGGGTTTACCACCGGAGAGATCGCGCAATTTTTGTATAAATTGACATAGCTCAACAGGAGTTGAGAAAGCAGTGTGCGCAGGCGGAGATAAAACATCTTCACCCATCGGCACATCACGAATTTTAGCAATCTCAGGGGTGAGTTTTTCCTTAGGTAACACACCGCCATGAGCAGGTTTTGCCCCTTGTGAGAGTTTAATCTCAATCATTTTAATATCATCATACTGCGCTTGAATGGCAAACTTATCTGGATCAAACTGCCCATCTTTAGTCCTAAAACCAAAATATCCTGTCCCAATTTGCAGACAAATATCACCACCTTGGCGATGATATTCTGTTAAACCACCTTCGCCAGTGTTATGACAAAATCCACCAAGCTTCGCACCTTTATTAAGTGCCATAATTGCATTTTTAGATAAGGCGCCATAGCTCATGGCAGAAATATTTAGGCGTGATGAGATATAAGGTTTGGTGCATTGATGATTGCCTATTTGAAATTTAGGATCCACATCCTTTGGGTGGATAGGTGCTAATGAATGCAAAACCCACTCATAACCTGGGCGGTTAATATCGCGCTCGGTACCAAAGGGAAGCGTGTCCTCGATGCCTTTAGCGCGTTGATAAACTAAAGAACGAGTTTGTCGATCAAAAGGGCGCTCGCTTTGGTCTGTCGCAACAAAATACTGCTGAATCTCAGGGCGAAAGAACTCCAAGATAAAGCGCATATGCCCAAGGACGGGGAAGTTGCGTAGTATGGTATGCTTTTTTTGTGTTACATCATAAATGGCAACAATAATAAGCGCAATGATAACAATGCTCATCGTAATCTCACTGTGCAATAAAGCCAAAAAAGCAAGAATAATGAGTAAGACAATACCAAATCCAATATACCATTTTCTACGTTCTGAGATGTGAAACATAAATATTCCTTAGTGTTTAGTCCTATGTTCATATGGAATAATAGTGAGAAATATGAGAAATTCAATTTAAAACAACCATAGCCATCAATTGTAACATAACTGTAACAATTGATATTTATGCTTAGCAACGACTTAATTAAGTAGGAAGGATAGGTTTTGAGGCAAAGTGGGGATAGAAATTTTTTGAAGCTATTAATAGCTTTGGCATCGCTAACACTGATCATTTTTGTGTTGCTGTTAATGAGTCTTATTGTATTTAGTTGGCCAAGTATTCGTGAGTATGGTGTCTCTTTTCTGTGGAGCGATGCGTGGAATCCTGTAACTGAGCAATTTGGCGCCTATTCAGTTATCATTGGTACGCTGGTTACATCTATTTTGGCACTTGTAATTGCTGTGCCCTTTAGCTTAGGTGTTGCACTTTTAATCGATGAGTTATTACCCAGACGCATAGGTAGAATTCTTGCGCGATTGATTGAGCTAATGGCAGGGATTCCGAGTATCGTTTATGGTATTTGGGGGCTTTTTGTCCTTTTGCCGTGGGTGAAATCTTTGCAATTAAAATTAATGCCCTTATCACTATCTTGGCAGGCTAAGTTTTCAGCTCTTGCCGAGAGTGGCTCATTTTGGGCACACTTTGAGCCGCTTGTGATGTTCTTTATCAAAAGCTTACCAACGGGCAGTAGTATTTTTGCTGCGAGTATTATCTTAGCCATTATGGTGATCCCTTTAATCTCATCGGTGATGCGTGATGTGATCAGTGCGATTCCACAAGTGACAAAAGAAGCAGCATTTGGTATTGGTGCGACCAAATGGGAAGTCACTAAAAATGTCATTTTTCCTTATGCCTTACCTGGTATGATGGGTGCGATTATTTTAGGCTTTGGCCGTGCTCTAGGTGAGACAATGGCAGTGACCTTTGTGATTGGTAATGTCCATAGTTTGCAAGGTCTATTTATGCCAAGCGCGACCATCTCATCAGCCATTGCTAATGAGTTTAATGAAGCATTAGGCACATTATATCCTGCCGCACTAGTTGAAACAGGATTGATATTATTCTTAATCACTCTGGTGGTTTTACTGATATCACGTTGGATTTTAAAGCGTTACAAAGTAGGGGTGGCATAATGAATATAATTGGACAAGTCGCACTTAAGCGCCGTATTAAATCAAATATTTTTGTCTCACTGTGCTGGCTAAGTGCGATTATTAGTATCTTTTTTTTGTGTAGCATTTTATATGAGTTGGTAATGCGTGGTATGCCTAGCTTTAGCACGTATCTTTTTATACATGACACGAGGGAACTAGGGCTTAGAAATGCGATTGTTGGCTCATTGATGTTAACAATTGGTGCAATAGTCATTGCCACGCCAATTTCCATTTTAACGGCGACTTTCTTTGTTGAGTTTCGACAATTCAGACGCACGATTAAAGTCTTACGCTTTATCAATGATATGATGTTAAGCACGCCATCAGTGATTGTTGGTTTATTTATCTATACCCTTATTGTTGTTAACACCAGTTTTTCAGGTTATGCCGGAATCATTGCGCTAGCGGTTATCGCGATGCCGATGATCACACGTGCAGCGGAGGATGTGTTATATCTTGTATCTCCGATGTTAAAGGAATCAGCCATCGCACTAGGTGTGCCAAAGTGGCGTGTGATTGTGATGATTGGTTTTCGCTCGGCAAAGACGGGACTCATTACTGCGGTGGTATTAGCCACGGCAAGAGTGATGGGCGAAAGTGCACCATTGTTGTTTACTTCAGCAAAAAACAGCTTTTTAAGTTTCAATATGGGGCAAGCGATTGAGAGCCTACCGGTGATGATTTTTGAAAATGCAATGCAGCCATATCCGGAGTTTCAACAAGTTGCATGGACGGCGGCACTTATTGTTACCGCATTAGTATTGGTAATGAATTTAACGGCGCGTTGGATTGCAAAAGATAAATAACTGGTAATAAATCAAAGAATAAGAGATGATCATGCAACAATCGACAGAATTTAAAAGCTTAAAGAATTTAGAAAACATAGAAAGCACAGCACAAGCTCAAACTCATCATAGTCAATTTGAAACTCAAGGGAGGGTGTTAAATTTGCCAAGTCAGCAGTACTTATCAGTAAAAAATCTTAACTTTTATTATGGTGACAGCAAGACATTGCATGATATTAATGCAAGCTTCGCGCAAAATAAAATTACCGCATTAATTGGTCCATCAGGTTCTGGAAAGTCCACTTTGCTTAGAACATTAAATCGTATTTATGAGTTATACCCCAAGCAAAAAGCTACAGGTCAGATTTTGTTACAAGGGCAAAATGTCTTAGAAAAAAATATCGATTTGAATCAACTGCGCAAAGAAATTGGTATGGTTTTTCAAAAACCAACGCCTTTTCCCATGAGTATTTTTGATAATATTGCTTTTGCCATTAAGTTGCATGAGAAGTTACCTAAGACTGAGTTGCAACAGCGCGTTGAGGAGGCATTAAAGCAAGCCGCTTTATGGGATGAGGTCAAAGATAAATTACAACAGCAAGGCACACGTCTTTCAGGTGGGCAACAGCAGCGATTGTGTATTGCACGTACATTGGCTGTGAAACCTAAAATTTTATTACTAGATGAGCCAACATCGGCGCTTGATCCTATTTCCACCAAGAAGATAGAAGGGTTGCTTACAGCGTTAAAGGCTCAATATACGATCGTGATGGTGACACATAATTTAAAGCAAGCTGAGCGCTTATCAGACAGTACGATGTTTATGATTAATGGCGAGCTTGTAGAGTATGCCCCAACTGATGTATTCTTTAACGCACCTAAGGATCCACGAACGGTTGATTATATTCATAATGAATAGATGAATAGTGGTTTAAACTTACAACATAAGGATAAATTAATGAAGTTAGTAAAATTTAAGAAAACTGTATTGATTGGTGCTCTGGCAAGTAGTGCTATGGCTGTATTGGCATTATCAGGATGCAGCGAAAAAGCACATGAAAGTGATGGCAAGGCAGTGTCAAGTCAGTCAGTTATTATGGGCTCAGGTTCAAGTTTTATCTATCCTGCAATGTCACGTTGGGCAAATGAATATTATAATCAAACAGGTGTTAAAATTAATTACCAACCAATTGGTTCAGGTGGCGGGCAGCGCCAGATTTTTGCAGGCACGGTTAACTTTGCAGCATCAGATGAGCCACTAAATAATGCTGAGCTTAGTAAGTACAATTTATTACAATTCCCTGCAATTGTTGGCGGTATTGTGCCTGTGATTAATGTTCAGGGTATTAAGACAAATGAGCTTGTCCTAAGTGGTCAAGTATTAGCAGATATTTATTTAGGGAAAATCCAATATTGGAATGATCCAGCGATTGTCGCGTTAAATCCAAAGCTTAAGTTACCACATAGTGCGATTATCACGGTACATCGCGCAGATGGCTCAGGGACAACTTATAACTTTACGCAATACTTAGCATCAGTTAACCCTGTATGGCAGAAACAAGTTGGTGTTGATACTTCAGTGCAATGGCCGGTAGGTATTGGTGCTAAAGGTAACCAAGGCGTGGCAGCACAAGTGCAGCAAGTGGATGATAGTATCGGCTATGTCGAGTATGCCTATGCCAAAACCGCGAATATCCCAACCGTTAAACTGATTAATCAAAGTGGTCAAACAGTAACTGCTGATTTAAATAGTTTTGCAAGTGCCGCAAAGTATGCATCATGGCAGGCAAAGGATAATTATAATCTGCTCTTGGTAAATCAACCTGGCAATAACAGCTGGCCAATTGTTGCAACGACTTTTGTTTTGTTACCTGAGAAAGCAAAGCAGGGGATCAATCAAGATATTAAGCAATTCTTTACGTTTGCTTATTCTGAGCAAGGTGACAAGATTGCTCAAAAACTTGATTATGTCGGTATCCCACAAAATGTTGTTGCAGGCATTAAAGTTTATTGGGATAAAGTCTAGAAATTTACGGCATAAGCATAACGAGGCTTGAAATTCATAAACGGATTTATAAAATAAGGACCGTTAACTATATGAAGTTTTTAAAGCCTTAGGAGGGTTTATGCCGGTATATCAGGATTTTGAAAGTTTATTAGCGTATTTAGATGCGCGTATTGTTGGGCAACGCGCTTTGACAAAGCGCCTTCTAATTGCCTTATTATCATCAGGACATTTATTGGTTGAGGGCGCGCCTGGTCTTGCTAAAACCACGGCAATCAAAACCTTAGCTGAATGTATTGAATGTTCATATCATCGTATTCAATTCACCCCTGATTTATTACCTGCTGATTTAACAGGCACTGAGATTTATATTCCTGAGCGCCAAAGCTTTGAGTTTCAAACCGGTCCCTTGTTTCATAATTTATTGCTAGCAGATGAGATCAATCGCGCACCGGCTAAAGTGCAATCAGCACTATTAGAGGCAATGGGTGAGAAGCAGATTACCATTGGCAAACAAACCTATCCATTGCCTGATTTATTCTTAGTGATGGCAACGCAAAATCCGATTGAGCAAGAGGGAACTTACCCTTTACCCGAGGCGCAATTGGATCGCTTTATGCTGCATGTTAAAATCGGCTATCCAGATGCAGCAATGGAAAAAGAAATTTTAGCATTAAATCGTGGCAATCGTTCAGTGAACTTGCAAAAGCCACCGCTAATAACACAAGATCAAATATTTACAGCGCAACAACAAGTGTTAGATCTGCATGTTTCTAGTGCCGTTGAGGAGTACATGATTCAGTTGGTATTAGCCACACGTGATGCCGCGAAATACAATGAAGATTTAGCTAAATGGATTCGTTTTGGGGTAAGTCCACGTGGCACGATTGCACTTGAGCGCGCGGCACGTGCGCATGCTTGGCTTAATGCAGAAGACTATGTGTCACCTCATGATGTGCATGCGGTGATTCATGAGGTATTAAGGCATAGGATATTGCTAAGCTTTGAAGCTGAAGTTGATAATATTACCAGTGATGATGTGATTGATGCACTTTTAAAAGCCGTGCCGATTCCATAAGTGGAAGAGGGGAAACGCTCATGAGTTTAAAAAACACAAGTGATCAACAAGGTATAACGGCAGATATTAATGAATTATTGAGTTTGCGTTTTCAGGCGCAAAATATTCAATTTTTTAATAGTCAACGGGTTAATACCAATCAGGTCGGTCAACATGTCTCACGCGCCAGAGGGCGAGGAATGGACTTTGAAGAGGTCCGGCATTACCAGCCAGGTGATGATATTCGTTTAATGCATTGGCCGTTAACTGCGCGCTTAGGCAAACCCTATACCAAAGTGTATAAGGAAGAAAGAGAACGAGCGATTTATTTTATCGTCGATCAAACCGCATCGATGCAATTTGGAACGCGCGTTTGTTTTAAAAGTGTACTAGCCGCTAAGGTATGTGCATTATTAGGTTGGGCAGCATTGAATCATCATGAACAAGTCGGTGGTGTGGTATTTGCCGATGAAGGTTTATATCAGTTAACACCAGCACGTAGTCGCACGCATTTATTGAAGTTTTTCAAATGCCTGAGTGACCCAGATAATATGCTAAGACCATCAAATAGTCATTCAATGGCAATGACACTGAAGAATCTATCAAAAACACTTAAAAGTGGCAGTGTTGTGATTGTGATCAGTGACTTTGTGCATTTTGATGATGAAGCTGAACAGTATTTGAAATTAATTAATCGCAAGAGTGAGATCATCCAAGTATTTACTTATGATCCATTAGAAGCGAGTTTACCTGATAGGGGGCAATACTGCTTTAGTGATGGGCAGTTGCATTTCTTGGAGCTAAATGCCGCGGACAAAGATGTGCATAAGCGCTATGCCGAGCCATTTAATCAGCGCCTAGATAGGGTCAAAGCACTATCAAGCAAATATAATATGCAGTTTGTCGCATTAGCAACGAATGATGATGTGGTTAAAACCTTGAATCATGGAGTAATGCGCTATGGCTACTGATGTATTAGCGGGGCTAAAAGACATTCATCTTCCGCCTGCGGTATCGATTTGGCCTCTGGCAGTGGGTTGGTATATTTTGGCTGTTATTATCTTAGTTGTGATTGCGTTGTTGATATGGTTCTTAGCCAAAAAGATTAAGGGATACCGTCACAAGCAAACAATAATAAAGATGTTTGATCAAACGATACAAGCTACTCAGTCAGAAAAACCACAGGCTTTTATATCAGAGGTTTCTATTTTTATAAAGCGAGTTATTATGCAAGAGCTTAAAGTGGATAATGCACATCTATACTTTGATGAAGATTGGTTGAAGTTTCTGGATCAGCAGCTTAAAACAGATGATTTTAGTCAAGGTGATGGGCGTTTATTATTAGATAGCTATAGATTAAAAGAAGTCAGTATTGATGAGCAGCAAGCGCTCATTATATTAACGAAAAAATGGTTAAGGAAAGTGTTATGATGACCATCGCTTATCCTTGGATTTTTGTTTTACTCTTATTACCTATTATCTTTCGTTTTGTGTTACCAAGGATAAACAATAGTGATGCAAAAAAAGGGCTTAAGATTCCGTTTTATACCTCATTGCAACAAACAATGGCTGAAGGTGAGGCTAAACGAACACTTCATTTGTCATGGTTTAAATATTTGTTACTTATCATTTGGTTCTTATTGGTCGTTTCAGGCGCTGGTGTGCAATGGTTAGGTGCGCCATTAACTTTGCCACAAACAGGTCGTGATTTGATGTTGGCAGTTGATTTATCAGGCAGTATGCGTACACCAGATATGATGGTCAATGGCAAGGCTGAGTCAAGGATTGATTTGGTGAAAACGGTTGCCAATGAGTTTATTCAAAAGCGAGAAGGCGATCGTTTGGGACTTATCTTATTTGGTTCTAAACCTTATTTGCAAACGCCATTAACCTTTGATCGCAAAACCGTTGGACAAATGCTTAATGATGCGACCGTCGGTATTGCGGGCATTCAAACGGCAATAGGTGATGCAATTGGTCTTGCGATTAAGCAATTGATGCATTATCCCAAACAATCACGCGCGCTTATTCTTTTGACCGATGGTGGCAATAACGCCGGTGTTATTGATCCTGATACGGCAGCTAAGCTTGCCAAAGATGAGCATATCAAAATTTACACCATTGGTTTGGGCGCAAAGCAGATGACGATGCAGACGATGTTTGGTCCACAAGTTGTTAATCCATCAAGTGATTTGGATATTGATGGCTTGAAAAAAATTGCCCAGATGACCGGTGGTGAGTTCTTCCGTGCTGAAGATGGTAAAGAGTTGCAAGCGATTTATAATAAAATTAATCAGTTGGAGCCGGTGAAATCCGATAAAATCACCATTCGTCCGATAACACCATTTTATCCCTGGACTTTGGGAGCTGCGATGATCTTAAGCTTTATTTTGGCATTGTTATGGGTTAAAAGAAGTCAAAGGAGTGTCATATGAGTTCCATCGATTTCCACTTATTTAATTCATTTCACTTTTTACGTCCGTGGTGGTTCTTGTTGATCATTCCAGCGATTGTTCTACTCATTATGATCTTAAGAGTCAAGAGCAGTGGCAATAACTGGAGTGCGCATTGTGATCCACACTTATTAAAGCACCTATTAGTCGGGCAGCAGGCACGTAAAACTCGGATGTTACCAGTGATGATTTTCTTATTGTGGTGTATTGGCATTGTTGCATTGGCAGGACCAACATGGTCACAGTACCCGCAACCGGTTTATCAAAAGGTGGCAGCACGTGTGATTGCCTTAGATGTCTCTCAAACCATGAATGCTAATGATGTGCCGCCTACGCGTTTAGAGCGAGCACGCTTTAAGGTGTTGGATTTACTTAAATCGATTAAAGAGGGGCAAACAGGAATGATCGTATTTTCGAGTGAGCCCTTTGTGGTATCGCCCTTGACGGCTGATAGCAATACGATTGCTAATATGGTGCCCTCACTGGATTCAAGCGTTGTACCCATTGCTGGTGATAATATCCAAAAAGCATTAGTAGAATCAGCAAAACTCATCAAACAGGCGGGATTTGCTCACGGTCAGATTGTTTTAGTTACTGATAGTACACCGTCACCTGCAGCATTAAGAGAATCTAAAAACCTAGCAAAAGAGGGTATTAAAACGTCTGTATTAGCGATTGGTACAGCACAAGGTGGACCAATCAAAAATAGCGATGGCGGTTTTGTTACTGATAAAAAGGGACAAATTGTATTTGCTAATATGAATGCTACTGAATTGCAAACACTTGCAAGCTTAGGTGATGGGCAATTTAGCTTAATTACCGATAATGATCAGGATGTCACAAAAATGCTAAGCCATGATGGTGATGGCAAGACACAAAAAACAGAAGCACAAAAAGCCAATGCATTGTGGAAAGATGAAGGACATTGGTTTATTTGGTTATTGATTATTGTGGTGGCATTGATTGCACGAAAAGGTTGGTTGGAGAGAGTATGTCGGTAAAACGTATCAGTGGGGTTGTCGTGTTATTATTGCCGACACTGTTGTTGGCAAACACCTGGCAGGATCTGTGGTTGAATAAAAATCAACAGGCTGAGAACTTATTTAATGAGCACAAAAACAAAGAAGCAGCAGCGATGTTTAGTGATAGTCGCTGGCAAGGTGCGGCATTGTATCGTGCTCAAGATTATAAAGCAGCATTAAGTGCTTTTGAGAAAGATAACTCGGCAGTTGGGCTCTATAATCAGGGCAATGCTTTAGCGCAATTGCATGAATATCAAAAAGCAATAGCAGCATATAAAGCGGCTTTAGCCAAAAAAAGCGACTTTGCTGACGCTAAAGCGAACCTTGAGTATATTGAGAATTTATTAAAGCAACAACAGCAACAAAATAATCAGCAAAAGCAGGATCAGAAAAATTCTCAAAATAAAGAGAATAAAGATCAGCAGAATAAACAACAGAATACGAAAAACAGTCAAAACAATCAAAATAATAAGCAAGATCAAAAAGATCAAAGTCAGCAGGGTCAACAAAATAGTGATCAGAAAAATCAGCAAGATGAACAAAGTAATAAAAATAATCAGAATCAAAAAGATCAACAAAATCAACAAGATCAGTCACATGCTAATCAACAACAGAGTGATAAAGATAGTCAAAGAAATGAGCAAAATAAGAAAAATGAGCAGAGTCAAAGTGATCGTAGCAATGATCAACAGAATATAGATCAGCAGCAAGAGCAAAGAAAACAAAAAGGTCAAAACGGTCAAAAAGAGCAACAAGATAATAAATCATCGACTGAAAACACTCAAAGTGCTCAAAGTGAGAAAAACAAAGATAATGATAAAAATCAAAAAGATGAACGTTCTCAGGCATTAGCAAAAGAGAAAGACAAAGACAAAGAAGATGATCATGATCCGTCACAAAAGGTAGCGGTTTCAAGTGCCCAAGCGCGTGAAGATGCACTGCGTCAGAAGAAGGTTGATGCCATTTTGTCACAGATTCCAGATGACCCAGGTGGATTATTGAAGCAGAAATTCTTAAGAGATTATGAGCGACGTCAAACCTCGCAAAATGGAGGGAATAATGATTAGATTTATCAGCAGAATAAATAAGACATACAAAATGGAAAAAATCAAAAGAACAATCAGCATTCTTATACTTATACCTGCTTTATTTATGTTTATGGTGCAATCATTGCATGCTGCGGTGTCTGCATCAGTTGATCGCACACAGGTGGCAGATGGTGAAAGTTTGACATTAACGATTAAGCTTGATGATATGAATGAACAACCTGATTTGGCGCCATTGAAGCAGGACTTTGATGTTTATGGTACCAGCACCAGTAGTCAGACCAGCGTTATTAATGGCAAAAGCACGTCGGATATTTCGTATATTGTGACTTTATTACCTAAAAAAACTGGAAACATCACCATTCCAGCGTTAACTGTTGGTAGTGAGCAAACCAAGCCATTGACAATTGCGGTAACTAAAGCAGCACAAGGAGCTCATGGTAAACAAACGGCAAATGTCTTTTTGGATGCGTCTCTTTCAAGTGATAGTGCGTACGTTAACACACCTGTGCTCTACACCTTGAAACTATATTATGCAGAGCCATTGTCTAATTTAAGTATGCAGCCACTGCAATTAGCGAATGCAACGATTGAGCCTTTTGGCAAAAATAGCCAATATCAAGCACAACAAAATGGCAAAACCTATAATGTGGTTGAGCAACAGTTTTTAATTACAGCCAGTCAAGCGGGTGAGATTACTATTCCACAAAGCATCATTCAGGCAGCGGTTTTACAAAACAATCCCAATTCATTTTTTGCCATGCAAAGTGCTAAGCCAATATTGGTGAAGTCAAATCCATTAACGTTGCATGTGAAGCCAATTCCTCAAAATGTTGACATTAATGATTGGTTGCCTGCCAATTCAGCTACGTTAAAAGACAGTTGGTCAAGTGATTCCAATGAGCTAACTGTTGGCGAGCCAGTAACGCGCACGATTGTATTAACGGCAACAGGTGTAGAAGCAGCTAGTTTACCTAATTTAACCTTTCCACATGCTGATAGTGTGAATGCATATCCAGATAAAGCGCAAAGCAAAGATTATGTAGAGAATAACCTACCTGCAGCAAGTAAAGTCTTTAAGGTTGCTTATATCCCAACTGAGAAGGGTGTTATTGAGTTTCCAAAGATTGCAGTGCATTGGTTTGATGTGAAATCACAGACCATGCAAACAGCCATTTTGCCCGCCCAAACCTTTAAAGTATTATCAGGCAAAGTGGTAACACCTGTGCAAAACAGTGCGATAAATTCAGCTTCTGCAGCACAGCCAGCAAAGACAGTCATTAAGGTAGTACATAGCAAACTATGGATGGTGTTAGCGATTATCTTTGCGATCTTATGGTTAGTTACATTGATTGTATTGCTTATGGTTATTAGCAAGTTTAGATCTAAGAAAGTATCACTAACTTCAGATAAACAAACATCAATTGAAAAGCCGGATATCAATCAGGCGCTTAAAGATATTAAAAAAGCATGTGATCATAAGGATCTAGTCGCTGTCAATCATGCAATTGTCTCTTGGGGTAATGCTTTATTCAATCAAAGCTTTTACAGTGCAATGGATGTTGCTTCTGTTGTTGATGATAAAGCGCTTAAGCTAATGCTTACTGCTATAAACAAAGCGCTATATGCTAAAGGTGAGTTTGTGGAATATAGTGAATTGTATCAACATATCAAATCATACAAGATCATGAGTGATAAAGATCAAGAAGTATTGGCGTCATTTTATCCAAAGTAGATCTTGTAAATCTGTATTTTTTTTACACGAAAATTTGCTATAAAAAGATATCTTTTTATGTGGGGTATCAATAATATTTTGCGGGTAGCATTATTTTTATCTGATTATTGAGTATGAATAACTCATCATAGTGATGATTTTTCATGGTTCAATTTTTATGGAACTATTAGGTGACAATTAGCTTTACCGATCACGACAACTAGAATTGCCGGTTGAATCATGTAGGCTATTCCTTAATCAATAAAGCTGCAGATAATTAAGATTAAGGTATGGCAAGAAAACGAGTCACAACAGAACAGGTAAAGCTATACATGAAACTCAGACAAGAAGATAAACTCACCCAGATTGGCTGCGCTGCTAAATCAGGCTTTAGTG
>NZ_VXKS01000022.1 GCF_008711525.1 Cysteiniphilum sp. JM-1
TCATAATGCAAAGAAGCGAGGAAAAGCATTAATTTTCTCGTTGTTAGAAAACGTCCTTTGTAAAAAACTAACGGTGCAATAAGTATGAATTATAATCTCCTTGCAACACAAATAGAGCCAAAAATAAAAAAGCAAATGACGGCAAGTCATAAGAGGATGGGGTAAGTGAATAATAAACGACATCAACAAATTGTGGTCATAACTGGTTGTATGTTAGCAATGCTAACTGCTCAGATCAGTTTCGCTCAAAAGCCGTTAACATCGGGTGAAAATGATATTTATTATGTGAATAATGGCAAAAATAATAGTATAACCTTGGATAAACCAACTAATAGTAATGCAGCAGTTGCCATTCAAAGCACGACAGATTATCAAGCCTATGGTGTGCATTCTGATACGTTTAACACCAATGTAGCAACGAACTTTAGCTACAATAGTGAGTATCAGGATCCGGTCTCTGATTTAGTCTATTTAAGAGCACGTGATTATGATGCCAATACACAACGATTTATCACGCAAGATAGTGCCAATGTCTGGAATAAGTATAACTTTGCTGACAGCAATCCGATTATGAATATTGATCCAAGTGGACATATGCCAGCATGGCTTAACTATACCTTAAACATAGCAGGTTTTTTTGGAGGAATTGTTGCAGGAACTGCCGCATTTTATTTCAGTGCTGGTACAATGCCTATGATCGCTGCAGTTTTTGGGGCAGCTGCAGGTGCTACAGGTTTTGCTGCCCAAGCACTTGGGAATAACTCAGGATTGCAGACAGCGTCACTGGTGCTAGGGATTACGAGTATGGCGTTTGATCTTACTTCTGGTTTTAGTGTAATGGGGAGAGGGAGAGAGGCTAACGATCTTGATGGTATTAGATTTAA
The DNA here is from genome assembly GCF_008711525.1 of Cysteiniphilum sp. JM-1. Lineage (GTDB taxonomy): Bacteria > Pseudomonadota > Gammaproteobacteria > Francisellales > Francisellaceae > Caedibacter. The sequence continues at coordinate 885 of NZ_VXKS01000022.1, forward strand.
TCCCAGTTTGATAGATGGGTTTAATAATGATTTGAGTGAAGGACCAATCCAAGCTGCGATACGGCAAGAGAATGACTTAAGGCAAATGAAGGCATTAAATGTATTTAGACGACACTGGTTTGCTCTGCGTGCTGATGAAAATATAACAAATAGTGGTCTTGCTTATAGATTACCTATTCTATTACAACAACGAGAAGACATAGCTACTGCAAATGAGCTAAGGGGAGTGCTTCAGCAATCCACTTCTTTAAATGATGCACTGGATTTACCTATTTCATTTCCAACTAAATTTGAGAGACTTTTTGTCAATACTAGAGCTAAATTTATTTATGATAATGGTGCATTAAATATAGTGGGGTCAAGAGGGATTTCAGATGATTACGATATTAATCTCGGAGTATTTATAAGTACTCATAATCGAATAGGAGGAGGTAGAGAGGTTTGGGTGTTACCATCAGGCATGAGAGCAAATGCCGAAATAACCCTACCCAGTGGACGCCTACTGCCATTAAGTATAGAAACAACCGAGTTTCGTGGGTGGTTTCTAGCGATTGTCGATCAGAGATATACTCAGATATAGAACAGCCTGACTGCCTTATGTAGCAGCTTGTGAAGAAATAAATATTCAAGAGTCTTTTTGAGTGCGTTGTGGTTTTTAATATAAAAACGATATTGGGTAAAATATGAGAATTAAAATAATATGGTTACTAGGCTTAATAAGCCAATTAACTTTTGCGCAGATTGTTTTAGCTAGTGACCTTTATTATCTTGGTAATGGTAAAAGCAATAATGTAACGCTAAGCTTATCATGTAATGGGGGGCTTGAAGCCAATATTCACGCCACGACCGATTATCAAGCCTATGGTGCGCATTCTGATACGCTTAACACCAATGTAGCAACGAACTTTAGCTACAATGGCGAATATCAAGACCCTAGCTCTGATTTGGTGTATTTAAGATCACGTGACTATGATGCAGGAACACAACGATTTATCACGCAAGATAGTGCCAATGTCTGGAATAAGTATAACTTTGCTGACAGCAATCCGATTATGAATATTGATCCAAGTGGACATATGCCAGCATGGCTTAACTATACCTTAAACATAGCAGGTTTTTTTGGAGGAATTGCCGCAGCTTATTTCAGTGCTGGTACAGTGCCATTGATCGCTGCAGTTTTTGGGGCAGCTTCAGGTGCTACAGGTTTTGCTGCCCAAGCACTTAGGAATGACTCAGGATGGCAGACAGCGTCACTGGTGCTAGGGATTGCAAGTATGGGTTTTGATGTCGCTTCTGGGATTTCTTCAGCAGCTGGTGGAGCAGGTGAAATCACAGGAGTTCAATTGACTGATCGTGTAGCTCAAGATTCTACTGAGACTGGAATATCACCTATAGCATCTAGTGAACAACTAGATCCTAGATCCTATAATTATTCACCTCAACGACTACGTGAGGCTGACCTTGGGCGATTAAAAGAATCTTTACATAATCAAGGCATCTCCCTCAACATAGATCGCTCGACTTTTATTCAAGAAGGTTACGCCGTCTACAATAAATACAATTATGATGCCATTGTACCATCGATGAGAACGGCAATGAGTAATGTAGAAAGTTGGCTTAAGAATGATATGAATGTAATATCTGATGAACAAAAGACTATGCTGAAAGCTCCTGAATCTAAGAATTTGTTGCTATATGATTTTACTGAACAAGCATATTTTTCTGATTTGGTTGATAGCCATATAACCAATTTGACATCATTTGTTGATATATCTGCATTCCATTCGGCTAAGGCATTTCCTCAATTGAGAGCTACAGTACTTAATTATGAAGATCCTATTTCATATTCTTTGGTCGATTTCAATGATACATCATTAGATGCTTCTTTATTTGGTGCTTCTTTATGATATCTAAGAAGCTTTTAGAGTTGAGTGCCTATTTATTTATGGTTGGAATGGCGCAGATCAGTTTTGCACAAGAATCGTTAACAACAGGCGCAAATGATATTTATTATGTGAATAATGGCAAAAGTAATAGTTTAATCTTGGATAAGCCATTCAATAGCAATGCAGCAGTTGCCATTCAAAGCACGACAGATTATCAAGCCTATGGTGCGCATTCTGATACGCTTAACACCAATGTAGCAACGAACTTTAGCTACAATGGCGAATATCAAGACCCTAGCTCTGATTTGGTGTATTTAAGATCACGTGACTATGATGCCAATACACAACGCTTTATCACGCAAGATAATGCCAATGTTTGGAATAAATATAATTTTGCTGATAGCAATCCGATTATGAATATTGATCCAAGTGGGCATTTATCTTTTGGCTCTGTATGGAAACATTCATCAACTGGACTCTTGATGACACTGGTCATGACTGGCGTTATACTCACTGGAGGATCTCTGGGTATTATTGAGCTTGCTAGCATAGGTGCTGAGAGTGTTGCGACTTCAGACGTAGCAGGAGTTGCAACAGAGAGTCTTGAAGCTGGTGCTACTGCTACTGCAGAGTCAACTGATGTAGCGGAAGAATCATCTGCAGCATTAACGCAATCTGCAAATGATGATGTTCAAGCGTCTGAAGCGGGAGTTGATACTCAACAAGCTGATATCGATGCACAACAGGATTCTGTTGTTGGTACACAGGAGCGAGGGAGTGCCGAAGCTACTAACCGAAATGAACCAAAGTTTTTTCCATGTATATCACGCAAAACCGAGTTGCGTCTTGGTTTATTTGCTGAAGCATTAAGTGCTGTTGGTGTGGCTGGCACCTATGGCAGTCATTTTTCACCATTCTTAAAAAAATACGAACTACTATGGACTATTTTAGACTATGGTGGTGGTGGCGTTGCATTTGGATTGATTAAAGGGTTGAAGGTTGCAGAATATGTTGAAAATCCTAGTGAGCCACCAGGTTGTATTTTGCGTGTAGTAAATTATGTTATGCAAAAATTTAGAATGATTTTTCCACGCAATGCTCAAACGAATTTTATTCGTTCAGCTTCTGCAGGAGTGGCGTATATGGCCGTGAAATCACCATTCCTTTTGCTGAGTTATACAGGCGCTGAGGGTCTTTATAATCTGACTAATCATGGGGAAGATTTGCCTGATTGGGTTTAGGAATCAATTTGCATAACGGTAAACAAGTTATTATTGAAAGCGTCAATAGAACTAATGGTCACGGATGAAACATATGAATAAACTACCAATTATTTCGGTAACTATCGGTATCTGTCTTATAGCATTAATAACAACACAAATAGGTTATGCTCGTATAGCACAGCCTAGCATCAGTCTCTATTATCTTACTAATGGCAAAAGCAATAATGTAACGTTAACTTCATCTTCTAACGGCAATACAACAGTTGCTATCCAAGTCACGACAGATTATCAAGCCTATGGTGTGCATCCAAATACACTCAAGACAAATGTGGCAACAAACTTTAGCTACAATGGGGAATATCAAGACCCTAACTCTGATTTGGTGTATTTAAGAGCACGTGACTATGATGCCAATACACAACGATTTATTGCACAAGATAGTGCCAATGTTTGGAATAAGTATAATTTTGCTGATAGCAATCCGATTATGAACATTGATCCAAGTGGGCATATCAGTTTAAACACTATTGGGCTGTTAATGACAGTTGTTGTATCCTTAGCTAGCGTTCCTGTTACAGATGGCACCTCGTTGATTGTGTTAGCTGAAACAGGAGCAAGTGTTTCTAATATTTTGTTTGGTATTGGTGACATCATTCAGCATAGGTACTATGCTGCAGCTGGTGATTTTGCTATGGCTATAGGCGGCATGATCGGTGTCTATTCAGCCCAAGATAGTATATTTCCATTAGGGAGAAAAGTTTTGCTATCTAAACAAGCTAGAGAATTCTCTGCCACGGAGGAAACAGGTCTAGATATCAATAGTGAAGGGTTAAAGGCTAGTGAAAAGTTAAACGATGCTAAAGTGACTAGAAGTAGTGCGGGATCAAATCTTTTATTAGGCGTTGGTTCAGGGTTGAAAACATATCAAGACAACGATGGGAATCATTTTAACTTGAGTGACTTTGCAAGATTTACATTAATCAATGGTGCAACAGGATTTGCAGGTGGTCTAATCTATGGGAGGGTGAGTCGTATAATGGGCAACAATAATAGCATGGTTAAAAAAATTGTCTATGGGGCATTAAGAACAACACTTAATGGTGCAGTTGGTATGACAGGCAATATGATTAATAGTGCAATTAATCATGATATCAACTGGACAAATACAGCAGTTAATCTTGCTGCGGCACCACTTATGGGTGCATATTCTGGATTCTCACAAACTTACTTAGGTAATTATCCCAATAGTAGGTTAGCAAAAGCGATGAGATTTACTTATCTTAATTTAAAGACACCAATATTTGGTGCTTTGCTTAGTGGAGATATATCTGAGTTATGATTGAAGTATACGTTTATTTTGCCTGTAGAAAATTAGATATAACAGGATAATCTCGTGATTGGGTTAGGTAGTATGTTTGAATAAATGTGAAACAAATCAAATTAAATTAAAAATGTCTCATATTGAACGAGGTAGGTTATGAAGTTTAGAATTCAGCTTATAAGAAAGAAGTCGATGATTAGCGGCGCTTTGTCAGTTTGGTTACCATATCTTATTATTTTAGGTATTATTGTTAGTGTTGAAAGCTCCTTTTCCAAAGAGGTTGGGATTAACAATAATAATGCAGTCAACTTATATTATGTCAATAATGGCAAAAGTAATAACCTAACCCTGACTCAGCTAACTAATGGTAATACAACGGTTGCTATAAAAGGTACGACAGATTATCAAGCTTATGGCGTGCATTCTGATACGCTCAACACAACTGTAGCAACGAATTTTAGCTACAATGGAGAATATCAAGATCCTAGTTCTGATTTGGTGTATTTAAGAGCACGTGACTATGATGCAGGAAAACAACGATTTATCGCACAAGATAGTGCCAATGTATGGAATAAATATAATTTTGCTGACAGCAATCCGATTATGAACATTGATCCAAGTGGGCATCTAAGTAAAGAAGGATGGAATACCTTAATAGGGATAACTCTGATAGGACTTGGTCTTCTTATTCCATTAGGAGCTGTCGCTTTTACCCCAGTGGCTGAAGCTACAGTCGCATCAGCAGAAGCTACAGTCGCATCAGAAGAAGCTACAGATAGTTATGTAGCTGCAACTGAGATTGCTTCAGAAACTGCTGGCGCTTCCAATGAAAGTAGTGAGACTGCTCTAGCGAATGATAGTGTCACTAATAGTGAAGAAGTTTTGTTTAAAAGTCAATCAACAAGATATGGAATAAAGTCTTATCCTGTTACTCTTGTCGGCAATGGAATACAGGCACTTATTCAGAAAAAGACAATGGCGCTAAATGCATATTTAGAAATGGGGCTTGAGGATATTGGCGGTGCTTTTGGTACCTTAGGTATGATAGACCCTAAATGGGCTAAACTTTTTGGTGCCATAGATAACGGACTTGAGGGGGTGGCGACGGCATTATCTGCTGAGACTGTTGGTGGTTCATCAATGCTTGCAGGGATACTTGGTGGATCTGCATCAGGGGGAATAAGCGGATTTGTGGGCGGTTTTTTTGTTGAGAATATGTGGAAGGAAGGTTTTTTAAAGTATGAGGTAAATGTAGGCACCAAGTTTGGTGCCTCTCTTGCCATATTTGCGGCACGAGGCGAAGCAATGGAAGTGGCAAGAGAAGGAGTAATGTCAGTACTGTCATGGAAAAATGAAATGTCTTTTAAAAATATCTTAATATCCTCTGGGGTTACCGCCGTTGAAGGTGGGGTGTTTACGGCGGCGGAACTAAATTTTCATAGCTTGGAAACTGTGCGTAGTTATGCGTTTACTTATAATGTGGGCGGGGCGGTTTTTCAGGTAGGTATTCCGTTTTTAATCTAATAAATAAGGCAACCTATCATCAGATAGGTGTAGGTAAAATGAAATCATATCTAATAAATACAATAATAGTAAGCACCCTTGCATTTTTAACCTTAGCTGGAATTGTGAAAAATAGTTTTTCCCAAGAGGTTTTTATAAGGGATGATAGTCACACTAACTTGTATTATGTAAGTAATAGTAAAAGCAATAGTTTAACCTTAGATAAGCCAGCTAATAGTAATGCAGTAGTTGCTATTCAAGGCACAACAGATTATCAAGCCTATGGCGTGCATTCTGATACGCTTAAGACAAATGTGGCAACAAACTTTAGCTACAACGGCGAATATCAGGATTCTAGTTCTGGTTTGGTGTATTTGAGAGCACGTGACTATGACGAGGGAACACAACGATTTATCACGCAAGATAATACCAATGTTTGGAATAAATATAATTTTGCTAATAGCAATCCGATTATGAACATTGATCCAAGTGGGCATATGCCAGCATGGCTTAACTACACCTTAAACGGGTTAGGGATTGCTGGTGCAATTGGTGCAATTATCGCAGGTGTTGCTAGTGGTGGTGCAGCATTGCCATTGATCGCTGCAGTTTTAGGGGGAGCTTCAGGTGCTACAGGTGTTGTTGCCGAAGCAGCTGGGAATGACTCAGGATGGCAGACAGCGTCACTGGTGCTAGGGATTGCGAGTATGGGGTTTGATGTGGCTTCTTTCGCAACAACTCCTGTAGCGGCAGTTGCTGAAACTCCTGCAGTGCCAGGTGTTGAAATTCCTGCAGTGGCAGGTGCTGAGGAAGGTGTTATACAATTTAATACACCAGATACAATTGCACAAGAGTTACAGAGGAATGAAGTTGTAATCATTGCTACAAGAGCTAGCCAAGATGGTACATATAAACACCATGCTGCATTTGATGTAGTTACAATTACTGATCGTGCTAACATGTCCATTAATGTAATCAGATATCATGTTGCTGATATACGTAACCTTACCGAGTATAAAGCTGTTACAAACTATACTCATGACTTCCTGTCAAATAAGCCAGTCGGTATTGGCTCCACAATCAGAAAGATTAATTCAGTTGAGGATTTAAATAGTAGTTATGTAAGATATTTCAATAGTAATTTCAGTTTTTATATCGTTAGGCGCCCAGTTGGCGAATTTAAAAGAGTTTTTAATTTAGTACAAAGTGATTATCTTAGTCAAAATAGACCTTTTTACGCTGAGGTTATTCAAGATGGCTTTAATCCATCAACTGACGTATGTAGTTGCAATACGTTCGTTGATGATATCTTAGAGCGTTTAAGATAGAGAGTAAAGTTTGCCCTACCTGTGGGTAACTATGTTGTAGCCAGAATCTTCCCTTTGCCATTTGGCTGCTTTTGGGATGTATAATATACCTCTAAAATGCCGCTGCATATTTAATATGCTCAAAGTGTGTGGAAGTAACTATAAATGAAAGGAGTATATGTGTCTGCAATAGCAACTAACAAGCGATTAGATTATTTAGATAACCTTAAGTGGGTATTGATTTTTATGGTGATTGCTCATCATACGTGTATTGCTTTTGGCGGACCAGGTGGTGGTGGCTATTATTGGGTGCCGGCATCAAGCAAGTTGTCAAAGGAAGTATTCCTAGTTTATTTAACCTTTCAGCAGTCATTTTTTATGACGTTATTTTTTGCGATTTCATCCTATTTTTTACTGCCTGCGCTATTAAAGAAAGGCAATAAGGTGTTTCTTATTGATCGCTTGAAGCGCTTAGGAATTCCATTATTATTTATGGTTTTAGTTTTTGTGCCCATTATGAATTTATGGCGTGAGTATTTATATGCCGAGCCTCTTCATTTTTCAATCAATCTCCTAGATGTAGATCAGCTTTGGTTTGTAAGAACCTTATTAATATTCACAGTGTTTTTCTTGATTTATCATAGAGTGTTTGCTGCGAAAAAAGATGTTCAGCACTCAGTGGATCGACCATTAACTCATAAAAGGATATTGAGCTTTATTATATTGTTGACGGTTGTACAAATTGTGGCAATGTATACTATTCCGATGATTATGTCGCCACATACACTTGGGATAGTCATGCCTTTTTTCAGTGCAAGTGGGTTACCTGATATGATGATTTATATATTTTTCTTTGGCCTTGGGATAAAGGCTTGGAAGGAAAATTGGTTGGCGTCACTCACTGTGAAAATAGCATTGCCATGGTTTGCTGGAGCGGTGGTCGTTTTTGTCGCTGCAGTGATCTTTCATGTGTTTGGCTATGATCATGTCGCTACTGTAATTATTAATGTTGTAGGTAGACCTTTGATTTGCTCTGGCATATGCCTTTTCTTAATTGTACTGTTTAAAACATGCTTTAACAAACACAGTTGGTTAACTAAAAACCTCGCCTTAGCAGCTTATACGGCTTATATTTTGCAAAGACCTTTTATCACAGCTGCAACGCTAATAGTAGCAAAGCTTCATCTAGGTTCTATTACAAGCTTTTTTATTGCGGCAGTTATTGCGATTGTCAGCACTTTCTTTGTGTCACATTTCATTCGCCAACTTCCGGTTTTGCGCAAAATATTGTAATCTACAGCGTAAATTCTACTGGAGTGATTCATGCTTAGAAAAATTGCACTATGTGCTTATTTGAATATCGTTGGCATCATGCCGATATATGCACAAATGGCTGATGTTAATATACCTAAAAAGTCAATGCAGCCATTAACAGCTGAGGCATCATTATCACAACCTTGGTTTGGGTTTGTGTCACCTTCAGATGATGCTAAAGAGGCAGTTTATATACAGAAGAAAGGTGAAGAAAACAAAAAAACGGGTAAGTGGCAGTGGCGTTATCAGCTTTTTTACGTCAAGCATCTTGATGCTAGCGCTATGACAGCCGCGCAAAAGCTTTTTAATTTTAATTTTAATGTATTGAGTGTCTCTTGGTTTCCAGATGCACGTAAGTTATTGCTTGTTAAAGAACAGCATGATCAATTAAGCCTGTGTGTTTACGATGTGAAGCTTAACAAGTTATACCCACTACAAATGCCTGTGCAAGAATTAGTAAGCTATCAAATTTCACCCAATGGGCAAATGATCGCTGTGAGTGTGCATGAGGATAAGCGTGATAATTTTTCGGTACTCGATCCAGCGACAATGTATGCAGGTAATAAACTTTATGTGTTAATGCTGTCAAAAGATCAAACGCATGTTCAAAGCATTAAAGCGTTAAGCCAGTCAGGTGATTATGTGATAAATGATCGTTTGACGTGGTTAAAAGATAATAGCGGTATTATCTTTGTTAGTGTACATTCATTGGCGCCAGAGCGCTCAAGAAAGCGCGCGATTAAAAGTGTTGATTTAGCAGGGCATGTGATGAGCTTAACAAAAAGTGAAGCTTATTATGATCAGACAGTTTTATCACATGACGGTCAAAGTCTTGCCTATTTTTATAATCAATTGCCAAAAGGCTATCAATATGCGGATTACCTTCTAAGATACAGCAATCAACTGTGTATTTTGAATTTAAACGACCATAAACAGCGATGTTTAAAGCCTTTGTTTGAGGGTGGTGCCGAGTTACTCTCATGGGATCAAAAAGATGAGAATCTGTTGATGGTGCAAGATGATCATTTAACGAAGCGTCTTGTCAAAGTTAATATCAAGACATCAGATACTTTGCCTCTGAACCGTGATGAATCAGTTGTAAGCCCTGTTATTAACAACCAAGCAACAGCGATCGGCTATATGCAAATGAATAGCAATAAAGCGCCTGAAGCAGTCGTTAGTCGTTTAGATGAGTTTTCACCAGAAGTGATCAATCCGCAAAGAAAACTGCCTTATGCATTAGGGCAAACAGAAATAATCCATTGGATTGGTAGCAATAAGGAAAGTATCGAAGGCTTTGTAACATACCCGCCAAACTATAAGAAAGGGCAAAAATATCCACTGATTGTTGCGGTGCATGGCGGACCTGCTAATCATTGGTGGGGCAGCTTTATTGGCTCCCCTCATACGCTAGATACACCTTTTTGTGTGGGCTGTATGGCGGCAGAAGGTTATGTAATCTTTAGACCGAATGTGCATGGTAGTACGGGCTATGGCGTGCCATTTATGGCATCTAACTATCAGAAAATTGGGCAAATTGACTTGGAGGATATTACTCTTGGTGTTAAGCATTTAATCGCCGAGGGGATTGTTGATCCTAAGCATATTGGCATCTGGGGTTGGAGTTATGGTGGCTTTCTTGCGGCAGTAGCAATGGAGCGTGAAAGTCTTTTCAAAACGGCAGTCGATGGCGCTGGAGTCAATGATTTGGTGAGCCTTGAGGGTACTTCGGATTATCATACACTGACTTATCTTATGGGGGTGCCTTTTTGGCAAGATGCTAAACCTTGGGTAAATATATCACCGATTTTACATGTGGATTCAACTCACGGTAGCATATTGATTCAAGGGGGTGATAGAGATAGTGAGGTGCCGCTTAGTCAATCGTTAGAATTATATTATGCTTTAAAACAAGCGCATAAAAAGGTCTCACTAAAAATCTATCGTGATCAAGGGCATGAGTTCTCAGATCCTAATCAGCTATTAGCAGGGATGAAAGATACGGTAAATTGGTTTCGGGAAAATCTCTAAATACCTAATGTATATAAAAATCTGGTGCTGATGCAATTAAAGAACAACAAATATCAGAAACCATGATGATAAATTTTAAAGTTTTTTGTGATACCCCTGCCATTTGGACTCTGTTGGCGCAAAAAATAGTTATTTATACTGTTTCGCAGTGGAGAGTATCACGTTTTCTCAAGGGAATGAGGCATTTAAAAATATGATTATTAGGTGATTATTGGCATGCTAATTTTGCGAATTGCGCTTTAGTGATATTTTTAAATTTTAGCAAGATAGGAAATTTATATAACCTAAATGTAAGGACTATAATAATGATAAAAAAACTGTTAAACCGTAAATTAATATTGGCATGTGCCAGTGTCTTAACTTTGCCGATATATAATCATGCAGCTAGTAGATATTATTCAACAGCAGCAGCAAAAAAAGATCTTGATGGCCTAAAACTCATTAGCTGCTCGGGAGGGGATAGTTATTTTAATGCAAACTATATCAATACAGAGAATAAAGCTTTGGGGCTTGATGGTGTTCAAATAAGTTACCCATCACCATCTGTGTTAAAGGCTCAGCAAATACATGTTTTAGCAGGAGGAAAGGTTATAGATACCCCAGAGCCATTATATCAAGACGGTGTTGTTGAAATGGTGCCGAATTTTGCTCAAGAAACCTTAAGCCCTAACGGGGTTTTAAGTATTACTGTAGTTGCTGCTTGGCCTGCATTTAATATACCTTCAGATCTATGTGATCATTTAACTTTATCACGGGGGAAGGCAAGTACGGGTAATATCAGTATTCATAATAAAACCTTAAAGCCAGTCGGAGCAAGTGGCAACCCGAACGTGGAGATTGATAAAAAAGATGGAAGTAAATTAGGTGATTATATAGTGCCTTGGGGTGAAAATTTTGGCGTCAACAATATAGTCCCTGGGGAATATACGATAAAAGCGCCAGTTTATATAGTTGACAATTCACATGTTTACGCTGCAAATGTTAGCCCAGCAATCTTAACCGTATTGAAGGGTGAAACCGTTGAGGCTGATGTTAGTTATAGTTTGCTAGCACTTGATGGAAAAATAACATTGCAAGCACATAAACCTCAAGCACTCCAAGGTTATAGTGAAAATCCAGTCGTCACATTAACTGATACGGATACAAAAAGTTTACTTACAACAAAGACGGTACGCTGGGATGAGGTCGCTTCCATTGATGGTTTAATGGCAGGTGATCATTATACGCTTTCAAGTAGTAATATTGTCTATAATCAAAATCTATGTTCTGCAAGCTTTTCTCCTGCATCAATCACAGCTTCTAAGAGTGGAAGCAGTGTGTCATTAACTTATCAATGTCAACCTATTCCTACGGCTTTGGCAGAGGTAATGGTTAATGGTGCGCCTAAGACGCAATCTAGTGTTAATGTCCACTTTACGCCTGAGGATACCGCGCGATACAAAAGTATTACTCAAGCAGTTAAACTTGTGGATGGTAAAGGTAGTGCAAAAACTGGGGCAAGTTTTGCTGTTGGGCAAACTTATAATATTTCAGTTGATGGTATTGCAGGCTATACGCCAGATATTAATCCAGCCAAAATAAAAGTGACTAAAGATGGATTTAAAGAACAAATTACTTATGCTAAAGCATCTGATCAGGTAAGGGTTGGTTATTTGCCACAATCATCTGTGGGACCAAAGGCAAATATGAATGTTAAAATATCCGATGCTGTCAAAATGGGTTACAACATGATTATTGTTGCCTTTGGTGAGGACAAAGCAACTGCAGACATGCAGTATACTTTCAATGTTTTTCAAGCTTATAATGGTTGGAATCCTATAGATGACAAAGTCAGACAAACGATTCTTGATGACATTAAATCTGCTAAAGGAAATGGACTTAAACATGTTCTTATTTCGGTGGGTGGCTCCGCTAATACGTTTACCTTAGCTTCATCACAGACTGAATTGCAAGAGCAGGCTGGTAAAATATGGACGTTCTTAGAAGCAAATGGTTATGATGGTATAGACTTTGATCTTGAATCAACATTTAATGGTGATAATTTACATACGTTGATTGGCTATCTTAAGTCTGATGCACAAAAAGCAGGGAAGAGTATCATCATTACAGCAGCGCCGCAATTAAATATGGTTGGAGATGGTTCAGCTGCATTGGTATCCACTGCAGTCAGTCAAGATTATGATGCCGCAATTAAGGCAGGTGATTTTGATTATCTTATTATTCAGGAGGGCTTTACGGCAGGTTATACAATAAATGGTACGAGTGAGAAAGACCCTGAATTTGGTATTAATAGCTATCTTTATTTAACCCATCAATTAAAGTTAAGCACAGGCAATCAAAATGAGGCACCTGTCACAAAGCCATTTGCATACACTATTCCTGCTAATACTAAGCTTTTGATAGATCCATTGGCTGGACCTAATTCTGTGGCACCTGCAACAAATACTATATGGCATGTTTGTGATGCTGAGTCATTGCAATGTCCAGACGATTTATGGAGTAAATTAAAAGCAAGTTATACGCAATTAAAAACAGAGTCACAATTTGGTGGACCCGCTGTATGGGATATAAGTCATGATGCGTATAATCAGTGTGCGTTTAGCATGAATATTAGTCCTATATTTGGGATCAGTCAAGGAGACATTGTTTGTCCTAAGATATAGCAAATTGGTTTAGGCAAAATCTGTAACCCGTGGCAGAATAATAAGCAGTTATAACTTGGAAAGTTAAGAGCACAAGAGCTTATTATCTATGAATTTAAGTGGCTACAAACGCATAGTGATTAAAATCGGCTCATCGCTGTTAGTTGATGATAATTACGAAATCAGAAAAAAGTGGCTTGAAAGTTTAATCGCTGATATTGATCAGTTATACAAACAAGGCATTGAAATCATTATTGTCTCATCGGGTGCTGTGGCATTGGGGCGTAAGGTGCTTAACTGCATGGGGCGTAAATGCACCCTAGCGGAAAAGCAAGCCGCTTCAGCGATTGGGCAAATTAAGTTATCACAAGTCTATCAATCACAATTTGCAGCCTTTGATATTCATAGCGCACAAGTGCTATTGAATATCGATGATATTGAAACGCGTCAACGCTATGTCAATGCGCAAAATACCTTGGAAACGCTGCTTAGATTTCGCGTAATTCCGATTATCAATGAGAATGATACCGTAGCCACGACTGAGATTAGCTATGGTGATAATGATCGTTTAGCCGCGCGTGTTGCGCAAACGATCAATGCCGATTTGTTGATTTTATTTTCAGATATCGATGGACTATATACCGCTAACCCAAATATGGATAAAACAGCCCAGTTTATTAAAAGCGTTGATGTGATTAATGACGAGATCAAAGCGATGGCAGGAGAAAGTCATACCAAGATTAGCTCAGGTGGTATGATCACTAAAATTCTAGCTGCTGAGATTGCGGTTAATAATGGTTGTAATATGCTGATTTGTAATGGCAAGGCACTTAAGCCATTAACAAGCTTACAAAACACGGGACGATTTACGTTGTTTAAGGCGCAAAAAATTGATCAAAGTGCTAAAAAGCGCTGGCTGGCGCATCATGTGAAACATAGTGGTGCGCTTACTATTAATGAGGGGGCACTGCGCGCACTACGTCTTGGTAAAAGTCTGTTAACTGTTGGTGTGATTGAGTGTGTCGGTAATTTTAAAGCAGATGATGTGCTTACGATAAAGGATGAGCAAGGCAACACAGTAGCAGTTGGTGTGGCAATGTTGCATGCAGAGGTATTAAAGCAGGTACTATTAGCTAAAAGTTATACGCCAGAGACAAAAGTGATTGTTCATCGCAATAATATGGTATTGGTTTGAGAGAGAATTCAGTTTTAGGAGTTAAGATAAGTGGTAAATGAATATCAGGCAATAGAAACACTGTGCAAACAAGCTAAACAAGCAACATATCACTTGGCGTCAAGCACGAACGATATGCGTAATCAAGCATTGTCATTAATCGCTGATGAGATTGTGCACAATACGGATAATATTCTAAAAGGCAATGCCAAGGATATTGAAAATGCAACGGCAAAGGGCTTAAATAAAGCCATGCTTGATCGCTTATTGTTAACGCATGAGCGAATTGTCGCGATGAGTGATGGCTTGCGTGAGATTGCAAAACAACCAGACCCACTTCATTGTGTGCTATCACATGTGCAAAGACCAACAGGACTTGATATCAAAGCAGTCAGTGTGCCACTAGGTGTCATTGCAGTCATTTACGAGTCACGTCCAAATGTCACCGTTGATGCAACTGGACTGTGTTTAAAATCGGGCAATGCCGTAATTTTAAGAGGTGGTAGCGAGAGCTTTTATTCAAATCAAGCGATTATGCGCGCAATACAGATGGGATTGGCAAAGTCAGAGATTGCCAGTGATGCCGTACAAATGCTGCCAACTCAGGAAAGAGCTGCGATCGAGTATCTGGTAGCTCAAGAGCAATATCTTGATGTGGTTGTGCCACGTGGTGGGCGTGCGTTGATTGAATATTTGACAAAGCATAGTAAAGTGCCTTTGTTTAAGCACTTAGATGGGATATGTCACACCTATGTCCATCATGCAGCTGATTTACGCAAAGCACTTAATGTGTGTGTCAATGCCAAAATGCGTCGCCCTGGCATTTGTGGCGCAACAGAGACGATTTTATTGGATCGACAGTTGCCAATTGAGCATATTGAAGCACTATTAACCGCATTGGATAAAGCAGGGTGTGTTCTGCGTCTTGATCAGGATTTGTGGCAGCAATTTTCACAATATGAAAAAGCAACAGAGTCTGATTGGTCAACGGAGTATTTAGACAGTATCGTCTCAATCAAGCATGTTGATGATGTTGCAGCAGCAATTGAGCATATTAATCATTACGGCTCACATCACACCGATGCGATTTTGACCGAAGATCAAACAGCTGCACAATTTTTCATGCAAAATGTTGATAGTGCCGTCGTGATGCATAACACCTCAACGCAATTCTCAGATGGTGGAGAATTTGGCATGGGCGCTGAGATTGGGATATCAACAGGCAAGCTTCACGCTCGAGGACCTGTTGGCATTAAACAATTAACCACATTTAAATATCAAGTAGTGAGTGATGGCAGTGTACGTGCTTAAGCAAACCACAAAGACACAGTGCCCTTAATGCGTTGCCATAATGAGCCAGTTGCATCATCTTTTAATGCAACGACTGGGAATGTCTCAATGGTTTTGCCTTTATAAACCATATCAACACTTCCAGCATCAGTGCCTGCTGTAACTGGTGCAACAAGACCTTTAGGGTTCTTGTGTAATACAAACTGAATATCTTTGGCATCGATATAGCTTGGGAAGCTAATTGCTACGGGTTTTTGCACACCGATATCGACGGTGTCACTCTCGCCTTTGTAAATGCGGATATTGCCTAAGGCGTAATTAGCTGGATAGAACGTTTTCGTCTGGAAGTTAGAAAAACCATACTCTAGTAATGTCTGGCTATCACGAGCGCTTTGCAAAAGGCTGGTTGAACCAATAACTACAGAGATTAAGCGATCATGATCAGGCTTCACTGCTGAAGACACAAGCGAGTAACCGGCAGAGTCTGTTGAGCCTGTTTTGATACCATCAGCATAAGGATAAATATCTAATAATTTGTTGTAATTACGGGTAACAAAACCATTCATGCTAACACTAGACATTTTGTAGTAATGATAGTATTGCGGGTAGTCATAAATAATATGTTGCGCAAGAACAGACAAGTCACGCGCTGTCGTGTATAAGTTAGGGGCTGGTAAACCCATAACATCACTAAAATGCGTGTTATTCATGCCTAGTTTCTTCGCTGTGAAGTTCATAATATTGACGAAACCTTCTTGTGTACCGGCAAGCGTCATTGCTAAGGTGACTGCAGCATCATTACCTGAGGCAACAATGGTGCCTTCTAGTAAGTCCTGGATAGTCACTTCTTGGGCTGCTTTTAAATGCATGCTTGATCCTGCGGTATGCCAAGCAATGGCAGGAACTTGTACTTTTTGATCAAGCTTGATGCTACCTGCAGCTAGCTTCTGCTCCACGATATAAAGTAACATCATCTTGGTTAACGAGGCAGGCGCAATACGCATGTTGGCATTTTTCTCAGCTAAGATATTACCTGTTTTAGCATCAATCAGTAGATAGCTTTTAACATTAAGCATTGGCGGTGTAACAATTTGATTGTGCCAGATCGCAGTTGCCGGTGTAATATTCGGTAATACCAAATTCGCAGGTGCAGGTGGTACTTGCACCTCAAGTGGAACATTGGCACTGGATGAAACTGCACCATAGGCATTAAGTGGCACACCCATATAATTAACAGATGTCGCGCCATAAGTATTAGGTTCATTTTGTGCCGCGGGTTGCGCTACTTGTGTTGTTTGTGTTGATTGTGTTTTTTCTGCTGTTTGTGCTTTTACTGCATCTTGAGCAAATGACAGTTGCGTGGCTAGCAAAGCGATAGAGGATGCTGCAATCAAAGAAATTTTTTTAATAGTAAACATGTTATTACCTATTATGTTGACGTTTGAATTTATAGTGACATTTCAATGCAGTCATTATACTGATCTTAAAAGTCTTTTAAACATAAATACGGCGAAACTTAGCGATTGATTTTGATCCGATGGATAGACATTTTAGAAATTGCAAACAAAGCACGCTTCGGTATAATACATGCCAGTGAATAAAAGATGAGTAAAAGAGTTGAACAATGCCTAGCATGTTGCATGCTGGGCGTTTTTTATTATTTAGATTTAAAGTAAAGACTAAAAGATAAAAGAATTAAGGATAAAAAATGGCAGTACGAATTCCAATGACTGTTGCCGGTGAAGCGGCGTTAAAAGCAGAGTTACAAGATTTAAAAAGTGTTCAGCGCCCAAAGGTGATTGCTGCAATCGCTGAAGCACGTGAGCACGGTGATTTAAAAGAAAATGCCGAGTATCATGCCGCACGTGAGCAGCAGAGCTTTATCGAAGGGCGCATTCAAGAGCTTGAGGCGAAGCTTGGCAATGCGCAAGTGATTGATATTGCTAACATGACTAATAATGGCAAAGTGATCTTTGGTGCGACGGTTACCTTGATAAATATTGATAGTGATGAAGAAATAACCTATCAAATCGTCGGCGAAGATGAAGCGGATATCAAATACAATAAAATCTCATTAAGCTCACCATTAGCGCGTGGGCTCATTGGCAAAGAAGAGGGTGACGAAGCCAATATCGCAACGCCTTCAGGTGTGGTTGATTATGAAATTGTGACGGTTGAATATCGATAAGGTGTGATCGTTAGCAATGAATTATATTTTACTGTTATTTATCGGGGTTATCTGGGGTGGTCAGTTTGTTTTAATCGACTTCTCGTTAGCCAATTACACGCCTGAGCAGCTTGCTTTATTACGAACATTTTATGCCGCAGTTTTTTTGATTGTCTTTTGTTTGGTTGCCAAAAGAAAACGCTATAAAAGAGACCTTAAAACATGGTCTAAAGTTGCAGCAATTGGTGTGCTTGAAGTGGTGATTCCATTTACTTTGGTGATGTGGGGGCAACAATCTGTTTCAGGTAGTATGGCATCGATTTTGATGGGCACGATTCCATTTTTCACGATTATCTTAGTGTTGTTAACGCGTGTTGAGCGCGCAACAAAAGCTAAGTTTGTCGGCATGCTCATTGGCTTTATTGGTTTATTGGTTTTATTTGCGCCTGATTTAATGACAACAGGGCTATCAAGCGCATTATTGCCACAATTAGCGATTATGCTTGGCGCTTTATCGTTTGCTAGTGCGTTAATCATTATCAGAAGTTTGCCCAATGAAGATGCATTTTTGCTATCACGTGATGCGTTTATCATTGGTACGATAATTATGCTTGGCATAAACCTTGGCAATGGCTCGCTACAAGGTATGCACTTAGCCCTACATCCTTTTATTGCATCGATTATCTTAGGTGTGTTTTGCTCGGGGTTGGTTTATGTGCTGTATGTCAGTTTAATTAAACGTGCAGGCGCTGGGTTTTGCTCATTATCGAACTATCTTGTGCCTTTATTTGGCAGCGTGCTTGGTGTCATCATTATGGGCGACCATATTAGTATCAACATGATATTCGCTTGCTTGTTGATTTTATTATCTATTGCTGTTGAGCCAATATTGAGCCTGTTAAAGCGCCAAAGTCGCGCAAATGCAAGCTGACATTAACACACAGTAAGCTATACTTGGTCGCACGGACACTGAAAATGAATTTCAGTTTATGAGAAAACATGTCATCACTTCGTTGCTAAAAATACAAGAAGAAGACCTTGAAGCGATGCTCTATGATAGTGCCACTAATGCGGCAATTATCAGGCAAATTTTAGATATTATTTGTGAAGATACGATTAGTACCTTAACGTGGGTACGGCGTTTTGAGGCAAACCAATATGCGATGATTACAAGCTTTACTAAAGCGTTGATTAAGCCCTATCTTGAGTTTGACTTATGGCGTTATGACCCCTCAATCATCCCTAAGCAAACCAATGTATTTAAAGTATTTAGCTATGATGAACTAACCTGTGATCAGATGAAACATAAGCTGATCACTCAAGATGCGCATAATATCGTGCTGTATATTGTGAGGTGTTATCACAATTATACGGATCATTTTTCATTTGATATCAATGCGGATTATTTTAATCAGCTAACATTTGAGGATAAAACCAAGCTTTATCAGTGTTTGACAGACTGTATTGATCTATTGATGAGTGTGGTGCGATTTCATACCTTAATTGAAATTAAGGACTTTAGTGATAACACCGTAATGCCTGATATCGTGCGTTTACCTGAGAGTTTACAGCAGCGCTTGAAATTGACAGATTTGAATGTCGAGTATTTACGCTTTATTGCCACGGGTGCCACGGCGAAAGAGATTGCGATGCATGCGGGGCGTTCCTATCGCTCAGTGCAGGGCAGTATTGCCAGTTTGTGTGAGAAACTGAATTGTCAGAATAAGAATCAACTGATTAGTCTAGCGCGAATTATTACCAGCTATATAGAGTAATGACTAATGCGTGCGCCTAATAATATATTCAGCCAGTTGCGCTAACGATGTCGTATCACACCCTTTGATTTGTTGCAGATGCGCCATGGATTGAGTAAACAACTCATCCAGTAATTGTTGCGTCTTTTCAACACCTAACAAAGAAGGGTAGGTTGACTTATTGAGCTTAAGATCACTCATGTTGTTTTTGCCTAAAGTCGCCGTGTCGGAAGTTACTTCAAGCAAATCGTCTTTGACTTGAAAGGCTAACCCAATACATTGACTAAATGCAATAAGGTGTTTTTCAACGGTTTGATCCTTGTAATAAGGTGAAGCAATAAAAGGCAATACAACGGCAGCGGTTAAAAGCTTACCTGTTTTTAAGCGATGTATTGTCTCAATGCTTTTGATATCCTGAGTTTGACCCTCAGCATCAATATCTAATTGCTGACCATCAACCATGCCTTGGCTGCCTGCGTGTGTTGCCAACAGATAAAGCGCTTTTTGCAGTTGTTTAATATCGATAGCTTTTAATTCACTCAAAGCCTGAAATGCAAGTGTTTGCAACGCATCACCGGCTAAAATGGCGGTGGCTTCATCAAATTGAATATGGCATGTCGGTTTGCAACGACGCAAATCATCATCATCCATTGCTGGTAGGTCGTCATGAATCAGTGAATAAGCGTGAATTGCCTCTAGTGCCAAAGCAATATGTTTGATGTTGTACGGATCACAGTTAAAACAGGTACCACTTAAAAAGCTCAAGATGGCACGAATACGCTTGCCACCATTAAGAAAGCTATATGCCATTGCTTCTTTCAAACGTGGGCTTTGAATGGATTGCGCTAAGAAATAGTCCTTGGCAAAGTCTTCAAAATCATCCTTTATTTGTATGAATTCGCTTAGCATAAAAATCCTTTAATGATTGAGAGTTGTTTGTCAAGTGCGCCTTTGTTTTGTTGAAAAACCGCTAATGCCGCATTGCCTTGGGATGCTGCTAATTGCCGGTTATTAAAAAGTGTCTGTAATTGCTTAACTAATTCATCGCTATTATTGATTAGGGTTAAAGCGTGATTGGCTTGTAATTTCTCGGCAACCAAAGCGAAATTAAACACCGATGGACCCGATAAAACAGGCTTAGCAAGTGCTGCAGGCTCAAGCATATTATGCCCACCGTTATTGACAAAACTGCCACCAACAAAAGCAATATCACTTGCGGCATATAACAGCATCATCTCACCCATGGTGTCTCCTAGATAGACATCATCGTTATGATGGTATTGATCTAGACTTCTACGGCTGTAGTTAAACTTGCGTGCTTTAATCAGTTCAGCCACTTGATTAAAGCGCTCAGGATGCCTTGGCACTAAAATCAACAATGCATTAGGCATTGTTTGTAATAATTTGCGATGCGTTTCAAGAATAATCTCATCTTCACCTTGATGCGTACTTGCAGCAATCCAGATATGCTGTTTTGCAAAACGTTGGCGTAAACTTTGGGCATCTTCAATAAGATCATCCGCAATTGGAAAGTCATATTTGATATTGCCATCAACGCTTACTTTATCTTGGGGCATACCAAGCGTTATAAAACGAATCGCATCATCATCAGATTGCGCGCTGATATGACTGATTTGCTTAAGCATGTGACGCATAATAAAACCAATCTTGGCGTAACCTGTCGCTGATTTTTGTGATAAACGCGCATTGATTAAAATGCTTGGAATATGGTGTTTTTCGCATTGTGCAAGTAAGTTTGGCCAAATCTCTGTTTCCATAATAATACAGAGCTTAGGGTTAGTGCGTTTAATAAAGCGCTTTAACAAGCAGGGGATATCATAGGGGATATAGCTGTGTTTTATATTGCCAAAGTCTTTATAAAGCTTTTGCACCTGCGCACTTCCCGTTGGCGTCATGGTAGTGACCACAAAGGTTTTATGTGGGTAGCTTAAGGCAAGTTTTTTTACCAAAGGCGCGATAGCAATACTTTCACCCATAGAGACTGAGTGAATCCAAATGCTTTCATCTGTCTTAAAGGGAGTAAAGCCAAAGCGCTCACGCACTCTTTGGCGATAGCCTTTGTTTTTGCGACTGCGAATTAATTTTTTGATACTGATAAAGGGTAAACCTAGACAAAACAATAGGCTGTAAGTTAGGCGAATGAGTGTGTAGATCATATTTTATTATGTTTTTCAAGCCATTGTAAGTAATCCGTAACACCTGTTTTGACATCTCTGAAATTAACATCGCAACCTGCTTCACGCAATTTGTCTAAGTTGGCTTCGGTATAGCTTTGATAGTGTCCTTTCAAGTGTTCTGGAAACTCGATATATTCAATACTACCTTCTTTGTAAAAATCAATGACAGCATGAGCGATGTTGTTAAAAGGCTCAGCTGTGCCTGTGCCACAGTTAAAGATCCCAGAGACTTGTGGGTGATCCAAAAACCATAGATTAACCTTGGCAGCGTCTTCGACATAAATGAAATCACGCATTTGCTGACCTGCGGCAAAACCATCATAGGCATCAAATAGTTTAACTTGTTTATGTGCTTTAAACTGATTGTAATGATGAAAGGCGACACTTGCCATTGAGCCTTTGTGTGTTTCATGTGGTCCATAGACATTGAAGTACTTTAAACCAACGATTTGGCTTTGTGCATGTGGCAAAAATTTGCGAACGTATTGATCAAATAAGAACTTAGAGTAACCATAAACATTCACCGGTTTTTCATATTGGCGCTCTTCAATAAAGGTTGTGTTATTGCCATATGTAGCAGCACTAGAGGCATAAATAAATGGAATCTTGTGGCGCATCGCAAAATGCAAAAGGATCTTGCTGTATTCGTAGTTGTTCTCCATCACATATTGACCATCCCACTCTGTGGTTGCCGAGCACGCTCCTTGATGGATGATGGCAGTAATATCGTTAGGGTTAAGTTTCAAACCCGCGTTTGGTGTGTAATAACCTAAATCAGACTCAATCGCTTGCAAAAAAGGTGTTTGATCACAATAATCTGCAATTTCATAATCAACTAAATTGACAAATTTATGCCCGTCTTTTAGGTTGTCAACAACGAGAATATCTTCATGTCCGCGCAGGTTAAGCTGCTTAATAATATTTGCGCCAATGAATCCGGCACCACCTGTAACAATAATCATTGATTTGCTCCATGTGTTAAAACGACGGCAATTCTAACAAAAAAAACGCAAGTTGGCTGTAATTTCTGTGATTAACTTTTATGGGCGCCAGATGCTGACTTGTAGTTATTCTCTTTAGCGCTACAATGAGGATATGTATAGATAAGAAAGCACATGGATATGACCGACATCTCACTTGATTTATTAAATCGTCGTAAACTCTTTACTGAGAATATTTACCCTTATCAGGAAAAAATGCCAAGAAAGGTTTATGAGCAGCAGAAAACACAATTACAAATTGAGCTTTTGAAGATGCAGCAGTGGGTAAGATCAACGGGGCAAAAAGTACTGATTATCTTTGAAGGACGTGATGCAGCAGGCAAAGGGGGGACGATTAAGCGGATGATGGAGCATCTTAACCCGCGGGGTGCGCGCGTTGTGGCATTAGAGAAGCCATCTGAGCGTGAGCAGGGTCAGTGGTATTTCCAGCGTTATATTCGCCATTTGCCAACCTCTGGTGAGATCGTTCTTTTTGATAGATCGTGGTATAACCGCGCGGGTGTTGAAAAGGTGATGGGATTTTGTACCCCTGAGCAATATCAACTATTTCTAACGCAAGCACCAGATCTTGAAAAAATGTTGGTGCAAAGTGGGATTAAGCTATTTAAATTCTGGTTTTCAGTCAGTCAAAAAGAGCAAAAAAGACGCTTCCAATCGCGTGCAGTGCATCCACTAAAGCAATGGAAACTAAGCCCGATTGATAAAGCGAGTCTGGATAAATGGGATGATTACACCGAAGCCAAAGAAAGTATGTTTTTGCATACCGATACTGAGCTTGCTCCGTGGACGGTGATTAAATCAGATGATAAAAAGCGCGCACGTATCAATGCAATGCGCTTTGTGTTATCAAGACTGGACTATAAAAACAAAGATATGAATATTGCGATTAAACCTGATCCACTGATTGTTGGCTTGGCGAGTGAGATTTATCCGGAGTAAGTTTAATTATAATCGTTAATAACTAAAGTTACGTACTTTTTCTATTTCAACACCCCACCTCGCAAGCTCGGCACCCCTCTTGAAAAGAGGGGAATATAAAATAACCGTTGCCTAATTCCCCTCTTTTCAAGAGGGGTGGCAGCCATAGGCTGACGGGGTGTTTATGAAATCATAGTTTTTTTCTAAAGTGGGTAACTCCAGTTAATAACAGTTATTTTTCCCTTCCATGTTTGCTAGAATGGTCAAACTTTAACATATGATCTAGATTATGCTGCCATCAAATAGCGCACTGATTCAGCGTGCTGAATATATTACAAAAATCCGCAAGTTTTTTGCCAAAAGAGATGTATTAGAAGTCGATACTCCTTTGTCTTACCCATATCCTGTGAGTGATCCCTATATCGATGCTTTTGCTATTGATACCCAGTCAGGCACACGCTTTTTGCAAACCTCACCGGAATATGCGATGAAGCGATTATTAGCACAGGGTTCAGGCAGTATTTATCAGATCTGTAAAGCATTTCGTGATGATCCTAAAGCGCAATATCACAACCATGAATTTACGATGCTTGAATGGTATCGTGTGGGATTGGATGATATGGCATTGCGTGAGGAAATCGCACAAATGTTGCTTATATTGAAGCCTCAAGCATCCATGGAGTATTTTAGCTATAAAGCGTTATTTGAGCAGTTGATAGGCATAAATCCACATACGGCAGACTTGAGCTCTTTGCAAAAAGCGCTTTCTCAGCATGTGGGAGATATTCAAGGCTTAGCCAGTCCAAATAATATCGAGTGCTTAGATGTATTATTTACCCATGTCATTGAGCCTAAACTTAAAGCGCATCAATTTGTGTTTGTCTATGATTACCCTGAAGTGCAAGCTGCCTTGGCGCGCGTGATGCCAGATAGTGGTGGGCAAATGGTTGCCAAGCGTTTTGAGCTTTTTTATCAAGGTGTTGAGTTAGCCAATGGTTATTATGAGTTAACAAGTGCCATTGAACAAGCAAAGCGTTTTGAGCATGATTTACATTTGCGTCAAAGCCTTGGTAAAGCAGCAGTTCCCATTGATCAAGGCTTATTAGCCTGTCTTGATCAAATACCAGAGTGCTCAGGCGTTGCCTTAGGATTGGATCGCCTTGTGATGTGTCTTGAGGGCTATGCAGATATAAAAGAAGTGTTATATTGCTAGATTGCTGGGCGTAAAGCTTGAGCGTGAAGCTAATCAACTATATGCTATGGCACAGTCAAATAGATAAAATAAAAAAATGAAAATGGAAAATTAAGATGAATAAATTAGAACAATTAAAACAAATGACCAAAGTGGTTGCCGATACCGGTGATTTCGCGCAAATCGAAGCCTATCAACCCGTTGATGCCACAACTAACCCAAGCCTGTTATTAAATGCGGCTAAAATGCCTGCATACAATTATGTGATTGATCAAGCGTTATCAAAAAGTGCACACTTAAGTGGTAAATCACGCGTTGATGAGGCAATGCTTGATATGGCAGTAAGTTTCGGTGTTGAGATTTTAAAGGTGATTCCTGGACGTGTTTCCACCGAAGTTGATGCCCGCTTATCGTTTGATACAGAGGCGACCATTGATTACGCGCGTCGATTAATCCATAAATACCAAGAAGCCGGTGTTGATAAGTCGCGTGTGCTTATCAAGATTGCATCAACTTGGGAAGGGATTAAAGCTGCTGAAGTGCTTGAAAAAGAGGGGGTGAACTGTAATTTAACTTTGATGTTTAGTATTGCCCAAGCCATCGCCTGTGCTCAGGCTAAAGTCTTTTTGATTTCACCTTTTGTTGGGCGCATTACTGACTGGTATATGAAAGAGCAAGGTGCAACAAGCTTCCCTGATGTCAGTGAAGATAACGGTGTGTTGTCGGTTAAAGAAATTTATCAGCATTACAAGCGTTATGGTTATCAAACGATTGTGATGGGGGCGAGTTTCCGCCATGTGGGACAGGTCGAAGCCTTAGCAGGATGTGATGCATTAACGATTGCACCAAACTTATTACAGCAGTTACAGCAGGATGATAATACGTTAAGTAGACAGTTAGTTGAGATTGAGAAAACCAATCAACCAGATCGTAAATTAACAGAAGGTGATTTTAGATGGGCAATGAATGAAAGCCCAATGGCAACGGAGAAATTAGCCGAAGGTATTCGTAAGTTTGCCATTGATACAGTAAAACTTGAGAAATTAATCGAACATAAATTAGGACTATAGCCACACTATGCATAAGTCTATTGCGGTAAAAGTAGGGAATATCACAATTGGTGGTGGTGCTCCAGTTGTCGTGCAATCGATGACGGATACAGCGACTGCCGATATTGAAAAAACAGTGTCACAAATTTTAGCACTTCATCGCGCGGGTAGCGAGCTTGTGCGCATTACGGTGAATGATGAAGAAGCAGCTAAAGCCGTCCCTGAGATCAAAAAGCGCTTATTACAAAAGGACTGTGATGTGCCTTTAGTTGGCGACTTTCACTACAATGGTCACAGATTATTAGCAGACGTTCCAGAATGTGCTAAAGCACTGGATAAATATCGTATTAATCCAGGCAATGTTGGCTTTGGTCGCAAGAAAGATACACAGTTTGCTGAGATTGTGCAAAAGGCGATTGAATATGATAAACCAGTGCGTATTGGTGTCAATTGGGGTAGCTTAGATCAAGCGCTACTGGCAAAGCTAATGGATGAGAATAGTCAGCTGACGGTACCGTTATCCGCGCGTGAGATTATGCACAAAGCGCTGATTGAGTCAGCATTATCAAGTGCAGAATATGCTGAGCGTCTGGGGCTTAAGGCTGATAAAATCATCGTATCATGCAAGGTCAGTGATGTTCAGGATTTGATTGAAGTTTACCAAAAGCTCGCACGTGAATGCCCGTATCCTTTGCATTTAGGATTAACTGAAGCAGGGATGGGGATTAAAGGCATTGTTGCTAGCAGTGTAAGTCTTGGCTATTTATTACAACAAGGCATAGGTGATACGATTCGTGTATCCTTAACACCAGAGCCAGGTGCGCCACGCACCAATGAGGTAAAAGTCTGTCGCGAAATATTGCAAACGATGGGCTTAAGAGCGTTCACGCCAACGGTTTCCTCATGCCCTGGATGCGGGCGGACAACCAGCAGTTTTTTCCGTGAGCTTGCCAATGATATTCAAAACTATCTTAGTGAGCAAATGCGTGAGTGGAAACATCAATATATCGGTGTTGAAAACATGAAAGTTGCGGTAATGGGATGTGTAGTGAATGGTCCTGGCGAGAGTAAGCATGCCAATATCGGTATTAGCCTGCCAGGCACAGGTGAGGCACCTGTTGCTCCCGTGTTTGTTGACGGACAGAAAAAGCATACATTAAGAGGTGAGCATATTGCTAAAGAGTTTATGGTGATTGTTGATCAGTATGTTAAAGCTAAGTATCACAGAGATTAACGATGGACTTTAGCAAATATACTTTAATGAAGCAAAAGCTTGATGCATACCGTCCTTTGCCTAAAGAGGTTGTTCATAATTTACATGAAAACCTTATTCTAAACTGGACGTATCACTCTAATGCGATTGAAGGAAATACGCTGACACTTAAGGAAACAAAAGTCGCACTTGAAGGGATTACCGTTGGGGGTAAAACGTTAAGAGAGCACTTTGAGGCAATCAATCATAAAGAAGCTATTCTATATATTGAAACTTTGGTTAATGAGAATACGCCAATTAATGCGTGGGTTATTAAGTCTTTGCATCAATTAATTTTAAAGCAAATTGATGATGATAATGCAGGAAGATATCGACAAGTAAACGTACAAATTGTCGGTGCAACTCATGTGCCACCTGAGTATATCCATTTGGATGAGTTAATGTCTTCATTAATAAGTGATTATGCTTCATGGCACAACATGCATCCGATAGAAAAAGCAGCTCGTTTGCATAGTGAGTTTGTGAAAATATACCCTTTTGTTGATGGTAATGGGCGTACCAGTAGACTATTGATGAACTTAGTTTTAATGCAACATGGTTACCCACCTGCAGTATTACCTGTCAGTAAGCGCTTGGAATATTATAATGCATTAGATGATGCTCATGTGAATCAGCATTATGCGCCTTTTTTACAATTAATAGCTGATATTGTTGAGGAGGCATTTGCCAGCTATTGGTTTGCTTTAGGTATTAATCATCAATAATTTATCTATTGATTGCAGGGAGAAACATAAATAGGAGTTTAATTATTATGACGGATCAAAAAAATCCTTACCCATTATTATCAGAGCCTTTGGATCTGGGCTTTACGAAGTTAAAAAATCGCGTGGTAATGGGGTCGATGCATACCGGTCTTGAGGAGCAAAAAGGTGGGTTTGAGCGTTTGGCTTATTTTTACCAAAAGCGTGCTGAGGGTGGTGTTGGTTTAATTGTCACAGGAGGAGTGGCACCTAATATCTCAGGGTGGCTTTACCCTTTTGCTATTAAGCTGACCAATCAAAAGGAAGTTAGAAAACATCGCTTAGTGACTGAGGCGGTTCACAAAGCAGATGGCAAAATTCTGATGCAGATTTTACACGCTGGACGCTATGGATATCATCCTTTGTGTGTCAGTGCTTCAAAGCTTAAAGCGCCGATGAATAAATTTAAACCCAGAGCATTAAGTAATTGTGGTATTAAACGCACGATTAAACACTTCGCACGTGCGGCTAAACTTGCCAAAGAGGCAGGTTATGATGGTGTTGAGATCATGGGGTCTGAGGGGTATTTAATTAATCAATTTCTCGTTGAGCATACCAATAAACGCCAAGATAAATGGGGTGGCAGCTTTGAAAATAGGATGCGCTTGCCGCTTGAAATCATCAAAGCAACGCGACAGAAAGTCGGTGAAGACTTTATTATTATGTTTCGTTTGTCGATGCTTGATCTGGTTGAAAAGGGTAGCAGTTTTGATGAGGTCGTCACTTTAGCTAAAGCGTTAGAAAAGGCGGGTGTCACGATTATTAACTCAGGCATTGGTTGGCATGAAGCGCGTATCCCAACGATTAGCACGCAAGTGCCACGTGCGGCTTTTGTACCGATTACCGAGGAAATCCGTAAGCATGTTAATATCCCTATCGTTTGCGTTAACCGTATTAACACACCTGAGGTGGCTGAGGATATTTTACAAAAACAAAAGGCAGATCTTATTTCGATGGCGCGTCCATTATTGGCTGACCCTGATTTTGTCAAAAAAGCACAAAATAACCAATCCCAAGCGATTAATACCTGTATCGCGTGTAATCAGGCCTGTTTAGATCATGTCTTTGTTGGCAAACAAGCTTCTTGCTTGGTCAATCCTTATGCCTGTAATGAAAGTGTCATGCAATCAAAACCTGCCACAGATAAAAAGAGTATTGCTGTGATTGGTGCGGGACCTGCTGGCTGCACTGCGGCAATTGAGCTTGCCAAGCGTGGGCATCAAGTTGATCTCTATGAAGCATCTGATAAGATCGGAGGGCAGTTTAAGTTAAGTGCAAAAACGCCGGGTAAAGAGGAGTTCTCTGAAGCGTTGCGTTATTTTGAGTATCAGTTAAATGCGAATGAGGTCAATGTTAAGCTTAATACCAAGGTCAATATAGAGGATTTAAAATCACTAAACTATGATGAGATTGTGATTGCGTCAGGTGTTATGCCTCGGATTCCTAAGATCGATGGGATTGATCATCCGATGGTTGTTGATTATATGCAGCTGTTAAATGGTGAAGTGGCAGCTGGTAAAAAGGTCGCAGTTATTGGTGCCGGTGGCATTGGCTTTGATGTCTCTGTTTTTCTGGTGTTTGCCGGTAAAAAAATTGGTGAGAATACGGAAGACTATTATCACGAATGGGGAATTGATGTGACGTTGGCGCATCGCGGTGGTTTGACCAAAGCGCATGAGCCTGTGCCGGAAGCGGAAGTTTATCTATTGCAACGCAAAGATGAAAGACTCGGCAAGCGTCTAGGTAAAACAACTGGTTGGATTCATCGCACCACCTTGAAGCATCAAAAGGTTAAGATGTTAAGTGGCGTGAGCTATGACAAAATTGATGATGCTGGGTTGCATATCACACTTAAAGGTGAGAAGAAGCTACTTGAGGTTGATCAGGTGGTGATTTGTGCCGGACAAGAATCCGAGAGATCGTTATACAATAGCTTAATAGATCAAGGCATTAAAAATGTGCATATCATTGGAGGTGCGCATATTGCTGCAGAGGTTGATGCGAAACGCGCGATTAAAGAGGCAACTGAGTTGGCATTAGCGCTTTAGTTAAATCCTAAGTTTTTGGCATCATTTAATCCTGGAATATCATTAATGGATAATACCCCTGAAATCTGATCCTCGGGGGTGATCTTTAGTCCTGAATTTAATTGCTCTGGTGTATGTGCCGTAAAATCCATCTTTGTTAGATCATACTCAACAAAACCATTGTTTAAGGTGTTTTGTTTTATGCGATCACGATCGTAATACAGTAAATCACGATAGTAGATACGTTTATTATCAAGATCTTTAATTGATTGCCATAAGGTTGCCGTTGCCTCATAGTAGGGTACGGTCACACTTGAGAGAATTGTCTTGGCTTGGTAAAGTGCTTGATTCGTGTTTTGTGGCGTTGGCGATTCACGTGTCAAAATGCTGGCACGTACAAAGCGTGAGACGGATGTGTAATCTCCAGGCATGCCAAGAAGACCAGCATCCTCAGGTTGTGCATATTTAATTACCGTTTTATAGTCAGGGATAAAATGAGCAAACGGCAGACTTGCTTTGGCATCTTTATCACTTAACGTTTTATAGTGTGTCAGGTTTTTAATCTGCCATTCATAATCAGGCGCATTGGTGAGTACATTCGTGGCATGGTCATAAATAACGGTTTTGCCATCGATAAACTCAATGACGGCACTGTGTCCTGTTTTATCACGAATGACAATATGTAACGGTATATCCTTGATGTATAAGCCACTGGTGGCATACATGGCTGATTCGACAAGTTGATATTGCATAATAAGCTTTAATGCATCTTGAGTTGAATTTGCCATGCCTAAGATAAAATTGGATAAATCATAAATTCCAAGTGCTGGACGCGGGTCATGAGGATTGTATTTGGGGTAAACGCTGCCTGGTAAATAAAGCGCTGCGATACTTACGCCTTGTGTATTTATGCCATCGGTTAAGGTATAACCAATAAAACCTAAGCGTCCGAAAAAACCATATTTGTTTTGCCAATGAGCAAGGTTATCTTCGGGGACTTTATCGCGATTGGCAATGAGATTAGTTGTATTCTCAACATCAAGATATCCAGTATAAAAGCTAAAAGCACGAGAAGTGATGTGGGTGAGATTAATATCTGTTTGAAATATCTTTTGATACCAACTATAAGTTTCAAAGCTTTGAGTATATAGCTTTAATGGAAAATCAAGTGTGCGGGCTGTGATATGAAAAGGGGTTTTATTGATAAAAATATCAGTACAGCTAAAACCAAACTGAACATATCCTAAAAGTAGAATGCTTAAATAGCGCATGTAAAATCCTTTTTGTGCATTGAATGTATAAAGTATAGCTACTGCATCAAAATTGCCAATAGAATAACAAGACCAACCCAATGATTATCTGAAAATGCCTTAATGCATTGGGCAATGCCACCTTTTTGCCACGTCTTATGCTGATAGAAGAATAACACGGCAATGATGACTAAGGCTAAGAAAAAGACAGTATTATAATGTTGTAGCATGCCAAAGACTGCAAGACAAATAATGGTTAGTATCTGGAAAATGCTCATGATCAATAGATTATGTTTGCCAAAAGTAATCGCAGAGGAGTGTAAGTTAAGTGTTAGATCATAATCTTTATCAGCTAACGCATACATCGTGTCATAAGAGATTGTCCAAAAAATGGTGGCAAGATAGAGCATCCAAGCAGATAAAGGAACTTGATTAATCTGGGCTGCATAAGCCATGATAATGCCAAAATTAAAGGCGAAGCCTAAGACAAGTTGTGGGACGGCAAAAAAGCGCTTAAAAAGCGGGTAACTAAGCGCCAATATCACAGCAATGAGTGACAGTAAAATAGTCATAAGATTAAGCTGTAACACGAGAATAAAAGCGATAACAAGTAATAACACACCAACGAAAACAGCTTGTTTAACGGTGATATCACCGGTTGCTATGGGGCGCGTGGCAGTGCGCTTGACTTGACCGTCAAAATCGCGATCAGCAATGTCGTTAAAAATGCATCCAGCGGTACGCATGATAATCACACCAAGCACAAAGATAATAAAAACTTTCAAACTAGGCAGCGCAGGGGTTGCTGCAAAAAGCCCCCATAAAGTGGGATAAAGAATGATTAAGATAGGAATTGGGCGATGCAGGCGCATCAAGTAAAAATAAGCTTTCATATATAGTGGTATTAGTATTATTTATAGTAAGAGGTTAAGTATACTTGTTTTATACCCATCATAAACCATTTTACAGAATTTTTTGCTTTGTATTTTGCGTGCTTTTGGCAAGTTGAATTTTGATAATAGTCCTAGCTATTACCTGCAATCCGACTTGCCAAAATCTTCACAAACTACTTTACAAGTAAACACCGCAAAATGATTTACGATGGGTATTGCTTAATTTTAAACAGGTGGTATATGCACAAAAAACTCTTCAATTAACAATTGATGCTCAGCATCCAGTGTAAAAATGGATGCGCGTACCCATAATGGATTGGTGGGAAAGGTGTCATTTAAGTTAAGTTTGTGCTTTAAGAGATCAAATGGGCAGTGTTTGACATAGAATTCACTACGTGTGATATGCGTGTTTTTAAATAAAAAGTGTTCACCAATGGAGTTGTTACCTAATGAGTCAAAACAATCTTGATAACGTTTATATGTGCTTTGTGGGATAATCGTCCGCCCAAACACATAAGTGTTATCTTGGTGATGGTGTTTAATCAAGCGAATACGACTTGCGCGCTCATTTAAGTTCAAAAGCTCAGCTTCATCATCATCCATCGGCGCATGATATTCATTGATGCACTTTAAGCCAATATTAGGGATGGACTGCGCCAAAGTGACACCCAATCGTTTGACATCAAATAGCCAGTGCTTAAGCTCGGCAGGTAGTGTAATCGTTTCTTTCGTATTCCAGTGGTTTGTCATACAGCAAAATAAGTTGCCAAAAAAAATTTGGCTAAGGGTATCATATGACATGGTTGATAACCACAATAATACGCCTATAGCGTGATAAATTTCAGATTTATGATTAATCTGTTAACCCCAGCGGCGACTTAAAATATTATGGCAATTAAGTTTGTTTGAATTAAACGCTTCTTGAAAGGCAGTCGCTGGTTGAGGTGAGCTGCGTTCACGAGGAAATGAAATATTATATTTTCGTGCCCACTTACGTATCGTAGTGACGGCAAAACCGGTGATTTTTGAAATCTCAGAGTAGGATAATTGTTGTGCGTGAAACTCTAACAAAACTTTTTTTGCAGGGCTTTGATATCGTAAAAGCATGGCTGCTTCAAAACTATTTCCGTATTGATTACTAGAGGGCATATTTCTTTCTTAGTATGGTATGGAAATGGCGCCTATGAGAGACGAAAAATTTAAACCCGCGAGGCTTTTGCCATAATTAGGTTGGTATTTCGATAATTTTTGATTGACAGGGGAGAT
Source organism: Cysteiniphilum sp. JM-1 (assembly GCF_008711525.1). Classification (GTDB taxonomy): domain Bacteria; phylum Pseudomonadota; class Gammaproteobacteria; order Francisellales; family Francisellaceae; genus Caedibacter. The sequence continues at coordinate 34,304 of NZ_VXKS01000022.1, forward strand.
GGATAAAGCAACCGTTGGTTGATAGTATAAACCATCAAACACATGACTTTGATGCGTGATACTAGCGATAGCCAATAGTAATAGAAATTTTTGCATATATACTTCCCCAAGTATAGCATTAGAGCGTCTGAAAGCTTGATTAACAAGCTTTCAGTACTCCCCCTATAAACAAAGTATGACATGAGTTTGTTTTGTTACTCACGCTCTTTATTAGTTGAGTGATTAACAATCTATTACGCCATTGTATAGTTAGCTTTTTATAAGACGATAAGTATCAAAATTTTGATTTTGGTTATCGGTTTTTACTGCTGTTTATCTCCTACTGTGTCGCTACGCAAGTGAGTAACTTAAGTTTATATTTTCTCAAAGTTGTATTAGTTCTGAAAACTCCCCACTGTATTCAAAAGCTATACATCAGTGGACGCTGTTTTCAGGATTGCGTTATCAAGGCTAAATGTCAGAAGATTGGGCAGTATCATGTTGTTTTAATGACGCTGCTTGATCGCAAGGGCAAAGAAGCTTTTGACGAACCGATGCTTTTAATCACGAATAAACAACTTGTGAATCAATATGACGTTTACAACGTATATGATTGCTATTTAAAGCGCTCGCGTATTGAGGGTGTGTTTAAATTTATCAAAGGTGAAGCTAGGCTGGGAAGAGTTTAGGCTTAAAGACTTTGAGGGGATTAAAGCCATTACTGCTATTGGTTTCTTTGTTGCATCTTATTTATATGAGATTGGTCAAGGTGAAGTTTATGATGACTTTGTTGTATTAATTGCACAGCTTGGCGGCTCTAAATCAGGTGACGTAACACGGCATTACATCTTGGAAGGAATGAAAACATATCTTGCAAAACTACGCGTAGATCAGTTTATTGAGGAACATCAGATAAGCCAAGCAGACTTGAAAGCCATATTGAATTTTATTGAGCGAGGAGAAGTTTAAAAAATGGGGAGTTTTCAGATTAGTTATGCCTGAAAAATAATTTTTCGATGGCTTAATGTAAAAAATAGATACATGTAGAATATTTTGATTGTCTTTTGTACTATGCTTTTCGAGGTCTTATGCGGTCATGCAAATTGGTTTGACGATAAGCCTGTATAAATATCAATAATAGAATCCACAAGTGGGGGTAAAAATGAAGAAAACAGCAATTCAATCAATAACAAAGTTAACTATTTTAGCAATGTTAACAGGTATGTCAGCTGCCTCTTTTGCGGCAAGTAGTGATTTGGGAGGGGCGCAAAACCAACTACAATTTTCTGGCAGTATTACAGCTTCAGCTTGTCAGATAAACGTCAATAATGGTGGGTCTACATCTGCTAAATTACTTTTTAATGAGACGGTTCCAACTGGCCAAACTTATACGGTGGGAGAAGCTATTAATAATGACTCTAAAGCACTTGATATTTCTTTAACAAATTGTGGAAGTGCTTTAACAGATCCATCAAAGGTAACAACAACATTTAGCTATGCTCCAGCAGTTTCAGGTCAGCCTTATATTATGAACACTGGGACAAGTGATAATACTGGTCTAGCATTTGAGATTTTTGGCAAAGATGGAAAAGGAGCTATAACAAATACAGCAACATATCCGTTGAGTTATACCCCAATAACAGGTGCTTCTGGCACTGTGACTGGTGTTAATTTGAAATATACTGCTGAAATGATTGCTTTAAATAGCTCGCCTGCGACAGGTAAGAATGTTTCTGCACCGGTTACATTCACAGTTCAAACTGCTTAGATCTCTACATAACTATTCTCGCTCGACAAATCATTAAATTCACGCAGGTAGATACTTACTTTGAAGTCTAAGTTCTTATCTTTAGTAATGATTTTTGTTGATTTAGTATGACTTGTATGCTTATCAATTTTTATTAATGGGGTGTGTTTAATGCAAAAGAAAATACTATATATTGTCTATGCAGCTGCATTAGTGCCGATGTTTGGAGGAGCGGCTCCTAAGTTCGATACCTCATTTTTTAATGATTTCAATTCAACTGATGCCAATATGTTATCTGGCAAATTATCACCCGGCTTACATGTATTGACGCTGAAGTTAAATGGAAGATATTTGGGAGTGTACTCTGTTCAAGTAATTAATAATAGAAAACATGGCTTTCTTTTGCAGTTAACAGAAAATGTTATTAATAAATTTCATGCAAAAAAAAGCTTTTTGAATGCTTTAAAGGTGCAAGGCTATAAAATTGGTCAGGATAATCTTAAATATGTTAAATACCATTATGACGCGAGTAATCAAAGTGTTGATATCAGTGTCCCACAAGCTTATCTTTATACAATTAGACCAGGAGATGTGGCACCTGCGTCACAATGGCAGTTTGGCATAAATGGCGGTGCAATACACTATAATATAAATGGTGCTAGCAGTTATACAACTCATACAATAAATAACAGCTTTTTTACCTCAATTTTTGCCAAATATAACCTTGGTGATTGGCAGTTTTATACAAATTGGAATGCAGGCGTTTCTAGCTCAAATGGTTCAGGTAGTCAAACGAGTAAAGTAATGACGAACCAAAATTTTTCCTATACCTATGCAACCACTATTTTACCTTCAATTAAAAGTAGATTAATGATTGGGTATAATTCAATAAATAGCGCATTATTCGGCGGTGGTAGCTTTTATGGCTTGACACTTAATAATGAGCTGCAAATGTTACCACAGGATCAGCAAAGTTTTAAGCCAGTAGTTCAGGGTGTTGCACAAGAACCCATTACGCTTGAATTATATCAGCAGGGAAAATTAATTTATAAAACTCAGTTAAACCCAGGTCCTTATGAAATCAGTAACTATAATGCTTCATCTGCTCAGGGAGATATTACAGAAGTTATTACTACAACAAGTGGTAAAAAAACAAAATATACGCTACCTTATCAAATCGTTAATGAAGCATTATTCCCTGGCGTTTATGAATATGCGCTAAACGCAGGGTATCTTGAAAACCATTACAGTTTATCCCCTTTATTTTTGGAAGGTGAATTGCGTTATGGATTAAATAATTTTCTAACACCATATGTAGGCGCTTTTTTAAATAAAAACTATATTTCACAAGGGTTAGGCACCACACTTAATCTTGGTGAGTTTGGAGGGGTGAGCTTAGAGTCAGGCTACTCGATATTTCACTCAGATGCTAAGTATAATATGGGTGATTCTAGAGGGTTTGATGCTCAAATAACCTATTATAAGTCACTTGACTATATCGGCACATCCTTTAATGTCGTCGGTTATTTATATGAGTCTAAGGGCTACACGAGTTTGGGAGATGCGCAAGACTCTTCAGATATCAATTTATATCATCACGTTAAAAACCAAGTACAATTAAGCATAAACCAATCCTTAGGTAATCAGTTTAACATTAACTTAGCTGCTGATTATAAATCAAATTGGGATGGCACTAGTAGTGTGACAGAAAATGGTACATTAAGTTATTATGTGAATCAGTATTTTAACATGAGCCTAAACTATCAACAGTCTAATGATCTTGAAAATGACTTGTCACAGCAGATCGATCGCAGTATTTCTTTAACTTTTAATTTTAATTTGGGTAACCATAGTTTCAGCAATACATTAGGTTATGATCAAACTGATAATAATATTCAAAATAATCTGCGGTATAACTATAACAGTAGTTCAGGAAAATATAATGCAGGCTTGGGGGTTACCACAGCAGATCAGTTGCATCAACAATCAGTACATGATGCGATCGCTAACTCAAGCATTAATGGCAATATTGGTATCGATACTAATAATGCCTACTTTAATGCTAATGCAAGTCTCCAAAATAAGGGTGATTATAGTTTAAGTGGATCGATGATTGGCGCGATTGTATACACACCTGAAACCGGTGTGATTTTATCACGTGATCTTGATAATACTTTTGCTGTCATTGATACAGAAGGTGTTGCTGGCGTCTCAACGGGTTATAATCAAACAACTGATAGCAATGGTTATGGTATATCTAGTGATCTTATGCCTTATAGCTATAACAATATCATACTTAAAGACACACAGCGTCAAAATGGCGTCTTATTAGACTACCAAGCCTATGCTGTTCCGGTGGAAGGTGCTATTTTGTACAAAAAATTCAAAAGTAAAGTAGGTCAACCATTATTTATTTTGCTAGATAGTAAATATAAAACAACAGTTTTGGTAAAGGATATCACGAGTAATAGCATGGCTGAGCATGTTTATGGTCAGCTATATTATCTTCCTACCGCAAGACCTTTTGATAAGATCATGATTACAAAAAATAACAAATTGCTGCAGAGCAAAACACTGCCAGCAAAATTACCACAACAGTTAACGTTATTAAAATAACTTACACTAGGAGAATAAAGAAATGGCAATTTCCACATTAAAATATTTAGGGTTAGGAGTTATGTTTTATTGTAGTTTATTATCATTTGCTGATGCTGCAGATCAAGATGCAGTTCAGCTGAATTTTACAGCTACTATTCAAGCCGAATTGTGTCAAGTCGATGGTTCGAGCACATCATTATCCTATGGGTTTGGAGCTTTTACTCTTGCTAACGCTAAGACGACTCAAGATGGGTATCCAGTAAGTTCAGTATCTCCTATTTCAAAATCAATTACACTCGACTGCTCATCTGACCCTACAGGTAAACTAAAACTTAGCTTTAGCAGTGAAAGCCAAGCATTGGAGGGCAATACCATCCTACCACTAACTATTAATGGAACTGACAGTGGCATAGGTGTTCAGCTTTATAACAAGAGTGATGCAAGTGGCTCTCCTTTGAATATGCAATCAGGGACTACAACAAGCATTGATAATATTTCACCAGTGTCAGGTGATAAGTATAGCTTCCCGCTAACTGCTCAACTTGTATATGATAGCAACATAGCAAATGCAAAAACTGGTGATGCCTCTGCGAGTATTGTGTTAAATGAGACTAGTGCTTAGAGTTTAAGTAAAGATATCAAAAAGGTGGAAAAAATGATTAAATTTAATAAATATTTATTTGGAATTTTAGTATCCTCCCTGTTAGGAGTTAGTTATGCTCATGTTACTCCTGTTGCTACGAGAGTTATTTTTAATGGTAATAATCGTTTTACAAGCGTTGAGGTTCATAATAATGATCCGCAAAATGCTTATGGCTTAGAGAGTTGGGTTTCTGAAATTAACCCAAAATTTCCATTGCAAACTAAGCCTCAATCAAAAGATCATGCATTTATTGTATCCCCAAAGTTTTCAGTAGTTCCTGCTAACAATAAAATTATGACTCTGCATATTGTAAAACTTCCGATAACCACATTACCGCAAGATAGAGAAACATTGTTTTATTTGGAGTTCCAAGAAGCCCCACCGCAACAAACGCTCAATCAATTGCTCGATAAAACTAACAAATCAAGTACGGCAGGGGGGATTAATATTGCTGTGCATTCACAAATCAAAATGATGTATCGACCTGCTTCAATTCCGCCTATTGAAGAAGCCAATTTCAAAGGAAAGCTTGAAATTAAAGTTTATAAAAATGAGGCTATTGTTGACAATCAGTCACCCTATGTACTGAATGCACTTAACTTATATACATTTAAACCAACCCAGCAACAACTTAATAATTACCATAAAGATTTAGAAGGTAAAAGCTATATAAAGCATGCACCAATATTTCTCCCCTTCACACAAACATACATAAAACTAAAGAAGCCCTTTATAAAGGCTATGGCTAAAACTTTATATCTAGAATATATCAATGATTATGGTGGTTTCGGTTTTGCACAAGTTATACTACAATTAAAGCCAAAAGCGCTTTTTAATAAACAAAATCAACCTAAGAGTGACCAAGTGATTGGGTATTACAAGCATTAATGATGGGTGATTTCTAAACTAGGAGCTAAGATATGCTAACAAAACAATGTTCAGGGTTTATAGGCAAAGTAATGTTATTATCGACCTTGGGTGTTTCAATGGCAAATGCGCATGTTTTTCCAACCGTTACACGTGTCATCTATCATGGTGGAAGTGAGTTTACGACAGTGGAGGCTAATAATAGTGATAAAAACAACTACTATGGCTTAGAAACATGGACAGAAACAGCTAATACCAAAGCTCCAAGTCAGTCATTAACGAACTCAACAGACCATATGTTTATGGTATCGCCTAAGTTCACTACGGTAGCGCCAAAAGAAACAACTAGCTTAAGAATTATTCAGCTGCCAGATACCAAGTTGCCACAAGACAAAGAAAGCTTGTTCTATCTAGTATTTCAAGAGGCGCCACCAAAATTAGATATCAATAAGCTTATCCCCACTAAAAATCCTACTACTAGTGTGGCTTTGCAGCTTGTTTTGCGTGCGCGAATTAAATTAATTTATCGACCAAAAGGAATAGCACAATTATCCACAGCAGCAATTTTTGATAAAATATCCATGCAAAGCACTAAACATGGTTTTTTAATTAGCAATCGCTCACCTTATGTCATAACTAGTGTTGGTATGCAATCAAACAAGCAGGATATTGTTAATCGGCCAGTGATCTTTCTACCTTTTACAATCACGTACATTCAAGCAAATGCTTCAATCAAGTTGCAAACTCCAATTGTTATGAATTACATAAATGACAATGGTATAACAAGGAAGGTTAATATTAAGTTAGTTTCTTCCAAGGCAAAGGAGTCAACTAGCAATTTTAAAACTGGCCAAGTTATACAGCAGTTAAAATAATTCATTAAAGCAGAAATTAACTTATATTATTAAAGAGGTATGTGTTATGTTGGGAAAACTAAAATTACGACTCGCTAAGAATAAACCCTGCCAAGGGTCGGTTGTGTATAGATTTAAGAGGTTAAGGATAGAAATATTTCCCCTGAATAATTGCAACGTTATATATAGTAATATCCTAACAGTTTACTCTGTTTACAAGTTTTTGAGTTATTTCACTGGTTGTTGTCTTATGCTAATGCTAGTGACTGTGCAACCACTTCATGCTAACTCTGTCAATATAAGCGCCCTTAAAATTACTAATAATTACACTTATGTTGGTCAATATGGTATAGGGACTCTCTTATATTCAGGGAATAATAGCTGGTCTTATGGTAGCGGTGATGTCAACTCATGGCGGGATGCTTTACTGTTGCTTACTGGTTCTGTCTCAGCCTCCGGTGGTAGTTGTGGAATTGATCAAACTAATGGGTATATAACCTGTAAAGTTACTGGGACGAGTATCACAGTACAGCTCCGTCCATCTACACCATTTTCATTCAAGACTGTAATGAACACCACCTCCTACGCCGGTGGGAACAGTAGTAATTATGTCTACACTTATGACGGGAAGGGATCATCAAATAAACAGTCAGTGGCGTTTGGGAGTAGCACAAACATCAATACTAACCTCTCTATTGATGGTCGTAAACTATACCAGTTACTATATGATAATAAGCCCCTAAACAACAGCTCTGCCTATAACCTCCAGACCGGAGAGTATGTCAGTTATGGCGCAGAGGTGCCGCCGCTAACTGAAGTGGGTATAATGGGTACGGGCTTTTACAATTATTCATGTGATAATCAAGTTAAGTATTGTGGGGGTGGAATTGGTGTTTCGCTTAAGCAAACCCAGCTAACGGGTCAATATGAACTCTATATAAAAGCAGACTCGCCAATACAACCGACTACTACTGCTACAATAACCCCGGTCATATCCTTCTTTGCCCGATATAACGACCTGCAAGGGGGGGATCTGGGAGGCGCTGAAACCTTCACAAGCAGTGTTATTCGCATCAATATAGTAGCCGCAAAAGCTAGTTATAGTATTAGTGCCATCTCACCACCGCCTGCCAAATACTACTTAAGCCAACTGCAGGGGAACAGTTCAATTCCTCAAGGTTCTGCCTATCTAGTAGTTACTCCTGAAAAAATTTATAACGACACTTCAGTGACGGTGAGCTTTTCGATAGTAAACTCAAACCAAATAAGCAATTATAATGTAGTGTACGCCTGCAAGGGTCAAGACAGAAGTAACTGTGCTAAGACCAACTCTTATTCCTGGGGGTGGGGCTTATATTACAAAAATGAACAGATGATTATTGGGAAATCGTATTCCTCTACGTTGCATTTCACCACTGGAGCACATGATGCACAAAGAATACCTATCGACGTAAAGTTTCAGCCTCAGGGATACTCCTCACTACCACTACCTGACCCAGGAGCGATATCGGGTAAAACTGATATCGAAGTTACCTTGAATTAAAGGCTCTATTAACATGGTCAAAAGTTATAACAGGCCTACCAGCAGGTTATGTATACCAATTACTTCAAAGTGGTAATTATCTATACATGGCGCAAGATACGACTAATCAAGACGATACTATAAGTGAACTATATAAAGTTGACGGTACACAGTACAATTTCATCAAACTATTGCCTAACACAAGTGGTAAAGGTTTATCGATATCTCATCTACCATCCGCTGATTGGATAGACACACCCTTAGGCTTGTATGGGGATGGTCAGCTTATGCTGTCACAATAGGAGACAAAGTTGATCAATTCCCTTATTGATCCTTTTTCATAATATTTTGGAGTATTTTGATTCGTGACTGTCTCTGTACACGAAGAAAAATTTGCAAATTGCTGCTTGAAGCGTTATTTTTTCTTGATTTGCACAACATGAAAAAGCACCTCAAACAGCTGACGAATAGTTTAAAGGAAATTTGTAACTACCCAGCAGGTTAGATTTTGATAAACAGTAATTTTTGGAAATTTTTCCAGATTTGATATTTTCATTTGCAGTAACTACCCAGCAGCTTGTTAATTGAACTGTGGGATTTTGCCATTAAAGACATCCGCAATGGTATCAATAACCTTCCAACCCTGTTTGCGAGCAGTCGATAATAATGTGCGAATACGC
>NZ_VXKS01000023.1 GCF_008711525.1 Cysteiniphilum sp. JM-1
TACATCATGCAACCGTGATTAGCCTAGAAGGAGAAAGTTATCGTATGAAAAAATAATTTTTTTGCTATAAATCGGCAAAGTTAGTTGTCGTAACCGGAAAAGTTAGTTGACATTTGATAGCGTAATGATCATTGGCAGACATTTAATAGTATCCAGAGTGTTTATGATGAGGTCTCGCCAAATAAAACGACTTTACCTGAGCTTAATCATATGGGCTTTGATCCTTATGTTGCCAATAACGTTAAGATTGAAAACTATCTAGATATCCGCATTCGGTTTGACCCGTTAAGTACAGGTAAGAACATTCCAGAACCTGTTGGCGAATGTTTGAGCCTATTTAAGCGCTGTCAGGCATATGTTGTGGATGTTGATTATGAATATGAAGATCGTATTGGTAATGCGCTTTTAGATTTAACAGGCTTTCGTCGAGAGATTCTAAAAGAGGGTTGGCGCTTTCAAGCGGTTTTTATTATTCAAGATCAGTTGGTTGTTTATAAGCTTTGGTCGGGTGAGCCCAAACGCAAAGCATATATTGATGAGATTAGACCACTTGGTCCTTTGCAAAGCCTGGATGATTTAATCACGGGACCCGCGATTTCGTTTTGATTTTTGAATAAAAGGAAAAACTCAGCTGCATTAACGTATAGTACCCTGAAAGTATTATAGTACCCTGAGCGTGAGTCGAAGGGTCTTTAAGGCTGAGTTTAAATAAAAGACGACTGACTTCGACTTCGCTCAGTCAGCGTTATGGTTGATAGAAATATTTGCTTTAATTACGCGCGAACAAAGTCAGCGTGAAGAATTTTTGGCTTATATGGGTGACGTTGTAATGCTTTGATCTTAACGCTTTCAGTTTTGCCATTGATATCGATAGTAACAGTTGCTGTATAGAACGCTTTGTTTTCAGTAGCATGCAAGATCTTGTTGTGATCAAGCGTGATAGACGTTGCTTCAGAACCGTTGCCGTAGATAATTGCAGGAACTTTCCCTGCTTTACGTAGGCGGCGGCTCGCACCTGTACCTGTTTCAGTTTTTAATTCCGCGTGTAGCGTAAATTCTGTCATTTTAATTTCCTTAAAAGGTGTATTTAAAGTTAATTGTTATTTTAAAAAACTTTCTTATCATGCGACCCTGATGAGAAAGCTTGTGGATTCTAACAAAAAAGCCAAGGAAAGTTAAGACTTAAATCAAATCACAAAACATTAAGCTAATAGATTCTTCATTATTGGTGCGACGAATCGCCTCTGAGAGCATAGGTGCCAATGATAGCGTTTTGATTTTTTTGCATTTCATGGCTGCATTATGTAGTGGAATAGAATTGGTAACGACTAGCTCCTCAAGTATTGATCCTTCGATATTTTCAATCGCTTTACCGGATAATACAGGATGCACACAGTAGGCAGAAACCTTCTTAGCCCCATGATCAATAAGTGCTTGTGCGGCTTTGCAAAGTGTCCCTGCAGTATCAACGATATCATCAACAATTAAACAATGGCGTCCACTAATGTCACCGATGATATTCATCACCTCAGATTCATTGGCTTTTTGGCGACGCTTATCGATAATCGCTAAATCAGTGTTTAGCGCTTTTGCCATCGCGCGAGCGCGCACTACACCACCGACATCGGGGGATACGACAATGGGGTTTTCCAAGCGGCATGAGCGAATATAATCTAATAAAATCGGTGTGCCATAGACATTATCTAAAGGGATATTAAAAAAGCCTTGAATCTGTTCGGCATGAATATCCACTGTTAATAAACGATCAATGCCGGCACCGGTTAACATATCCGCCACAACACGCGCTGAAATCGGTACACGCGATGAGCGTACACGGCGATCTTGGCGAGCATAACCAAAGTAAGGAATTACTGCCGTGATACGTCCAGCGGATGAGCGACGCAATGCATCGGTTAAGAACATCAACTCCATAATGTGATCATTGGTTGGTGGGCAAGTTGATTGCACGATAAAGACGTCACGACCTCTGACGTTATCGATAATCTCAATATGAGATTCGCCATCGCTAAAGGTAGAAACGGTAGCGCGTCCTACTTGTACACCTAAAAAATGAGAGATTTCTTCAGTTAATGCGCTGCTCGCGCGCCCACTAAAAAGCATCAGATCTGACATGGAGTTATCCTAAAATTTGATTGCTGAAATTTGCTTAGAGAATATACCCAATTTTGAAAAAATATAAAGGTTTTTTTAAAGAACAATTTTATTCTGCGTGACTTAAACGTGCGTTATGCCAGTGATCAACATACATCTTAGTGGTGCCTGCGATAGCGGCTGGAATAACGAGAATGTTGAAAAATGGAATCATCAAAAAAACCGTGGTAATAAAACCAAAGCTTAGACTTAGAGACTTTTGTTGCGAGAGTTGTTTTTTCATTTGCGGAAAGCTGATTTCATTATTATCAAAAGCATAATCAGCGTATTGTACGATGTTGAACCAACATAACAGTGCAAACCACAAAACACTGGTAAAAAGATTAACCACCGGAATGAAGTAACACAACAGAATAATCAAAACCCACGGCAGGAAAGAGAGTAGTTTTTTAAATTCACGGGCAATGGATTTTGGAGCGATAAGCATGAGTTTAGCGAATGTAAGCTCACTACCAACTTCTTGCCCTGTGAGCTGTTTTTGTACTTTCTCAGCAAGAAAGCTGTAAAAAGGGGCGGCAATAATAAGGGCGATTGCAGTAAAAAGATAAGCGCTAAATAGCAATAATGCCAAAATGGCGATGAGATAAATCAACCAACTAAGCCATGTGAGCCAGCTAGGTAAGTGAGTGTCTACCCAATTGATGAGTAAAGAGATTTCATGCAAGCTAAACCACCATAGTGCGATAAAGATAATGGTATTTATGATAAGTGGGATTATTGTATAGCGCTTGATGCCTTTCTTAAAAATAAGTGTCAATCCGGCAAAAAAATAGCTGATACCACTGTTGTCAGCTTGATGTTGCGTCATGGTTATTCTCCCATTACATCGGCAGTATTTTGATAAAGGTGAGTCAATAGTGCCTGTTCTTGTGCTGTAAAATCCAGTGATTCTTTACTTGTAAGATCGAAGCTTTGTTTGCTATAGATTGGGTTTCTACTCTGGAGATAAGTCTTAAGATGATGATGTTTATCACTATCAGTCTCAAATGCTATGATCTGACCATTCTTAATCTCAAGCGTGATGTCATTATCTTCAAAGACAAAACTGCGGCTAAAGGGTAGCGTTTTGCCAAAGCGCCATTGCCAAGTGCGCAAGGTGCTTTCTTCATCGGTAACTTGTTTGTTTTCCATGCGCTCAGGGATATAGGTAATATGATGATTAAACTGATTTAAAAAACAGTCGCGAATCTTTGCGGCACTAATCTTGGGGTTAATTGCTGCCAGATTGATAACGCTTGAGCGTTTGGAGTGGACACCCTTAGTCGTTAATGAGTCATCAATATTGTGATGCAAATAGTGGTAGAGTTTGCTGGTGTCTGCATTAATTAGCAATGTCCCATGATGAAAGGATTTATCTTTTGTCTCACGAAAGGCGCTGCCTGATATTTTATAGTCAACCCCTTCATGTGTTACCAGAATATCATTGCGTTCAGAGGCATGTGCATTAATGCCGCAGCTTTTAAGTGTATTTACAATCAACGAGAGATTTGCCTTTTTATCATAATCCTGAGACTTTGCCATAATTGTGTAGTTTAGATTACCTAGATCATGATAGACCGTGCCACCACCACTTTGACGGCGGACAATGGGGATATTGTCATGGTTCAAAGCATCGATGTTACACTCGCGCCATGGGTTTTGCGCGCGCCCAATAATCACAGAGGGTGCGTTTTGCCAAAGATATAAAATAGGCTCATCGGTTAACATCTCACGAAAAAGCCAGTTCTCAACGGCAAGGTTATAAAAAGGATCGTGGCTTGTGGCAATATAAACGTTCATATGGATAATTTATGTAACTTATTAGGCTTTTATAAGGTGGCAGTGTATACGCATCACAAGCCATTTTACAGTGTTTCTTTGTTTTAGCTGTATAAAAGCCGTAAGGTACACTATTCGGGAGTTGCTTTATACTTTTGCTAATTGGGTATAAATGGATATTTTTATGGATATGTGAGAAATTAGACTGTGTTATTGGATGGCTAAAGCACATGGGCGCTCTTTCAGAAATGGTTTCTCTTACTGGTATAAACCGGAATACACTTAAAAAGCATTTTCAGAAATTAGTATCTATAAATCAAATTAATCAGCATGGAAAAGGTCGTGGCGTTTGGTATTCATTCACCTAAGTTTCCACTAGGAATGTCATCAGACTCATCGGGAATTTCTGCTAAGCTATTTTTTCAATACGTAGAAAGACTACCATCAAGCATCGCATTGGCTGCCATCACCAGTGGCGAGATAACTTCGGCAGCACCCAATGATTTTGCTTTATTGATATTATTTTTTTGATTGATGCGAATGGTTATTTTGGCGGCCTTTGATGGTTTATGGTCATTTAGAAACTCATTAATACTTAATAAAGTAATGATGTTATCAGCATCTTTTTCATAGGCGATGATCACTGCATGCGCATCAATAATACTTGCTTTATCGAGAATATCAGGGTCGTTGGCATTGCCATGCAATGTTAACGATTTAAGCTCGGTACTATCAGCAGTTTCACTGTGTTCGCTATCGATAATCAGAAAGCTTTTATTTTGCTGTTGTAATTCACTGATAATAATGTGTGTTAAATCATTTAAACCGCAAATAATCACATGATCTTTCATATGCTTTTTCCCTTTGTTGAATGTTTGAAATAGATTTTGCAAGCGATCGATAAAGGCACTAACAATAAAGGTTAAAACAGCGGCAAAGGCACCTAGCCCGATAAAAATCATCGACACAACAAAAAGTCGTGCCTCATCGGTGATGGGGGTGATGTCGCCATAACCAACCGTACTATAAGTTACGACGGTAAAGTAGATGGCATCAGGCCAGTCTTTTATGCTGTTGAATTGATCGCGTAGCAGATAAGCGCCAACCACACCGTATAGGAATGCCAAAATAAATGACAAAATAACAATAAACTGCGCATAACTGAGCTTGATCGTTTGCGAGCGCACATTAAATACTTTCCAACTAATGGCAAGACCTATGATCTCGACAAAATAAAACCACGTCAAAAACCCTGAGCGGTAATAAACAAAAATATTGGTCAAGAAAAGTGCGATGAGCATTAATAATGCAAGTATCCAGAAAAAGCGCAAGCGCCGATAAATCCCGCGACCAATGAGCAACATTAAGTAACCAATAAAGCAAGAAATAACCGTATTAAACTCTTTGAAGCCTTGTCCGGCGATAATATGGTTAACTAATTGCACGCCTTCATCATGAATGGCTGCTTCAATAAATGGAAATACACCGATTAAAATAGCAAAAACACCATTTAAAAATAGCAAAATAGCTAGGAACAATGGGATGTTAAAACGCATGAGCCTTTCCTTGAAAAGGTGTGCAAGCCTTGGCATAAGTTATCCTTAGTGTTGGTGATATTACTACCTAATAAATATTTCTTATAAACATAGCCAACATTAGTATAAAGTTCAATATGAAATATGCTTAAGTCAGGCGTGTTTCAGTCAACCTTTGGTGTTGTTTGGCATAAGCCCTTGCTTCTCAAACACTTCTTTGGCAGCAAGTAGTGCGTTTGTGGCTGCAGGGAACCCACAATAATCGAGCATTTGTGTGATGGTTGCAACGATCTGCTCCATGGTGGCACCTCGGTTTAGCGCGCACTCTACATGCACTTTTAACTGAGGTAAAGCATAACCTAGCACCGTTAAGGCACTAACTGTGATCAGCTCTTGAGTAACACTATCAAGTACTTTATCCGTTTCCCCATAAATATCGCCAAAGGCAAACTCGATATTGACCTTAGCGAAAAAAGGTGAAATATCTTCAATGGCTTTAAGATATTCTTTTGCATTTTTACCAAGGTGTTGCCTAAATTGATTCAAACCTTTTTGATAACGATCATTCATAAACGCTCCATTTCTACCTAAAACAGATTATTTGTCAGGCTTAAAGGTCCTGATCCTAAGAGAAAAAACATTAATCCCATCGCGGCTAATACGAAATTTTTTTGTGCTGAGGTCGTATGACCGATAAATGCAAGTTTTTCTAAGTTCATAATTTCGTCTTGATGGGGTTTGATCTCAAATTTGTCTTTCATATCGAAGGCGCTTTGCGCAAGTTTTGTATGTATGAAATAACCGATGATGCTGTAAATACATAGTATAATTCCAGCAATTTGTGCGTATACTCCAAATAAAATCATCAAGCCACCAATGAGCATAACTACGAGCATAATAGATGCGGTGATTGTTTGTAATCCCAGTGGTTTTGGTACAAGTAAATCCATCATTAACCTTGTCCCTTGCCAATCATGCATAAGACTTTTTATCGGGTAGATAAACATCCAAGCATATGCAATGCGAATAATAAGCCAAGCGAGTGTTTCCATAAATTAGCTCCTATTAGTTCTTAAAAGGGTGAGCGGCAGCAAAAAGAGCGGGGTTATCTCTGTAATCAATAGACACTTCAATAATTACTGGACCCTTAGCTTGAAGTGCTTGAGTCATGATGTGCTCAAATTGACTTGAATCATCAAGTTTGTAACCAGTAGCACCAAAGCTTTGCGCAAATTTGACAAGATCAACCTCGCCGAAATCAACACCTGATTTGCGATGATATTTCATTTCTTCTTGCTCTTTGACCATGTCATAACAGCCATCAACCCAAACAAAGTGGATAAAATGAACATTAAATCGTACTGCGGTTTCAAGCTCCATGGCGGAGAAGAGAAAGCCGCCATCACCCGAGATGGAGAAAACTTTTTTCTTAGGAAATGTCATTTTGCTTGAAATAGCCCAAGGCATGGCAACACCTAATGTTTGTTGACCATTACTAAATAACAGTTGCCTTGGTGTAAAGCTTAATAAATAGCGTGCTGACCACATATAGTTTGAACCAATATCACAGGCAACAATGGTGTCCTTATCAATATGTTGCTGTAATAAATGAATAAGGCGTAAAGGATGGATTTTGCCCGTTGTGTCTATGGTCGAACTTGAGGGTGTTAATGCGTTTAAATACTCATGATGCAAATCAATATAATGTTTCAATTGAGAGCTAACGGTAAGCTGTGATTGTAAGTTAACAAGATTAAGCGCTATATCACCAAGGATTTGCGCATTGGGTTGGTAGCTTTGGCGAATATCAGCCATTGTATAATCAATATGAATTAACACTGGATTCCGTTGATGATTAAACCAGACTTCAGGATCATACTCCACAGGATTAAAGCCAATAGTAATAATACAATCACTTTCTTTTAACAGAATATCACCAGCTTGATTGGCAAAGAGCCCAACTCGACCAAAGAATAAATGCAATAAGTCTATGGGGACAACGCCTGCGCCTTGGTAGCTACAGATAACAGGTAATTGTAATGCACGTATGAATTGTTGCACCGCATTGATATTGGTGTGACGTGATGACTCTTCGCCTAAGAAAATAATTGGATTCTTTGATCTATTAATCAAATCAGCTGTCGATTGAAGGGAATTATTGGGAACTTGAGCGCTTAAGGGGGGTGTTAAGCGCTCAATGACTGTGGCAGTTGTGTCACTTAATAAAACATCTTGAGGAAAGCTGATAAAGCAAGCACCACTTCTTGGCTGTTCTGCGAGCATAAATGCATTGGCAATGGCCTCGGAGGTATTGGCAGGGTCGTATATTTCTTTGCTTGATTTTGTGACCGCCTCCATCAATTTCATGTTTTGTGCTGATTGGTGTGATGCTTTATATAGCATATTTCTCGGAACATTCCCGCCAATAGCAACGACAGGATCGCCCTCAGTCGTAGCGGTCATTAATGCAGTGGTTAGATTGCCAACACCAGGACCCGAGGTGACCACAACAACACCTGCTTGACCTGTTAATCGACCATGGGCTTGTGCCATGAATGTTGCATTTTGCTCGTGACGACAAATAACGAGTTCAATAGTTGAGTCTTTTAGTGCATTGAAAATACTATCTACCTTGGCACCTGGAATCGCAAATATTCGTCTGACACCTTGTGCTTCCAATGATTTAACGACTAATTCTGCTGCAATCATATATCATCATCCTTAACGCGTTATTCGTTATTAATAATAAGCTATTGATTGAGTGTAGAAGATAAAATATGAATGTAAAGGCGTATTGTTGATGCTATAAACGTCGCCATAGCGTTTGGTCTTTTGATTTTTTATCTAGCAGCTTTAGATAATCTTCATGCGCGTCACATTGAGGTTTAAGGGCTAGTAGATCCACCAAGTTAAGCGCTTGATTTGTTGAAGTTGATGTATGCCCTTTGGTCATTGTGCTTGTGCTGTTATTATCTTCAGCAGCGGGTGTCATAAGACTAAATAAATCGAGCTGTCCACCGGTCATCATCAGGTAAACATCGGCAAGAATCTCAGCATCCAATAATGCGCCATGCAGTGTGCGATGTTTGTTATTGACACCATAACGCGAACATAAGGCGTCAAGTGAGTTTTTTTGTCCTGGGTGCTTTTCACGTGCCATGATTAGGCTATCAATAATATGGCAGTGATCCTCAAGCTGTCCCCATTTATTGGCGGACAATAACTGCAACTCCCAATTTAAAAAAGGTACATCAAATCCAGCATTATGAATGATCAGCTCGGACTGACCAAGGTATGCCATGATGTCATCAATCTTGTCACTAAAAAGAGGCTTATCAGCCAAAAAATCATTACTTAAACCATGGACTTGTAAAGCACCTGCTTCAACTTCAATATCTGGTTTGAAGTAAAAGTGTAAGTTATTACCAGTTAATTTGCGATCGATCATCTCAACGGCGCCAAACTCAATGATGCGATGACCGGATTTAAAGTCAAAGCCTGTGGTTTCAGTATCTAAGAATATTTGTCGCATGATTTTTATATGGTAGTCAAAAGTATGGCAATTAGTATAGCGGACTTAAACTGACTTTGACATAATAGCCTGCGTTATTTTAACCAAAATAAAGGATAGGAAGATGAAGAAAGTTTTACTCGCTATGGGTTTGTTGTTATCAGTCAATGCTGCATTAGCATGCTCAGGCAAGGAGCAAGTCAATATACTGTTTACCTCGCAGCATGGGGATAATGTATCACATAAAGGCTATGCCGGATTGGGTAAAGCATTATTTGCCAATCAAATGATTTCTAGTGAGTTGCATGCTTATAATGTCACCATTAATCATAAAATCGGCGAGATTGTTTTGGATATTGAAACGAAAAAAACACCGATTCAAAAAATGCTAAAAGAAATCAAGCCCTTATTGAAAGAGCACGGATTTAAAGTCTTACGTGTTTCTTTTGAAACACCGATTGAGCGTGCTAATGCAGTGAAACCCATGCCGGCAAAACAGTCTGTAACAAGTGAGAGTTCTGCTAAGTAATAATTAAAAAATTAGTGCATATTAAAGTGGATCAAATGAATTTAAAATCCTCAGATTATCCCTGCTGTTATATTCCTTGTTGATACTCAAATGGGGGTCGAGTTACCAGCTACTTTTGCTATCACTTCACATGGGGTAATGTTGAGATAACAAAGCACAATCTGAGGAGTGCTTAGATCATAATAAATAATTATAACCATGTCTAGTGCAGTAACATTAAATTTTGATAAAAATTTTTGAGCGTCTGTTGTTAAATGCTTAGATTCTTGTTGTGTATTTATTATGAAAGGTATCTTGAGATCATAAGCCCTATGGCAAAAAGATATGCAAAAGATCATTTAAGAAGCGCTGACCAAGTTCAGTTGGTATAAAATATTCTGATTTCCTTGTCAGTAATTCACGAGTGATTGCTTTATTGAGTTGCGGAGCAATAGCATCAATATTAAGCCCTGTAGTTTGTTCAAATTGGCTGATTGAAAATCCATGTTGTAAGCGCAGTGCATTTAACATAAATTCATAAGGGCGCTCATCAGTGGCAATATCACTAGAACCGTAGGGAAACTGTAACTCCTGCATATAAAGTTTGGGGTTTTTGCGTTTCCAATGGCGCCGGATAATGCCAGTTTCAGGTAAAGTAATCTTGCCATGTGCTCCGGCACCAATTCCAATATAATCACCAAACTGCCAATAGTTTAGGTTATGTCTTGCTTGATATTTAGGATCTTTACAATAAGCTGAAGTTTCATATTGTGTAAATCCAGAGGGTTTAATCAATGCTTTGCCTTGTTGCTCGATGGTGAATAATAAATCCTCATCGGGAAGTTTTGGTGGCTTGACGGCAAAGGCGGTGTTGGGTTCTAAAGTTAATTGATACCAAGATAAATGCGTTGGGTTTAATGCAATTGCTTCGCGCAAATCAAACAGTGCATCATCAACACTTTGATCAGGTAAGCCGTGCATTAAGTCGATATTGAAATTATCAAATCCCGCATGAGTTAATTCATTAACGGCGTTATAGACATTTTGCGCATTATGAATACGACCAAGTGTCTTTAATTTGTCATTTTGTAGACTTTGCACACCAAGTGAGACGCGATTAATTCCCATAGTTTTATAGTCACTGAACTTACCGTGTTCAATAGTGCCAGGATTGGCCTCAATAGTGATTTCAGCATGATCAGCAATAAGCTTGTGCTTAAATAAATACTCAAAAAGTTGTGATAGCTCATTACTTGGGAATAACGAGGGTGTGCCACCTCCTAGAAAGATACTTTCAAACTGGCGAGCTTGTAAATCGTGTGCGTGACTTTGTAAGTCTAATAATAAAGTGTCTAAGTAAGCTTTGGCTGGAATATCGCCCTTTAAATGATGTGAGTTAAAGTCACAATAAGGGCACTTCTTAACACACCAAGGAAAATGAATATAAAGGCTCAAAGGAGGGAGTTTTAGCATAAAAAAGAAAGAGGGAGATTATTTTGGCTGACCGATACGAATAACAAGTACATCACAATGCGCACGTTGTAATACTCCATTGGCTGTTGAACCAATGAAACGCTCAACACCATAACGACCATGGCTACCGATTACAACGATGTCACAATTAAGCTCTTCCGCCAGTTTAACGATTTTACGCTTAGGCGAGCCGTGTAATAAATGAAAGTCTGCCTCAAGATCGATTTGTGCTTCAAGTGCTTTCAAATGCTTGAGGTTTTCTTCTTCTAGGTAATCTTCTAAGTCAGAAATCGAAGGGACACCAGATGCCATGTAATAAGGAATATGTGGTAAGACATTAACAACACTTAGTTTGGCATTATTACGTTTGGCTAAGGCTACAGCTTGTTCAATCACAGGTTTGTTGTCAGCATGTAAGTCAGTTGCTAGTAAAATATGTTTGTAATTCTTCATCCTAAGTCTCCAATGCAGTGTTTTAAAGATTCTAACGATGATCATTCTAAAAAACTTCTTCTGTAAAAGATAGTCAAAGCACTATCAAAAATAATAACAAGCAACAAATAGCAGTTGAAATCTTAGGGGTAAAATTTTAAGCTAGCGGCTGGTAATTTGTTAATAATCGAAATAACGAAAATAAAGGATAATCACACCAATGAGTATGAATATGAGTAAGCTCATGCAGCAAGCACAGAAAATGCAAGATCAAATGAAGAAGATGCAAGAAGAGCAAGAAAAGCTCGAAGTCACTGGTGAATCTGGTGCCGGTCTTGTTAAAGTCACCATGACAGGTAAGCATGATGTCAAGCGTGTTGAAATTGATCCAAGTTTATTGTCAGAAGATAAAGAAATCCTTGAAGACCTTTTAGCTGCTGCGGTTAATGATGCGGTTCGTCGTGTTGAAGAGAATAATAAAAACTCAATGTCAGACATGACGCAAGGTTTGAATTTACCACCTGGGTTTAAATTCCCGTTTTAATTGTTCAGATACTCATTCTAAGTAACTATGCAAAAACTATTTTCACCCAAAATCGAAGGCTTGATCGAGTCACTGAAAGTACTGCCTGGTGTTGGTAAAAAAACCGCACAACGCATGGCAATTCAGCTATTGGATAAAAAACAACAAGCTGCACATGAGTTGGCTCAGGCGATTGAAAATGCGCTTGATGCGATAAAACATTGTCAACAATGCAATATGCTATGTGAGGATGATTTATGCCACATCTGTAGTAGTGTCAGGCGTGATAATGCACAGTTGTGTATCGTTGAAAATATGCTTGATATGATGGCGATTGAATCAGCAGGTGTTTATGGTGGCAAGTATTTTATTTTGCATGGCAGGATATCACCATTAGATGGTATTGGTCCTAATGAGCTTAAATTACCCAAACTTAAATCACTTGTGGCAAGTCTTAAAGTCAATGAAATTGTTATGGCGTTAAGTCCATCTGTTGAGGGTGAAACAACCGCACACTTTATTTCGGATATGTTAAAAGAGCATGCTTGTACCATCTCGCGTATTGGCTTTGGCGTACCATTTGGTGGTGAGCTTGAGTATCTTGACCAACAGACGTTAACACATGCCTTTAAAGCACGGGTTAATTTTTAATGCATTATTCACACATTTGCGTAACGCCAGTAAAATAAAGCGCTATTCAATTGCGTTTATTGTCGTTATAATTTTGGCGTTTTAGATAAAATTATAGTGAAAATATGCAGATTTCATCCTCAAAATCGCTGACGCTGTTGCGTTTGGTAATGATTAATATTATTGCCGTTGATAGTTTACGTAATATATCCATTACCGCACAAGCTGGTTGGGTTGTGGTTAGTTTCTATATTTTAGCTGCGATTGTATTTTTAATCCCTTGCGCGTTATTAACAGCAGAGATGGCAACGGGCTACTCCAAAAACGGTGGCATTTATCTGTGGACGAAAGAAGCCTTTGGTGCCAAGACAGGCTTTGTGATCTTATGGCTGCAATGGGTTTATAATCTTGTGTGGTTTCCCTCAATATGTGGCTTTTTTGCAGGGATTATTGCCTATATCATCGCGCCATGGTTTGGTCTAAATCCTAATGAGCTTGTCATGAGTCCATGGTATATGATCGGTATGAGCTTGTGCATGTTTTGGTTAGCAACGATTATTAATTTATTTGGCATTAAAACCTCTAGTACCCTAAGTGTCATTGGTGCGATCATTGGTACTTTAATGCCGATGTTGTTGATTATAGGTTTGGCATTATTTTGGGTCATGGCAGGGCAACCTATCTTAAAGCCGCAAACCGTTTCAGATGTATTGCCAAGCTTTGCCAATATCGGCAGTTGGGGATTATTCTTGACAGTGATGTTTAGCTTATTTGGTTTAGAGATGAGCTCTATTCATGCCGGAAATGTAAAAAATCCCAAGAAGAATTTTCCTAAAGCGCTATTGATTTCCAGTATTGTTATTCTATTGTCACTGATATTATCCAATATCGCGATCTTTACGGTGAATAGTAGCACGGGTGGGCAGGTTGATATTGTCACTGGACTTATGGCATCGTTTAATTATTTCTTTACACAATTTAATATGCCATGGATGTCAGATGTTATTGCATTAACCTTGGTGCTTGGTGCGTTTACCACGGTGGCTGCTTGGATTATGGGCTTATCGCGCGCGTTTACGGTGGCTGCTGAGGATGGTCTTATTAGTAAAAGATTGGCACAAACCAATAAATATGAAGCACCGAGTAAAGTGCTTATTTTGCAAGGGATTATCTTTTCGCTGTTTTGTTTAAGCTATGTGTTGATGCCAAGTGTTAATTCAGCGTATTGGTTTTTAAGTGCGTTAACTGCACAACTTGCCGTTTTAGCCTATATTGGCATGTTTGCCGCGGCAATTAAATTACGTCGCCAAAATCATCCAAAACCTGGACAATATGTTATTTTTTGGGGTGTCAAGGGCACCGTCTCAATGGCGATTTTGGGTTTTGTTGGCTGTGTTATTGCGATTAGTGTCGGCTTTATCCCAACCTCAGATGTCACGATGTCAGCAGTAAACTTTGATTTACTATTACTCACTGGGATTATCATAGCGTTAGTGATCCCTTATGTTATTACACGTAATTATCAAGCTTAAAAAGAGAAACTACTTACAGCGCTTGAAGATGCGGAATCAATGGAAAATAGAGTGACAACTTAATATCACTTGGATTTATTCTAAAATAGCGGGCAATTAGCTTTTGATAGTTGATAAGTTGCGCACGATAGGCTGCTGTCTGAGTGCTCACAAATTCTTCTAATGATTCATTGCTCACTGGTGTGGCAAATTTATAATCAATAATATGATATTGATCATTATCAATAATAATTCGATCAGCAATGTGTTTTTGTGTCTTACCGAAGTTCAAATGAAGCATCACTTGTTCATGCATGCCGTGGGTATTAATAATCCAGGGAAATTGCGCTATTGTATTGGTTATTGCCTCTGTAGCTAAAGCATATGCTCGAGCATGATGGGCTTTAGCAATGGCGTGTTGATGCAAACAAAGTGCAAAATAATTTTGCCAATGGTTGATGTTATCTTTGGCGCTACTTAAGTAATTAAACAGTTGATGCAATGCCGAACCGATTTGACGGTCACTATTTATCACTAATTCATTGAGATCAGGGTGATTTAAATCATTTTCTTTATCTGTTTTATCTGCATTATCAGCGTTATCTATTTCAACTGCTGTTTGATCAAGTTCAAAGTTGGGCACAGCAGTCGTTGAATAGTTTTGGATCTGCTTAATGACTTTATAGTATGGTTTTGGTTTTTTTGGCTCTTGGTCAGCCGAAACAGCTGATATATCATTGTCTGCGTCCTCACAAGTAATCCAAGGCAGGTTTAATGGCGCTAGAAGTGCTAAAAAGCTATTGTTAACAGTTTTGAGATCATTGCTATTTTCATTAACCGCAGTAAATAAAAGCATTGATTTCGCGCGAGTGACAGCAACATATAAGAGTCGTTGAAGCTCATATTCAGCACGTTTTTTCTGCATGCTTTGGATGACTTTGAAAAGTGGCGGTGTTTCCTTATCCCAGCTATGTTTAATGGGGCTTAACAGTAAATGATCTTTGCCATCGCTTAGGCGTACCGTATCATGCAAGAAAAGAGGTGTGTCATCGGCTTTGCCGCGTTTATCAAGTTGCGGCAAGATCACAAAATCAAACTCTAAACCTTTGGATTTATGGATCGTCATAATCAATACATTGCTTTGTGATGGACTACTTACAAACTTACGTTTTAATCGCGCGATAAAGCGATCAAATTGTGCAATGGCGGTTTTGTCATCGGTTAAATGACTTTGCAAAAGGTTAATAAAACTTGCAAACAACGCATGATCATTGTGAATACTAAAGCCATCCAGTGCTTGCCAGATAATCTTTAAGCGCGCAATCAAAGTGCTGCGAACACCATTGAAAAAATTATCCTTGATCCAGCTTAGAAAATAAAATGCTTTTTGTTGGTGGGGGTGGCTTTGTTGCATCTGAAGATAAACTGCTAGCTTGGCATAAAATGAATGAGGCTTCTTAGCTTGTTGCTCATTAACTTCTATTTGCTCAATCGTTTGCAATTCATTTAAAGAAAAGCCAAACAAAGGTGATTGCAGTAAACTCACCCAGTAAATAGACTGCTCAGGATTGTTTAAAAGCGCACAAAGGCACAATAGATCCATCACCATTGGTTGGTGGTAGAATGTTTCTATTTCATTTTCAACAACAGCAACTCCTTGAGCCTTTAACACGGGAACAAGGTGTTTTAAGTGGCTGCGAGTACGCACTAAAATGGCGACTTGATGACCTGTATGTTTATTAAGATGTGCTTTGATACTATCAGCAATAAACAGTGCTTCTTGTGTCAGATCGGCAAATAATCGATAGTCAATAGCCTCTTGATTCAGCGCTTGTGATAAGGTTGTTGCCGGTGCGTAGCTAATACCACCATAGTTTCTATCATCTTCTTTAGGAAAAATGCTGCAAAAATGATGATTCACCCAATCAACAATTGATTTGTGTGAACGGAAATTGCAATCAAGCTGTAAAAACTCCAGTGCCACTTGATTAATGCCATGCGTTTTAACATCTAGAAATTGATTGACCTCAGCCTGGCGAAAACGGTAAATAGACTGCATCGGATCGCCAACAATAAACAGTGTTTTGCCATCATTGGCTTGCCATTCAAGCGTGAGCATTTGCAGTAACTTAAATTGTAAAATTGAGGTGTCTTGAAACTCATCAATTAAAAGATGCTTGATCTGATGATCAAGATAAAGCATCAAATCAGTCGGTGCTTCACTATTACCAAGAGCAGATAACGCTTGTAACGACACCTCATTGAAATCAAGTAAAGCACGCGCTTTAAATACAAGCTTTAGATAAGATACCAAGCGCAATGCAATACGCGCGATTGCACTTAATATTTGCCATTCTTGATCGTCCAATAATAAACGCTCATATAGGCGAATTTCAGCAACTAATGCGGTGATATCTAATAAACTGTTATCGCTAAAGGATTGCGTATAGCTAATAAGCCATTGGGCATAAGCTTTGGCTTTAGCATCTTTAGCAGGAAGTCCTTGTCTTGCATTGAATGTTTTGCGAAAAGTATTGTCATTGGTAAAAAGCATTCTAATCAGTCGTTGCCAGAAGATCGGGCTGTCTTGGTCTATCAGGGTTTCGTCATGTTCGTTATCACAAAATGTCAGTATTTCATTTAGGGTGAATTGATTTTGATCAATGTTTAACAATGTACTTAAGCGCCGTTGAAGCTCAGCAAAAAGTGCCTGAAAACCAGACTCTATAATCATTTTACTTTTTTTGCTATGTATTGTATCCGTGTCATCTAAGTTAGATGATAATAAAATGCCAAGCCATTGTTCACGGCGGGCGAGCATACTGCTAAGCAGATTTTTCACACGAGTAATATCATTATCAAGATGGGCTAACAGATCATGTACATCCTGATAAAAAGGACTTTGTTGATGAGTGTCATTGATAAAGTCGTCAATGGCTTGTTCGTACAATAGCTCAGGAGTGTCACTGATCTCGGCATTAAATGCTTCATCTGTTTCAAACACCAGTTGTTTGGATAGGCTCTGACAAAAGGCATCAATAGTCATAATACGTAAGCGCTTAGGACTCATTAATAGCTGCCATTCTTTGTGCTTATCTTGTAATAGCGCTTGTTGGGCAAGTTTGAAAGTAAGCTTCTTATGTGGCTCATCTGGCTCAGGATTGTTTTGTGCGTCTAACAGAGATTGATAAATCCGCTGCTGCATTTCATTGGCGGCTTTATTAGTAAAGGTTAGTGCGATAATTTCCTCAGGTGCTTCAACATGAGCCAGTAGATTCAAATAACGCTGCGTTAAGGTTTCGGTTTTTCCAGAGCCTGCAGGTGCTTGTACGATAAAGGATTTTTTAGGGTTAAGTGCTTCATTGCGTGCCGCAGCATCATTAGGAATCATAATGTGAAGAGGATTGATTATGTTGAATGATATCCTAATCGATTCTTATCTTTTATTCATTATTATTACTGCGTTCATTTTTTAAATGGCGAATCTGTTCACTTGGAATCTTTAAGGTTTTAGCGACAACAGAAATTGGCACACCCATCTTTAGCATCGCCATGGCATCATTATAAACATGTGTCTGTAATGTATATGCCTGTGTGTTGTATGTGTTTTGCATTTCCATGATACGATCTCCTTTTTTGATGACTCAAAGCATAGTAGCGTAAAATTTGGTAGTATGCGAATAATTTTAATTCAACGAAGGATAACTTTTTAACTCGTCTGTATTTGATACTGTGTAACAATCTCACCATTAATTAAATGTGACTGAATAATCTCCTCAAGGACTTCGGGGGTGCATGAGTGATACCAGACACCCTCAGGATAAACAACAGCAATAGGGCCTTGCGTGCATACGCGTAGACAATTGGCTTTGGTGCGGTAGATTTCACCAGATTGTGAGAGTTTAAGCTCAGATAGCCGCTTTTTAAGATAATCCCATGCAACGAGAGACTCATCTTTGTTGCAACATTTATCAACGCTTTGATCGCAGCATAAAAAAATATGGCGTTTAATGTTGTTCAAACCTAACGTTTGCGCTTTTTGGGTTAATAATTCATCTTGCATAACAATCCTTAAAAGTTCAAAAAGGAATAAGGTTAAATAGTGGGATAAGAATTGGCGTTGCCAGAGTTAATACAAATCCACTGCTGATGGCGACAGGTACGGCTTGAATACCGATATGATCTTTAATGACAGGTAGGCTAAAATCCATTGCCGTGGCACCGCTATAACTCACCAGTTCAGTAGGAATGCGTTTTGCCAATACTGGAATCACAATAATCGCGATAATCTCACGTGAGAAATCGATAAAAAATGTCATTGTACCGAAGTGGGCATCAATCAGTTGAGCATTTAATATACTGGCTAAACTATACCAGCCAAAGCCGCTTGTGAGCATTAATGCATGTGATAATGGAATATCAAAGAAAATACCCAATATGGCACCGACAGCAAGGGAGCTGATCATTAAGATAATCGCAATCATAATGCCGGTTTTATTCTTGAGAATTTGAGTGAGGGAATGACCTTCGCGGCGCATTTGGATCCCAATAATAAATAAAGTCAGGATTAAAATGGCATCGATAATAAGTTCGATATGCAAAAGGGGTTTGTTGATAAATAGTCCAAGTAACGTACCAATAACAAGGTAAAGGAGATATTTGCAACTGGTTAGAATCGGTTTTAGCGGGCTTTGTGCTTTGACCATGTCGTGATGCGCTTTGATTGCGCGTTTTGGCTTTAAGCGCAAATAACCATAGACTGCTAATACATTGATAGCAAACAAGGCGGCAATAAAGCTTAAGGTAATGCCAAGCATTGAAACAAGCTCACCTTGCAGTTTATAGATAAGCTCGCCAAAATTATAACCCATGACCGCAATAATCAGACTAATCATCGCTGAGAGTAGTTTATTCATCAGCTTGTTAGATAAGAATTTTAGGTCAATAAAATAACCAAGAATTAATGCCGATAGAATAATAAGTGCTTGAATCATTTACTCACCACTGATGCTACATTGTTTTATGAGTAGTGAGCCACTTCGGATGCGTGAAAAAGGTTCAATATCATCACCCATCGCAATAATATTTTGCAGCATGTCGCTTAGATTGCCGGCAATGGTAAAGTTATCAACCGGATAGCAAATTTCACCCTTCTCAACATAATAGCCCATCGCACCTTGTGAATAATCTCCCGTGGTAATATGAAAACCTTGCCCCATGGTTTCATGGATAATCACACCCTTATCGATCGATTTAATAAGGTTATCATATGATTGCGTGTTGCTGCTATGAACTGTTAAGTTACTAATGCCACCGGCGTTACCTGTGGTTTCACGCTTTAGTTGCCGTGCGCTATAACTACTTAATAAATAGCGATTCAAAACGCCATGGGTAATAATCGGGTTTTTACCCAAGTTAACACCCTCATTATCATAAGGTTGATTGCCAAGCGCGTTTGGAATATTAGGGTTCTCAATAAGGCTAATATCATGAGCAATGACTGATTGATCAATTTTATCCAAAAGGAAAGTATCCTTATGGTATTGGCGTTGTCCTTTGATGGCGGACAATAAGGCACTCCAAAATGAGCGGGCAATAGCTGGCGACAGTAGAATTGGCAATTGTTGACTTTGCATGCGTCGTGGGTTTCTGCGATCTAGCGTACGCTTAAGCGCAAGCTTAGCAATATGATCAATACTTGGCAGTGTGGTAAAATCATGCGCGCTATAGTAAGCATTATCACGTTGCATGCCATGATTATCTTTGGTAATAAGCCCCATCCCGATGCTGTGACGTGTCTCAGGATACACATGCAAAAAACCATGACTATTAGCAAAGCCATGCAAGATCTCAAAACTATCAATGTCAACGCCTTCAGAATGATCAATGTCATTGCTCTCCAATGCTATTGCCTCGCAATGCTTGGCATGATCAATGAGTTTATCTATACTAAAGTTTGCAATAGGCTGATAAAGCTCAGGCATTTCAGATGGTGTGCATAGGAAGCGCTTATCAATGACTCCGGCAAAAGGGTCTTTCTCAGTAAAGTTGGCGATGGTTTTGGCATTATCGATAATCGATAGAATGCTTTTTTCACTGAGATCAGAGGTTTCAGCGTAGCCAGTTTTGCCTTGATGATAAATGGTAACACTCAACTGCTGAGTAACATTATACTCTAAGGTTTCGGTCTGTTGATCGCGAACGGCAATAACATGTCCTTGGTCATAGCTGCAATTGATTTCAAAAGCATCGATATTTTTCTTATGCAGCACGCGACTTGCAAATTGAAGAACATCTTGTAAATAGCGCTTTTTATCGAGAATAGACATGTTTAGTAATATTGAAATCTTTAAAGTGTAATGTGCTACATTATCGGCAATTGCTTAAGATAAGGCAAATCTTGATTGGCGTTTTTTGCTACTTTAAAAAGAAGTTATTTTTTGGCGAGGTGAAGGGCGTCTGCTCTTGGCAGAAGCACAAACATTTTGCCCAAATTCTTCATGTGTCCTGCGTAATACTCAGCCTCGCTGCCATTGCCCCAAAATACATCACCACGAATTGCCCCACGAATGGCTCCTCCGGTATCTTGGGCAATCATTAGACGATCGAGTTTATGCGTTTTATTGTGATTACCCTGATAGGTTGTGCTTAGCCAAACAGGTGTGCCGTATTGGTAGAACTTACTATCAACAGCAATGGAATACCCTGGCGTTAATGGTACACCTTGGGCTCCAATGGGGTTCCCATGACTAAGCACGCGGAAGAAAACAAACGAAGGGTCATAATTTAATACTTTATCAGCATCTTTGGGGTGATCATATAACCACTTCTTGATCGATTGCATTGTAATATCCTCACGAGGCATAAGCTTGTTTTCAAGTAAATAGCGACCAATTGGGCGGTAAGGTTGACCATTTTGGCTATCATAACCAACAAGAATGCTATCACCATTAGTCAGTTCAATGCGACCAGAACCCTGAATCTGCAAAAAGGTGCGCTCAACGCGAGAGCTCACCCACGCAATCACGTCTTTGCGCGTGAAAAAGTTATTTTTGGCAATTTCTTCACG
Organism: Cysteiniphilum sp. JM-1; assembly: GCF_008711525.1. Taxonomy (GTDB): domain Bacteria; phylum Pseudomonadota; class Gammaproteobacteria; order Francisellales; family Francisellaceae; genus Caedibacter. The sequence goes on from NZ_VXKS01000023.1 coordinate 21,123, forward strand.
CGTGTAATAAGGTGTGAATTTCCCATTAACCATGCGTCCGTATTGTGTGCCTGAAGCTGTTTTTTTCTGGATTAAATCAGCAGGGGTTTTATAAATAGGAACAGGAAATTCAGCGCTACGATATAAACTGCCTGCGATAGCTGGTGCGTAGTAACCCGTAAAAAGACCTTGTGATTCATCATTATAACGTACCTGAAATGGCAAGAAGTTTTGCTCAATCATCTCACGTGCACGGCGATCGGTATGCGCTGATACGGCTAATATATTTTGGCAGCTACTTTGCCATGCTTTATTGTAATTATTATTTTTGACAATGGCTTTGCACGAAATCTGTAGTGCTTGATAGGCTTGCATTTGATCGCCACAATCCCAGTCGGGTAAGGCTTGATAAGCAACTGGTTCAAAGCTAATACTTGTATTTGCCGATAAACACAAAGGCAATAATGAGGTCAATGTGCTTAAGCAAAGCAAGTATTTTTTCTGCATAGAAATTATTTAAATTTAGTATTTATATTTTAAGATGTTGCCATTGTCGCGATCTGATGCCAGATGTCAAGTGTATTTTTTATGATCACGTTGATTTATTTTTGCTTTTGTTTTTTACGCTTACTTTCCATCTTAAAGGCAATGTATGCACCCACAACAACGCAGGTTGAAATGATGGCAATCATCAATGTGGCTAATGCGTTAATTTCAGGTGTAGGTCCATTTTTAACGGTTGAGTAAATATACATTGGCAAGGTAGGGTCGCTGCTGCCGGCGACAAATTCAGTAATAACCAAATCATCAATCGATAACGTAAATGCTAATAAAAATGAGGCAATCAATGAGGGAATGATCTGTGGCAGGGTAATCTGAAAGAAAATTTTAGCAGGCTTGGCACCTAAGTCCATTGCTGCTTCCTCAATAGAGCGATCAGCACTGGCAATACGCGCTTGCATGACAATCGTCACATAGGCAGTACAAAAGGTAATGTGTGCGATGATAATTGTCATCATACCGCGCCCATGTGGCCAACCGATGAGATTCTGTAAAGAGGTAAACATCAACAACAGTGAGACCCCAAGGACAATGTCTGGAAGCACCAGAGGTGTGATGACCATGCCATAAAGGAAGTTTTTACTTCTAAAGTAGTTAAAGCGCGTCATGATATAGGCCACCATGGTGCCAAGTACTGTCGCACACAATGAGGCAATAAGGGCAACTTGTAAGCTGATTAAAGCAGCACTAATAATATCCCCATCTTGAAAGAGTTCTTTATACCAATCTAAGGTAAACCCACCCCATAAGTTAATGATTTGTGAATTACTAAATGAAAAAAGGATAAGAATCACTAAAGGGATGTATAGAAATATCAAGCCTAGAATGAGCATTACTTTACTGTATGAAAAAAAAGAGGAAATACGCATTATAGACTCCCAGAAGCTTTTGCCTGACGTTGTTGGATTTTTTGCATCCAAATCACAGGGATCACCAAAATAATCAATAAGATAACAGACATCGCTGCTGACATTCCCCAGTTATTGGCAGTAAAGAATTGCTCCCAGATAACACTACCGATCATAACACTATTTAATCCACCCATGATTTGCGGCACTACCACCTCGCCAACCGCAGGGATAAATACCAGTAGACTTCCAGCGATAAGCCCAGGCATTGACAGTGGCAAAGTCACTTTAAAAAATGTCTTGACTGGTGTAGCGCCTAAATCAGCTGCAGCATCATTTAAAATAGGATCCAATTTGATCAATGTGGCATACAGGGGTAATACCAGAAAGGGCAGATAGCAATAAACCATCCCTAAATACATTGAGAAGTTATTGTATAGCAATGCCATGCTTGGTAAGCCTAATTTCATCAAAAAGACATTGAGTTGATGATTGCCAAGAAGTGTCACCCATGCGTAAGTTCGCAATAAAAATGATGTCCAGTAAGGGATAATAATCATGATCAGAAAAATCAGCTGAACATTTTTGCGTTTGATGCGCGATAGTGCTAACGCCATTGGATAACCGATGAGAATACAAAGAATCGTCGTAAAAAAAGCGACACTAACTGAGTCAAACAGGGCAATAAACACCAAATTAGAGCTTAGCGTTTGCATATAGTTACTTAGATGTAAAATAATATGTAAGGTATGGTCAGTGTATTGCAAAATGGCAGTGAAAGGTGGTGTGCCATTGTCAGGTAGCGTGAAGCTTATTGTTAAAACAAACAAAAAAGGTATGAGCAAAAATACCATAAACCATAACATTGGAACCAAAATAACAAAGCGATTTTGCCACTTATGCACAAAATGAGGATCAAAGTTATGAAGCCATTTCATGAGTACAACACCATAATGTTTTCAGGTTCCCATGTCAGGTAAACTGTATCTTCCCAAGTTGGATGATCGGCATTACGCTCAACGTTGAAATCTGTTGCTGTGATACGTTTGCCGCTTGCACTTTCAACGTGATAAGTTGATAAACCGCCCATATAGGCGATATCTTTAACTTTACCAACGATCGTGTTGACTGGGTGACTTGGGTTGTAATCTTCAGGTGGCGTTTTCGAGATAGATATTTTCTCAGGTCGGAGTCCAACCCAGATTTGTTGAGCTTCAACACCATCAATGCGGCGATCAAGTTTAAACGAGCACTTGGTTTCATCGGAATCAATGACACTTGAGTCATCATTGATCTCACTAATGGCACCCTCAAAAATCGCACTTTTACCAATAAAATTAGCAACAAAGCGCGTTTTAGGGAACTCATAAACCTCTTGTGGAGGACTTACTTGCTCAAGCCAACCTTCGGACATAATGCCAATACGTGACGCCATCGTCATTGCTTCTTCTTGATCATGCGTGACCATGATAAAGGTACTACCGGTCTGCTCTTGGATGTCTACTAGTTCAAACTTCATTTGATCACGTAAGTTCTTATCAAGGGCTGATAATGGCTCATCGAGCAAAATAAGCTTAGGACGCTTTGCCAAGCAACGTGCTAATGCGGCGCGTTGACGTTGACCGCCAGATAATTGATGTGGTTTACGTTTGGCTAAATGCTCCATCTTAATAATCTTAAGTGCAGATGCAGTACGTTTGATGATTTCATCTTTGGGTAGCTTATCTTGTTTGAGACCAAACATGATATTTTGCTCAATCGTCATATGTGGGAAAAGTGCATAAGATTGAAACATCATATTAATCGGGCGATTATACGGTGGGATATTGGTCATATCCACGCCATCAATGAGTATTTTTCCATCAGTTGGCTGTTCAAACCCCGCCAAAAGTCTAAGCAAAGTACTCTTACCACTGCCTGAGCTACCAAGCAGGGCGAAAAACTCTTTTGGATAAATATCTAAAGAAATGCCATCAACGGCAGTATGACCATCATCAAAGCGTTTGACTAAATTACGAATGCTAATGAGTGGTTTCTTATTATTAGTTGTTCTCTCCATTGGGCATAAATCCCCCATCTGTTAGTCGCGTTAAAAAATCAGGCTATAGGATAAAGGGGTTTTTATAAAATGGAAAGCAAAAATATATAGTAGGGGCGTATTGAATACGCCTAATGAGAAATTATTCTAAATGATGATTTTTATTAATTTGTGCGATGATCTTATCTTCTTCTTTCCAGCGCTCAATGAGTGCACGACGATCTTTGGCAAGATACGTGTAAACAACAGGTACAACAAAAAGGGTGAAAAGCGTACCAATTGTCATACCAGATGCAATAACAATACCGATAGATTGGCGACTAACAGCTCCAGCTCCTGTAGCGAGCACCAATGGTATAACACCAACAACCATTGCAGCCGTTGTCATAAGAATGGGGCGCAGGCGAAGGGCAGCTGATTTTAAAATCGCCTCAACTTTATCATAGCCTTCTTCTTGCAGTTTATTGGCAAACTCCACCAACAAAATACCATGCTTACTAATCAGACCAATCAAGGTAATCAAACCAACTTGCGTGTAGATGTTGATTGAGGCATAACCTAAGTTAAATAGTTGCCCTAGATACAGCGGAATTAACGCGCCACAAATTGACATCGGTACACTGATTAAGATAATCAATGGGTCTCTGAAGCTTTCAAACTGAGCTGCAAGCATCAAGAAGATCACAATCAGGGCGAATAAGAAAGCAACTGCCATTTGGCTGCTATTTTCTAAGAACTGACGTGCAGAACCTGCGTAGTCATGCGTATAACCTTGTGGCAGTTCTGTTTTAGCAAGATTTTGCATATATTCAATCGCTTGACCTTGACTAATGCCTGGTGTGGTTACCGCGTTAATGGTCGCTGAGTTTAGCTGTTGGAAACGGTTTAAACTCAGTGGTACACTTTGCGTTTTAAATGTCACAATAGCTGAAAGTGGCACGAGCTTACCACTGGCTGTGGTAATGCGGATTTGTCCAAGCTGTTCTTTGGTCAACTTCAAATCATCCGCAAGCTCAGGAATAACCTGATAGCTGTAACCAAGCATACTAAAGTAGTTAACGTAACCTCCTGAGTAAGCATAACCAAGTGCTTGAGCAATTTGCTGCATGCTAATACCCAAGGAAGCTGCTTTTTCACGATCAATTTGTACAATCATTTGAGGATTATCAAATTGTAGATCACTTTGAGCAAAGACAAACAACCCGCTTGACATCATTTTGTTGATGACATCATTAGCAATGGCGTAAATTCCAGGATAGCTATTAACGGATTGGATGACAAACTGCATCGGTGGACCAAATGAAATACCTGGTAACGACGGCATTTCAAAGGTATAAATCTGAGAACCTGCGACGTTATTGACAAGGTTTTGCAGTACCGGTTTGATTGCCATTTGTGTTTCTTTGCGCTCACTCCATGGTTTTAATACCACGCCGCCAAAGCTGTTATTACTTTGCGGATAGCCGTTGACAACGAATGTTGATTCAACACCTGGTAAGCTTTGCATGTCTTTATAAAGCGCTGGTGCAAAAGTATTTAAATAGTGAATGTTAGCAGGAGAAGGGGCAGTTCCTTGGATACCAATAAAGGCCTGATCTTCTGTTGGTGCAAGCTCTGATTTCGTGCCCATAAATAATGAATAACAGCTGATTAAGACGACTGCACCAAATAAAATCACGACGATGCGCACGCTCATCACAAGACGTAGGGCACGCTCATAAGCATTTTTAAGTTTTTCAAATAGCTTATCAATAAACTTAACTGTTTTTGCCTCAGTAATTGATTTAGAAAGGACTTTTGAACAGAGCATTGGTGAGAATGTATAGGCAACAATCCCAGAGATAACCACTGCTCCTGCCAATGAGTAGGCGAATTCAGTAAATAATATCCCTGTTAAGCCACCCATCATCCCAATCGGTAAGTAAACGGCAACAAGGGTTAATGTCATTAAGATCACAGGGTTGGCAATTTCTCTGGCACCTTGAATAGCTGCTTCAAAAGGGGTTGCTCCTTCTTCGATGTGTCGGTAAATGTTCTCAAGCACAACAATCGCATCATCGACCACGAGCCCAATAGCAAGTACCATCGATAACAGGGTTAATAAGTTGATTGAGAAGCCCATAAGAAACATTAATAAGAATGAACCAATCATCGATAATGGAATAGCAACCACTGGGATAATAACGGATCGAAAAGAACCAATAAATAAGAATAAAACAACGGTTACAATAATCACCGCTTCAATCAGTGTTTTTACTACGTCCTCAATAGATGCTTTAATGTAAGTGGTGTTGTTGTAGACAATATTCATGTTCAAACCAGTGGGTAGACTGGATTTGATACTTGGCAAGTCCTTCATGATATTATCAACGACAGTGAGGACGTTAGCATCAGAGGCGGCGACGACACCTGCAAAAACGCCATATTTACCATTGAAGCTTACATTGGCACTATAGGTTTGAGCACCTAATTCAACCGTCGCAACATCACCTAATCGAACGAGATTGCCATTTTCATTTTTAACTACCAATTGTTTATACGTTTGTGCATTATCAAGGTTGGTGGTTGGGTTTAAGGTGACATTAAAATAAGGACCTTTGATTTGTCCGCCAGCAGCAATCAAACTATTGGCTTGTAATGCATTGGCGATATCATCAGGGGTGACATTAAAACGTGCCATTTTGTCATAGTTTAACCAAACACGCATAGCATAATCTTTTTGCCCCCAAATGATCACATTGGAAATGCCGCCTAAAGATTGTAGCTTAGGGGTTAGCTGGTTTTTGATATAAGCTGTAATTTCTTGTTCATTTAAGGCATCACTGGTAAAGCCTAAAATGAGTGATGGAAATGAGTTACCTGATTGCATGTCAATTGCGGGTGATTGCGCTCCACTTGGCATGACGTTTTGTACGGCATTGACTTTTTGTACCACTTGGCTAAGTACATTATTAGGATCAGCACCTAATTTTACGTTAATCGTTAGTGTACTTAAACCCAATACGCTTTGCGATGTCATGTAATCAATACCGTCAGCTGCACCAACGGATTGCTCCAGTGGTGTTGTGATAAACCCTTGAATAATCTCAGGATTAGCGCCAGGATAAGCGGTTGTTACAATAATTGTCGCATTGTTCATATATGGGTACTGGCGTACCTGCAAGGTGAATGCGGTCCCTATCCCAGCAACGAGTATCAGTAAGCTGATCACCGTTGATAGCACAGGCCGTTTTATAAAGATATCAATAAAATGCATATGCCGTTTTCCTATGGGTTGTTTTTGAAGTCAACGTCATTATTGATAACAACACTAACACCGTTTTGCAGTTTGTTTTGACCAGAGGTCGCCACCATGTCACCAGCTTTAATGCCTTCAACGATGACTTTATTGTCATTAGTCATAGTGGTTTTCACTGGAACCTGCTTGGCTATGTATTGCTGTTTACCTGTTGATACTAACTGGACTTGACCATCTTTCATAGCGCTGTATTCAGACATCACAGGTTGACCATCTTTTGAATCAGGTTCAAGTACATAAACTGTTTCACCATATAGGGTATAGCTTACGGCATTGCGCGGGATAATGATGGTGTTTGGAATTGGTGGCAAAATTAAACTGACATCAAGGAACATACCAGGGTAGATCAAATGTTGTTGATCCTTGTTATCAAAGGTTGCTTGAATATTAAGTGCTCTGTTATCACTGGTGATTTGTGAGTTAATAGCAGTGATTTTTGCCTTGAAAGTAACACCTGGATAGGAGTCAGAAGTAAACTCAATGTCACCGCCAACTTTAACATTGCTAAAGTTATTTTGTGGAATACTAAAATCTATGTAAATCGGTGATATTTCAGTTAGCGTTGCTGCACTGTTGCCAGCACTGAAGTATTGACCTAGGCTAATTTGACGCAAGCCAATCTTACCATCAAACGGTGCTTTTACCGTGCGATAGTTGATATCAGCTTGAATCGATTCAACATTGGCAAGATTGGCATCATATTGTGCCTTTGATTGATCTGCCGTTTGTTGTGAGACGGCTTGCTGTTTTAAAAGATCAGCATCACGTTGGTAGGTGATTCTAGCAAGTTCCAAATCAGCTTGAGCTTGCTTTAGTTGTGCTTGTAACTGTTGCGTATCAAGTGTGAATAACACATCACCTTTTTTAACCATTTGTCCGGATTCAAACGAGATGGTTGATACCAAGCCTGAAGCTTGAGCGGTAACATTGACATTTTGGATGGCGACAGCTTCACCAATGGTTTTAACACTTGGGTACCACGTTTCAGATTTAGCATCAGTAGCAGTGACTTCAGGTGCTTGCATTTTCCAAGTTGCCATGGCTGAAGCCTTTTTACCGTTGACAAAACTGGCAAAGCCAAAGATGCCGCCAAAAATAACGACAAGAATGGCAATGACGATGATAAAAGCTTTAATAAGCTTTTTCTTAGGTGCTTTTAGGGAGAGTTCAGCCATGATTTATCCTTCTGTTTTCATATTTGTTGTTTTATTTATTAAATTGCGATGGTTATAAAATAGAAACTGCCAAAAATGTAGCGTACTAAGTACGATAAAGATAATAAAACTATAACTTGCCATGCTTAAGCCAAACAGTTGCCAGTCAACTTGTGAGCAATCAGGTCCACTTGTGAAAAGTGACTTTAAGAAGTCCAAAAAAGGTAGATTTTGAAATAAACTATCGACACCCGCCTCACAGCTACCGATATATTCGCTTGGATTTATCTGCATCCAAACTTGTTTCAAGGCAACCAATGCACCAAGTAGTGCGATGATGCCAAGGATAAAACTATAAATACGCACCCCTTTTATTTTAGGTTTATGGATAAGGGCTACAAGAGAGAGGATACTAATCAATAAAATAGCAAATTGTTGTAGTAAACACATCGGACAAGGTTTTAAACCCGTTAGCTCAAAATAGATAATGCCAGCAATCACCAAAAGACCAATGATAAATGTTTTTAAATAGATTTGCGGGCTTTTAAATCCGTGCATATTGATTTCCTTTAATCTCAAATTGCTTTATGCGTTTAACCATTATAGAGCAAAAAGCATTGAAGTCATTATTTAGCATAGTAGATGCTAGCTGAAAGTAGTGATGAATAGTCGTAAAAATACTAAAATTACACGATTTTGACAAAGTATTTATGTAATCAGTATCTTGTTGTATCGTTGGCACATGGCAAATTTTGTTGATCATTAATCGTTATACTGTCTTGTAAAACCCAAAATTAGAACAGGTGTTCATTTTAACGAGAGTTTGCAGTAAATCCAACAGGTCTTGTGCTTTTTTATATCGAATTACGTTAATGTTACGAAACGTGTGCAAGTAATGTTGATTTTGAGATGGGTTTCATTTTGAAAGAGAGTGCCAAACAAATACAGAACAAGACGATAATCAGTATAAATATGCGTTGATAGATTTCAGCTGGATAGATATGTGTGCTTTGCATTTGATTGCTACTGACTAGATGAATCAAAATGCCGACAAGTTGAATGCATATTGCGCCTAATAACACTGAGAACATATTAGTAATACCAAGTGCTATGCCTGAGTATTGGCGTGGTACCAAAAGGGCTGAACGGTTATAAGAAGGAATGATTCCAGCATTACAAATCCCATAACAAAAATAAATTATCTGTAATTCAAGTAGCGATAATCCAGGAATATAAATAATCACAATCATTAAGATAAGACAAAGCAAAGCGGATAAACGCATCAATTGCAGTGCGTTGCAAATACTATTTAAAAAACCAAACAAAGGGCAACCAAACACCATGCCAATAAAAATAAGACTGGTGGTAAAGGCGGCATCTGTGTGCGGCAACCCTCTGAAACTCGCAGTAAATGACGCGCCCCACATCTCGGCAAAAACGGTTGTTGGTCCATATAGGCAACCAATAAACAGGCAGTTTAGCCATAGTGCTTTATTCTTTATCACTTCTTTAATGCCTTGGGATATTTTGCTGCTATTGTTAATCGCTGCAAACGGTTGGTTCGTTACACTGTGTTTGCTCATCCAAAGCATAAGAAAACCGATGATGAAAAATAATATCGCAAAACTAAGCATCGCGACCTCAACACCAACATGATGCACATAAATACTCATTGGCGCTTCACCAACGGCAGCGCCAAGCATGCCCATGGCTTGAGTGATGCCAGTGAGCATGGCAAAGATGCTCGGTGTGAAGAGGTTAATCGCTAAACGCAGTGTGCCGACAAACGCAAATGCACCACAAAAACCCATGAGCATACGTGCAACAATGGCAAGTGTTAAGCTATTGGCTAGAGCAAAAATAATACAAGCAATACCAGTGATAAAAGCAGCTAGCATCATCACTTTTTTAGGACCGAATTTATCGGTAATCATACCAACAGGGATTTGCATGAGAATGTATGGATAATAGAAAAAGGCAGATAAAGCACCAAGCCCCGCGGCAGTTACTGAGAACTTGTCGGAAAGCTCAGGCAGCATGACACTAGGGGAGACGCGCAAGAAATACTCGCAAAAGAAAAAAAATGCACCCAAAAACCAGATGAATAAACTTAAATGTACTTTATTGGTTGTTATTGTCGCTTTCAAAGTTCATCAGGGTTTTTAATAAACGAAAAAGCATTATGACTTTGAGTTAAAGCGATTGCAATGCGCAAATGCTAAATAATTTTGCACAAAATGTAATGAATTTAAACTGGTTGTTTTTCTGCGGTTTCAAGTGCTGATTTAAGATCAAATAGTGTAGTGCGATTCGCCTTGGTATATAGCCATCACAAAGCAATTTACAGCATCTCTGCACAGAACTAATTCTCATTATTTAAAAACGGTTCAACCACAAAACCATTGACTGCGCGAGTATTCTGATCAAAGGAAATCCCGACTTGATAAATCGGAAAACCTAAATGCAAAAATTTATGGGCGTAGTTTTTGTCAATAATTTGTTGTAATGCGTCTTTAGAGAGATCTTTATCATTAGCGACTTTAAGCTCAAGAATAATGACCTTGTAATCAGGGATCACAATCGATATATCAATGCGCCCAATTGCGGTGGAGTCTTCAGCTACCACATCATAACCAAGTGCGGTTAGATAACTATAGATCACTGTGCAATAAAAACCTTCATAATCTTGAATGGGGTTATTGCGATACCATTCATTAGGGATAGAGGCGTACAGGGCGACCACACAATCATAAAACATTTGCCAATCATCAGACAGTAAACTGTCACTTAGGCGGCTAGTGTTAACCGCATTGGCGTGCGAGTTTGTGCCAATGAGCGAGACACAATTATTGAAAGCGGCTTTGACCTCGAGATTAGGGTACTTCAGGCGATAACCGATTTGCATGCCAATGTTTATTTTTTCTTTGATGGTCAAGTATCCTGCTTGAAATAGCAATGCTTCAAGTGGGATATTTTTTACATCAATGCTGTCAATAAAGCGCGCTTGTACTTGATAGTTTTCAAAGTCAGGGACGCGATAGCGATGCTTTTGCAGCAGTTGGATTAAAAATGAGGGAGTCCCCGTTTGAAACCAATAATCGCGGTACTCATATTGATTACGGATAAAGAGTAAGATGTCATAAGGATTATAAACCTTTTGCTGCGCATGACCGCCAAAGTTATAGCCGTTATACCATTTTTTAAGCTTGTCTTTGTCAACATCGATTAAATAGTCTTGAAATGCAGATTCAAGCTCACTTTGTGTATAACCACAGATATCTGCATAAGGTTGCATTAAACTAATATCTTCAAGATTATTAAGACCTGAGAATAAACTGACTTTAGAGAATCGGGTTACTCCTGTGAGCAAAACAAACTTTAAGTGCACATCATTATCCTTAATAACACTATAAAGCCCCTTTAATATTTCACGATTACGTATTGCTGCGTGCTCATCGGTGATGACATCTAAAATTGGTTTGTCGTATTCATCGACAAGTAAGACAACAGGTTGATTGTATTTTTCATGTAATGCTCTAATGAGATAATGCAGTTGAGCACCATAATCTCGTTTGGGAAGTGAGAGATCATGTGCCTTTGCATGCTCTTCTAAGGTGAGTTCAATAATATCTAATGTCGCTCTTTCGCTATTGTAAGCACTCGAGCCTCCAAAGCTTAGATGAATAACAGGGTAAGTGGTATCCCAATCCCAATTAGTCTCTGCAAAGGTGTCTTTAAATAGCGCTCTATTACCTAGAAAAAGCTGTTTTAACGTATCAAGGGTTAAGCTTTTGCCAAAGCGTCTAGGACGTGATAAAAAGAAGTACCGCCCTGAGTTAATCATCTGTAATAAATGTCGAGTTTTATCAACATAGATGGCATTTCTTGCTCTAATTTGAGTAAGAGTAGAATCACCGATGGGGAGATTTTTTTGTGCTTCATTCATGGTTTTAGCGCTAATCACTTTTAAATTATTTTAAAGTTTAGCAAAGTATGATTGTAAAGTCGAAGGGAGAGAGAGGACATATGGCTTTGACTAATGCTCAGAGTACGGGTTAGCACTTATCGCTGAATATATAGTCTTAGCCGATAAAATATAACGAATTTAAACCAGTTGTTTCTCTGCAGTTTCAAGCGCTGATTTAAGATCAAATAGTGTGGTCATTGCTTCAATTGGAGTGAGTTTATTAGGATCGAGTGCTTTAAGTTTTTCAATCACCAATTCATAATCATGTGCCATGTCATTATCATGTTTGTCATTATGGTCATGGTGAGCTGTGAAACTGAAATCCAAACTCTGCTGAATAGGTGCGTAAGGATCGCTATCACGCATCTCCAGTCGCGATAGAATCTTTTTGGCATTCTTTAATACATCATGGGGCACGCCTGCTAATTTTGCCACTTGAATGCCGTAGCTTTTAAGCGCAGCACCTGGTTTGGCTTGATGTAGGAAAATAATCGTATCTTTATATTCTGTTGCCTCAAAGTGGATATTCTCTAAAGTAGGGTATTGTGCAGCTAAGTGAGTCAGTTCAAAATAATGTGTGGCAAAAAGTGTATAAGCTTCGATTTTTAACAGCTTTTCAGCGCATGCCATTGCCAGTGCTAAGCCATCAAACGTACTGGTGCCACGTCCAATCTCATCCATTAGCACAAGACTCTTATCCGTTGCATGACGCAAAATATGCGCGCATTCTGTCATCTCCACCATAAAAGTTGAGCGCCCAGAGCTGATATCATCAGATGCACCAATACGTGTATAAATCGCATCAATATCACCAATTAATGCACTTTGCGCGGGAACGAAAGACCCTAAATGTGCAAGAAATACAATATGTGCAATCTGACGCATATAGGTTGATTTCCCGCCCATGTTAGGACCTGTAATAATTTGTAAGTGCTTTTTCTGATCCAAGCGATTACTATTGGCAATAAAGGGCGATTTAGATAAAGCTTCAATGACTAGATGTCGTCCATCTTGGATGTCCAACATCTTATCTCTTAATAATTGGGGGCGATTTAATTTTAAGGTGATCGCACGCTCTGCTAAATTCGTTAAAGCGTCAATCTCAGCAATTGCTTTTGCCGTTTGTTGCAGATCTTGGTACACCACAAGAATCTGCTCCAAAATATCCTGATATAGACTTTTCTCATAGGCGAGTGCTTTTTCCGCACTGCTTAGAATCTTATCTTCAAAGGATTTAAGTTCAGGTGTGATGTAACGCTCAGCATTTTTGAGTGTTTGTCGGCGCGTGTAATCAACTGGCAGCTCTACTTTATGCGCCTTGGATATTTCAATATAGTAACCATGCACTTTATTAAAGCTAACCTTTAACGTGTTTATTCCCGTGCGTTCACGCTCTTGTTGTTCCAGTTGAATTAAATAATCACCTGCATGCTGACTTATGTTTCGCAATTCATCAAGATGTGCATCAAAACCTTCCTTTATTACACCGCCATCGCGAATGGTGATCGGTGGTTCATCAACTAAAGATGCATTTAAAAGTATCAGAATTTGCGGTAATAGTGTTAAATGCTTGGCATGTGTGATAAGCAATGGATCATGCTGATTGTTTTCAATTGTTGCTTTGAGATCAGGTAAAATACTTAGAGTGTGTCTGAGGGCAATTAAGTCTTTTGGCTTGGCACTATTTAAAGCAATACGTGAGGCAATGCGCTCGATATCTTGCGTTTGCTTAAGCAAATGTTGAATATCATCAATTGCAGCTTGATTGATTAAATCTTGTATTGCATCTTGGCGGCTATTCAAAATATGATGATCTTTTGTTGGCGATTTAAACCATTGCTTTAATAGGCGATTACCAAGCGCTGTTTGACACTTATTGATAATTGCAAAAAGTGTGTGATTGCCTTTGCCTGAGAGGCTTGTTTCAAGCTCAAGGTTACGTCGACTTGAGGCATCAATATTTAATAAACTCTCATCAGATTCGATGGCGATGCTATGTAGATGTTTCGGTGCTGCTTTTTGCGTATTCTCCAGATAATTAAGTAAAGCGCCAGCGGCTGATATTGCTAAAGGTTTTTTATTGAGCTCATCAGTTAAGGCATTTTGACCAAAATACTGTTGAATTAATTTTTTAGCACCCATTAATTGAAATTCCCACTCGGGACGCTTTTGGATAGAGATTTGTTCATTTCTCAGATTAGGTTGAATTTCATCGGAACTTGATTCACAAGTCAGTAACTCTTTGGCTCTTAAGCGATGCGCCTGATCGTGAAGTGTATTATCCTCACGTTTGATTTCAAGTACTTTAAGCTCACCTTGAGTAAACTCCAAATAGGCAATGCCTATACGTGTTTTACTCTCAAAAACTGCCATTAGAATATTGCTATCGTGACTATCGGTAAAGCTTTCTTCAGCGACAGTTGCTGGAGTAATAACACGCACAACTTCACGTGCGACAGGACCTTTGTTATTAACATCACCCACTTGCTCACAAATAGCTACACTTAAGCCTTGTTTGACCAAGCGTGATAGATAATTCTCAGCAGCGTGATAAGGTACACCTGCCATAGCAATGGGCTCACCATTGGACTTGCCGCGTGTTGTAAGGCTGATATCCAGAAGTTTAGCGGCTTTGTGCGCATCGTCATAAAATAACTCATAAAAATCACCCATGCGATAAAATAAAAGCGTCTCAGGGTATTGAGATTTAATCGTTAAATATTGCTGCATCATTGGTGTGTGCGTGCTTTCAGTCGACATGGCGTAGTTATCTAAAAATATCAATGCTGAGTATTGTACATGATAGAGTGACGACTTTTAATGGCTATTTTAACAAAACGTTTTAACTTGTGCCCATAGCATTGTCGTTTAAAAATCATTAGAATGTTGGCGTCAATAATAAAACAGATGATGATTTATAAAAGTTAATGAAAAGATGTTTAATTGTGAAAACATCATCTCTAGGTGATGTGCTGCATACGCTACCAGCGTTAACAGAAGCTAAAAAGCAAATGCCTGAGATTGAGTTTGACTGGGTGGTTGAAAAGGCTTTTGCCGAGATCCCTAAGTGGCATCAAGCGGTTAATGAAGTGCTTGAAGTAGAAGTGCGTAAATGGCGTAAGAATATATTTAAATACTTTGCTGAAATTCGTGCGTTTAAAAAGAAATTAAAATCAAAGCGTTATGATTATATTATCGATGCGCAAGGACTGTTGAAAAGTGCTTGGATTACCAAGGGTGCTAAAGGTGTCAAATATGGCTTAGATAAACTCTCAGCACGAGAACCTGCCGCAAGCTTTTTTTATCAGCATAAAATTGCTGTAGCCAAAGGGAGCCACGCGATTTTGCGAGTTAAAGAACTGTTTGCCAAAGTATTTAACTATACGGCTTCAGATGAAATTGACTATGGTATTTCTTATCAATGGCATAAACAAAACGCATATAAGCAAGTGATTTTTTTACATGCCACAACGTGGTCGAGTAAACACTGGTCGCTCGCGCATTGGCAGCAACTAACGAGGTTATTAGTCGATGACGGTATTAAAGTGCTCTTACCATGGGGCAATGATGATGAAAAGCGTCAAGCGCATGAGATCGCACAGAATCATCAAAATGCAGTGGTTCTTGATAAAATGAGCTTAACGCAATTAGCGGAGCTTTTTAGTCAAAGTGACGCCGTTGTGTCTGTTGACACCGGATTATCGCATTTGGCAGCAGCTTGTAATGCGCCTGTAATTGGCATGTATGGCTCGACATCTGCCAAGCTAACAGGTGCTATTGGTAAACAAGTAACCCATGTATCATCGAAGTTAACTTGTTCACCGTGTTTAAAGAAAGTTTGTCCGATTACCAAAGATGTTTTCGCGCCATGCGAGGTGGCAATCTCTGCGGAATCAATTTACGAGCGCCTAAATGCGTGGTTGAAGTCAGACTCGTTGGCATAGTTTACTTACTGATATTATATATCCATAGATAATGCCTTCTCATTTGCCTGTTTTATTTGTGTTTTTATTTACGTATATTAGACTTTGATCATGTGGTTTATCGGCGGTATAGATATCCGTTAGCATAAGAACAATAAACAGGTAGTCATCATAAATTATGGATAAAATTATATTAGGTGTGCATGGGCTGTTAAATAAAAATGCCAAAGAAGTCATCCAAACATGGTGGAAGTCGGCTATTGAAGAAGGACTTGAAAAAACCTGTGGTTATGATGAAGGTATAAATTTTCAAATGGTCTATTGGGCGGATCTTTTGCATAAATATCCACTGCATAATGATGAGGCGTATTATTTTGATGAGTTATACGATGATGAGCCTTACTATTATTTGGAAAAAGAAAATTTCCCACGTTATGCGGACTCATTAATCAAAAGAATGGGTTTGCTTGGGCAAAATGCAGTACGCAAATGCGTTAACCTAATTCAGCAGTATGACCCAGTATCTTTTTGGGCAGCCAATAAACTCTTTCGCGATATGGCGTATTACTATAATGACGAGGTTGAGATTTATGATCGCAAAGGGCAAAAAAGACCATTGCGCAAAATTTTGATGCGTGAATTGATTGATGCGTTAAGCGTTCATGCTAAAGAGAGTAAAGAAATTATTGTTATCGGGCATTCGATGGGATCAATTATTTGCTATGATGTGTTACGTAATATCCGTTCATTCTTGCCTGATATTAACATTAAATGCTTTATCACTATGGGGTCGCCCTTAACTTATGCGATTACCTATAAACATCCTTTTTTAGAACTTACAGATGGTCATTTTAGGAATAAGCCACGCACGCCAAGTGCTGTGCAGTCTTGGTATAATTTCTCTGATCCACGTGATGTGGCATGTTATCGGCTGAAATTGGGACCACTTTATGGTCCTAACCATCAAGGTGTGCAAGTAGTTGATCAACTAGTGTTTAGTGATTATGGGATTTTTAATAAAAAGCTTGGTAAATACCATCATAATCCGCATAAGTCTTATGGCTATCTGCGTTGTCCTGAATTCTCAGAGCTTATTTATAAGTGTCTAGATAAAAGTTAGCTGCCATGCCTGGAGTGGGTAATCAGGAAATGATTTATAAAAAATCTGGGCAAAATAGCCTACTCATCCCTAAACAATCGTGTTACTTTTATTGATTACCTATTACTTAAGCAAAGAACCTTTATTTATGTCTACTTACGAGCAGTTACAATCGTTATTGAAAACGCGTATTTTACTTCTTGATGGTGCGATGGGCACGATGATTCAAGCCTATGATTTAACTGAAATGGACTATAGAGGGCGAATGTTTAAGGAAGTGGTATCAGAGCAAAAGGGCAATAATGACTTATTGAACTTAACGCAACCTGAAATTATTCAAGCGATTCATGAAAAGTACTTGGCAGCTGGTGCTGATATTATCGAAACCAATACCTTTAATAGTACATCTATTTCTATGGCGGATTACGCGCTTGAAGGTCATGTCTATGCGATTGCCAAAGCCGGTGCCGAAATCGCTAAAAGGGCGACACAAAAATACACGACAACAGATAAGCCGCGCTTTGTTGCTGGCGTGTTAGGTCCCACAAATCGTACCTTATCCATCTCACCAGATGTCAGTGATCCCGGATTTAGAAACATTACTTTTATGCAATTGGTGAGCGCTTATCAAGAGAACTTGCGTGGCGTAATCGATGGGGGTGCTGATATTATCTTGGTTGAGACGATCTTTGATACCCTAAATGCTAAAGCGGCGATTTATGCGATTGAAGATTATTTTGAAAAGCATAATATATCGATGCCTGTGATGTTGTCAGGAACGATTACCGATCAAAGTGGGCGCACCTTATCAGGGCAAACGGTTGATGCTTTCTACTATAGTTTAAAACATGCTAAAGCCTTATCGATTGGGCTTAATTGTGCTTTGGGTGCTGATGATTTATATCCGCATATTGAGGCTCTGGCAAAGACTGCCGAGGGATTTGTTAGCATGCATCCAAATGCAGGATTGCCTAATGCTTTTGGTGGTTATGATGAAACCCCTGAAATTATGGCAGATAAACTTAAACCATTTGTTGAGCACCATCTGGTTAATATTCTAGGTGGGTGCTGTGGCACGACACCTGAGCATATTGAGGCGATGGCAAAGCTTATTGAAAATGTGGCGCCAAGAGCGATTAAACCAAAAGCCAAAACACTCTGTTTATCAGGTTTAGAAAGCTTAGTGGTGACACCAGAGAGTAACTTTATCAATATCGGTGAGCGCACCAATGTCTCAGGCTCATTAAAGTTTGCCAAACTCATTCGTGATCAAGACTTTGAAGCAGCCCTTCATGTCGCACAAGAGCAAGTTGAAAATGGCGCGCAAATCGTTGATGTCAATATGGATGATGGCATGCTAGATGCACGAGCTTGTATGGAGCGTTTTTTAAAGCTTATTGCCACTGAACCTGATATTTCCAAAGTACCGATGATGATTGACTCCTCAAAATGGGAGGTGATTGAAACGGGTTTGCAACAAATTCAAGGCAAGGGTGTCATTAACTCCATTAGCCTTAAAGAAGGAGAAGACGAATTTATCAAGCATGCTAAGCTTGCGCTTCGTTATGGTGCCGCGATTGTTGTGATGGCGTTTGATGAACAAGGGCAAGCGGATACTTTACAGAAGCGGGTTGATATTTGTCAACGAGCATATGATCTTTTGGTTGAGAAGATTGGATTTCCGACCGAGGATATTATTTTTGATCCGAATATCTTTGCTGTTGCCACAGGTATTGAGGCGCATCACAGTTATGGTATTGATTTTATTGAAGCAACAAGAGAGATTAAAAAGCTCTGCCCTCATGCGCGCATTTCAGGAGGGGTTAGTAATGTCTCGTTTTCTTTTCGTGGCAATAATCTGGTGCGTGAGGCTATTCACTCGATCTTTTTATATCACGCGATTAAAGCAGGCATGGATATGGGAATTGTCAACGCTGGACAAATTACGATTTATGAAGATATTGATCCCAAACTTAAACAGCTCATTGAAGAGGTGATTTTAAACACACGTAAAGCAGCGGCTGATGAGCTTGTTGAATATGCGCAAACCTTATCGGGCACAAAAACGGATAAAAAAGAAGATCTTTCTTGGCGCAAGCAGCCGATGACTGAGCGTTTAAGCTATGCCTTAGTGAAGGGTATTAATCAATATATTATCGAAGATACTGAAGCGGCAAGAGTCGAGCTTGGTAATCCCCTAAGTGTGATTGAAGGTCCTTTGATGCAGGGGATGGATACTGTTGGTGATTTGTTTGGCTCGGGTAAGATGTTTCTGCCACAAGTGGTCAAATCAGCACGTGTCATGAAGCAGGCAGTTGCTTATCTTGAGCCATTTTTGCAAGAGGAGAAATCCCAAGCACAAAAAGCTAAAGGCAAAATTGTGCTAGCGACAGTCAAAGGCGATGTGCATGATATCGGTAAGAATATTGTGGGAGTGGTGCTTCAGTGTAATAACTATGAAGTGATTGATTTAGGTGTAATGACGCCCTATCAGAAAATCATTGAAACTGCAAAAAAAGAAAATGCCGATATGATTGGGTTAAGCGGGCTTATTACACCATCGCTTGATGAGATGATTACGGTTGCCAGTGAGATGAAAGCACAAAATGTTCATTTGCCCCTTTTGATTGGTGGTGCGACCACGTCAAAGATTCATACTGCGATGAAGATATTACCAAAACATGACTTGCCAACGGTGCATGTATTGGATGCATCGCGCGCAGTGTCAACGATGGCAAATCTTTTAGGCGATAATAAAGAGAGTTACTATCAGAAGATCAAGACTGAATATGAGCATCTGGTTGCGCATTACCAAAAGAGCAAACAAGCGCGTGAGATTTATGCCTATGAAAAATGCAATAATCAAAACTTGAAATTGGTGTTTGATCAACAGACGATCCAAAAGCCTAAGCAGTTAGGGCGATTTGTATTAACGGATTATCCATTGCAAAAGCTTGTTGAGCGGATTGACTGGAGTCCATTTTTTCATGCGTGGGAGCTAAAAGGCAGTTATCCTAAAATTTTACATGATCCGCACAAAGGGCAAGAAGCGCAGAAGCTTTTTAGTGATGCTAAAGAGATGTTAAAGCAGATTATTAATGAGAAGTGGCTTAAAGCTAATGCAGTCTATGGCTTGTATCATGCCAATAGTGTTAGTAATGATATTGAAGTGTATGATATAAACGGTTCAACCTTAGCAAAATTTCAGACATTGCGGCAGCAAACGGGTAATCCGAATAAGGCGTTTGTTGCACTAAGCGATTATATCGCGCCAAAAGACCTTAATATCGATGACTATATTGGTGCGTTTGCTGTCACCACAGGGATTGAAACATCTGATCAACTTAAAGCATTTGAGAAAAATCATGATCAGTATAATGCGATTATGTTTAAAGTATTAGCAGATCGCTTGGCTGAGAGCTTTGCTGAGCATTTACATGAGCGCATTCGCAAAGAGTTTTGGGGGTATGCTACAGATGAGTCTTTTGATAATGAGGCATTAATCAAAGGTAAATATCGTGGCATTCGTCCAGCATTTGGCTATCCTGCTTGTCCAGATCACACTGAAAAAGAAACGCTGTTTAAGTTATTAAACGCGCCTGAAATGGGGATGCATTTGACTGAGTCGATGGCAGTAACACCTGCGGCAAGCGTTAGTGGGCTTTATTTTGCCCATCCTGAGAGTAAATATTTTGGTGTGGGTAAAATTGCTGAAGACCAACTCCAAGATTACGCTAAGCGCAAAGGTATGAGTATATCAGAAGCTGAGAAATGGTTACGCCCTAACTTATTTTGAGATGCTAAGGTTAAACTCGCCTAATCCCCAAAATCCATCTTTGCCAGTGACTGCTTTGTCACTATCTAATGCCATAAAGCCTTTAATGGTGCGCACGACAAGCCAAATTACCCACCAGATATACAGAAGATAGCCAACGATAATAAAAGCTAAAACAATCGATAAGATCAGATAAATCAGACCATACCAGAAGGTTTTAATCTGAAAATCAAAATGAGTTTTAAGAGCGGGTGATACATCATGTTCATTTCTTTTGACATACGCCATGATTAGCCCGATTAGCGCGGTGATACCGGTAAATAGACCGACGATATAGAGTATTAGGTGACAATTAGCTTTACCGATCACGACAACTAGAATTGCCGGTTGAATCATGTAGGCTATTCCTTAATCAATAAAGCTGCAGATAATTAAGATTAAGGTATGGCAAGAAAACGAGTCACAACAGAACAGGTAAAGCTATACATGAAACTCAGACAAGAAGATAAACTCACCCAGATTGGCTGCGCTGCTAAATCAGGCTTTAGTG
>NZ_VXKS01000024.1 GCF_008711525.1 Cysteiniphilum sp. JM-1
TCTTTTAATCGAGCATTTTCACGCTCAAGCGTGTCGATTCTAGCCAATAGCTCTTGAATCATTTTTTCTAGTTTCATATCCATCGATCAAATTACGCCATATTTATTTGCAAATGAAAATATCAAATCTGGAAAAATTTCCAAAAATTACTGTTTATCAAAATCTAACCTGCTGGGTAGTTACAGGAGAAACAGAGATGTCTACTCGACAAAAATCATCGTGTACAGAGCGTGACTGTTTATTTTTGCGGGAACTTGGTCTAAAGTGACTCTGTGATAAGGATAATAGAATGAGTATTTAGAAATAATCATGTTAAAGTCAGCAGTTTCAATAAAATGGCTAAGAAGCTTTTATGCATTGGTCTACTATAAGAGTATGACATTAACCGCAAAGCATCTTGGGATGTCGCAATCTTCTATAAGTTATCATATTTCAGAGCTTGAAAGAGAATTAAGTGTTGAATTGCTGCAACGTTACAATTCAGGGGTTGCACTAACTGAAGATGGCAAGATTTTGTTTGAGCAAGTCAATCGTTTTATAAAACTGGATAGCTTAACAAAACATTTTACTAAAGCTGAGCCTAAAGTTTTGACTGCTTGCGTATTACATGACTCATTGGTGGATTTTGTAGTGTGCAATAATAACAGAAAAGATAAGCTAAATATTGAGTTTCACCCAATGTTTGCTGATAAGGATATTTTTGATGGACTCGAGGGCAGTAAATTTGACTTTGTGGTCACGCCTTATATTAGGACAGCTCAAAGGTTTAAACAGGTGAAAATATGCAAGGCAGATTACTATCTTGTTGCTTCAAAATGTATTGATATTGATACGTTAGCACTCGAGGATATTGCAGAAAACTATCCATACATCAAGTATTATTGTAGGAAACCTTTTCAAAGAGAAATAGCCACATTATTTAAAGAGTCTCTCGAATGTATAGCGACTGTAGCAGATAAGTATCAAGCGCTTATGCTATGTGAGCAAAGTAATGCTTGGACAGTTTTTGCTATTCCTGATGGGCTTAAGCATTTTAAACAAAAAATAGCTCAATATACGCATATCAAGAAGCTAGATTTGGTGGCAGTTGATTATTATATGGTTTGCCAGTCAGACCTTGAACAAAATGTCTATAATAATATCTATCAGTTAGTGCATGATTGTTATGGTTTATAAGGTAATAATATGAATAGCATAGAAAAAAAATTGCAGATTTTAGAGCAGTTACCTCAAATTGACTCGATGAATATTTATATGGAATTCTGTGCATGTCAGGGTGATAAAAATGAAATCTTAAGACGTCTGGATATCGAATGGTCTACCGTGCAATACCATCTTAAGAAGCTTGCAAAATTCCAAGGAGGAGATTTATTTGTATCTCAAGGGAAGTTTTCACTAACAAATTTAGGCTTAGATACGTTGCGATTATGTCAGATGTTTGCTCAGACATTTACCATGCTAAGGCGCAAAAAAAATACGGAATTGCACTTTAGGGTTGGGAGTATTGAAAGTGTTTTAACTAAGCTCATTGATGCCATGGATGTGATAAAAAACCAGCAGTATGTCAGCATGGACTTAAAGTTTGCATCATTGGACAAGCTGTTGCAGGAATTAGAAAATAACTCTCTTGACTATGTAATTTCCCCTTATTCATCTTACCAGGTTAGAAATCAGTTTAAAGAGGGGCTTTTAGGTTTTTATCATTTTGTTTGTTTGTACCACCCTCGATGGGCGGGAGCTAGCTTGCAAAATTTAGCTAAAAAAGCACCGTTTATTGCATTTGATTATGATGGTGCGAAGCAGATGGTAAAACGATTTTCATTGAGTAATAACCTAAGTTTTAACACTGTTTTAACCTGTAATAACTTTCATATTTTCCTTCGTGGATTGTTCACGCTAGAAGGTTGGGGCATTATACCAATGCATGATATTCCAGGTGGCGTTTTAGAGGATTATCTTCAGTCGGATAAGTTACGTTTTTTTAAATTGGAAGACATAGATGCTCAGCCTTTTTTCCTTTACGCTAGGAAAACAACTTCAGATCAAATTTTTTCTAATGCTCTTAAAATTTTTAAAGACATATTTAGTTAACTAGTTAAAAGAAATGCTTGGATTTATTTTAACCAAATTAACTTTAAATAGTTCTGTACCTTTTTGTTTATTCAGGTACAATGTCGCCTTGAATTTATCAACAACATACTCGTCGCGTATCGTTTGTAGTCGTTTAAAACGCAGAAGGGGCAGTGATGGGTATCATAACTTTTGGGTTTTAAATCACTATGAGTACCGAGAATAATGAATCTCAAGAATTAAGCTTTCATAATTTGGGCTTAAACGACAAGATATTGTCAGCTATTGAAGCAATGGGTTACCAAACACCCACACCGATCCAAGCAAATACGATTCCTTTTGTATTGCAAGGTCGTGATGTATTAGGACAAGCGCAAACTGGAACCGGTAAAACCGCAGCATTTGCATTGCCACTTCTAAATAACATGGATTTATCTGGCAAAGAACGTATGCCACAAGTATTGGTGTTAACCCCAACACGTGAGCTTGCGATCCAAGTGGCTGAAGCATTTGAATCTTTTTCTAAAAATATTGCCAAGCTTGAAGTTGCTTCTATTTATGGTGGTCAAGAATATGGTCGTCAAATTCAGGCATTACGTCGTGGTGTGCAGGTTGTCGTTGGTACCGCAGGTCGTGTAATGGATCACATGCGTAAGGGCACATTAAAGCTAGATGCATTAAAAGCATTAGTATTAGATGAAGCGGATGAAATGTTACGTATGGGCTTTATTGATGATGTTAAATGGGTATTGTCACACACGCCGGAAGCATGTCAGCGTTTGCTGTTCTCAGCAACCATGCCGCGTGATGTGTTGGATATTGTTAATGAATATCTACGTGAACCATGTAAAGTACAGATCAAAACAAAAGCAGCAACCGCTAAGACAATTCATCAACGCTTTTTAGTGGTCAAAGGTTTATCTAAATTAGATGCGCTTGATCGCGTATTAGAAGTTGAAGATACCGATGGTGTAATGGTGTTTGTTAAAACCAAAACATCAACCATCGAAGTAGCTGATGGCTTAAAAGCGCGTGGTCACTTGGCTGCAGCGATTAATGGTGATATGCAACAAAACCAACGTGAATATATAATTGACCAGTTGAAAGCCTCTAAAATTAATATTCTTGTGGCAACAGATGTTGTGGCACGTGGTTTGGATGTCGAGCGTATTAGTCACGTGATTAACTATGATTTACCACAAGATAATGAAGCATATGTACACCGTATTGGTCGCACGGGGCGTGCTGGACGTGAGGGTGATGCAATTTCATTGATTTACACCAGAGATTTGCGTCAACTACGTATGCTTGAGCGTGTTATTCGTCATACTTTGGAAGAGATGCAGTTACCAAGTGCTAAAGAAATTACTGAAAAGCGTGTTACGCGCTTTAAGCATGAAACAGCTGAGATTATCCGTCATAAGGACTTAAGTAAGTTTAAAGAGTTAATGCAAGAATTTGCGACTGAATATGGTGCTGAAGCCGATGATATGGTGGCAGCACTTGCCTTTTTAGCGCAAGGCGACAAAAAGCTTTTTGTTAAAGAAATTCAGGTTCAAGAGTCAAGAAGGTCAGAAAGATCTGATCGTTTTGATCGCTCAGAGCGTGGCGGACGTGGTGATCGTGATGGTCGTAGAAATGATCGTGATAGCAGATTTTCACAACGTCGTGATGAGCGTGGCGGACGTGGTGATCGTGATAGAGGATCGCGTCGCTCACCAGATATGGATATGACTACTTATCGCATCGAAGTGGGTCGTAGTGATGGTGTTGAGCCGCGCAATATCGTTGGTGCTATCGCCAACGAAGCGGGTATTAATAGCCGTAATATTGGACATATCAAATTATTTGATCAATTCAGTACCGTTGATTTACCAAGCGATACCCCGAAGAATGTTATCGAGCATTTAAAGAAAGTGTGGGTAGCTGGTAAGAAGCTTGAAATCAAAGAAGATAAAAGATAATTGTTAAGACATAGGGCATATGCAATACGTGGGCGTATGCCATACGCCCCCACGGAAGCGTTGGCTGAGCGTTAGTTGAAGCCAGAGTACGCAAAGTAACTCTTCTTCTAGTTTGTAGAATAATTTCCTCTTTAAAATAATTTCAATATTTTTTCACCTTTTCCGTTGTGATCTGGATGCAAACCCAGCCAAGCTATGCTATGTTAACGCCACTTAAACGGGGTGCTTCCTGTATATACTTAACATAATTCAGTGAGTTACTATCTGGAGTATTCCGTTTTGTATTGATTTTTCATTATGTCTATGCCCACCTTCAATTATTTGATGATGGGTGTTGCAGCAGCAAGGAGATTGGAATGAGTAAAATGGATATAACGACAAATCCAGCGGGAACACGTGGATTTAGTTTCTTGGAATTTGTCAGCACAACGCCGCAAAAAATGCGTGATTTATTTAGCCTTTTGGGTTTCACTTTGGTTGGACAGCATAAAACTAAAACCATTGAACTATGGCAACAAAATGATATTTTCTTTTTGTTGAACAATGAATCACAAGGTTTTGCTAAAGCGTTTAAAGAAACGCATCAATCGGGCGCATGTGGTATGGGCTTTGTGGTTGAAAATGTTGAGCATGCCTTAGCTCACTGCATTAAAAAAGGTGCCAAATTGAAAAAACACAATACGGATGATTGGCATGGTCAAAGTATCGAGGTCATCCATGGTATTGCTGACACAAAGCTTTATTTGACGGATTATTCGTCAATTATTGACAGTGGGTTGTTTGAGATGATTCCTGATGCGAAAGCTCAGATGCAAGACAATGAGTGTGGCTTATTATATATCGATCATCTGACACATAATGTCTTTCGCGGCAATATGGATAAATGGGCAAATTACTATATTGATCTATTTAACTTTCGCCAAATTCGTTACTTTGATATCGAGGGTAAACTCACGGGATTGCTGAGTCGCGCGATGACGAGTCCGTGCTTGAAAATTAAAATTCCAATCAATGAATCTGCCGATGATCATTCGCAAATCGAAGAGTTTTTACGTGAATTTAATGGTGAAGGGATTCAGCATATTGCTTTGGAAAGTCAGGATATCTTTGCAACGGTCGAAAAGCTCAAAGATTCAGGTGTTGAGTTTATGCATACGCCTGATAGCTATTACATCAAGACGCATGAACGCCTGCCGTATCATCCCGAGTCCGTTGAGCGCATGCACAAAAATCGTATTTTAATCGATGGCGCACCAACTAAAGATGGTGGTTATTTATTGCAGATTTTCACCAATACTGTGATTGGTCCGGTATTTTTTGAAATCATTCAACGTAAAGGGGATGATGGGTTTGGTGAGGGTAACTTCCAAGCCCTGTTTGACTCCATTGAGCTTGATCAAATCGAGCGTGGTGTGTTAAGTACGCAAGAGCATAAATAAGTAGCCGAATACTTTTTTAGTACTAATGGATATTCGGGGCAAGCCAGAATATGACGATTTGTTGTCATTCTCGGACTTGATCCGAGAATCCAAGAAATGCCGGAGAATATTTGCATAATAACCAAACTTAAGGAAATGAGATGATTTTATATGATTATTTTCGTTCATCCGCAAGCTTTCGCGTGCGCATTGCTTTGCAACTTAAAAAAATAAGTTATGAATCAAAAGAGATTCACTTAATTAATCATGGTGGCGAGCAATTCTCAAGCGCCTATAAAGCGATTAATCCGCAATCACGCGTGCCCGCGCTACAAGATGGTAATGTCATTATCACGCAATCTTTGGCGATGATTGATTATTTAGAAGATAAGTATCCTAAGCATTCAATCTACCCAATTGATCCTGTATTAAAGGCTAAGGTTAAAGCTTTTGCTTTGACGATAGCTTGTGATATTCATCCACTGAACAACTCAGGCACACTTAATTTTTTGAAATCTGAGTTTGCCGCAAATGAGGCACATATTAATAAATGGTACGCACATTGGGTGCAATTAGGCTTTTCAGCCTTGGAGCAAACTCTACAGCAAACGGCGGGCATGTATTGTTTTGGTAATGAGATTACCTTGGCAGATATCTGCCTTATTCCACAAGTGTTTAATGCCAAGCGTTTTAATGTTGATATTAGTGCTTTTCCTGTGGTTCAGAGAATCTATGAGCATGCCATGAAGCATCCAGCATTTTTCAATGCCTCACCCGAGCAAGTCATGCTAAAGGAGCATGAATAAAATGGTGGATTATCAGCTAGGGTTTCATAGTTATTTTGCAAGTGAAGCGCTTAAAGGTGCATTACCTAAAGATCGTAACTCACCACAAGTAGCGCCCTTTGGCTTATACGCTGAGCAAGTCAATAACAGTGCGTTTACTGCGCCACGCGCGCAAAATTTTAAAGCATGGCAATATCGTATTCGCCCATCGGTGTTGCATAGCCCAAAATTTTCATTGATTAAAGAGAGTTTATTGCGTAATCACTACCATCAAGATGATGTGTTGACGCCTCCTGAGCAGATGCGTTGGAGTGCTTTAGCTACGCCACATGAGAAAACAGATCTCATACAAGGGCTTGTGACCATGATGTATAATGAGGCAGCAGCAGTGCACCTGTATGCGATTAATCAATCGATGAAGAATCGTTATTTTTACAGTGCGGATGGTGATTGGCTGTATGTATTGCAACAAGGGCGCTTGCGCTTCAAAACAGAATATGGCGTGATTGAGGCAAGACCACATGAGGTGGTCGTTATTCCACGCGGTGTACGTTATGCTGTTGAACTACTTGATGAGCACGCACGTGGTTATATTTGTGAATCTAATTCAAGTACGTTTTATTTACCAGAGCGAGGACCTATAGGTGCGAATGGTTTAGCAGAAGAGCGTCATTTCTTAACCCCTGTTGCCTCATTTGAGGATAAGACACAAAGCGCCTTATTATATTGCCAATATCAAGGGCGATTGTGGCAAGGTCAGATTAACTACTCCCCTTTAGATGTCGTTGCATGGCATGGCAATTTATATCCGTATAAATACGACCTTGATTTATTTTGCCCTGTGAATACCGTGCTTAAAGATCATGCCGATCCAAGTATCTTTACAGTACTTACCGCGCCATCATTAAATACCGGCACGGCAAATGTTGATTTTGTCATTTTTCCACCGCGCTGGGTGGTTGGCGAGGATACCTTTAGACCACCTTATTATCATCGCAATATCATGAGCGAATGCATGGGATTATTAACGGGTGTTTATGATTCTAAAGGTGAAGGGTTTCAGCCAGGAGGTATCAGTGTACATAATCCGATGTCAGCGCATGGTCCTGATTATGATACATTTACTCATGCATCAGAGATGACACTTAATCCTGTACGTTATCAAAACACCATGGCATTTATGTTTGAATCACGCCTGCCATGGCAATTAACCGAATTTGCATTAATGAGTGAGCTGCGTCAGCCGAATTATCTGAATTGCTGGTCATCATTAAAAGCAAATTTTACAAAAGAGGTCACTGAATAATGTTAACAATCAAAGCAAATAACCCTA
This sequence comes from Cysteiniphilum sp. JM-1, assembly GCF_008711525.1. Classification (GTDB taxonomy): domain Bacteria; phylum Pseudomonadota; class Gammaproteobacteria; order Francisellales; family Francisellaceae; genus Caedibacter. The sequence goes on from NZ_VXKS01000024.1 coordinate 7,571, forward strand.
ACTTAAAATCATTTATTGCAGTTGATAAAGACTGTCATTTTCCCATTCAAAATTTGCCTTTTGGCATTTTTAGCAAAACGGGCGAAGATAAAAGTAAAAAGCGTATTGGTGTTGCAATTGGACAATATATTTTAGATGTAAAGGCAGCTTATAACGAGGGCTTGTTACATGAGTTTACTGTGGACTTAGCACAAATGAGCGCTTTAAATGATCTGTTTCAACATGGGCGCGAAAAGGTGCGTGAATTAAGACAGATCATCAGTGATTTACTCAATAGCGAGACAGCAACCTTACGTGATAACAAGTCATTAAAAGATAAAGTGTTAATAAAGCAAAGTGATTGCACACTTTATTTGCCGATTGAGGTTAAAGGCTTTACGGATTTTTATTCCTCACGCGAGCACGCTGAGAATGTCGGTAAGATGTTTCGTGATAAAGATAATCCATTACTGCCCAACTGGTTACACTTACCGGTTGCCTATGATGGACGAGCAGGAAGCGTTGTTGTTAGTGGCACAGAAGTCGTGCGCCCAAAAGGTCAAATTAAACCAAATCCTGATGAAGCACCGATCTTTAGTCCATCTAAAGCCTTAGATGTTGAGGTGGAAATGGGTGCGATTATTGGCATGCCTTCGCAACATGGCCAACCGGTTACTATTGATCGAGCGCCTGAACATGTAATCGGTATGGTATTGGTCAATGACTGGAGTGCGCGTGATATTCAAAAATGGGAATATCAGCCATTAGGACCTTTTTTATCGAAAAATTTTGCTACCTCTATTTCAGCTTGGGTTGTGACCTTGGATGCGCTAGAGCCATTTCGTGTACCATCACCAAAACAGGAGACTGAAGTCTTAAATTATCTTAAACGTAAAGAACATTGGGCAGTGGATGTTGAGCTGCAATTATCGATTAAACCCGCTAAAGAGCCAAATTATGAAGTCATCTCAACCACCAATTATAAATACATGTATTGGGATATGATGCAGCAGCTAGCACATCACAGTGTCAATGGTTGCCCGATGATGACGGGAGACATCTTGGCATCAGGAACCATAAGTGGCAAAACAAAAGATAGCTTGGGCTGTTTCTTAGAAATTACCGAAGGTGGTAAGCACCCAGTTGTCTTGAAAAATGGCGATAAGCGCGTGTTTTTACAAGATGGTGACGTTGCACGTATAGCAGGATTTTGCCAAGGACAAGGGTATAAAGTCGGTTTTGGCGAGCTGACTGGCGAAATTGTGCCATTTTCAGCTACACTTACAAACAACAACGCTCAAAGGGAGAATGAGCATGAAAACAAACAGCAAGTATGTTTCTAAAAAGCCAGATTATCGTGGGTTTGTTGTCTATGATGAGATAGAGAACAACACGTGGCAAACACTCATGGAAGCGCAACTTAAGATTATTCAAGGGCGAGCTTGTGATGAGTATTTAAAGGGCTTGGAATTTCTTAATTTTCCAGTTAATCGTATTCCACAGATCCCTGATGTTAATGAAAAACTGCAGAAGGTCACGGGGTGGGCTGTGGAGCCAGTACCTGCATTGATTGGCTTTGATCGCTTTTTTAAATTATTATCTGAGCGTAAATTTCCGTGTGCAACCTTTATTCGCATGCCAGAGGAGCTTAAATATTTACAAGAGCCTGATATATTTCATGAGCTATTTGGTCATTGTCCAATGTTGGCTCATCCGGTTTATGCTGACTTTATGCAGCGTTATGGAGAACTAGGTGTTGGGCAAACACCGGATGTTCAAAGATTGTTGGCGCGCTTTTATTGGTTTACTGTTGAGTTTGGTTTGATTAATACCCCAGAGGGATTGCGTTGTTATGGCGGTGGGATTTTATCATCAATGGGTGAGACGGTTTATGCGTTGGAAGACCCTAAGGTGCGTTATGAGCGATTTGATGCTTTAAATATATTAAGAACGCCATATCGCATTGATATTTATCAACCGGTTTATTATATCGTCCACTCTTATGAGAGTATTTATAACGTACTAAAGGACGATTTTATTGATTTAATTAAAAAATCGCAGAGCTTGCCTGAATTTAGAGCGCTGTTTCCCAAAAAGGAAAAGCCTTTGGAAAATGAAGGACTTGAGTTGATTGAATAACTCCAGTGAGTAAAAGGCGCTAGGTAGTTGATGTGAGGGCGTATGCAATACGCCCCTACGATTTTTGAAAGGTTAAGGAAATGTTATGGAAAATTTACTAGATAAGAAATGCCAAGTTTGTGAGTATGGTGACTTTACACCATTTACAAAAGTTGAAGCACAAAGCTACTTACAGAAGTTGCCATTATGGCAGTTAAGTGTATGTGGCAAGAAAATAACACGCATATTTGAATTTAAAGGCTTTTATAAAACCATGGCATTTGTCAATGCCGTGGCATGGGTTGCCAATAGTGAAGGGCATCACCCAGATCTAGAGGTCAGTTTCAATCGTTGTGTGGTGCATTTTACAACACATGCCGTTGATGGCTTGACGGAAAATGATTTTATTTGTGCCGCTAAAGTTGATGCTCTGCTAGTTTAATTGCTGAATATGTAATGAATCAAGAATAAGTTGCAATGCCTGGCACCTCTCCCCTTGTGGGATTGCTCGTGCAGCTTAAGCTGCGCGGGTGAGGGGTAGTTGAAGTTTAACTTATCTTTGCATTATTACTACATGTCTGAGGGTGTATAGATACAAGGGCGTATGCAATACGCCTCCTACGGTTAGAAAAGGAAATTTTAGTAAAGTTTAAAAAGCAAAAGGAATAAAGGGAATAAAAATGAATTTAACGGATTTTCAAAATAGTGTGGTTGATCGTTTACAGCATTTCTCACAACAGGAACCAGAGATTACTTTTCAGTGGAAAGACAAGCGATCTACGGCACGTGGGTTTTTAGTGATTAACTCGTTGCGTGGCAATGCCGCAGGTGGTGGCACACGCGTGCATGAGCACATTACTTTAGAAGAGGTGACGACATTAGCTAAAATCATGGAGATTAAATTTGCGCTATCAGGACCGGCAATTGGCGGGGCTAAAACAGGTATTCGTATCGACCCAGATCACCCTGAGAAATATGCGATTCTTGAGCGCTGGTATGAAGCCATTCGCCCACTATTGACGGAGTATTATGGCACCGGTAGTGATTTAAATACTGATATTCATAAGATTAACCATTTGCTGCGTGGTTTGGGGATTGATAACTCGCAGCAAGGAATTATTCATGCCTTTTGTCAAGGGGATCACTTTAGAACGCAAGAAGCTTATCACAATATGCATTTGCTAAATGCCAGTGTTAAAGTGGGGCAGGCAGATATTAAACTTGCTGAAATGGTCACAGGTTTTGGTGTGGCGCAAACGGCTATTGCTTATTATCATGCGCGCAATGAAAGTATTCAGAATAAACGTATTTATATTCAAGGTGCGGGCAATGTAGGTGCAGCTGCTGCTTTTTATTTGCATCAGGCAGGCGCTCTAATTATTGCTATGACTGATCGAGATGCAGGGGTGATTCGTGATAAAGGGTTAAGCGAGCAGGAAATTAATCAAGTTGTTAAAAGCCGCAGAGTGCTTAATGTATTAACCGATAATCTGACGCATCAACAGTTTAACCAACAACTAGTATCCGCGAATATTGATGTATTAATCCCTGCAGCTGGATCTAATATTATTGATAAAAATTTCATTGATCAAATGCAAAAATCAGGACTTGAGCTTATTGCATGTGGTGCAAACCATCCGTTTGTTGAAAGTGAATATTGTTATGGGCTTTGCTCGCAATACTTGGATGGTAAACTTGCAGTGGTGCCTGATTTCCTTGCCAATATGGGTATGGCGCGAACCTTTTATACGATGATGTCAACGCCTGAAGATAAAATATCAGTTGATTATATTTTTGAAGATATAAAAGCCATTATGCATAATGCGATAGACAAAGCGTTTACGATGACTGGTGGACGCTTACTCACCGCGAGCCTTTATGATCTTGCGTTAACGAATATTGATTTACCAGATAAAACAGCTAATTTCCTAAAGCAGTCGGCTAAGAAAAACCAAGACAACCACACACCAGGCATTGCAATCCTTTAGTCGTCTAATCCACTTCCTAAAACCCATAATTAAGCTGATGCTCGCAAGCATAAGCATTGGCAAGACGCTTGATGAGTAACAGGTTTCTAAAGGTGGTTTCAACAAGGTTCATATCGAGTTTTTTATCAATACACCACTGTTTAAAGACCTCACCATCATTCAGTCCAAGGTTTAAACGAATGATATTAAGTGAACGCATAAAGCCAAGATCGGTTAATGCGATGCCTGTATGCTTTAATTGACGTAGTGCAAACTCACAGATATTGATTGACCAATGCGTAAGCTTGTGAAGTTCTTGCGCTTCATGAGAAACCTTTAAATCAGAATGTTTAAGATAATCTTTATCCTGCATTTCCTGCATTTCTTGCAAAACAAATAAAAGAGCGGCAAATTCACCACTGCAAAAGGTGTCTTGTTTTAGTTTGTTAAGTGGAATAGTTGATGGCGTTGTAAACGATGTAATCTCTTGTATTTTTGCCTTATTGATAATGTCAGCTAATTGCGTAATACACTGATAGGCATCGTTATATTTTGCATTAACATAATGCGTTTTAAGCAGGTTAAAGGCATCAGCGGTTAACGTGCTTTGTAAAGCCTGCCAAGTGCGACGTTTATAAAAGATATTATGTGTACTATTAAAAAGCTCATGAGCAGCTTGCTGTGTGCATAATTCATTTTTGATAAGAGCATCACAGGTTGCGCGAATATTAATGCTGGGAATCGTTTGTATCATGTTATCACCCAATCGATAGTAGTTTATTGCGACCTCACTATCATCATCGGTGATATTGTTTTTATAACATTCATAGGCAAAGCCAAAGCCAATCATGCCAAACACATCAAGCTCAGCAGCACGCAAAGCACCCATTGATGAGGCACCAATAACGGTAATCCCTTTCTCAAGTGCACAAAGGATTTCTTTATGCCAAACTGAGTTGGTGAAATCAAAATTGCCATCAATAAGAATAATCATGTTACTCTCTGGAATGACGCGCAATATATCGCCTGTTTTTGCCGAAGTGTGTAGGCGTGCATGTGGCAGGTTCGTTTTAATCTCAGCATGCGTGATGCTTGTCTCAGCAAAAATATCGATCTGAAGTTTGGTTAGATCAAGCATTATCAAGCACCTCCTGTTTGACCAAAATGGATTTTAAAAAGGTGAGTTTCTCGCTGTGGTAAACATGAATAAGCGCATCTTGTTGGGCTTTGTGAAGAGCGTCCTTAAGTAGCGCTAGTGCCTCAGTTATGCTGTTGGTGTTATGCTCAGAGATTTCATTAAAGCTGATTTCATAAGCGTCCGAGTTAAGCTTAAGGTTTGATTTTTCGTAAGCATGTTTAAATAAATCATCACGAGACCCGGCAATGGTGGTAACTTTGGATTGGATGGCTTCAGTCAGTGCACGATTAAGAGCTATCTCTTTGTTAAGATGTGCGCCATAGCCTGAGAAAACCATTTGATTGGCTGTTTTATCTTTGCTTTGGATTAAGCAACCAATGACGGGGATGCCATAAGGGTTCGGATAATACTTTAATTCAACATGATGAAGTAGGGCGATTTTGTCATAAAAGATATGCTCAATATCAAGTTTGAATTGTTGATTCTTTAAAGCAGTGCTTTTGCGTTCAATGCACTCCAGTAAGCTGTGCACTAGAGCCTCATCATAACTATTACCTGATGCAATGCCTGTGGTGTCCGTGGCTTGAATCACAACATCGGGGTGCCCCGAGTCAATCGATATGAATTGAAAGGGAACATAATAGTTTTGATTGCTTAGAAAGCTTTTACTTTGGCACCAGTTATGCTCTTTATCGTCTTGGTAAACAATATTGCTAGAGAGTTGATTGGGTGAAATAAAGTGATTGTTTTGCTCAAATCGCTTGTCATATAACTCAGCCTTAACTTCTTCAGCAAAGTATAGCTCTAGTGCTTCCATATAAGCGCTGACTTTTGCAGCGTCATGTGAAAATGACTTGCCTTGACTGGTTGATAACGATTTACCTAATGGGCGAATGGAGGTGTATACAGGGATTTTGCTATCATCAAGATCAGTTAAATTAGCCAGACGGGTAATCTTTGCTTGCGGTAAATAAGCTTTAATGACTGCAAGGGTCTCGCTAGGTGTTTTAATGCGTAGTGCGCTATCTAAAGTCGACATATTATGCGTGTCTTTCACTATATTAAGAAGTGATCATTATACATGAGTTATAAACAACCTTTATAACTAAACTGGCAAAAGCTTGAAGTTAGTTGTTTTATAAGGGTTTGGTAAATGTTGAAAATATGAAAAAATGGTTGGAGTTCAACGCTGATCCTTGCCGTGTATTCCGTTGCTTGCTAACTGGGGGAGGGGCAGTTTCGCGGCAGATTGATTGGGGATCAATCTCATTCGCTGAACTCATGACTCGAGTATAACGATCATTAATGTCTAAACAAGCAAAAAGTTGCAGAAAGACCTTAAATACCAGTAAAAAAAGTGAATATGATCGTAATCTAATCTTTTTTGCATTGATTGTTGATCGTTTTGCAGTCTGTATTATATTGCACCGCAAAATAAAAATACAAACGACTATCAGCATTCCTATGTTGATAGTCATTCGCGAACACTGCCCCCAGTGTTATTGCCCCCACGCTAATTTTTAAAATCTAGCAAGCAAGTTTCTTGGTGAAGAAACAAAGATAAACGGATGGTAGCATGCAATTTCATTTATGGCAATAAAGTTATCTGATAAATCTCATTTTAATTTTAATTCAATCAGCTACTTATCGCTCTTATGCTTTAATTACTCGTGTTATTTGAGAGTGGTTGAGTGATAAGCCAATCGTTCAGTGCTTTAGATAAATCTGCAGCAAGCTCGTTAGTGGCGTTAGCAAAGCTCTTGGCATTTGCCTCAGCTGATTTGTTTAAAGTAAATGTCTTAATGGCAACAGCTTGACCACTATTGGCATTTGTTAGCGTGAAGCTCACAGATAGAATGACATTGCTTTCATTGGCTTTGATGACTTGAGTGAGTTGGTTTAGGTTACCTGTTAATCGATAATCAGCGTACCCAATAAAATTACTCGAAACGATATTCTTAAAACTTTGATAGCCTTGCAGGCTTTGCAGTAAATTTTTACTAAGCATCTGCTCAGGATCAGCTGCCCATAAGTTATGTGTGTAGCTTGCCAATTCATAATTATTTTCACGATAGTACATTTGGGTTGAGTTGTATGGCTGATCTGCCGTTAAAGGCGCGATAAACAGTGTCAAATCAAATCGTTTTTCAGTTTTTTGAATTGTTGATTCAGTGCCGGTGGCATTACGTGTCATTTGTAAGTTTGGTGCAATAATCTCATATTGTTTAACTTCAGGACTTTTTACTGGGGATAAAATACCACAGCTGGTGATGATGCTAACACTTGTTACAATGCTTAATATTTTAAGAAGTCGAGTAGGTCTATACATTATTGTTCTCCTGGGCCAGGCTTCCTTGGCAATTCACCACGCACAAGGATAGATGGGTTTTGATTTATTTTCTTTAATAGGTCAGATAGCTGAACGGATGTTTCGTTAATATTGTTAAGCGTTTGCGCAAGCTGAGGTAATAAAATATTATTAACCCCTTGTAGGGTTTGATTGTTAAAGCTGGTAATTGCTTTACTGACATCTTCAGAGGCGCGGGCAACTGCTTTTGAACCATGGTTAATGTTGTGAGCAATCTGGTCAAGCTCGGCAGAGCTTTTGGCAGCATTTTTTAATATGATGTTTAATGACTCAATACTTTGATGAATATTTTGGCTACTAGTGGCAAGCGAGTTAGAAATATCTTCAACGTTGCTAACGATATGATTTATTTTTTGAACATTGTCATCACTGATGATCTTAGCGACACGTGTTGAGATCAAAGTGACTTGTTCAGCAACCGTGCTCATTTGGTTAACAATATTTGTTAAAAACGAAGGCTTGGTTTTAACCACTGGAAACGGTGGCGCATCTTGAGGTTTAACAATGTATTGATTTGGGTCACTTGAGAGAGATAAGGTAATAAATACTTGACCGGTAATCCCTTGTGGCACCAAGCTTGCATAGGTTGTATTGTAAATGGGGATTCCTTGTTGAATTTGCATAACGACAATGACAATGCTGGGATTCTGTTTGTCGATATTAATGCTTTCGACCTTGCCGACATTAACACCATTGTAATTAATTGCGGCATTGACATTTAATCCCGTCACGGACTCATTAAAGCGTGCGATATAAGTGTCATATTTGATATCTTTTAAGCCAAAAGCAAGCCAAAATCCAATAAAGATCATCACTATGGTGGTAATGATAATAAACAAACCTGCAACAAAGTAACGATTGTTTTTCATGGCTATGATCCTAGTATTGTTTTTTCTTCTTTAGTGGTTTTAGCACCATTAAAGAAATTATTAAGGTTTTCATATTGTGTCATTTTAGCAGCATTCTCAACGCTATCATGAATAAGGATGCGCTTTTGATCAATATAGACGACTTCATCAACAATGCGCCAGATACTTTCTAAATCATGGGTAATCATAATAATAGAGAGATTCAAATCCTGCTTTAATTTTAAAATCAATTGATCCAGTTCATAAGTGGAGTGTGGATCAAGACCTGCTGAAGGTTCATCAAGAAATATAATCTCAGGATCAAGTGCTAAAGTGCGTGCAAGTGCTACGCGCTTAAGCATTCCGCCACTTAATTGCGAGGGGTATTTAGCATAAGCATCTTCGAATAAACCAACCATTTTAAGTTTTAAGCGTGCCAGATCAATGACAATATCACGGCTGAAACTGGTGTACTCTTGCAAAGGAAACATGACATTCTCAAGTGCAGTTAAGGCGCTAAAGAGTGCACCACCTTGAAACATCATGCCCATATGACTTGCAAACTGGCGGCGTTTTATCTCATCATCACATAGATCAGAAATTTTTTGCCCTAATAAAAAAATCTCGCCTTCAGTGACTGGCTGCAGCATCAATATTTCGCGGATTAATGTTGTTTTACCGGAGCCACTTCCTCCAATAATTGAGGTAATGCGATGGGGATAAATTGTCAGATTTAAATTTTTATGTACCCAGACGCCATCAAAGCAAGTGCCTAGGTTTTTTACTTCAATAATCGGTTGTTCTGTTATTTCCGGCATCACTTATATCCCTATCGCACTAAATAAGATGGAAAATAGTGCATCGGTCACAATAATTAAAAAGATCGCATAAACGACGCTTTTAGTGGTTTCTTGACCGATGCTTAACGAATTATTTTTAACAACAGTGCCACGATAGCAGCCAACAGCACCAATAATAATCGCAAAAAATGGTGCTTTGATCAGCCCTGTCAGATAGTTATTAAATGAAACTGCTGTAGAGAAGCGTTGTAAAAAGTCATAAAAGCTAATGCCAAGCGATGTTTTTGCCATAATCATACCGCCAACACAGCTGATAATATCAGCAATAACGATGAGTAGGGGAAGGGAGATCATCATGCCAATAATGCGTGGTAATATCAGACGCTTAATCGGGCTAATACCAAAAGTTTTAAGGGCATCAACTTCTTGCTGGACTTTCATTGAACCAAGCTCTGCAGTATATGAGGAAGCAGATCTGCCTGCGACAATAATCGCTGTGATCAAAGGTGCAAATTCACGCAGTAGTGAAATACCCAGAAGATCAACGACAAAAATATTAGCACCATAAATTTTAAGCTGTGAGCCAATTTGATAGCACAATACAATTCCGATCAAAAAGCACAGTAATGAGACAATGGGAATGGCCTTGACGCCCGTTTGGATAACGATATCTAATAATAAGCGCCATTGAGTAGCAAAAGGTGTGCGAATCACTTGTAAATAACTCATCACTGTGGCGCCAATAAAAGCGATGAGATTTTTACTATCTTTAATATAGCTTGTTGTTTGCTCACCAATTTGATAAACCTTTTCATAGGTATTTAAAGGTTGTAATCGACTGTCATAGTTGGTGTAGTTCTTATGAACCAAATTAATTAAACTTCTTTGTGTATGAGTAACTTTAATGGCAGCTTTTAAAAAAAGTTGTTGAATTTTATAGATAAAGTAAGCACCAGAGATATCTAGCTTTTCAATTTGCTGTGCATCAATGCACATAATGTGTTCTTTAAGGTTTTTAATTTTTGCTAAGATACTTTGATCAAGCGATTGCCAGCGCCACTGTCCTGTTAATATAAGGGTTTCAGCGCTTACATAAAATTTTGCATTGTCTTTGCTCATCTTAGTAGTTTTTGACTTATTTTCTTTTTTCATCCTTGGCGCCAACATAACGAACAACTGTTCCAAAGTATAGAGGGTTATCGCTAATATTGGAAAGATTAAAAAAATTAAAAGGAATTAAGAGGATTAATATTAAAGTGATTAATCAATGCGTTATTAAGCATAATAAGTGGCAAACCAATGAGACTGTTGAAATCATCACCTTCAAGGCGTTCAAATAAACTGATGCCCAAACCTTCAACTTTAAAGCTTCCAGCACAGTTCAAAACATCTTCTTGTGCTAAGTAATTAAGAATCTCCTGAGCACTTAGGTCTCTAAAATGAACATTAAACTGGGCGTGATCAATAAATTCATGATGGCTTTCTGTGTCTACAAGATAAAGGCTTGTCATAAATTTAACACACTGTCCGGAGAAAGATTGAAGTTGGCTAAAGGCACGATCTTTTGTATGTGCTTTAGTAATGATTTCTCCATTGAAAACACCAACCTGATCACTGGCAATAATGATCGTGTTATTTGGCTTGACTCTTTGTAAGATCGCTTGTGCTTTGGTTTTAGCTAGGCGTTTAACAAGCGCTTGCGGTGGTTCACCTTGCAATATCGACTCATCAATATCAGGCGCATAGGATTTGACATTAGGTAAAAGTGTCTTGATTAAGTTCAAGCGGTAGGGTGAAGAAGATGCAAGAATAAATCTTTTAGGCATAAAATGTGGTATTAGCTTTTGATTAATCGCTACATATGGCGCAAAATAGCAACGTTTAAAATAAAAATCGACCCCAAAGACCAAAAAAACTAAAAAAACTAAAAAAACCAAGAAGATCAAAAATATGTTATTGAAAGAAGCTGGCAGTTTAAACAGTGAAGTGGGTGTATATGCAGCACCTAAGGTACTTTATTCAAGGCGTGAGGAGTTTTTAAATACCCTGACGCATTTTATCGGCGCATTATTTAGTATTGTGGCGCTTATTGTCTTGATTGTTAAAGCCCTAACAACAGGACATACCATTAATGTGGTTGCCGTCACAATATTTGGCGTGAGCTTGATCTTAATGTATGGTGCTTCAAGTATTTACCATGGAGTATCTAAGCCCAAACTTAAAAAAGTATTGCGCAAAGTGGATCATTTAAACATTTATTTCTTAATTGCTGGCACCTATACGCCGATTGCATTGATTGCTTTATCAGGTGTTTATGGTTGGATTATTTTTGCGCTTTTATGGGGTGCGGCAATTGCCGGATTTGTCTATAAAGTACTGTTTTTTGGCGACGGTTGGTTATCAACAGCACTTTACGTCATCATGGGCTGGACAGCGATTGGTTTTATTGTACAAATCGTTGAGGCATTGCCTGGTGGGTGCTTGATGTGGATTATCTTAGGTGGTGTGCTTTATACCAGCGGCGTGGTTTTTTATATGCTTGATGAGAAAATTGAGTTTTGTCATTTTCTATGGCATTTATTTGTACTCGCTGGCAGTATTGCGCATTTTTTTGCAATTTATCTTTATATTGCGGGTATGAGCTAAGCGCTGGCTAATGACTTGAGTTTAGGTTTTATATTATTGTAAGCGTTACTTATGCTTGACCGCGGGAAATTCACAAGAAAAATTTATGAGCGAAATAATATGAATATAATACACCTAACCACCAATAAAGAACGCCCAGACGCTCTCAGATTTTATGAAAAGCTGGGATTTAAAGCCAGCCATGAAGGTATGAAATTATATCTGGAGCAAAAATAATGGGAAAAATGATTATTGATCAAGAATACAATAAATTGTTTCTAGAGCTTAAAACGCGTGTAACTGCATCAAGATATAGGGCTGCTGTTAAAGTTAACAACGAGCTAATTAATCTTTATCATCACATAGGCAATATTATTTTGCAGTCGCAAGAAAAAGAAGGATGGGGAGCTAAGATTATTAATCAGCTATCAATGGACTTAAGAGCAGAGTTTCCAGATATGAAGGGTTTTAGTCCCCAGAACCTTAAATATATGCGTAAATTTGCAGAGGAATTTAGCCAAACTGAAATTGGTCAACAAGCTGTTGACCAAATCCCTTGGGGTCACATCGTACTCCTTATGTACTCAGGACTAGATAAAGATCAAATAAATTTCTATGTAAATCAGACAGTTGAAAACGGCTGGTCTAGAAACGTACTGTCAATGCAAATAGAAACCAAATTACATAAAAGGAAAGGCACGGCGGTTACCAATTTTGATAAAAAATTACCCTTACCTCAATCAGACTTAGCACAATCAACATTAAAAAACCCGTATTTATTCGATTTTTTAAGTCTAGGAGATAAAGCTCAAGAACGTGAAGTCGAAAAAGGTTTAGTAAAGCACATAGAAAAATTCCTTTTAGAGCTGGGTGAAGGATTCGCATTTCTAGGAAGGCAATATCACTTGCAGGTTGAGGATCAGGATTTTTATATTGATATGCTTTTTTACCATATAAAACTGCGCTCCTTTGTCGTTTTAGAGCTTAAGTCAGGTCAGTTTAAACCAGAATATGCAGGCAAAATGAATTTTTACTTATCTGCTGTTGATGATTTATTAAAACATTCTGGTGATAACCCATCTATTGGCTTAATTCTGTGTCGATCAAAGGTGGGTATTTTAGCAGAATATGCATTGCGTGATATGACAAAACCAATAGGGCTTGCTGAATATCGCCTAGAAGATTCATTACCTGATGATATTAAAACATCACTACCAACGATTGAAGAGCTTGAATCTGAGTTGTCGAAAAGAATTAATTCTGATGAGGACGGTGATGAATAAGATTACTTTTGAAAAAGAAACAAAATTAATTGATTTCGACAAAGATCAACCTAAGAGAATTATTTTTAGTTTTAATAGCGAATCAGCTACCCCAGATGAAAATGACGAGAGTGTTGTTTATGAATGCAGAAAGAGATAATTTTTCAAAATCTAATACGAGATAAAGTATCAATGACAAAGAGTGGAATGAGATCACAAAAGATGAAGCAAGATGTTAGTGCAATGATACTGGCAGCAGGGCGTGGACGCAGAATGGGTGATATGACCAATCACACACCAAAACCACTGATTAAAGTCAATGGCAAGTCATTGATTGAGTGGCAAATAGAGCGCCTTGTTAGCGCAGGGGTAACCAATATTGTGATTAACGTTGCTTATTTAGCTGAGTTAATTGTTGATGAGGTTGGTTTTGGCGAGCCTTGGGGGATAACTATTTGCTATCTATATGAGCCTCTAGATGCCTATGATACCGGTGGCGGTATTGCTCGAGCGCTACCATGGCTTAGTGATCCCTTTATTGTGGTTAATGCCGATGTGATGACTGATTATGATTTCTCGCATCTTATTCACTATAGTCAAGCCATGAAATCATTAGCGCATTTAATCCTAGTGCCTAACCCTAAACATAATCTAAAGGGTGATTTTTGTTTGGATGGTCAAAGCAATATTATCGATAAAACCGATAAAATAGGGCAAAGCTATACTTATACGGGCATTAGTGTGTGCAGGAAGTCACTGTTTGCCAATGTTTATGTTGGAGAGAAGGTTTCTCTGCCAAGCATTTGGCAGTCTTTCATTGAGCAAAAAGCAATAAGTGGTGAGGTTTATCATGCCAATTGGTGTGATGTTGGCACGCCTGAACGTTGGCAGGAGGTTAGTAATGGCTACTAAACCAGTTATTAACAGTAAAAAAGAGTTATTTGCATCACGCTTATTCAAAGTTGAAGCACTTGATTTAACGTTTAGCAATGGTAATACACGTACTTATGAACGTATTGCGCCTAAAAGTGATGGGCATACTGCTGTATTAATCGTCCCTATGCTTGATGATGATACCGTTTTGCTTATTAAAGAGTATTCATCAGGTGTCGAGGATTATACTTTAGGTTTTCCAAAGGGGGCGATTGACCAAGGGGAAGATCTCTATCAAGCAGCAGATCGGGAGCTAATGGAAGAAGCTGGCTTTAGCGCAAAGCATTATACATATCTGAAAGACGTTTATTTGTCGCCTAATTATATGAAACAGCATATCTCATTAGTCGTCGCTGAAGGTCTTTCAGTCAAAACTGCTCAAGGCGATGAACCAGAAGATTTAGAAGTTGTGCCATGGAAATTATCAGATATTGACGCACTCATTACGCACCCGCAGTTTATCGAATGTCGTAGCTTTGCCGCTTTATTATTTGTCTGGAAAAAATGGCTAGGAAAATAATTGCTAATAAAAATGAATCAATAAGTTACGCTAATGCTTACCTCACCCCTTGTGGGAAAGCTCGTGTAGCGTAAGCTGCACGGGTGAGGGGTGATTGAAGTTTAACTACTTGTGATAGAGCTCATACATTTCTTTAGCATGTTGTAATGTTTTATTGGTAATATCAACACCACCAATGATGCGTGCCGTTTCATTAATGCGCTCTTCTTTATTAAGCTCTAGCACTTCTGAAATCGTATCATGTTCAAGATGCTTTTTGCTAATATGTAATTGCTGGTCACCTTGAATAGAAACTTGTGCTTGATGGGTAATACAAAGGATTTGCGCGTTTTTAGCGACTTGCTTAAGGAGTTTACCCACAATCTCAGCCGTGCCGCCACTAATGCCAACATCAACCTCGTCAAAGATAATGGTTGGTGGGGCGATTTTTTTTGAGGATACAACATGTATCGCAAGACCAATACGACTTAGCTCACCACCTGAGGCGACCTTATCAATGGGGGCAGGTTGTTGTCCTGGGTTAAAGTTAATTAAAAAATCACAGTGATCAATGCCATTGGCATGCTTTGTTTGACCTTGAGTAATACGTGCGTAAAACTCACCTTTTGGAATATTTAGTTGACGAACATATTGTTCAATTTCACTGGCGAATACTTTGCTTGCTACTTGACGTTTGTTGCTTAGTGTTTTGGCTTTGCTTAGATACGTTTCTTCTAAAAGTGATTTGTCTTTAGTTAATTGCAGAAGTTTCTGCTCGTTTTGCGCATGAGCATTAATTTTTTGCTCAAGCTCAGCAATATGCAGATAAAGCTGTTTAGGGTCAACCTTGTGTTTACGCGCTAGCTGATAGATCTCATTAAGTCGCTGATCAATCTGTTGTAATTTTTCAGGGTTAATCTCCAGATGATCTAAAAGGTACCTTGCCTCATGTTCAGCTTCTTTTAAATAGACTGTAGACTCTGTTAGTAGGTTGTAAATGTTTTTAAACGCTGAATTGTCGCTATATGTACTTAATTGATGTATTAGGTTATCGATTGTGCCTAATAGGCTTTGCTCATTATCATTGATGCATTCAACAACTTGGGCGATGGTCTGAATTTGTGCCTCGGCATTCGCCAGTGACTTGTGTTCTTGATCTAGGTCATTTAGTTCATCTGCGCCAAGATTTAATTGAACCAGTTCATCATATTGATATTGCATTAATGCTAAAGCCGTTTTGTCTTTTTCAATACGTTCTTGCTCTTCGCTAATGAGTGAATTTATCTCAGATAATTTTTTAAAAATTGTACTAATTTCATCAATTTCAGCGCTTAAACCTGCATAAGTATCAAGGCGTATTAGCTGGTTGGCAGGATCTAATAAACTGTGATGAGCGTTCTGACCATAGATGCTAATTAACTGCTCACTTAATTGTTTAAGCTGTGTCAAGGTCACTAAACTGCCGTTGATGAATGCACGTGTTTTGCCATCTTTTTGAATCACGCGACGCAATAAACACTCATTGTCTTCGGCGAGCTCAAAGCTTTTTAATAGCGTTTTGGCATTAGGAATTTTGCTGATATCAAAAATAGCAGAGATTTCACACGCCTGATCATTAGTTAATGCTGATTTATCAACGCGCGCGCCAAGAACGATATTAAGGGCATCTAATAAAATAGATTTTCCAGCGCCGGTTTCGCCTGTAATTGTGGTCATGCCCGATTTGAAATGGATTTCAGAGTTTTTGATAATGGCAAAGTTTTTGATTCCAAGAAAGTTAAGCATTATTTAGTGGTCTTAAGACAAAGTATGGTGAAAATGTAGCATATCCTGCTCTAAAAAGCTTTTAAAATAACATTGTCTTAAGCGTCTTTTTTTGTCATGATGCGTCTTAAGTTTTAAGCGCTTAAAGTAGTCAAAATAACTCATATGAGCAAGTTAATCGACATTCCAGTAAAAGTTGAAAGCGGTAAAAAATACCAAACCGAGCAAGGATTTTCCGCAGTTAAAGACGGTATTAAAGATAAGAAAATCAATGAGATCCGTATTCAAAAGCCTGATTGGTTAAAGGTGGCAAAGCAAGATTCAACAAAGACATATCTGCAGGTGAAGTCATTAACTAAAAAGCATAAGCTATCCACCGTTTGCGAAGAGGCAAAATGCCCTAATATCAATGAGTGTTGGTCACATGGCACTGCCACGATTATGTTGATGGGAAGTGTCTGCACAAGAGCATGTAAGTTTTGCTCGGTTGATACGGGTAATCCCAAAGGTTGGTTAGATGTCAATGAACCTAAGAATGCTGCTGAAAGTGTTAAATTAATGGGGCTTCAATATGTGGTGTTAACGTCAGTAGATCGCGATGATCTATCAGATGGCGGGGCGGCACATTACGCGCAAACCATTAATGAAATAAAAGCACTTATTCCTGAGATTAAAGTTGAAGCCTTAACACCGGATTTTCAAGGAGACACAAAGTCGATTGATAAGCTTATCGCGACAGAGGTGGATGTCTTTGCACAAAACGTCGAAACGATTGAGCGCTTGACAACTAAGGTACGTGACCCGCGTGCTGGCTATTGGCAAACGATTAAAGTGCTTGAATATGTCAAATCACAAAAACCTGAGATTTTAACGAAAACGAGTTTAATGTTAGGTTTAGGGGAGACGCATGACCAAGTGCTCAAAGCGATGGATGATTTGCGTGCTGCCAAAGTTGATATTTTGACTCTAGGGCAGTATATGCAGCCAACAAAACATCATTTAGCAATCGATCGCTTTGTCACACCCAAAGAGTTTGACGACTATCGTCAAATTGGTTTGGAAAAAGGCTTTCTTGAAGTTGCTTCTGGCCCCATGGTGCGCTCAAGTTATCGCGCCGATCGCGTCTTTAAACGTAATAATTTAGATTTGTAATTTTACCATATGATTTCCAAGTTGATGCTCGTTTGTTAAGACGTGCGTTAATAGACAATGGTTATAGTGAGCTACCTATTTTGAGTGAACATGTCGTTGAAGTGAATACGCTGCCAATGATTCATAAAGACCCGCTTGATCGTATTTTAATTGCCCAATCGATGGTGGAGGGAATTATGCTAATGACTGCCGATGAGTCCATTTGTCAGTACCAACAAGCAATGATCAAGAAAGTATAGGGTTAAAAGAGTTTTGAATATCATGTAAGAAGCCTATAAAACCTGTTAATGCTGTTATATAATGCGCAGCAGTTTTGCAAAAAGTAAAAAAGTAAAAAAGTAAAAAAGCAAAAGAAGATATTTATAAGGAGACAAAATGGCATTATCAGTAGTGATCTTGGCGGCAGGTCAAGGCTCTCGCATGTGTTCTAAAAAATCCAAAGTCTTACAAACATTAGCAGGGAAAACCTTAATACAGCACGTTGTTGAAACGGTGGAGTCACTGCAAGCAGATAATATTATCGTGGTGCAGGGACATCTTGGGCAGCAGGTGCAATCCTCTTTGGAGGATAAAACAATCACATGGGTTGAGCAAACTGATCGTTTAGGTACAGGACATGCTGTTTTACAAGCTTTACCTTATATTGATAAAGAAGATAAAGTCTTGATACTTTATGGTGATGTACCTTTAGTGTCTTTTGATACCTTGAATCATTTGATTGAGGTAACACGTGCTGATGACTTAGGTATTTTGACCGCTGAGCTTGATAATCCTCAGGGACTTGGACGGATTTTACGTAATCGCTTCGGTGAAATTGAATCGATTGTGGAAGAAAAGGATGCTTCAGATATTCAACGTCAAATTAAAGAAATTAATACGGGTATTTATTGTGTTAGTGGTAAACACCTACATCAGTGGTTGCCTGCCATTGAAAATAACAATAAACAGAAAGAGTATTATCTAACCGATATTGTTGCCTTTGCTTGTCGCGATAAAGTTAATATTCGTGCCGCACATCCAGCGCATAACTTTGAGATTTTAGGCGTTAATACCCGTGCGCAATTGGCAGATCTTGAAAGAATGTGGCAAAAAGCGGTGGCTGAGCGCGTGATGGCAAAAGGTGTTTCTTTAGCCGATCCTAACCGTTTTGATGTTAGGGGCTCTGTTGAGATTGGGGCCGATACATGGGTGGATATTAATGTATTAATCAAAGGTAATGTTGTTATTGGTGAAGACTGTGTGATCGGTGCTAATTGTATCTTAAAAGACTGTGTGATCGGTGATAACGTTAAAATAAAACCCAATACGATTATTGATGGTGCTGATATTAAAACCAATGCTGTTGTTGGACCTTTTGCGCGTATTCGTCCTGGGAGTGTGTTGGATGAGGGTGCGCATATTGGTAATTTTGTTGAGATTAAAAAGTCAACGATTGGCAAGGGCAGTAAAGCCAATCATTTAACGTATATTGGCGATAGCACGGTAGGTTATAACTGCAATATTGGTGCGGGTGTGATTACCTGCAATTATGATGGAGCTAATAAGCATCAAACGATAATTGGTAACGATGTATTTGTCGGCTCTGATTGTCAGTTGATTGCACCTGTAAGTATTGGCGATGGTGCTAATATCGCCGCAGGGTCAACGATTACTAAAGATGTACCAGAAGGGAAACTTACGATTAATCGAATGAATAAGCAAACAGTTGTCCCCGGTTGGCAGCGCCCTGTTAAAAAGTAGCAAATATGATTTAGGGACGTATTGCATACGCCCAAAAAAAATCAAGAAAGTAGGGGCGTATTGCATGCGCCCAACAAACAAAAAGCGAGAAAATTATGTGTGGTATTGTTGGTGCGGTTTCAGAGCGCAATGTATTAGCGATTTTACTTGAGGGGCTAAAGCGCCTTGAATATCGTGGATATGACTCAGCCGGTGTGGCGTTATTAGATAATAAAGGCAAAATTGAGCGTATACGTGCTCTGGGTAAAGTTCAGATGCTTGCAGAGAAAGTGGCTAAAGACAGTGGCTTTAAAGGATCTACTGGCATTGCACATACCCGTTGGGCAACGCATGGCGAACCATCAGAGCAAAACGCGCATCCACATGTCAGCCAGTCAGGTAAAATTGCGATTGTACATAATGGTATTATTGAAAACTATATGTCCCTCAAGGAGCAGCTTATTGCAGAGGGTGTGTCATTTCAATCACAAACAGATACTGAGGTGGTCGCGCATTTGCTAGAGCATCATTGGAATACTAAACATGACTTTATTAGTAATGTGCAGGCAGTAATTAAGAAGCTCAAAGGTGCGTATGGTCTGGCAGTTATGCATGAGGATCACCCGTACAGTATCGTTGTGGTGCGTTCAGGCTCCCCTATTGTAATAGGCTTCGGCATTGGTGAGAATTTTATTTCTTCTGATACTTTGTCATTATTGCCTGTTACCAATCGTTTTGCTTATCTTGATGAGGGTGATATGGCACTTGTCACACGTGAAAAAGTGGAAGCCTATGATCAAGCAGGGATTAAAAAAGTCTTAGATATTAAAGAGCTAGATCAAGCCCAAGATGCTGCCGCTAAGGGTAAGTATAAGCATTATATGCAAAAAGAAATCTTCGAGCAGCCGCAAGTGATTGCCGATACATTTGCTAATTGTATTAGTGTGGATAATGAGATTATTATTGAGAAGTTTGGCTTGGAAGCCAAATCACTTTTTGCTGATGTTGAGCATGTTAAAATCGTAGCTTGTGGCACCAGTTTCCACGCCGGATTGATCGCTAAATACTGGATAGAGGAATATGCACAAATTCCTGTTGATGTTGAGATTGCCAGTGAGTTTCGTTATCGCCAGAGTGTGGTGCCAAAAAATAGTTTATTTATCACGGTATCGCAATCAGGAGAAACCGCAGATACCTTGGCAGCATTGCGTCAAGCCAAAGTGCTTGGGTTTATGAAGACATTGAGTATCTGTAATATGCCTAATAGCTCAATGGTGCGTGAAGCTGATTTGGTGTTTATGACGCAAGCTGGTCTTGAAATGGGGGTCGCTTCAACCAAAGCATTTACCACGCAGTTAGTTGGTTTTCTGCTTCTTGCAGTTGCCTTGGGTAAGTCACGAAAAGTGTTGAGCTTAGCGCTTGAGAAAAATATTTTGGCATCACTCAAAAAAGCACCTGAAATTGCTAAAAATATCTTGGCTTTAGATGCTGAGATTGAGCAGCTTTCTTATGACTTTGTTGAGAAACATCATACCTTGTTTTTAGGTCGTGGTGTGCAATATCCAGTGGCATTAGAGGGAGCACTTAAACTCAAAGAGATCTCTTATATTCATGCTGAGGCCTATCCTGCAGGTGAGCTTAAGCACGGTCCATTAGCTTTGGTGGATAAAGATATGCCGATTGTCGCGGTTGCACCTAATGACACGTTACTTGAGAAACTTGAGAGTAATTTGCAAGAAGTGCAAGCACGTGGTGGCAAGCTCTATGTGTTTGTTGATCATGCGATTAGTCAATCACTACATATTGATTCTAAGCACACTTTTATTATTGAGAGTGTGCCAGAGGTTGTCTCACCGATTATTTTCACCATTCCATTGCAGCTTTTCTCTTATCACGTGGCAGTGCAAAAAGGTACAGATGTTGATCAGCCGCGCAATTTAGCAAAATCAGTAACGGTTGAGTAATGAATATTCTGGCAATTGATACCTCAAGTGCTTATTGCTCGATAGCACTCTTTACAGAAGATAAACAGTGCTTTAGCGTAACGCGTCATATTCCGCGTAAGCATAATGAGCAGCTTTTACCAATGATTGATGAGCTAGTCATGCAATCAGGTATAAACAAAAGAGATATTAATTTACTTGCTTATGGTGTGGGACCTGGCAGCTTTGTTGGTGTGCGTTTAGCTGCAGCGGCTATTCAAGCAATGGCATTAACACTAGATTGCCCCGTGGTTGGTTTCTCATCAATGCAAGCAATTGCAATGAGTGCTTATCATCGCTATAAGGCGGAGCATATAACTGTCATGCTTGATGCGCGTATGTCAGATGTTTATTTTGGGCAATATATCTGGGATAAAGATTTTAAGATCATGAAAATCATTCAAGAAAAATGCCTTAAAGTTGCCGCATTTAATCAGGCGATTGAAGAGCAAAACTTAGGATTTATTATTGGCGAGGTGATCAATGATGTGGATATTGAGCTTAATGCCATTGATTACTGTCCGGATGTCAGTTTGTTGCAAGAAGTGATTCTGTATAATTATCAACAGTCTAAATTTGATCACCAGTCTCAAACTATCGTCCAGCCTGTCTATTTGCAGGGCACTTCTCAATGGAAAAAGTTGTAAATTTAGCTTTTAAGTTTGATATTACTTTTATCGAGTTGAAATCCTAACTGTTCAAGGTTTTTAATCTCAGGATTCGCTTTTAATGAGGTGTAAATTTCATCGATTTTTTGTGCCTTTTGTTGTTGAATGACCTGTGCAGGTGTCACTTGTGTTGCCACAGGAGGAATTGATGTTTCAACGGTATGATCAATTGGTGATATAACAGTAACTGCTGAAGTAGTATCTGCTGTTGATTGCTTAGCCATTTGCTCAGCAGCTGGCGCTAATGTGATATTAGTATTTGCTTTAGTTGGTGCTTGATCTTGGTTTAAATGGCTAAAATTAACCTTAATATTACGCCCTTGTTTAAGACTTAAGGCATCTTCAATTTTCTTAATCGCATTCGTTGTAATGAGCGCTTTAATCGAATCAGAAGTTTGTAACGTATAGATATTATCACTGTTATCAAGCAAGCTTGAGTTCAAGACAATTTGTAATGTTGTGCCTTTAAGTCCAAGGCTTTGACTTAGGTGGTACCAATCAATTTTACTATTGTTGATTAGCGAATTAGTATCATTAACAATTGCATCAGCCTTTGGTGCGGTAATTGTATTATTGTCTGCTATTGTTTCGGCTTTTTCAGCTTTTTTGGCCGCCATATGCTTGGTGTCAGATTTAGGCTCTTCGGCAATCATTGACTTGATTGGTTCATTAAGCGTTTTGCCTTCTGTCACAAGGCTTGGTGTGATAGCTTTATCGGTAACAGACGCAATAACAGTGGGTTTATGCGCTTGACTAGCAGAATGAGATTCACTTGGCGCTGCAAGTGCTATTTTAAGTGCGCTTAGATCAGGTTTTTTATTTAGGCTTGGCGCTGTCTTTGTATTTGTCAGCGGTACTGTTTTGTTTGCCGCTTGTGACACAGGCAGCAAATCCAGTGAAAAAGCACACAAGCGTAATAATGCCATGCCTAACCCACATTGGGCGTTTGGCGCCAGATGAAGATCTTCTTTAGCCTTGATTGTTAGCTGGTAATAAAGCTGCAATGTATCTTTACTGTAATGTTCTGATATGGTTTTAAGAATTTCATCTGAGCATGGAATGCTTGATAAGCCTTGATAGCTAAAACCAATAAGGCTTGCGTAATAAAAGCATTCTGCCAGAGCGTTTAATACGGACTGTGGTGATTTCCCCGCGAGAATAATCTCATCTGAAAAGTTAATAATGGCGTTAGTATTTTCCTCTAACAATGCAATCACTAGTTTATCAATCATTTCCTTATCAACAATGCCAAGCATCGTTTGCACAGCATGTGTTAGAATCTCACCTTTGCTATAAGCAATTGATTGATCAGTTAAACTCAGTGCATCACGCATACTGCCATCAGCAGCGTGAGCAATAATTTTTAATGCATTTTGCTCAAAAGTAATTGCCTCAAGCCCAAGGATTTCAACGAGTTTTTGCTCAATTTGCGTCTCACTTAAGTGCTTTAAGTTAAACTGCAAACAGCGTGATAAAATCGTGATAGGTAGTTTATGTGGATCAGTTGTTGCTAACAGAAACTTAACGTGCTCTGGTGGCTCTTCAAGTGTCTTAAGAAGTGCGTTGAAGCTGTGTTGCGATAACATATGTACTTCATCAATTAGATAAATTTTATATTTACCTTGGCTTGGCATGTATTGGACATTATCAAGAATATCGCGTGTGTCCTCAACTTTAGTGCGTGATGCAGCATCAATCTCAATCAAATCAACAAAACGACCTTGCTCAATCGCAACACAGTGCTCACATTGTCCACAAGGATGAGAGGAGACACCATTTAAACAATTGACCGATTTTGCCAGAAGGCGTGCCAAAGAGGTTTTACCAACGCCTCGAGTTCCTGTGAAAAGATAAGCGTGATGTAAACGATTTTGATCCAATGCATGGATTAAGCTATTTAAAACGTGTTGTTGACCAACGACTTCGGAGAAGTTTTTAGGGCGATATTTACGGGCTAAAACCTGATAAGACATGTATGCACTTTGCTAACTCAAATTGCCAACTAGTATAACGACAACCTTGCCTAATGCACAGTGCGTTTGTTGGTTTTTATGCGTTGATTGATAGTTTTCTAGTGCCATGGTTTATAGAGAAAATTATCGGCATTTATTTCTTTTTTTAATCTTTGCTTGATATGTATTGAGGGGTATTTGCAGCTAACTTTATATGGGACTAGCTTAATTTTGTATTTAGCAAACCATTTCCTAACTGTACTTTCCTTGAAGCCCAATTGGTTTGCCAGTTCTTGATAACTTAACTGCGAAGCTTTGATCTTCTCAAGAGCTTCATTTACATCAACTTGATAAACGACCTTTATGCTGTCCGCAAAGCTTATAGTACTATATTGATTTGCCATAATCCTTCCTTATTTATATATAACTCTACCAATGAGTAGTTGGACAGTGACCACCAGTAAAGGAGCTAGAAAGGCAATACTGACCCAGTGTGCTATCAAACGTCCATCGAGTATTGGAAAACCCATAAGGCGCGGACCTAGTTTCTAGCTGACTGAAATATTCGGCAAGCTGATTGGGGGAGTCGTCATTAAAGATATCTTCCAATGCATTTTTAGTAGTCTCATCAGCAACGAGTTTATGAGCCCAAACATCAAAATCATTTCCTGGATCGAAGGAACGAAGCATGGGAGCTGGACCCAAAATCAAATTGGGCGTTAACCATGTTAAATAGCTATTGGTTAAAGCGCTGCAGTTGTTTACATTTCCACCCCTGAAATCATCTATTACAGTCTGTGGGGCACCAGAATTAGCCAAAATTGCTATAATTTTATTTACACCATCTCTATATTCATTTCCTCTAGGATGACCAGAAAAAGCTTTATTTATTCGTTCAATTAAAACCGCCTTATCCAATACGTGATGCCTCGTGGCTGATAGGGCTCCAGCAGCATGGCCAGCCGTTGGATGACATCCGTTGATATTGCATGGAATATATGTCCCTCCAGGAATGTTAGCTGGTCTGTTATTGTTTACACTCGCTCTACAAGTTGCTGATAATATATTTACTGATACTATTGATAGTAAAATGGTAAAGATATATATTTTTCGATTAAGCATTGATACCTCGCTTTTTATTAAAATTTGTGGGAGAGCCAAGGGGCTCAGAAAATATTGAAATTACAGTGTCAGCTAAAATAATACTTATTAACGATCTGTTGGTAATTCCTCTAAGGCATATAAAATTTGTATAGTAGCTAACTCAGCATCTATATCACTAAGTGGCCCAAAGTTTTTAATCAACTTTGTTTTCGCAGTGATATTGCACTTTGCAAATGTATCAGAGTATGGATCAGGATCTCCATGTGGCTGACAGTATTCGATCAGGTACAGACTTCTGTCTGTATAATCATCGTATAATTTCATCAGTTCAATGGAGCTTATAATTTTCTGTTTCCACTTTTGAAAGCTATCAAAATCAGCCTTTTTAGCATCTTTACATGTCTTAATCGAAGGATCATTAAAAGCTGCTAAATTATATGCAGCTCTTGAAAGTGGTAATTCATCATCTGTGAAATTGCTTCTAATACCAACATTATATTTGCAAGCATTATACATATCCATGTTTTTGTCTTCAGACATCCCATTGCTATAAACAAGTGATAAAGCAAATGTAATAATTAAATTTTTTAATTTCATATTTTCATCCTATTTGATTTTAATTGATATTTTTATATTTATGGCAGTTGTCTTTTTACTACAGAGTACACCAACGCAGGCGAAATAAAATCTAAGTTAACAACCTGAGGAGTATTTTCTACAGTAGCTAATAGCGTAGGATAATAGGAACCAAATCTAGCATTTACGCTGTTGGCAATATACCTGATATCTTTTGTTCCAAAAATTTGTCCAGTAAAAGTCCAGCTTACTTGGAAGCCTAAATCTTTAGGTCGATGATTATCCATGTTTTCAAGTTGCTTATAAAACATTTCCTCAAAATTTTGAGTGTTCGCATATCCACCAAAAAGATTACCATAAACACCATCCTTAGGGTCATAGGTGGTGGGATCTTTAACTTTTTTCCCTAATGCAATATATTGATCTAATTTATAGTGACTCACTAATTCAGCGTACTCAGGGTCTACTATAATGATGATTTTTCCTCGGACGTCACCCACTTTAAGCCCGCCCCAGATAGGTTTTGTAACTTTAGCAAGCTTGCTTTTATATTTGGTGTTAACTAGCTTTAAAAAAGCGTCCATTGAGCTTTCTTCTGTGTGACTAATTCTCAATACTACGAACTCTTTATTGTGACTCGATAGAAACTGAGACGTGTCTTTCAAAATATTTTCGACTATTTCTCCTTGGCATCCTATTTTTAATGACTTATGAAACGTCACTAATTTATTAGAAGTGTTCGTCTCAATTCGTACATCAAAAATGCGAGAACCAGAGCGCAATTGATCAGCAACATCACTAGTTTGGGTGATAACCCAGCTTCTTGCCACGCCGCTAGTGCAGCTTGTCGCTTGGCTCATTCCTGCATCATGCGACCCTGGCAGGGTAATATCACTAATAAGCGTACTATCTTTGAGCTGAGACATCCACTTACTCATCGATAGCTGTGTTGCCTTATCCATAATGCTCACATCGATATAGTTATTTCCTGTTCTGATAAAAGCATCATGAAATAAATCTAAACTTTTATCTTCGTTATAAGATTTCTTCTGAATATCTGCTCCTAAAAGAATATTGTTGATTTCTTCTTTGGTCTCATCCTTTACAATGACAACAGTACCCGCTTTATTATCAAACTCTAAACATTCTGCTTCTGCAGGATTTAGTTTGATATCGGCCTTTGTGCCTAGAACAGAAAATATCAATGTATTAGCACTGGTGTTATTAATGCAAAGACTTGCAGTAGCTGCATAAGCCCCAGTTGACATAAGTGCAAAAGTAGAAGCAGCAATGAGTTTTTTGGTTAATGATTTTTTGTGAGGCATGATTTTCTCCTTGTGTTGTTAGAACTTGTAATAATAAATTTGCTGTAGTTAAATTTAGTACTTTAAGTTAATTATGGTTAAAAATTATTTATAAATGATCGGGTTTACTCTTTCAGTAGATGAGCTTGCATTATGATTTCAAGCTGTTATAAAATTATTTTTGAATTGTAAATTTTTTGTAAATATAGAGCCTTACGATTATGGTTTGAATTTAAATAATATTAGACTCTATGAATTTCAATTTATTCCTATATCCCTCGTGTGTTTCAACAAAAGCTTGAAGTTTAAAATTACCCTTTTTACTATAAATGCGAATCACTCTCCCTGAGGTTTCATCAGCATAATCAATTACTAGGGCAGGAGAGCTCGCCAAGTTAGTAATCAACTGTCGTTGATTACTATTTTCATGAAAATTATAGAATATCTGTTGATATAACCAGCCAAAATCTTTATCACGTGGATCTATCCAATAGGCGTTATGATTTATGTGAATTTGAATCTGCAAAAGATAATCTGTAAAGATCTCTTTAGCTCCAGCTTGTTGTGAATTATTAGTTCGACTTAGGTGTAGCTTAGTGATTTGGTAATGCTTTCTTGTAGTTACCGTTTTTGTATTGGTGATAATAGGGACGACCCCAGAGTAAACATTAATCCCATAAGTCGAAATGCTATAAAGGTGATCATCTCCTATTTCGACAACGGGCACAAATAGTGGCATGCTATGGGCATCAGTCAGTGCTTCTGGAAATGAAAATGGATAATTCTTACCATTGATGCTCAGCACATACTCCCCCTCAAGGCTAATATCTGATAGATCAAATTTGTAAAGCCCTGGTTTACCAATTCGCTCTTGCTTAACAGGCGTTAGATTCAGTGGTTGAACAGTGACCCCGTAAGAGATGAGCGAATTTGTGAGTAATATAGACAAAGAAAGATATTTAACCATCATATTTCCTTTATTTTTAAATTTTATATTAAACTTCTCACCTCAAACCTATAGAGTTATAGGCTTGAGGCAAATATCACTACCAGACAAAAAATTAGAATGGTGACTGAGTATCAAAATAGATTCTCATAGGTGTATGCAAGACATTATTATACGCAGTTTGATCGGAAGTAATGTATCGTGCTTCTTGAATTGCATTGTTAAAAAAAGTTCTTGTAATGGGAGCAATGATGATTTCTGATCCTATATGATTATTCGCTGATTTATTTAGCTCTAGTAATACAGGATATTCAGATACTATATCCAAAGAAGGACAATCATATATAGCGTACCACTGCTGGAAAGGCTTGGAGCAGTAATGGTAAAGGGAAGGAGTCTTGGGTAAATAGAGTGAATAGATATCTTTTACAGAGTTGTAAAAAGCTATAGTTTTATTATTATCCATAGATTCTATTACTAGTCGATATTTTGGCATTAATCCACTTGGATCTTCGATGGCTTCAAATTTTACGGGAGAGCGCTTAAGATCTGCGGCAATCTCTTGAGTGACACTGCCATATCTTGCCGGCAATTGGCGTAGAAAAACCTTACCATCCCTATCGATTGCGTAAGAAATCTGATAATAAAACGGTTGTTCATCTTTAGAAAAAAGTTTATAAATTTCGTAAAAACTTAATGTATTAATCTTCAATGAAGTGGTATTTTTATAAGTATCTGGTGGTGTTACATCGTTATTATAAGGAGGATTTGGTAAGAGTCCTATATGACTAGCTTCCCACACTTTACCTTTAGCAAAGTCCTTGATTCCAAATAGATAAGTATTATCGCCATAGTAAGATGTGGCAGAGAAAATTGCACCACTACCATTGAGTAAACCTTTGGTGTTTAACTCATCATAAGTTTGATAAAAGTTAGTATACTTAGGGTTGTTGCGTGTTGGTAACGCCATTAAATGTGTTTGTAAAGCAGTGATCAAATCCACTATACCTTTCTCATTTGCATCCTCATTTCCATTTAATGACTTAAGGTCATAGCTATTCCCTTTAAAATTGATCTCTCCATTTCGTACTTTGTTTGAACTGCCTGTTTGCGCAAAATAATGACTTAAGTCAATAAATAGGTTCTGCATATTTATATAAGGATGTTCTCCATCAACTAGCACGTTTTCATCGTTAATATACTCATCATAACTCACAAAATAATCTTTATTGTATTTGATAAACGAAGTGAGCTTAATGTATTCTGCTGCTGTATCACGCAATTTTTGAATGGCAAGCTCTCGTGCACTTTGCGTTAAATCTTCTGGATCAACGGTGAGTTCTGGAAAATAATATTCCCAAGGGGTAACACTAAAGTCGATTGCCAACTGTCCACTTTCAGGCAAAGGATCATCGCTGCTGGTGAGGTTTATGCTTTCACTTCGTACTGCATTTTGCGCCATATTAGACTTTAATTGTTGTAACTGTTTGCGTTGACTCTGATCAATATTAAAATAATGATAGAGCTTATCCTGATAAGCTTTAAATAATTCATCAAAGTCTTTGATCGGTAAAGTCAAAATTTTAGCTCTTATTTCATCAATTTCCTGATTAGATAAGGTAAGTATTGGATTTTGTGCGAAATCATTATTTAATGACGTCAAGACAGCTGGTTTAGATTGTTCAGCAAAAAACTGCTCTAGCGAAGGCGTGTTATATAATTTTTTGGATTGTGCTTGCGCTTTTTCATCGTTATTTATTTTTTCTTTATATTCATTACGTTGGGTTTGGTAGAGCTCAAAATCGTTGCTAAAAATTTTACCATCCTTATTAGGAATCAATGCGGATATATCTATTATATAATTAAGCTGATCATTATAACTACCCGTAAGTTTATTATACTGAGTCACGTCTCCATACTCACTGTTATATTTGTCAATGAAAGCAGAAACTCTATCTCTTAAGATTTGGGTTTGTAAAAATTCTTTTTCAGGTACGCCAGCGTCGCTCTCTTTATATTTTTCATACAGCCTGAGCATGATATTATATAGCCTATCCTCATTGGCATAACTATCTTGAATCAACAATTTAAGCTTATTTGTCATTTCTGTTTTTTCTTTAATCTTTTCCAGTCCTGCATTATCAAATTCAATTGCATCTGGCAATGTAGCGGCTTTTACTTCAATATGTTCTAGAGAAAAAGAATTCTTAAAATAATCTGACGTGCCTTCAATAACTTCTTGAATTTTTGCCTTAATCTCGCTTTCTATGCTAGCAAGTGCACTAGCATCACCAATAACATTACCAAATGTCCCCGTGTTACTAGACATCTTGTAATCTGATCGCTTGATCGATGCAGCCTCAGCATGACCATATGAGGCACTGACAGAACCAGAGTTAATCAATCCATTATACTTATAAGAGGCACTAGCTGACAAAGCCCAATCTGATTCTTTTTGATCGGTTGTTGCTGTCGCTGTCACTTGCCCAAAGGCACCAGCGGCATAGGTTACGCTACTCACAAAATGCGTGCCATATTTTTGCTTGAATTCTGCAATCAAAACAGGTTTTAGTTCTGATTGTGCTTGTGAAATCTTATTAAGCGCATTACGTAGCCCAGGATTTGCTGTAAACATGGCCTCCCTAAGATTCTCGCGAATGCTATCATTGATGTTAATAATATTATCTACCAGTGGAATGTTTAATTTATATTCTCTTGTGTATAAATAGCCTTCATTATAGGAAGTGGATTGCTGGCCTTGAAGCGATTTGCTATTTTGTTCAAATGCGCTTTGTAATTGTGCTTGATGAAAGCCAATGCTTAAACCAGCACTTAAACTGGCGTTGTTTTTAACGGAACCTTTTTCTTCAGCCTTACTTTCTTGCAGATCAGTGTAGCTTGCAGTTCTTGTCATGGTCTCTATCCATAATGGTGTAAAGTCATCATCATTAGATGAGTGCATATAGACAAGCTTCCCACTTTTTAAATCTCCCCCTGATAGTATGCTGTTAGTTTTAATGTCATAGGCAGCTCCTAGATGGATGTTTTTATAGACAATCGTACCACCTACTTTCTCTGTTTCCAAAGCAGCATAAAGTTCACCACCGCCAAACGTGCTACTTAAT
The DNA here is from genome assembly GCF_008711525.1 of Cysteiniphilum sp. JM-1. Lineage (GTDB taxonomy): Bacteria > Pseudomonadota > Gammaproteobacteria > Francisellales > Francisellaceae > Caedibacter. Next base: position 38,400 of record NZ_VXKS01000024.1, read on the forward strand.
GCTAGTATAACGGGCATCACTTTCCTTTTAAATTTCATTTGTAGTCTCCTTGTTAATCGATAATTTGCTGTGATAAAAAGAAATCAGCAAAAGAAATTTTGACTGTTGAATGTTTGGATATTTTTTCCAATTTGTAAATATTTTGTAAAGGTTTAGAATAACATGACAAAAACACTCTGTTTCTATAGAAAAAAAGGATGCTTTCATATAAAGTCTTTTTTAAAAACATACATATATAATCTGGAGCTTACTAACTACATGAGTGCCATATTTATTTTAGATGATGACCAAGAATGTCTTGATTTGCTAAAAAGCTATTTTGAGCAGTTTTACTCCGTTGAGACTTTTTCTAAGCCAGAATTATTTTTGCAGCGATTTGCAAAGGAGGTTAGCAATTGTAGTCTGTTGCTTTTGGATCTAAATCTGAAATCCAACCTTATGGGAACCGATGTATACAAAAGCATCATAATGCAGAAGAAGATCCCCACAATCGTTATTTCAGCTCTACTTGACCCTATTGATAAAGTGATTTGTCTAGAACTTGGCATCAATGATTATGTCACTAAACCAATTCACATAAGAGAGCTTCATGCAAGAATAAAAAATCTGTTGAATTTATGTAATGAGAATCCCTTTAATCAGCATGAAAATAACAACGCTGCCAAAGGTGAATGCTGTAAGTATTTTTTCTCAGGTTGCGTGCTTGATGTGAGCAAAAAAATATTAGTGGGAAAATCAGGTGAAGTATTAGTCTTGACAAAAACATTGTACAATTTGCTGGTCATATTTCTAGAAAACCCTAAAAAAGTAGTTTCGCGTGAAATCTTACTCAAAAGACTTGGCAAAGACTATGATATTTACGATCGATCAATAGATGTACAAGTTAGTGGTTTGCGTAAAAAAATGACTAAGTTTATAAAAGATGAAATCATTCAGACAAGGCATGGCATGGGTTATTGCTTTGACTCGGATGTCATAAAGGAATGATATGCTTTACGCACTAAAACATGCAATCAAAACGCCCATTCTTAGTATTACATTAGGAGTTATTGTGATTGCCATTATTATTCAATCGATCCTAGGTATTTATTTTCTTACTGAGTATTTACCTTCGGAACAAAATAAAAAGCAAATTGCAGAATTAGCAGAAAGAGTCAAACGATTCGGGCAAAATTTATCATCTGAGCAAGATTTTATTGATCATGTGGAAATACTGCAAAAAAATAACATTCGCGTTGGGGATTATAGCCTAAAGATAGGCCTGACAAAAGAGAGTTTATGTGGCGATGATGATGGATTTAATAATGTAGTACTTGCCTTGGATAATGAAAAATGTTTCTTTTTCCAATACAATAAAAATATTGGTGCAACCTTTCTCTTTAGCAAAGACTCGCCAGTTAATGTGACCATATGGCTGCCGCTTATATCTTTGCTGTTTATACTCGCATTGATATTGATCTATATCTTTGTGATATACAGAAGTTATTTCTATAGTATTTTTTATGCCAACTATCTATACCGCTATAGTAATAACTTTGAGAATAAGCAACTACTTCAGCTAAATGGCAGTCATAACAAATTTTTATCCTACTTAAACCGAAAAGTTATATCTTCAACGACAAACATTGAATCAATTATTAAGTCGCGCTCGAAATTACTATCAAGCACTTTGCATGACATACAAGGGCCACTAAATCGAGTTCGCTTAAGGATGGAGATCGAAAAAGGAGAGGTTAGTATAAAAGATGAAAAAGATTTTAATGAAATCAAACAAATATGCTCAGCATTAATTTTATATGGGAAGACCGATTGGTTGACCTCTGAAAATAATCAGTTGTTTGATTTGATTAGTTTACTGACGGAAGTTGAAAAAGACTATTTGTCTGTTGATTGCAATATCACATTCCATTTTAGCGGGAAACGAATACAAATATATGGCAAACAAACTGCGCTAAAAAGAGCCTTTAATAATTTGATTGACAATGCCTTTAGTCATGGAGATACAGTACAACTTAATTTAGTGACGGTCCAGAATAAAGCATTACTTACGATTATTGACAATGGTCCTGGCATAGATGAAAAATTAAAAGGTGTGATTTTTCAATATGGGGTTTCGATGAAAGGTTCATCTGGTTTGGGGTTGGCGATTGTTAGAGAAATCATAGACTATCACAAAGGTGATATAAAAATATTAGGTGACAATTAGCTTTACCGGTCACGACAACTAGAATTGCCGGTTAAATCATGTAGGCTATTCCTTAATCAATAAAGCTGCAGATAGTTAAGATTAAGGTATGGCAAGAAAACGAGTCACAACAGAACAGGTAAAGCTATACATGAAACTCAGACAAGAAGATAAACTCACCCAGATTGGCTGCGCTGCTAAATCAGGCTTTAGTG
>NZ_VXKS01000025.1 GCF_008711525.1 Cysteiniphilum sp. JM-1
TTTTAGGCGTGTAATAGCAGGTGCCTCGATTAATACCCAGTAATTGGCATTGCTTAACTATGGAAATATTTTCTAGCTTGGACTCCACCATAGATTTTTTAGTTGATAAGTCCAAGCTTGCGAGCTTTCCCTCAAGCCAATCTCTTTCAATCGTAAGTTGACCAACTTTCTTAGCATACTTGTCTACCTCGTGTTGAAGCTTATCATTTTCAGTCTTGTACTCTTTAACCGCCTTGGCTGGCTCCATAGCAATAACTGCATTATCCAAGAAGATTTTTTTCCAGTTTTGGATGTTCTTTGTTGTTATATTATGTTTGCTAGCGAGTTCTGCTAACGTAAGCTCATTTGCCAATAATTCTAACACAACTTTTACCTTGAACTCGGATGAGTAACTTGTCCTTTTTGTGCTCATAAATACGCCCTCTATTCATTTTACCTTCAACAATATATCGGAACTCGATTTCAAAAGATACTGTTTAAATTTCTTGGGGTATTATAGGCACATTAATCATTGCCAACCATCCAACTTTAATTGATTACATCTCAATCGTCTCTAAACTGCCCTTTTGTGACAACATCGTTAAAGCGCAATTATGGAGAAATCGATTTATACGACGCGTTATCTCCACTGCAGGTTATATTCCCAACATCGATCCTGAGCAAACATTTAGTGATATCAAGGCAACATTGAACTCAGGTAATAACTTATTGATGTTCCCTGAAGGCACGCGCTCTATTCCCAATATGCCAATCCAATTAAAAAGAGGGGCAGCACAGATTGCCATTCGCGCAGGGGTACCAATTCGTATTATTCATTTAAGCTGTATTCCCAGCACACTGGCAAAAAATGATAAATGGTATAAAATACCCGCGACAAAACCGATCTTCACGTTAACAGTTAAGGATCTTATTAATACTCAAGCGATTTTAAATGAGTGCAATCAACTTCCTTCGGTTGCCGCAAGACGGTTGACGAAGATATTACAACAACAATTACAAGGTCATATTGATTAATGAATAACACCCTACTTGAACTGGAATTAAAAGAACTGATTATTGACGTGCTTAATTTAGAAGATATTACTACTGAAGATATTGCTAGTGATATGCAATTATTTGGTGACGAGCTTGGATTAGACTCTATCGATGCACTGGAGCTTGGCGTTGCGCTGAAGAAAAAATATAATATTGAGCTTAATGAAGACACTGATGATGTGAAAAAGCACTTTGAGTCAGTTAAAACATTAGCGCAATTTATTGCGACCCAAAAGACACAAAAGACACAAAAGACACAAAATAATAAGGGATAAAAAATGAGTACATCAAAAGCGCAAATTCTCCAGGAACTTCAAGGAATATTTGCTGAGCTTTTTGAGCTTGATCCACAAGATGTAACACTTGAGGCACGCTTATATGAAGATCTTGACTTAGATAGCATTGATGCGGTGGATCTTATTGTTTATTTACAAAGTAAAACTGATAAACAGTTTAAACCTGAAGAATTTAAATCAGTAAAAACTGTCAATGATATCGTCACAATCATTGACCAAGAAATTAACAATCAATAATGTCCTTACGTAGCTTAACTACCCTTATCATCGCTATTGCCATTTTACTTTACCCCTTTGTCATTTTTTTTGGTATACAGTTTTTATCCGTGCAAGGGTTAAGTTTAATTATCCTTTGCCTTTTTGGCTTACGAGCGATTTTCAATCACAAAAACGATCATAGCATCATGCCTAAATATGCGTTATTTACCCTCTCAGGCATTGGTATTGCTATCAGTTTATTAGGAATGTTATCGCATAATATCATCTTTATTAAACTTTACCCTGTTGCCATGAATCTTGCTTTTTTAAGTATTTTTATTGTTTCATTATTTGCAAAAGAGAATATTATTTATCAATTCGCCAAAAAAACATCACGTCAACCACTACCGCCCTTTGTCAGTACATACACGCGTAAAGTAACCATTGCGTGGTGTGTTTTCTTTCTGTTAAACGCTTTAGTTTCTTGCTATAGCGCTTTGTTTAGTTCATTACATGTTTGGACCATTTATAATGGATTGATTTCTTATATATTGATTGGTACATTTTTTGTTTGTGAGTTTGTTGTGCGCATTTTTGTTAAAAGAAAAAACAGAAAATGAAAGATTATTTAGACTTATTATTTCGACACTTTGACGATGACAAAGTCATTTTTTGCCATGGCAAAAAAAACAACTCCCCAACACAACTTGGTGAAATTAAACAAATTATATTTTCACTAGCGCATTTTTTAAGCCAACAAAAGACAACTTCAATTATTCTCTATTGTGACAATATTTATCATTTTTATATTGGTTTTTTTAGTGCCTTAATTACTAACAAGTCTATTATCTTGCCACCTAATAATACGAGTGGTTTTTTTGAGGATATTAGCAATAATGAAGATATTGCGATACTTTATTTTGATGAACAGCGACAATGCTTTTGTTTTAATAACAAACCAATTGATCTTAATGCTAATAATTTATTTGAGGATAAAATAGATGACTGTCTATTCACCTCAGATATTATCTTTTTCACTTCAGGCTCTACAGGAAAACCTAAAAAAATCATTAAGAAATTTCAGCACTTAGTCAATGAGGTTAATATCTTAAGTAACTTCTTTAAGCTTGATAAAGAGCTCATGGTTATTAGCAGTGTCCATCATCAACATCTTTATGGGTTTATTTTTTATTTTCTATGGCCCGCCTTAATAGGACGACCTATCTATAGTCAGCGCATTGAATTAAGTGAGGAATTAGCGCAATTAAGAGATATAAATCACCAATTTATTTTTATCTCAAGCCCTGCTCTGTTATCACGTTTAACGTTTGAAGAAGACCTTTCTAAGATTACTTGTTTTAGCGCAGGGAGCTTATTAAAAAATGAAGTAGCGCTGAGTTTAACTAATAATTTAAAGTTAACTGTTAATGAGATATTAGGTAGTAGTGAAACAGGTATTATTGCTTGGCGCCAACAACTGAATTATCCACTTTGGCAATCCTTCAATGATGTGCGAATTACACAAAATGAAGATCAGACATTGCGCGTTTATGCTGATTCTTTTCTTGAACCATTTATCAATACGGATGACGTCATTAAGTTAATCAAGCCTAATCAATTTATTTTACAAGGTCGCAAAGGACGGATTGTAAAACTTGAAGACAAACGTTTATCACTTACAGAGCTTGAAGATAAACTTAAGCATCATCCTTGGATTGATGATTGTTACGCACTAAAACTTGAAAAATCGCGCGAATATATTGGTGTTTTTATTGTGTTATCACCATCAGGTAAACAACAAAAAGAGCACCTGAGTACCTTAGCATTCAATAACACTTTGCGTCACTTCTTAAGTCATTGGTTTGAGAAAATATTACTACCTAGATCCTTTCGCTATGGTGATGAAATCCCTGTTAATGCACAAAGTAAAATTGATCGTGAGGCAATTTTGCAATTATTTATGGGCTAAGACTAAATATTCACCCATAAGTGCTCACCGTACCCTGAGCGTAAGTCGAAGGGTAAGCTTGGGAAAATCATACTTCATAGAGGCTTCGACTTACGCTCAGCCAACGCTTACAAAATCAAAGTAGGCAGTAATATGATCATAGCCTATTTATACCTTAAAACTTGAGTTTACAAGTTTAGATCAACGTATTATTATTTGCTAAAAATTAGACAACCTCATTTTCTAGCATGACTAACATCAACTATCAATACCACCATATGGGTATCCCGACAACAGAAAAACATCCTGATGAACGTTATAGCTCATCATTTAAAATGTACACAACTAAAGGACATAATCCTTTTCGTATCCAATACCACCGCTTTGAAGAAGGATGTCCCTTGCATCCACTGATTCAAACCAAAACTCATGTTGCTTTTAAGGTCAATGATCTCGCTGAAGCCATTAAAGATCAGAAAATTATCATGGCGCCCTATGAACCTTTTGCAGGATTTAAAGTTGCAATGATCGAAGTGGAAGGCGCTCCTATTGAGTTGATTGATACAACATTAAGTGAGCAAGAAATTTGGAATGATGATCATAAAAATTCGGTTATTTATCCTGAAAACAGCAATCCATAACGATGAATGGTAATATTGGTATATTACACAAAACTAATATCAACACTTAACCCAAGTACCGCAGCAGCACGCTGCAAGGTATTAATGGTTAAGTTTTTGCGCTCTCCTTTCTCAATACGCCAATAATTTTGATACGGAAAACCTTATATTTCCAAGGTTTTTATAATTTTAAGAAAAAATTTTCACTTTTTTTATAAAAATACTAACACTTTTAAAATCCTTTACTATACTAGGGATGTGTTAGGTGGGTCGTCATCCTCCCTCCCCTCCTTAGATAACCTTTATGTCGTCAAGCACATAGAGTGACTCACCTACACAACGATGACTTTCACTTACTCTCTTTACTCCTTTTCTATAATCTCTCTAACATTGCTTTCAATAGCTGATAAAATTCACTGACTGTATCGATTTTTACTTTTTCATCGGGCGAATGCGCACCTTCAATTGATGGTCCTATTGAAACCATATCCATATGTGGATATTTATCGACAATAGCTCCGCACTCTAAACCGGCATGAATCGCTTTGATATTTGCTTCTTTAGAATAAAGGGCAAAGTAGCTCTCTTTGGCAATTTTAAGCGCATTAGAGCTCATATCTGGCTTCCAGCCAGGGGATAGTTGGGATTTATTAAAAATCGCGTTATTTTGAGCTGCTATACGTTTAATCGATTGCATAAAATTGTTGATCGCTAAATTATTATCACTGCGTGTATAAATCGTAATAACAATATCGTCATCTTTTAATTTAATCGAAGATAAATTATTTGAGCTTTCTACTAAATTTGGCATCGCAGGGCTCATCGCTAAGACACCTGAATGTATATTTGTTAATACATTTAACAAACGATGCTTTAAATCATCATTGAATGCCGTTTTTGCCGTTGTTACTTCTTTGATTGTTAATGCAAAATTAGGTTCATTTTTGTGGTAAATCGCAAACCAATTATGATAGTAATGCGTTAACGTTTCTTTTATTTGTGCTACATCTTCAACTTGACAAGAAATAATAGCCTTAGCTTCACGTGGAATGGCATTTGGTAGGTTACCTGCTTTGATTTCGTTAATGTTATATGAATGCTTTTGATCTAAATCATCAAGCATCATGCTCATAAATTTTGCCGCATTAATACGTGGTTTATCAATATCTAAACCTGAATGACCACCTTTAAGACCATTGACAATGATTTCAATACTTTGAAGTGAAGATGATTGCTCAATGGTTTCATTTTTGAATGTCATTGTTGCTGATTGTGATCCGGCACAACCAACATAAATATCTCCCCAGCTTTCTGTATCTAGGTTGATCATCGTATTGGCTGTTAATAAGTCTTTACTTAAATTATTTGCGCCAATTAATCCTCTTTCTTCTGAAGCAGTGATTAATATTTCAAGTGCTGGACGTTTAATATCTTTATCAGTTGCTGCTGCCATTGCAGCAGCAATGCCTATACCGTTATCAGCACCCAATGTTGTACCTTTTGCTTTAAGCCAGCCATCAACAATCTCTAGCTGCAAACTATCATTTAGAAAATCAAATGTTACTTCTTCGTTTTTTTCACACACCATATCTTTATGTGCTTGTAAAACAACTGGTTTGTGTGATTCATAGCCTTTGGTTGCCGGCACATAAATTGTGATATTATCTGCTTGATCAATCTTCGTTTTAAAGTTGTTATTTTTCGCCCATTCTAATAAGTAAGCTTTGATTTTTTCTTCATGAAATGTCGGTCTTGGAATTTGAGTTATTTCAATGAAATATTGCCATATAGATTCATTTTTTAATGTTTCTATATTTAATTCGCTAACCATATCAACGGCTGTTGTCATCATATTACCTTGTATTTTATTTACATGAATTTGTCCGCATTTTAGCAGATCATTTCTGCTAAAAAAAGCAACACAAACAATCTTTCTTAGCAGTTATAGTCTATGCTAAAGGTTCGTACTATAGAGAGAAATAACAATAAAAAGAGGATCTTAATAATGCTTAAAATAAGTAAAAAAGAGTTATTACGACTATCAATCTCTGGCTTTCTGGCTATTAGCTTAGCAAGCTTTATAACAAGCTGCTCTAAAAATACAGAAACGACTTTGGAAAAACCTGACTTTCAAGCAATAAGTAGTGTTAGTGATCGTAAACAAGCATTCATTGATTATATGTTGCCATTTATCCATCAAGTACAACAAGATGTCTTAAACCAACGACAAGCATTAGAAAGTATGCTTGCAATGCTTAATAAAAACAAAAAGCTTTCTAAAACTCAACAAGATCAATTATCTAGATTCTGTGAACAATATAAAGTTAATTTTGACGAAAATGCTCTAACTCAAATGCTTAAAGATCTACTTATAAAAGTTAATACTATCCCGACAAGCATGGTACTTGCTCAAGCAGCTCTTGAAACAGGCTGGGGTACTTCTCGTTTTGCCGTTGATGGTAACAACTATTTTGGTCAGCACTGTTTTACCAAAGGTTGTGGCATTGTTCCTAAACAACGTACAGCAGGTGCGATTAATGAAGTGCAAGTATTTCCATCACCTAAAGACAGTGTGCAATCTTATTTTAATCTGTTAAACACAGGTACAAATTTTCAAGAGTTTCGCACACTTCGTTCACAATTAACCAAAGAAGATAAACCAATAACCGGTAAAGATCTGATTAAAACCTTAGTTCATTACTCTGAACTTGAAGATGGCGAGTATGAAAAACGTATTATTTCAACTATGGATTATAATAATCTGTATCAATACAATTAAGTACTGGCTTAGCCTACATCTCGGCACACACATCATCTATTACCGCTGCTTCCTTCCGGACCTGACGGGGTTCATAAACTAGTGTCGCAAGAGGACCAAACCAGCGGTTGCCATTATTCAGACTTTTACCATTCTTTTCAATCATTATTTTGAAATAATTCACAGCTTACCTTTTCATCCAGTTTAAATTTAATAAAACATGCACAACTAACGACAGGAAGATATTATATCTGTTTATAAATGATTTTATTTTATGTTTCCTTTTTTTATTTTTATCCACTTTTCTTTTTATCTTCTTTTTCCTTTTATGTTTAAAAGAGAATTTCTTTTTCCTTGTTTTTTCTGTTATTGGTTTGTGGATATTTGTGGATAAATATCTTTAAAGCCTTTTTGAATAAAGGTTTTGCTTGTGTATGATTTTGTGGACATCTATGTTAGTCCACTGTGGTTTTCATGTGGATTCTTTATTCTTTCCTCATGTTTATCTTTTTTCCACAAAAAAATCCAAAGGGGTATGAACATAGTTACACACATGCTTATTCACAAGATAATTAACATGAAATTCACATAATTACCCACAGAGTTATCCACAGTTGTTTATATCAAGCATTGCATGCTGTGCACGCTTTGATATAATCCACAGATAATTTGAAAACATAAACTTTTTCTAGCACATTTACTGGTCTAAACAATTGCTAGAAACCCTTTATATATATAGGATGCATTGTAAGTATGAATGTTTGGTCACAATGTTTGGATTATTTAAAAGACAACTTGTCTGAACAAGAATATAGAATATGGATAATGCCTTTGAAAACAAATGATCAAGGTAGTTTATTCACAATTTATGCACCGAATAATTATTTTCTTGGTTGGGTAAAGACCAAATATCAACAGCTTCTTGTGGATACCTTAAAAAAATACAAAGAAAACACTCATTTACTTGTTGAGTTCTCAGTGAAAAAAAGCAGTGATAACCAAAATGTGGATGTTCAAGACACAGTAATGCAAGTATCGACGATAAAAAGTAGTGTTGGTCCACAGACTGATCTTTTTAATAAGAATGTGACAACAGCACCACTGGTTGTTGATAGTTTATTGGAAAATCATGATTCCATGGATGATCAAAATGAGTTTGAAGTGGATAAAAATGCGGGTATTTCTAGCGAGCTCTATGGTTTTGATGAAGCACTATCTGTGCCAAAAGATCAAAAACGTGTTGATTTTGGTTCACCATTAAAAAAAGAATATAATTTTGATAATTTTGTTGTGGGTAAAGCTAATGAAGTAGCACGTGCTGCAGCGATGCAAGTGTCCATTAATCCAGGGTTGGCTTATAATCCATTATTTATTTATGGGGGCAGTGGGTTAGGTAAAACACATTTAATGCATGCTATTGGTAATTATGTATTACATAATAACCCAAAGGCGAAAGTGCTATATGTGACATCTGAGCGCTTTGTCAAAGATTATGTTGATGCGGTACGTTTACACTCAGGTGATGAGTTTCAAAACTTTTATCGCTCTGTTGACGTGTTACTCGTTGATGATATCCAGTTTATTGCGGGTAAAGCAGGCTCTCAAGAGGAATTTTTCCACACATTTAATACTTTGCTTGAAAATGGTAAGCAAGTTGTCTTATCTTGCGATAAGTATCCTAAGGAAATACCTAAACTTGAAGAACGTTTAGTTTCACGTTTTGGTTATGGCTTAACTGTAACAATTGATATTCCTGATCTTGAAACACGAAGCGCGATTTTATTACATAAATCAAGTCAATTTGGTCGACCTATTGATCAAAATGTGGCGCTTTTTATGGCAAAGCATATTCGCTCTAATGTGCGAGAATTAGAAGGTGCGTTAAGGCGTGTACTTAACTATGCTCAGTTTAATAAAAAAGCCATTGATGAGAAGCTTGCTTATGAATGCTTAAAAGATGTTATTTCAATACAGGATAAAATTGTCAAAGTAGACAATATCCAGCGTGTTGTTGCTGATTATTATAATATTAAAATTACCGATTTATTATCAAAGCAAAAAAGTCGTGATGTCGCGCGTCCAAGGCAGATGGCAATGGCGTTGGCTAAAGAGTTTACCAATCATAGTTTGCCGGAAATTGGTGGCTTTTTTGGTGGTAGAGATCACACCACAGTCTTACATGCCGTAAGGACTATAAAGAAACTGATTGTCAATAATGTTGATATACAGGATGATTATCAAAACTTATCGCGCAAATTAGCGCATTAATTCCCAGGGGAGATATGATGTTACAATTTACACTTTCTCGCGATGCATTATTAAAGCCATTACAAGGCTTAGTATCGATTGCTGAGAAAAAGCATACGATACCAGTGCTAAGCTCAGTATTATTTATTATTGAGGAGGGAAAGCTACGCTTAAAGGCCTCTGATTTAGAGACTGAAATTGTCAGTTATGTTGAGATTGAAGAAGCATCACATGACGCTAGTATCGCAATTCCTGCCAAAAAGCTTCATGATATCATACGTAATTTACCAGAAGGCGCATCGGTTAAAATAACAGAAGAAGCAAATGATCGGGTATTAGTTGCATGTAATCGCAGTAAATTTACTATGTCAATCTTAAAGGCTTCATCCTTTCCTATGATGAATGAAGATACAGGACGAGCGATGTTTAAGCTGTCATATGCTCAGCTTAATTCAGCAATTAAGCGTGTAAAATTTGCCATGGCAAATAATGATGTGCGTTATTTTTTAAATGGCATGTTATGGGAAGTTAATAACGATAGATTTCGCACGGTTGCGACTGATGGTCATCGCATGGCAAGCTCTGAAGTGTTAATAGAAGATACTTTCCTAGATGCTGTTCAAATTATTGTGCCAAGCAAGGCGATTAAAGAGCTAGAGCGCACGTTATCAGCGCCTGAAGATGCTGAAATTGAAGTGCAAATTGGTAAAAACTATTTCAGAATTATTCTGCCTGATTTTCAGTTTACATCAAAACTTATTGAAGGGCGTTTTCCTGATTATACAAGAGTGATTCCACCGAATAATACAAAGCTATTAGTCGCTAATCGTGTTGAGTTAAAACAGGCATTACTACGTACAGCGATCTTATCGAATGAGACGTATCGTGGCGTACGCTTAGAGCTTCAAGATAATGCTTTACTTTTATCAGCAAATAATCCAGAGCATGAAGAAGCACAAGATCAAATGGCAGTAAAATATAGTGACCAACCGATGGAAATTGGTTTTAACGTAAATTACCTTTTAAATATTGTTGATGTGTTAGATTCAGAACACATTGACTTTTATTTTGATAGCCCGCAAATGAGTTTACTTATCAAGGATGATGATAGTCGCAGTACGTATGTAGTGAGCCCGATTAAGCTTTAAATACCTAATAGCGGGCTCAAAAATCTGTGCATGAATCTATTTGCTATTTTTGATTATTAAATTTATATTACCTCTTGTTGCAAATCTACAGTAAAACACAATCTATTTATCTATGGTAAATGCGTGTGATATTGTTAAAAATATATTCAATATAAAGTTTTATAATCTTATATAAAATATGTGGGATAGGAGAAGTTTAATGATCAAAGTAATTTCAGTTGAAAAGCTAGCGGAGCTTATACATAAACATGGATTAAGACAGTATTTAATTGACCTAATGACAACCTTGAAAGGTGATTTTTTACGTTGGCAGGAATTTGATAAAATACCACGCCCAGCATTTCATGTGCCAGATGGTGTAATTGAATTAATGCCGACAGCGGATAAAGAGTTATTTGCCTATAAATATGTCAATGGACACCCAAAGAATCCATTGCAGAATAAGCAAACGATTGTAGCGACAGGGCAGTTATCGAAAGTCTCTGACGGTCATCCATTGTTGATTTCAGAAATGACGGTGTTAACAGGTTTACGCACAGCAGCAACTTCGGCGTTAGCCACTGATTATTTAGCACGAAAAGATGCCAACACTTTGGCGTTAATCGGCACAGGTGCACAAAGTGACTTTCAAGCGCTAGCAGCAGCCATTGTGCGTGATATTAAAACGATTCGTTACCATGATATTGATCCACAGGCGATGCGTCGTTTTGAGAAAAATATGCAAGCCTATGACTTTGAACTTATTCCTTGCGCTAGCAATGAAGAGGCTGTCAAGGGCGCTGATATTATTACGGTGTGTACTGCCTGTAAAGCACATGCTGTTGTGGTTGAAAATAGCTGGATCAAAGAAGGTGTACATATCAATGGTTTAGGTGGTGATTGTCCAGGAAAAACTGAGCTAGATCAAGCAATATTACCACGCGCTAAAGTAGTGGTTGAGTTCTTTGAGCAATCGTTTATTGAAGGTGAGATTCAACATTTCATCACTGAAGAAGAAGCAAAGAAAGTTGTTTATGCTGAATTATGGCAGCTTATCTCAAATGAAAAGCAAGGACGCGTTAGCCAAGATGAAATTACTGTATTTGATTCTGTTGGTTTTGCTTTGGAAGATTTCTCGGCATTGAAGCTTACATATCAATTGGCTGAAAAATACAATATTGGCGTGCCGATGAATATGATTCCGGCATTAAAAGATCCTAAGGATTTATTCTCCGTATTAAATAAACATGGTGATAATAATGCGCTACAAATCAAAGAGGTGCATGCAAATGTTTAGTTATCGCTTTATAGGGGCTAGTGTTGGCAATTGCGCCGGTATCGTTGGCTGTGAAAAAGCACCTGATCAAGTGAAGAGTAAATTGCAATTAGCTAAGCTGTGGCAAAAAACAGTTTATTTTGAAGGCGGCGAAAGACGTCTTTCAGCACTTAACGCATTAAATACATTTTCAACTGAACTTGCTCATGTAACAAAAGATGTGATTGAGCAAGGTAATAAGTTTATCACTATAGGTGGAGATCATAGTTGTGCTGTAGGTACGTGGTCAGGCGTACATGTTGCAGCGGGTGAGTTTGGACTTATCTGGATAGATGCGCATATGGATGCGCATACGACTGAAAGCTCGCATAGTGGAAACTTGCATGGCATGCCAGTGGCGGCATTAATGGGTTATGGTGATGATAAAATGACAAAGATATTATCAGGTAATCCTAAACTCAAGCCTGAAAATATTGTTTTAATCGGCATTCGCTCATTTGAAGAGCCAGAGCAAGCAATTTTGAAGAGTCTGGGTGTTAAAGTATTTATGATGGAAGATGTTCATGCACTTGGCTTTAACTATTGTTTTAACTCGGCAATAAATCATTTCAAATCAAAAGAGATCTCTTTTGGTATTAGTTTTGATTTAGATGGTTTGGATCCACAGTATATTGAAGCGCTAGGTACCCCAGTTGAGGATGGGATTTTGCTACCTGAAGTGTTATCGAGCTTTAAAGAAATGCCAAAAGAGCAATTACTTGGCATTGAAATTACCGAATACAATCCAACCTTAGATCATGATGATAAAGGCGTTGATGTGATTGCAAATATCATCGCGGCAATTACGGAGGATAACGGTTTTTTGTCAGAAGATAACGGTGAGTTTGCATCGTTATCTATCTGAGAAACAACTGCTAATAAAACACTTCTCAGTTATCTCTGAAAATGCTTCAATAGACTTTTAATATTCAAACCACTAAAGGATGGCATAGATGCCTATCGAGCAACCAGTAGATCAATATTATGTTATAGGTAATCCTGTTAAACACAGTTTGTCTCCTCAGATTCATACAGATTTTGCCGCTAAAACAGGGCAGATTATGCGTTATGAAGCGCTAGAAATTTGTCCTGATAATCTAGAGCAAACCTTGAATGTGCTGCGTCTTGATCAAGCTGTCAAAGGCTTAAGTGTTACCTTACCATTTAAAGAAGAGCTATACCGTTATTGCGATAAATTAGATGATCTAGCACAAGAAGCACAAGCGGTGAGTAATGTGATTATCAATAGTGATCGTGAGTTTATTGGCTTAAATCTTGATGGTCTTGGGCTTGTGAATGATATTCAAAATAATTTAAATATCAGTCTGCAGAATAAGCGAGTTTTAATCTTGGGTGCCGGTGGCGCTGCTAAAGGCATTTTAGGTGCTATAGTGCGTGAAAATCCAGAAAGTATCACAATTGCCAATCGCACTAAAGAAAAAGCGCATAACCTAGTAGCACGCTCAATAAATAACGCGGTTAAATTAAGTGCTTGTGCTTTAAATGAAATTGTAGGTGTATTTGATATCGTAATCAATGCAACTTCAGCGAGCGTTGCCAAGGAAAGCCTCCCATTGAAGCTTCATAATTTCGCAAGTGGCGCATTGGCGTACGACTTGATGTATGCACCAGATGGCACAGTTTTTACCACATGGTGTCAATCACACAATATTCAGGCAATAGATGGCAAGGGGATGTTGTTGGAGTTAAGTAAGATCGCTTTTCGGCACTGGCGTGGCGTGGAGGTGCAGTGAATTTAATCCATTGCTTTCACATCGCTAAATTCAATTAACATTTGATTGCCTTGTGATTCATTGACAAATATACGTGAAGCATATTTTGTACCCGTCATTTCAATGCTTTGGATAGCTTTATCAAGAGGAGCGCCTAATGGTTTAAGTGCAATATGCCAAGTATCACCGTTTTGCATAAAATAAATTTTAAAATACTGTTTTAAGGCATCGGTGTTGCCTTTGAATATTGATAAGAATACGGTCGTAAATGAAAAGACGATCGGTTGCTCTTTTTTGGTAATAACAACGGCTGTTTTGCCTTCGATGGATTGTTTTATACTATCTTCAGTAACAATTAATGTGGATTGGAAAGGTTCTTCTTGCAGCCATTTCAAACCTTGAGTTTTTGATAACTCAAAGCGCCCACTGGATTTAAGCGGTTTGGATAGCAGCTTCATAAAGCGGGTTTGCGTGAAGTTACCTGTAACATGACTGATTTGTGCTTGCTCTTTTTGAACTTCAATAAATGCCTGTTCATTTTTTGCAGATAGTGGATGGTCAAATATATTATCTGTTGAGGCTTGTGCTAAGTTAAATAGTATAAATACCACAAAAAAAGCAGCGCTTAAGCGTTTAAAGAGAGAGTTAATCATGATGAAAGCCTTCTATTTTTTGGATAAGAATTTTGGGTGATTGAAATTGTAATTCGTGATTGTGCAAAGTCACTGCAAGTTGGGTTGTTTGCCCTTTACTTAATTTTTGTCCGGTTGCTTTATCAAAGATCTGATAGTTTATTTTCAGACGGTTTTGATATTCGATCACCTGACTGTGTACCTCGATAGTCTGTCCAAAACTCGCGGGTTTGATGTATTTAATCTGCAAATCAACCACTGGCCACATATAGCCACTTTGCGCCATAGCATAGTAGTTATAACCGATTTTATCTAAAAGCTCACAACGCGCGATTTCAAAGTACTTGACATAATGACCATGCCAAGCGATTTGTAAGCTATCAACATCAAAAAATGGTATCACGATATCGGTTATATGAGTGATCGGTTTATCCGTCATTAGACTGCCAAAAATCAAAAAAATTAAACCACTGTGTCGGGTATTTTAGGCAATACTCAGCAAGGAAGTCACTATATTGTTGCACATAATCAGCCAAATGCTCATGACGTTCGTTGCGCGGCAAGTTAATAGACTCTGCAAAAGGTTTGAAAACCACATCGAACTGTTTGCCTTTTTTAAGGCATAGCATCATGTAAACAGGTGCTTTGAGTAAGTGTGCCAATAAAAATCCGCCCTGCGGAAAATAAGCTTCTTTCCCTAGAAACTGAGCTTTTATCGTACGTTGGTTATTGGTAACTGGTGTGCGATCACACGCAATAATAATAATTTCTCCTTGGTCTATTTTATGTTGCAATTGCATTGCTAAAGTCATATCAAAGTGACTAACAGAGATTAGGCTTAATTGCGAGTTGGGATTGATTTGCGATAAGATGTCATTGAATTTTTGCGCATGTTGATTAAACACCAAGGCATTGATTCGGCTATTAGGATATGAGTTAGAGATTGCACGCATTATCTCAATTGTGCCAAGGTGTGCAGTAAAGATAATAGTTCCTCTTTTCTGATCAATGCGTTCAATTAACTCATGACGGTTAGAAAAGTTCAAATGTTTACGTGTGATCTGCCCATTCCAAACGGCGATTTTATCTACCAAGCTCTTACCAAAGTTAATAAAAATAGGCAATGGTTTGACGTTTATATCAAGGTTTTGTTGTTGTTGTGCATAAATATGCAGGTTTTGACAATACGTATTGATTGCTTGGCGTGCCTTACGGCTAAATAGATAGAAATAACCTATGACCGGATACGTCAAAAGATAGGCTAAGTGTCGACCTAAAAGCTTTACGGTCCATAATGTCAGCTTAAGTCCGATAATACTGCCTTTTTCACGATGCTTTGACCAGTGAGTTTGTTTTAATTTCGCTTTGTCTGAATCATGCATGGTTCATGGTTTTTCATTTTTAGGATTGCTTGCACTTTTTGCGTTTTCTATATTTAAAATAATGTTGTGGCATATGGTAAAACATAGCAAAAAAAAGTCGAGCGTGTAGCCAAGAAATACGCAAATTATCGCGCCATAAACGAAAGTGTGAGCGCCCGCCAATAGGATAAATCACCTTGGTTGGAATATAATTAATCTCGACGCCCTGCCAATATGCTTTAATCAGAATCTCAATATCAAAATCCATACGCATGCCACGAATTTTTGACAGGATGGGGTGAAGTGCTTGCAGTGGATAAACTCTAAAGCCACACATGCTTTCAGTGAGTGATTTACTCCATGTCTCAATAGCAACCCAGAAATTGGTAATCTTACGCCCATGTAAGCGTGATTTAGGAATGCTTTGATCATAAATAGGCGCGCCTGAAATCAAGCAATTAGGCATATCATAAGCCATTTGCAAAAAATTCAGCACATCTGTTAAGTCATGCTGATTATCCGCATCAACTTGTAAAGCATGTGTGTAGCCATTTGCTAATAACCATGCAAATCCGGCTAAAATAGCAGCGCCTTTGCCAGCATTTTGGGGGAGTGAAATGCTTTTGACCCAATCAAATTTTGCAATGATATCATCAATAAAAGACTTTGTTTTGTCGTCACTACCATCATCAACAATAAGGCAAGTTAAATCATAAGGCTGTAATGCTGAAACAACCTGCTCTAAAGTGTCACCATGGTTATAAATAGGAATTAAAAAGGCAGGTTTCATAGTTTGATCTTACCGCTTGAGTAAGTGGCATTATCTTTATCAATATAGCGAAATGTCAAAAGATTTGGCTTTTTGCTAATGCATAATTTTAATGTAGATTCGGGTAAAATCACTCGACTAAATTTAAGTTGTGGAATATTAGCAATGGTTTTTTTGTCAACTTCTAAAAAATAAGCAGCAAAGGCAATGACAAAATCAGTCTGCGCAATGCCAGGCAAAATAGGTGCGTTTTCAAAATGACCTTTGAAAAAGATCAGATCACGATGAAAATAAATATCCAGTTCAAGCCGTGTTTCATCCTCATTTTGTGTAATGCTTTGATGAATGATTTGTGGTAGGCGGGTATGATCATTAATCATTGATATCACTTATTGTATTTATGCTATGAACAGCATCACAAAATGCTTTGATTTTTTGGCGGCATTTTATCCCTTTTTGTGATTCAACACCACCGCTAACATCAACGGCATAGGGTTTGATCATTGTAATTGCTGATTGCACATTGTCAGCAGTAAGTCCGCCCGCAAGAATAATTTTTTGGCGTATGTCGTTTGGAATGATCGACCAGTCAAAGGTTTGACCTGAGCCACCATAAAGCGCGGGATTATAACTATCAATTAATAAGGCGCGTGCTTTGGCATATTCATTTTGTGCATTGATCAGTGTATCTGAATCTTTGGCGCGGATCGCGCGAAGATAAGGGAAATTGAATCGCTCACATTCTGAGGCAGTTTCATCGCCATGAAATTGAATGAGGTTGATATTCGCATCGATGCTTGCTTGAATCGTTTGTGGTGTGGCATTGACAAAAAGCCCACAGCAGCTAACAAAAGGTGGTAATTGATTGATAATTTGTTTGGCTTTAGTAATATCAATAAATCGCGGGGATTTATCATAAAACACAAACCCTAGTGCATCAGCGCCGCAATCAATCGCGTACAAGGCGTCATCAAGGTTGGTAATGCCACAAATTTTAATTCGGGTTTTAGGCATGTTGGACTATGCCATAAAGTTGATTAATGCTGCTGCAACCATCGACGCGGTTGCAACAGTGACACCTGTGGTTGCCAGAAGCCCATCGACTTTAGTTAGGTGAAATTTCTTGCGATCTTCAACTTGAGGGTCTTTTTCACTTGTGGCTTCTTCGGTAAGGATTGAGATATATTGCGGGAATAGTGGTTCATCGCCAAACTCGCCAGCTTCAAACCCTTCCGCCCAGTAGTTGTGTTCAACAGTTTTCTCGGGAAATGGATTTAGCTCATCAGATTGATTTTGTTTGCCATGGGCATAGCCGGACATCCATACTTTTTCCAACTCATCAAGTTTGTCGACTTGAGCGGAAAGAATAAGTTTTAATCTAGAATCAATTTCATTAGTTTGCATAACAGCTCCATGTTGATCGTCATTTACCATAAGCGTGCCTAAAAGTTTAGACATAATCAAGTGTAAAGTTGGGAAAGGCAATAAACACTGTGAAATGGTTTGTGATGGGTATATAGTATCTTGCGTTTTAAATGATAGTTATTGATAGGATAAACATGCATAAAAATGACCTCGAAAAGCTGGTTTTTTTATTAAAAGCGCAAAAAGTTTTAGCCTTGCCAACAGAGTCTGTATACGGCTTAAGCACCATCCTTGAGTCAGATGCAGTGGCAAAGATTGTGGCGTTGAAAAAACGCAGTGCCAACAAAGGATTTATTGTGCTTTCAAGTAATATTGAGCATTTGCTACGAGTTATTGATCAAACACACTTAACCGATAATCATCTTGCTAAATTACAAACACATTATAATAGAGCAACGACGTGGGTGGCGCCTGTTAAACCAGAGTTTCGCTGGTTGACAGGTCCTTTTGAAAGCATTGCCGTGCGCTTGACCACACACCCTTTATTGAGCGAATTAACCAATATGCTTGATCAAGCCATTGTTTCAACCAGTGCCAATATCTCCAATATGCCTGCGGCAACATCGGCGCATGAGGTGTATGATTATTTCGGTGAAAAGGTTGATTACATTTATCCACAAGCTGATTTTGTCGCAACCAAGCCATCGAGATTAATTGATTTATTAACAGGAAAGATATTGCGGGAATAACCAAATATCATAAAGTGAAGCATAAGCTGCACGGGTGAGGGGGTTCTTATACGATCAATAAAAAATCTTTAATATCAAAGGAAGCAACCTTCTGCTAGATTAAATGTATTCACAATACATCTGGATTAGCTAGAATGAAAAAACATCTCAAAAAACATAAAGCTTTTTATGTTGCGGCAACGATTGTCGTTGCCTATTTCGTTATTCATTACTTGATTGTGTTTATCTTGATGGAGCATACCATTGCGCATAATGTCGATGTGAAAGCGCAGTGGTTGCAAAAGTATGCCGAGATTAAACTTCAGCAATAAAAGCTTTGTCGCTGCCAACGCCATAGGCTAAACTAACTTTCATGCATGATGAGTAATTTTTTGTCCAAAGAAAATAATATATGCCAATGAAATTAACATGGAGGCAGCGTTTAAGCTGCTTAATAAAAGGTAAGATTGAAAATATTGAAGCTAAACCTGTAGCTGATGCTCAGCAGGAAATAGGATGCGCTGATGAAGATGCAGAAAGCACAGAATCTGCTAAACAGCTATTATCTATTTTGCAAAAAAAAGGGCGCTTATTAGACTTTCTCGCGCAAAACCTTGATCACTATGATAATGAGCAGGTGGCAACTGTGGCACGCGTTGTCCATGATCAGTGCAAAAAAGCGCTCGAGTCATACTGTACTTTGGCGCCGGTTTATCATGATCAGGAAAATCACGAGGTTATACTTGAAGCAAATTATGATAAGTATAGTGTTGAGCTCACAGGTAATGTTGTGCACAGTACGCGCTTTAAGGGTAAGTTAATCCATCAAGGTTGGAAAGTAGAGAAAATGCACTTACCCAAAGTAGCCAAAGAAGCAAATCTAGATATATTACAGCCAGCAGAAGTAGAGGTGTTATAAATGTCGCATCATGCAAAATATTTGATTGGAATTGATTTAGGTACAACAAATTGTGCGGTTACCTATAAGAAAATAGCAGATGATGCCGTGATTAGTACGTTAGCGATTCCACAGTTTATGGCGAAGAATCAATATGAGTCCAAAACGTTAATGCCATCGTTTTTATATTTACCGAGCGCGTTGGAGTTAAGTTTAGATGATATTGCTTTGCCGTGGCAAAGTGAGACCACGATTTTGGTTGGGGAATATGCTAAAACAAAGGCGCAGACGACGCCAAACAGGGTGATATCAAGTGTAAAGAGTTGGCTGTGCCAAGCCTCGATTGATAAGCGTAAAGCGTTATTACCATATCAAGCAGCTGAGGGTGTTGAGCGCATATCACCACTTGAGGCATATACCCATTACTTTGAACATATTAAAAAGACATGGAACAGCACTTTTCCGGATGCGCCATTGTTTCAACAAAAGATTATTATTACCATTCCTGCATCCTTTGAGCCTGCAGCGCGCGATTTGACAGCTGAAGCGGCGCGCTTATGTGACTTTGAAGAGGTAACTTTATTGGAAGAGCCACAAGCGTCATTATATGGTTGGATTCATGATCATGAAAAGTGGCGTGACCAGCTAACGGCTGATGATGTGATTTTGGTTATAGATGTTGGCGGTGGCACGACGGATTTCTCACTGATAAAGGTCGAAGATGAAGAGGGGACGCTTGCATTACGACGCATCGCTGTTGGTGATCATATCTTAATTGGCGGCGATAATATTGACCTTATGTTGGCGCATACCGTGCAGCAGAGATTATTAGATGGTGGTCAACGCTTAGAACCATGGCAGATGCAGGCATTAGTGCATAGTTGCAGAAATGCCAAAGAGAAATTACTCAGTGATCAAAACTTAAATGAAATTGCCGTATCTATTCCTGGACGTTCATCGAATATCTTTGCTAATGCGGTATCAGAAACCTTGACGAAAAAAGATGTTGAAAAAATCATGCTACAAGGCTTTTTCCCTGAGGTTGCTATTGAGGATCATCCACATAATGCGCCACGCACGGGGTTGAGTCGTTTTGCTTTAAGCTACACGCAAGAAGCTGCGATTACCAAACATCTTGCGTTGTTTTTAAGCAAACAAGCGAAGGCGGATGAAAAATTCATCACGCCGACGGCGGTACTATTTAATGGTGGTGTTTTTAAACCGCAAGTTTTGCGTCGTCAATTAATGCAAATTATTAATAAATGGCTTGTCAAAGAGGGGCATCCTGAAGCGTGCGAACTTGAGCATGCAGCGTACGATACTTCAGTTGCCATTGGTGCGAGTGTGTTTGCCGATGCCTTACAAGGCAATGGTATTCGCATTAAAGGGGGGGCGTCGCATTCATTCTATATCGGGATCGAGTCACCAATGCCAGCTATTCCAGGCTTTCAACCACAGATCGAGGCGCTTTGTATTGCTGTGCAAGGCATGGAAGCAGAAGAAGAGCTTATATATGAAGCTGAGACGTTCTCATTGGTTGTCGGTGAACCTGTTGAGTTTAGATTCTTTGCGGCAAACCATCGTGCTGATGATTGTTTGGGCGATATCTTTACCGACTGGGAGCAGGCAGGATTGATTGAGCTATCACCACTGCGTTTGACCTTGTCTGCAGATAACTATACCAATGGCACTTCAGTGCCTGTGCATATTAGTGCGATGCATACTGAGATTGGCACTCTGGAGCTCACTGCCAAGGCTTTGGAAAATAATGATCAATGGAAGATCGCATTTGAAACGATTCGATAATTTCTACTTTAAGGCTTTTAAAAATAGATAAAGTAGCTTAAGATGCCGGCTCTTATGGTTTGAATGTAATAAAAATCCCCTATGAAATATCAAAAAATAACCTTGAGTCTGGCAGGTTTAACTTCACTTTTTGCCGCAGGCATCAACTATGCAAATGATGCTAAAACTATTGAAGATGCTGATAATCAAACAACAACAGTTGTGAGTAATACGCAAAGCGGTAGCGCTACTGAGAAAACAGTAGTAATTCAAGCTGTTACGCCAACCAATGACAAGGCAGATAAAGCAGAAACGCAGTCAAAACCTACAAAAGCTGAAAAAACTGAAAAAGATAAAAAAGATAAAAAAGATAAAAAGTCAGATGGTAGTGATCAGACAATCTATAATCAATATTACAATTTCCTGCAATTTAATCTAATGCGTAGTGAGAACGCTCGCCTGCCATATCACGCAGCGGATACGACCTATCTTGAGATGGAGTTTGGTGGTCGCTCTGGTTTTGTTGATTTGTATGGTTATTTAGATGTATTTGATATTTTTAATCAACGCTCAGATGATCGTCATGATGGCGATAATATGTTCTTTAAGATCCAACCAAGATTTTCAATCAATGATATCTTGCACAAGGATCTAAGCATTGGTCCCATTAAAGAGTGGTATGTCTCAACTTTAGCAGAAGTTGGTGATAGACAGCTTTTCAATGTTTATATTGGACCTGGAGTTGACGTTGAAGTGCCATGGTTTGGTAAGGTTGGCGTTAACCTGTATGCACGTTATGTGCGTGAAAACTATGGTGCGCCAAATGAAAATACATGGGATGGTTATAAGTTAGCAACCAACTGGTTTAAGCCATTTTATACGTTTGGCAATGGTTCATTCTTATCGTATCAAGGCTATTTTGATTACACTTTTGGAATGGATAAATATGACTCAACGCGCTCAAGCTATTCAATAGAGTGGTTTAATGGTCTATATTGGCACAGCAAGCGATTTGCTGTGGGTTATGGCTTGAAATATTTCGGTAATATGACAGGTATCAAAGATGGTAGCCCAATAAACGGTGGTGGCGTGCAAAATACTACAGGTTGGGGACAGTATTTTGATATTAGCTATGTTTTTGCATAGAGATTTGGGCTATGACCATATTCCTGCCCACTTTGATTATGTAAGCGTTGGCTGAGCGTAAGTCGAAGCCTTTATGAAGTATGATTTTCCCAAGCTACCCTTCGACTTATGCTCAGGGTACGGTGAGCACTTAGTCATAGACGAGATTTGCATATTCATTCTCTAATTGAAAAAAGATCATAAGGTGATATTATTGTCGGCGTTTTAAATGCAATGGAGTTACTATGAAGCTAAAAACAATTATGATCGCATTATCCTCTGCCCCTGTTTTACTATTTGCAAATATTGAGGGGCAACCACAAAACACACACAATGTTCCTAGTGGTTTCTTTATGAGTGCAGCAGGTGGTGCCGCGCAAACTCAGTCATATTATGAAGATTCATGGATGACGATTTGGGGAAACACTAGCCAAAGCATTACCTTTCCGACACAAAATAAAGGGGCGGCAAGTGTTTCTATGGGCTATCAATGGGGCTTTGGTCAAAGTAATACTTGGAAAAATATCTATACTGGTGTCAGTCTTAATTACTATTATTTTGGTGAGGCGATTGATCCAAATGCGAGTAATTACAGTAATGGTCAGGTTGTTAAAACTGAGTATACCCAACTCAATGGTGGTACCGTTGAAGGATTTGTTGGTATGTATTTATCTTCACCGTTAAGTGCTGAGCTTGGTTTAGGTGGCGGTGCTGCAGCGGATGGGCAAGGAGCGCTTGGTATATTTAAGTTTAAACTTGCTTATGATATTACACCTGGATTTAGTGTTTTTGCGCAATACATTAGTGCAGGCTTTACAACTTTTGGCTTTGTTCCATTTGGTTTTGCAAATGCAGTTGTTAATTCGGGTATTAGCGTTGATTCAGAGCAAGTAGGTATTCGTTACGTATTTTAATGTATGATTTGAATGTTGTTTCAAATAATTTATTAGCTTAATAGCTATAAAAATTACTAAATTGTTATAAATGTTATTTTCCTTAATTTTTCCTTAATTTTTGTGTATAAAAATGCCCTTTATTTGATTGAGAGTATACGCGGGGGCGTGCTAAGCCTAATAAGATAATTAAGTCTTTGTTAGGCTGATGCCGGAGTTTTTAGATGTAAAAAACTATAAAAAGCACAAAACCAAGGAGTCATTATGCTTAAGAAAATATCATTAGTTGTTATCTCATCGTTAGCGATGTCATCGATAAGCTATGCAACAAGTGCACAAAATACAGCAGTAGATGACGATAGCAAAGCAAACACCATTAAATGTACAGCCTGCTATCGGTGCTAGCGATACGGATAATGATCAAGATTCAAAAGCACCTTATGGTCTGGTGCTCGGTGTGCAAGGTGGTTATGGTAAAGTAGCAGATATTGCGCGCACCGATCTTGATAATGCCAGTAATGGCAATGTTTTTGGTGGCGCCATTGTCGGATTTGATTTTGCTTTGAGTCATACAATTTCATTTGGTGTTGAATCTGGCTATGACTATGGTTATCACATCATCAAAGACAATAATTCAAATCTAAATTATCAAATGATCCCTGTATTAGGTACGTTGAAGTTCACCTTACCATTTGGTTTGCAATTATTTGGTAAGGGAGGTATGGCTTATGTCACAGAACGATTAAATATTGGTGATACAGGATTCTCGGCAACTGCCAATGCATGGAAACCAATGGCAGCGGCAGGTGCTGCATATACTTATAAAAACTGGACAGTGTTTGCCCAGTATCAATATGTATTTGGAGATAGTGAAGTTAATAACAAAGATCAAGTCAGCAAATTTAATGCTTTAACCGCGGGTGTGATGTATACCTTTCCGTTAGCGTTTTAGTAACCAAATTGCTGCTGTGAGTAATTGGCTAGGTCATAAGCATTATCCCCTGTAACCTCAGAGGAGTTGTAAGCAGGTTGGTTAATCGCCCAGAACATGCTGCCGCCATATGGTGTGCTAGCAATTACATCAATGACTGATTTATCAATTGCCATACCTTCCCAGACACCGCCTGCGGCTTGTCCACCGGGTTCAAAGCCCATCACGATTTTAGATTTATCGATATGCTGAGCAAAGGTGTTAAATACATCTTTGTAGACATTCATTGACCATGTTTGACCATTTGGCATGTCATTTGGACCGACGTCATATGCCATAATATTGACCCAATCGACAACAGCATTAAGTGAGCTATTATGTGCTTTTAACCAGTTGTTAATCGCTAAACCTTCGCCATCAGATGCAAAGTGTGAGAAGCCATAAACTTTGGCATTTTCCATAAAGGCATTAAAGCGAGTCGTATAACCAATTTGCTTGTCTTGCATACCTGCTTTATCAAGTGCTTGTCTTAGTTTTAATAAGGTTTCAGCGAGTGTGTCAAGTTGCTGCTCAGTGATCGCTTGATCTTGACTTAAGTGCTCCCAGTCGAAATCAACACCATCTCCAGAGAGTTTAAGTAATTCAACGACTTTGTTGACAAAGGTATCAATTTGCTCTGGCTTAATCGTTTTTGTTAGATCTGACCAACCACCGATTGCCCAGATAAATTTACCATTATTGTTATGTACGGTCTTGATTAAGGCATCAATTTTACTCCGTTGCCAGTTATCAACACGTTCATAATCAGGCGTGTCATCAGGATATTTTTGCATGAGTATATTTACATCACCCTGTGTCATTGACTCATAGATGGCTTGCCCATTCCAATAAGCAGCTTGCGGGTTGTCTGGATTTGGCGATTTAGCAAGGGTTAAAAACGAATAAAGGACATGTGTGTATGGCTTGATATCATTGCTGTAATAAGCAGGGTCATTAACATTGGTTGATCCCTGTGGGCGCAGTGCCCCTTTCCAGTTTTCCCAATATCCGGTAATAAACTGCTTAGTTGTTGGGACAGGTGATTTGTTAAATGCCAATGCCACCGCTGTGGTTTTATTTTCGCTAATTGCAATCGTTTGCGGGTTATCAAGGCTATAGCGATAACCATCTACGGTAAATGTATTAGCCGTTACATTATAGGATTGATTGGCTGCTAAGCTCATTGAATAAGCTTTGTCATCAGAAATGTTTAGATCATGGACTTCTTTATCTTCACCGGTAAAATAGACGGTTGCCTTATGGCCATCAAGTCCTTTGGCATTTATTTCAGCGGTTCCCGTAGGGACTGGTGCTTCTGTATAGGACATCTGAATGGTTTTCTGTCCTTGGCTCATATTGATATCAGCCTCGGATTTGCCATCAAAGGTAAAACTATATTTAAACAATGAACCGGTCATTGGGTCAGCGCTCAATACATAATCTGTATTTTTATCTAAAACAAAAGTTGATTTGCCATTCCAGCTAATTTCTTGATGTGAAATATTTTGCGTTTGTTTGTTTAAAAGATTCAGTGTAACACTATCGTGTGTGACATCAGTTGGTTGTGCTCGATGTAATGTAACAATAAGCTCAGCGCTTTGATTTTTATAAGACACTTGCGCGCTTGCTTGTGGTTGGTCTTTTGATAAGCTCACAAGGCTAGGGATCATCGTGATCTCCAATGTTTTGCCATCAACAGTTGCTGATGCACTTAAGTTATATTCGCCATAAGGGACATCTTTGACAGTAGCGGTTGTCGTAAAATCAATGGTTGTTGTGTAGCCTGTGTCTTTGCCAGCGATGGTAATTTTAGTATTGGCAGGCAACGGGTCAGAACCTTTGGCAATGCTAAAATGCATTTGACCTTTTTGCTCAATTGGCGTATCGCCATGTGGATAAAAGGCAGATGAAATAATATTTTCACCTTTGACAGGATTGCTACTCCAAATTAATTGAGCATTGGCAGGCATTATTGTCTTTGGTTGCCACCATTGATTACCTTCTTGGAATTGATCAAATTTAAAGGTGGTTACTTTATTATCACCAAGTTGTGTCACATTGTTGGTGGTGGCAGGCCAAGCGATATCAAATGTAGGTGACAAGATATAGGCGCTAGCATAAGAAGTATTACCAATGATTTTGAGCTCAGCATCTCTTAGATCAATATCTTTATTACAGTAGTTAGTTAGTGTCAAGCTCGTTGCTTTCCACGGATCGGGCCATTGAGTGCCTGCATTAAATTTAACCTGCATACAGTTAAGAGGTTCAGGTGCTGATAAAGCAAATGCGGAGCTACTTAAAAGGGTTGCTAATATCGCGCTTGAGATGATTTTCCTTGATAGTGTCATAATGTTTCTCCTTATTTCTGCTGATATAAAATACGCTGCCTTATTAGGTGTTTGGCTGAGTTTAAATAAGTGCGTCATTGCAAAATGCTAGATTATTATATAAGCGGCTTGCTGGGCTGTTTAGTGTACTAAGTCTATATTTTGTGTGCGTATGTTGATCTTTTTTATTGAGATAATGACTATGTATTGATCGTAATAAATATGCAAAATTGACTGTGTTGAATAATGTTTCAAGATGAATTGTATACTCATCGTAAAATGGTTTGTGATGGGTATACGCTAAGAAATACTGCCACATGCCAATGTGCTCAGATATACTGGTCGGCGTAAATATCATAAGGATAGATTTATGCAAATATATGATGTCGTTGTTGTGGGTGGTGGTGTTGCAGGTCTTGCTGCAGCAAATAACCTCATGCTAAATGGTTTTGATGTATTGGTGCTTGAAGCACGTGATCGTGTTGGTGGGCGTGTGCATAGCCAGTGCTTTGCTGGAGAGACGGTTGATCTTGGCGCGTCTTGGATTCATGGTGTACAAGAGAACCCGATTACACGCTTGGCTAAAAAGCATAATATCAGTACGTGGCGCTCACAAATGAGTGGACCGTCGCCTGATAATATTTTGCATCGCGAGATGTATGATCAGGAGTTTAATTTATTAAGCCATGAACAAAAGCTTAAAATTGCTAATTGGATGGCGGATTTTCTTGATTACCTTGAAGGCGTGCAAATCGATGAGGAAAGTCACCTAAGATCTATTGCTGATATCAAGCAGCAGTTTATTGTCGACAATCAAATTGCCAAAGAAGACGCACTTTATATTGACTATATTGCTGATACGTTGTTTTTGTATGAATATGCGATTGAAGCTAAATCACTTTCAGCGGAAAGTCATCATGCAGATATTGATTTTGCAGGGAGTGATTTATTGTTTCCTCAAGGCTATGCACAAATCACTAATTTACTTTCTAAGCATTTAGATATTCGCTTAAGCGATCCGGTGCAAAACATCGACTATAGTGGCGATTTGGTGCAAATTGCCACAGAAAAGAATCAATATCAAGCAAACTACGTATTAGTTACCGTGCCGCTAGGCGTGCTAAAACATGCAGATATTGGCTTTAATCCCTATTTGCCACAATCTAAGCGTAAATCGATTCAGCAGCTTGAAATGGGTGTGTTAAATAAAATCTATCTAGAGTTTGAGGAAGTTTTTTGGGATAAAGAGGCTCAGAGCGTTGCCTGTTTATCATTAGAGCATCGAATTGCACGCGAGATGATGAATTTTTACCCCTTAACTAAAAAACCGATTTTAATGGCATTTACTGCGGGCGTTGTTGGAAAACAGCTTGAGCAATTAAGTGATCGCGAGTTGCTTGCATTGATTATTGACTCGCTCAAACATATGTATGGCGAAAATCTACCCAAGCTTAAAAGTTACTGCATTACCCGCTGGGCAAATGATGAATATAGTTACGGCTCTTATTCTTATTTGCCGGTCGGCGTTAAAGCAAAACGTCGGCAAAGATTAGGTAAACCGGTTGATAATAAGCTGTTCTTTGCTGGTGAGGCAACGTCGTTTTATTTCCCATCAACTGTGCATGGTGCCTTTTTAAGTGGTGTGCGTTCAGCGTATCAGATCCTGCAAATCGATTTATTAACTGAGGATGTGCGTAAACGTACAGCTATTGTTGAGGATCCATATTTATAGTAGCAACTGCTCCTTGAGCGCCAGTCGAAGGGGGCTAGGCGCATAATAAACGATGGCTTCGACTACGCTCAGCCAACGTTTCTTTTAAGCTAAATGCCTAAGCAATGGTGTATTGGGAATCATGGATATTCGGGTCAAGCCCGAATATGACGACTTGCAGTCCTTCTCGGACTTGATCCGAGAATCCAAAAAAATACCTGATAATATTTGCATAGCAACTTATATTTACAACAATACAAAGTGAGTAAAAAATGAGAGAGATTACAATGTTAGCGAATGATTTGGTGCGCTTGGAGCCATTATCTCTTTCGCATGTAGAAGGTTTAGAGCAGGCGACTCAAGATGGCAATTAATGTTGCGTGTAAGCTACTGCTTTTGGAGCACGCGTTTGAAGTGTTTAAGTGTATTGCTGTTGAGTTTAGAACGCATCATCTGAATTTTGCATCAAGGCGTGCCATAGAGTCTATTGGCGCCAAATTGGATGGCATTTTACGCAATCATCGCAGGATGCATAATGGTACACTGCGTGATACGTGTGTTTATAGTATTATCGACTCTGAATGGAAAACGATCAAAGCGCATTTGAGTTATAAATTAATGGCGAAGCAACAAAAACAATGATTATTAACTGGAGTTACGCATTTTTTCTATAAAATGAGTAATTTTAGTAAATCACGTGAATGTTGGAGCAATAGTGAATGAACGTGAAAAGTTTAGAAGTGTTTAAAACATTGGCAGAAACGCTTAGTTTCAGTAAAACCGCAGAGCGCTGTTATTTAAGCCCTTCGGCGGTGACAAGAGTCATTCAAAAGCTTGAAGAAACTTATGAGGCGACGTTTTTTGAACGCAATAACCGTAATGTTTCACTAACGGATGCAGGTCAATATATGTATGACTTTAGTATTAAAGTGCTTGATGCAAATGATGAGTTATTTGCGTTACTGCATCCAGATGAGGATAATTTGTGCGGTGATATTCGCCTATTTTGTACGGTGACGGCGTCATATGTGATTTTGCCACGGATTATTGAGGCACTTAACATGCGCTATCCCAATGTGCAGTTGCAGTTAGAAACAGGGTCAATGCAAAATGCGCTTAATTTGGTTGCTAGTAACCAAATGGATGCGGGTATTTCATTTATTGATGAACATAAGCTTGATGATAATCTCTATGCCCATCCTGTGCTTATTACCAGTATGGTTTTAGTCGTGTCAAAAGAAAGTGATGTGCAGTCGATTGATCAAGCCTTAGCACAATACCCTTTTATTATGCCCATTCAGTTTTTAAACGATAACACGATAGATAAATGGCTAATAGGGCAAAAACAATCACCGCGAATATATGGCGAAGTCGATGGTAATGAAGCGATTTTATCGCTTGTTGCATCGGGTGTTGGCGTGTCTGTATTGCCAAAAGTTGTCGTTGAACATAATCATTTGGCAAGCAAAATCAAAATGCTCAATATTGCTGATATGGCAGCGGTAACGGTAGGTATTGTAATGCGCAAACAATCGCTAAAATCACCAGTAAAGTTTAAGTTTTGGCAGCTGTGTCAGAGTTTAGCGCTATTGGATTGTCGTTGATTAAATAATGAAGTGGTACACCATAGAGAACGAGAAATTCAATAACAGAAATGCTGTAAAATGATTCACGAGCGGTATATACTCAAAAACGAAAATCAGGTTCTGGAAGGGTTTGTAAACAAAATGATTACACTAGATTGTTTGAATAACATGCTTGACGATAGCAAGGTCAAGATTCGCCAAGCTGCAGAGAAGTTTAACCTTACGGTTGATGATGAGCAGATCAATCGTTTGATTGATTATTTATCATTGCTTAAAAAGTGGAACAAAACCTATAACATGACGTCAATTATCCAGTGGGATGAAATGCTGGTAAAGCATGTTTTTGATAGCATGTCGGTGGTTTCCTTTATCAAAGGTAAACATGTTGTTGATGTAGGTAGCGGTGGTGGTTTACCAGGTATTGTTTTGGCGATTTTATTACCTGAAGTTAATTTTGTGCTGATTGATAGCGTTGGCAAAAAAGTACGTTTTTTAAGTCATGTTAAGAAAGTGCTTGATTTGGATAATGTCACTGCTATGAATATTCGCGTTGAGGATTACGAGCCATCGACCTTGTTTGATACGGTGATCTCACGCGCCTTTAGCTCAATTGCTGATTTTGAGCGTTTATGTCGCCATTTATTGGCGATTGACGGGCAAATGATTGCGATGAAAGGGGCTGAAGTTGAGCAAGAGACTTTAGATATATTACCCCTTAAATATGAGATATTTGAAGTCGATGTGCCGCTGTTAGATGCTACGCGTCACGTGATTCGGATGTATCAGGCATGAGTAAAATCACAGGGCTCATATTTTGTGCGTTTCTGACCATTATTGCTTATATCGTGGCGTTTCTACCCTTTGCCCCTTTTACGATTTATCATCAAAACTTAGAAGTTCATCCATTAGAGCCAATGGTGCTGTCGATTATTATTGGCATTATCTGTGGCAATCTATTTTTTCGTCATAAAGCAGCGGCTCATCAGCAGGAAAATTTGCAAGGTGTGATCAGTTCAGCGCGCTTGTGGCAGAAACTCACTCCTGGTGCCAATTTTGCGGCAAAGTCGCTATTGCCGTTAGGTATCGTGCTAATGGGGGTGAAGTTTGATTTACTTTCAGTGCTTAAAGTCTCAGGGCAAGCGCTATTGATCAATCTCATTTGTTTATTAATTGCTTATATTGTCACACTGTGGCTATGTAAGCGCTTAGGGGTTGATGAGAAGATGTCAGCACTTATCACCATTGGCACGGCAATATGCGGAGGTTCAGCAATTGTTGCAGCAGCTCCCGTTGTCAAAGCCAATCAAACGCAAGTCGCAATTGCAATGACGATCGTGTCATTATATGGCTTAATCGCCATTTTTGTCTTGCCGTTACTAGGACATGCCTTGGGCTTAGATGAGTTTCAATTTGGCGTATGGGCAGGAACATCCATTCAAGCAGTGCCACAAGTGGTGGCAGCAGGCTTTGCTTTTGGTGCAATCGCTGGACAAACAGCAACGATTGTTAAGATGGTCAGGATTTTACTTCTTGCACCGATGGTGATGCTAATTGGCATTAAACACCATAAAGCCAATACAACGGATAAAGAAGCACAAAAAAGAGTCGCGTGGCATCAGTATTTCCCTAAGTTTATTTTATATTTTTTGGCAGTGGTAGTTCTAAATACCTTGGGGTTGTTTGGCTTTCTAGATCGACTAGCTGATCTTTCAGTAAGCCATTATATTGCCAAAATTTCTGCCTTTTGTATGACGATGGCAATGGTTGGGGTTGGTTTAAATACCGACTTAGTTGTCTTACTTAAATCAGGAGGCAAGCCATTGTTAGCTGGTGGTTTAGCGATGATTATCCTGCTTGTCATATCACTGGGCTTGATTATTGTGCTGTGACCAATTTTCAGTTAAATTTTGGATGAGTTCTTTAATTGGCATCGGTCGATAGAAATAATAACCTTGAATACAATCACAGCCTAGCTCAATCAACTTATCTACTTGTGCTTTGGTTTCAGCGCCCTCAGCAATCAGATTGATATTGAGCTCATTGGCTAATAGTACAATGGCTTTAACGGCACCAATGACGGGCTGATTGTGTGGTTGATCAAGGCGTTGTGTGAAACTTTTGTCAATCTTGATGGTATTAAAACTGTAATTAATAAAGCGATTAAGTGATGAATATTGCGTGCCAAAGTCATCCATGGATAACCCGATATTATGCATTTTTAATTGTGCAAACATTTGACTTATATTAAGTGAATTGCCTTCCAAATGCTGCATGAGTTGAGACTCGGTAATTTCAAATTCGATATTTAACCACTTCGGAATTGGGTGCTGCTTGATCTGCTCAATTAATAATTGCATATGTGCTGGAAAATCATATACCACAGGAGAAATATTAAGACTGAGTTTAAAACTTCTGGCAGGTGCTAAATCTAGCAGGCAGAAATAGCATAATACTTCATTAACAACATAGTAGTTGAGCTTATCGGCAAGCCCCATGCGTTCAACAATTGGAATAAAAATATCCGGACGAATATTGCCAAGCTCGGGGTGATTTAAACGCATCAGGCTCTCGCAGCCAATGATTGTGCCGTTATGTCCATCAACTAGTGGCTGAAAATGAAAGTAGAAAGATCTCTGAGCAAGTGCTTCATACATATAGTTTTCAAGGGTTTGTTCCGTATGATAGAAGTTATCGATGGTTTCATCATAGACAACGCAGTCTTGCTTGTGGCTCTTGGCATAAAATAACGCCAAATCAGCGCGCCGTAAATTTAAGGTGTAATCTAGCTGTGGCGTAAATAGTGCAACTCCTAGTGTCGTGGTAATGCTTAGTGTTTTGTAGTCTAAGCTATAGTTTTGCTGCATTTTCTCTTGTAGGTGCTTGCCAAATGCTTGTATATCCTCGTTCACAGGGAGTCTTACAAGGATGCTGAATTCATTGCCGCCAGTGCGTGCAGCAATACTGTTTTTGGGTAAAACTTCAGTTAAGCGCTGTGAAAAAGCAATCAGTAGCTTGTCACCTGTGTCATGTGAATAAGTATCATTGATGCGAGAGAATTGGCGAATATCGATCATTAAAATATAGTGATGATGCTTAGTGACGGGGAGCAATTTCTTCACAATATTCAAAAAAGCTCGGCGATTATATAGATCAGTCAGACTGTCGGTCATCGCGAGTTTTTCTAAAAGTACCGCCTTTTTGCTAAGTAACGCATTGCGATCATTGACATGTCGTAATAAGCGTGAGGTTAGGCGACGCATGGATATAATCACAAAACTGATAAACAGTAAACTAAATATCATTAAACCAACCAGCAATAACCAAGAGTAAATAGAGCCTATGTAGGTTGTCGATTGATTGTTGCTGGCATGCCAAATAAGGACATGCAGACAAGTAATAATCGCAACCGCAATAAGTATTATGCTTGAGAAGATTAGTGCAGACTTCTCGGTGTAAAAACTCAAGGCATAAACAATAGCAAGACCGTAGATAATACTAACGGGTGATAGCAAGCCATAAAATAAATAATCATTGATAATTGCAATAACCGCAACAAGCAAAATGATATGGGATTTGACTCTGTTACTTAGCTTGGCGCGATAAAGCATCAACACAACCAAGGCTAAAGCTAAAAACAAGTCCAAAGTGTATTTCAGTGACCAACCACTATCAAACGCGCGAAATACCGACAGTGTACTTAATAAAATCGATGAAATGGCAATCAAGATAAGCATGGCATTAATCAGACGAGTATGTGCCTTTAAGGTGATGGCTTCCTCAAGTGTGCTTTTAGACTGAATAATATGCTTTGCCATAGATTATCCTTATCATCTTCCATGGAAACTTAAGTTGAGTATAGAGCAATAATCGCTTAAATCAGCAATTGACGCTCAAAGTTTAATAAAAAAATAGGCTAAGACTAAATATTCACCCAGAATTGCCCACCGTACCCTGAGAGTAAGTCGAAGGGTAATCACACTTCAGAGTGGCTTCGACTTATGCTCAGCCAACGCTTACACAATCAAAGTGATCAGGCATATGGTCATAGTCCAAAAATAAAAAAATAATTAGAGCTATCACATTATCTGGCGATTGGGTATAATTTGCGATCGTATTTTAACTGAGCTAGCATTTTTAAGGTTTTGCCGATGTCACTAAAAGTCAAAGAGCGCAGACGTGCGCGTTTTCATGCCGTGCAGGCTTTATATCAGCAATCATTAGCGCATACACAAGTCAACGAATTGAAACTACAGTTTTATGCTGATAATGTTGATCGTCATCCTGTTGAGTGGGATTTTTTCTATCGTTTAATCGATGGTGTTGCTAAGCATAAAGAAGCCATTGATCAGAAAATCAATCATTATGCGATTAATGATTTGGCGTCAATCAATCCAATTGATCTGGCGATTTTACGCTTAGGTGCGTATGAGCTAATCGATTGCTTAGATGTGCCTTATCAGGTGGTTTTAAATGAGTATGTTGATCAAGCAAAAGAGCTAGGCACTGAAGAAGGACATCGTTTCGTCAATGGACTCTTGGATAAAATTGCTAAAGAAATGAGACAGCAGTAGTTCTAAATTTCTGATCAGTGGTATATGCCACTATAAAATGTAACCCGAGATGTATATAATCTTTTGAGCTTCAAATGCTACAAATATAGGTTATAGACACGATGGAAAAAAAGGTAAGCCGCCTTCGTTGGCAAATGGATCACGTATTTTGGTATGATTTGTTATTGATAACAATCATTATGGCAATTGCCTTATGTCTTTATGGTCTGCCGGTGTTGTTTACACCTGATGAAGGGCGCTATGCTGAGATTGCACGTGAGATGGTCGTCAATCACCAATATATCGTGCCACACTTAGATGGTGTGATTTACTTTGAAAAGCCGCCAATGATTTATTGGTTAACTGCTTTGTCACTCAAGATCTTTGGCTTTAATATTTGGGCGGCACGTCTGCCTAATCCGGTACTATCCATTATTGGTGTGTGGTTTGTATATATCGTTTGTCGTATTGTCTATCAAAAGCGCCGTGTATCACTGTGGGCAGCATTGATTACGGGTACATCGATTTTATACCTAGGCGGTGGTCGTTACTTGAACCTTGATGCCGGTGTTGCCTTTTTCTTAACAATAACCATGCTGTCATTCTGGGCATCAAGACAATATCGCCAGACAAGTTGGCAAGCAAATATCTGGCTATTAAATGCCTTTATTTTCTCAGGGCTTGCGGTGATGACCAAAGGGCTCATCGGCATTGTGTTTCCGATGATGATTATTGGCTTATGGGCGCTAATCGTTGGCAGGTATCGCCTGCTGTTAGATTATCGCTTATACCTTGGCTTAATCGTTGTTTTAATCATTTCAGTGCCATGGATTGTTGCGGTTAATAATGAGCACCCTGAGTTTTTTCATTATTATGTGATTGTTCAGCAAATCTTGCGTTATGCGACGGATGAGCAAGGGCGACAAATGAGCAAGTTTGTCTATTTTGGCATTTTCATTATCGGCTTTTTCCCGTGGTTTGGCTTCTTACCACAAGTTTTTAAATCGGTTTTAACCAAGCTTAAAACGCGCAAGCAGCATGACAATGAATGGTTTTTATTTGTCTGGGGCATGGCAATTTTGCTATTTTTTGCGTTTTCAAAATCGATTTTAATGGGCTATTTGATTCCAGTGATAATTCCGTTTGCGATCTTGATTGCGCGACGCATTGATAATCTACTTAACGAATCGACATTACGTAAATCAACCAAGGCGAGCATTATTGTTGCCTTGGTATTTTTTGTTATTATTGCCATTGCTTTTGTGATCTTGCCATTTATTCCTAACTTTGCGATGTTCTTTAATGAAATTGCAGGTTTCTATTGGCCAGCGGCTGTTGTCTCTCTTATCACTGCCATTGCTGGGTTTATTTATCTAAAGCGCAATAACCTCAAAGCGATTATGCTATGGTTTGTCTGTGCGATGATGATTATTTTAAACTTGGGTTGGTCAGGTTCGCAGTACTTTGCGCAAAAAAGTGTGCGTCCATTGACGAATATTGTCGCACCCTTGCTTAAAACCTACCCGCATGCCATTGTCGCAAATTATGGCGGCTATTATTATGATGCACAGTTTTATCTGGATCGCTTGACGTGGATTGTTGCCAATGAAGGTGAGCTTGCTAATACTGCCAAAATGCCAAACTCAGGGGCAGATAAAACACTAAGAACCGCAGATCAATTCTGGCCAGTGTGGCGAAGTGATCGCCGTGTTTTTGTCTTTACCGATGAGAATAATTACAATGCTTACTTTAAAGCAGGGCAGCCTTATCAAGGGTATTTGTTAGCAGAAACACCAAAACGCTTTTTGTTAACCAACCACCCCTTAGCAGAATCAGCCTTTATGCATGGAGCGTAATACAATGGATAAAAACTACCAGTATTTACACGATAAGTTCAAGTATATTAATGATCTTAATCACGCACTTGAGATGCTGTGCTGGGATGAGGATGTAATGATGCCGATAGGGGGTGCCAAAGCACGTAATAGCGCATTAGCCAGTCTCACAACAACCATTCATCAGCAGTTAAACTTGCCTGAAGTGGCGAGTCGTTTGCAGGATGTCGATGAAAGTGCTTTAGATCAATGGCAATTGGCTAATATTAAGCATATGCGTAAAGCTGTTGTTAATGCGACGATTTTATCCGAGCGTTTAGTGGCAGACTTGGCAGTGACAACCAAAGAGTCGACACAAGCATGGCGCACGCTGCGTGGTCAAAACAATTGGCATGACTTCATGCCGCTTTTGAGCAAAACCGTTGCCTTGATAAAACAAAAAGCAAAGATCAAAGCAGGGTATTATGGTGTTGATGCCTATGATGCATTGCTTGATGAGTTCTCCCCAGGTATCAATAGACAATATATCGATCCGATATTTGATGAGCTTAAACACTTTTTGCCGCAAGCCATTCCAAAGATTGTTGATAAGCAAAGCAGTAAGGTAAGTTTGCCATTTAACCAAAGCTTTGCCATCGATAAGCAATATGCATTATCACAAGATCTTATGCGTGTTATTGGTTTTGATTTTAACCATGGTCGCGTTGATACCTCACAGCATCCTTTTTGTGGTGGGGTGCCTTCAGATGTACGCATTACCACGCGCTATAATGAACATGACTTTTTATCCAGTGCCTTAGCGGTATGTCATGAAACAGGACATGCCTTATATGAAATGGGTTTGCCGCAAAAGTATATTACACAACCTGTAGCCAAAGCATTAGGCATGGCAGTGCATGAGAGCCAATCACTGCTTGTTGAAATGCAAGCGTGTAGCAGCCCTGAGTTTATTGCTATTCTTGCGCAATATGCACAACGTCACTTTGGTCAAAGTAATAGCTTATCAAAAGATAACTTGATGAAGCATTTATTAAAGGTGAGACCTGATTTTATCCGTGTTGATGCCGATGAAGTTACTTATCCACTGCATGTGATCTTGCGCTATGAGATTGAAAAAGCGCTCTTTGCGGATGAAATTACTGTGGCAGATTTGCCGGCTATTTGGCAAGAGAAGATGAGCGGTTATCTTGGGGTCGATACGACGAATAATTATAAAGACGGTGTCATGCAAGATGTGCATTGGTCATCTGGTGATTTTGGTTATTTCCCATCCTATGCATTGGGAGCGTTATTGGCAGCGCAATTATTTGCTGCAGCGAAGCACAGTAATCCAGAAATCATGCCAAGTATTGCTAAAGCGGATTTCAAGCCATTAATGAGCTGGCTTAATCATAATATTCACCAATATGGCTCGCTATATACGTTTGATGAGTTGGTCACAAAGGCCAGTGGTAAGAGTTTAGATGCGAGTGCTTATATCGCGCATATTAAAGCGCGCTATA
Organism: Cysteiniphilum sp. JM-1; assembly: GCF_008711525.1. Taxonomy (GTDB): domain Bacteria; phylum Pseudomonadota; class Gammaproteobacteria; order Francisellales; family Francisellaceae; genus Caedibacter. The sequence goes on from NZ_VXKS01000025.1 coordinate 37,315, forward strand.
TGTAGCCTTTGAATTTTAGAATTGCTGAACACCGGCAACTTGCCATAAATGCTCACCATCTTTGCGTGTGAAGTGCCAGATTTCTTCAAAGTTTTGCCAGTCACTATGAGCATCTTCTTTGACTTGTCCAACGAACATGACACTTGCAATATATTGATTTGCTTGACGATCACAGCTAATGACTTTGCAGCTCAAATCTTTAAATTGTGCTAATTCATCGTTGTGCTCGATGTCATTTAAAACACTGTGATAGAGATCTTCAGTGATATAACTTCTGATCTTTTCAAGACCTTCTTTATTGTTTAAAGCTTGTAGTTGGTTAAATAAGTGGGCGCATTCGCAATTTGTGGGTATTTTAGGAAGCCATTGCTAACCCGCCTGCATAAGCCATTCTTTCAATATCTTCCCATCGCCCAGCCTTGTAAAAAGACCGTATGAATAACATATCATTAGCGCTGTCC
>NZ_VXKS01000026.1 GCF_008711525.1 Cysteiniphilum sp. JM-1
TCTTAGAAAGCCGCTTCTTAAGTTGCTCAATTTCCTCTTTTAATCGAGCATTTTCACGCTCAAGCGTGTCGATTCTAGCCAATAGCTCTTGAATCATTTTTTCTAGTTTCATATCCATCGATCAAATTACGCCATATTTATTTGCAAATGAAAATATCAAATCTGGAAAAATTTCCAAAAATTACTGTTTATCAAAATCTAACCTGCTGGGTAGTTACGAATTTTTTTGCTTTATATTTTGCGTGTTTTTAGCAAGTTGAATTTTGATAATAGTCCTAGCTATTACCTGCAATCCAACTTGCCAAAATCTTCACAAACTATTTTACAACCAAACACCGCAAAAAGATTTATGATGGGTATGCTTTTGATAAGGAATTTTGTGCCTTGGATGGATGTAATCTTTAAAGTTTCTATATAGCTATTTAGTTTTTACCATTAGCAATTTAGTATTATTTTGGATTAAACTAAGTGGCGTTGAGTTGTGTTGTTATAACACGCGAGCTTGTTAGTACGAACGTTGGCTGAGCGAAGTTAGAGCCGTTGCATATGGCGTTTAAATCACCTCATTTGGATTTTCGGGTCAAGTCTGAGAGTGACAGTAAACCGTCATATTCAGGCTCGATCTTAATATCTATGATTACCAACAAACGATTGTTTAGCTATATATCACTGACTGGAGCTAAATGAAATATCATATAACTTAAGGAATTTATCATGCAAAACACATTAGTCTTAGTTGCAGACTTTATTAACGAGATCGTAGATCCAAAGGGTGCTTTTGGTGCACATAATGCTGCTCGAGTTATTGAGCATGAGACGATGGAAAAAGCCAATCAAATCATCGCTTGGGCAAGAAAACATAAGGTGCTGATTGCGCATGTTAAAGTAGGTTTTGAAGCACATTATCAAGAGTGCCCTCAGCATTCGCCGATGTTCGGTAAGGCGCCAGAATACGGTGTATTAAAACTGGGGACATGGGGAACTGAGTTTCACGAAAAAATGGATGTAGAGCCTCAAGATGTCATTCTTACTAAGCACCGCGTGAGTGCATTATATGGCACGAATTTGGAACCTGTATTAAGGGCAAATAAAATTGAACGCGTAATCATTTGTGGCGTATCAACGACTTATGTGGTTGAAGCGACAGCACGCGAGTTGCATGATCGTGATTATCAAGTGGTTATTGTTGCTGATGCCTGTAATGCAGCAACCAAAGAGTCGCATGAAGCAAGTTTAAGTGCACTATCGCGTTTGGCACAAATCACGACAACAGCTGAGTTTACCAAAGAAAATTAAGTGTGTAGCAACGCATCCTTTTTGGTAAAGCGCCCACCTAATATATGGTAATGCAGATGATAAACAGTTTGCCCGCCTGCTTTACCAGTGTTTATCAAAGTCTTAAAGCCTGCTTTAAGCCCCAAAGTTTGTGCAATTTTAGGGATAGCTAAATTAATTTTACCAACAAGAGGAATATCCTCATCTTCAAGATGATTTAAGCTATCGATATGCTTTTTAGGGACAACAAGCACATGCGCTTCAGCTACAGGGAAAGCATCATGAAACGCCAAAATATCAGCGTCTTCATAGACTTTATTTGATTTGATTTCACCATTAATAATTTTGCAAAAAATACAATCACTCATTGATCTAATCCTTTTGTTTTGAGAAAAAAGTGTATAGTAACAGTGCCACACCAACCCCAGCAACAACAGCATAATGTTTGTCAATAAACTGATGCAAGGTGTTTAATAGCTCACCTTGAAACCCGGAGATAATACCAAGTGCGGTTAGTGAAATACCAAAGCCAATCATAACACCGTGGCGTTTAGAGTGCTTAACCTCTTTGCTTTGATCTGGTGGTGCTAAGCTATCACGCTTAGCCTGATTAACTTGAGCATTTAATAAGTCAAATAACAGCTCAGGCACATCAGGCAAACGTTCACTCAAATCAGGAATGCTTGCCATTGAACGCTTAATAAAGCCTTGCCAGCCAACACGCGTCTTCATCCATTTCTCTAAAAATGGCTTAGCAGTTGCCCATAGGTTAAGCTCAGGATAGAGATCTCGTCCTAAGCCTTCGATATTTAATAAAGTCTTTTGTAATAGTACTAATTGCGGCTGCACAGACATATTAAAGCGCCTAGCTACTTGAAATAGACGCATTAAGGTATAGCCAAATGAGATATCCGCTAATGGCTTTTCAAAAATAGGCTCGCATACGGTGCGGATCGCCGATTCTAACTCATCGACACGGGTATCATAGGGAACCCAGCCTGATTCGATGTGCAGCTCAGCTACCTTTTTATAATCACGATTAAAGAAGGCTAGAAAATTACCAGCCAGATAACGCTGATCCTCGCGTGTCAGCGTGCCGACGATGCCAAAATCAATAGATATATATTTAGGATCTTGTGGGTTGGTTGCATCGATAAAAATGTTGCCTGGATGCATGTCGGCATGAAAAAAACAATCGCGGAAAACTTGTGTGTAGAAGATTTCAACGCCACGCTCAGCTAAGAGTTTAAGATCGGTATTAAGGGATTTTAATGTGTCAATATCAGAGACAGGGATGCCCTTTATTTTCTCAATGGTTAATAGATTACTGCGGCAATATTGCCAATACACTTCAGGCACGTAATGAATGTGACTGTCTTTGAAGTTGCGTTTTAGTTGTGAGGCATTGGCAGCCTCGCGCTGTAAATCAAGCTCATCAAGAAGATTACGACTAATCTCAGCCACGACCTCAACGGGACGTAAACGCCGCGTTGCCGGCACATAACGCTCAAGCATATGTGCAAGGGTCTTTAATAGCTCTGTATCTTGTACTAATACTTTTTCGATATTTGGACGCAAGACTTTGACCACAACTTCTTGACCATTGGCAAGTGTAGCACTATGCACCTGAGCAATCGATGCTGATGCCAAAGGGGTGATGTCAAACTGTGTAAAAGCGTCATTAATCGGTTGCTGCAATGCCTTTTCAATCACTTTACGTGCATATTCGCCCGAAAAAGGTGGTACTTTGTCTTGTAGCTTGGCAAGTTCATTCGCAAGATCATGCGGTAATAAATCGCGACGTGTAGATAGTGCTTGCCCAAACTTAATAAAGATAGGTCCCAACGTCTCTAGTGCTAAACGTAAGCGCGTGCCACGATCAAGCTTATTGCCTGCAAACCAATAATAAGGGTTAAAGATAAGCGTGATTTTAAGTACGCGCAATAAGGGTAAATCAGCCATCATTGTGGTGACGTTATATTTATTTAGCACGTAACCAATATAGATCAGGCGTAGCCATTTTTTAAGTTTAGTCATGCTGATCACCATTGGCATTAATGTGGCGAGTTATCTTGGTAGTGATACGCTCTAAGTCCTGTTTTAACAGCTGAATGTCACTGAAGAAATCCTCGACTTCTTCTTTGCATGGGAAAAGCTCTTTTTCATATTGAATATATTCTCTCAATTCATGCGGCAGACGCTCTTTGCTTGTCACCCACCATGCTTTAATGATATCAAGCGGTTTGGCTAAAAAAGAATTTAGTGAAGTCGTTTGGCCTGAAGTTAGTGTGAAGATCAGATCAGGGCGAATCGCTTTGAAGAAGTCGCGATAACGCTCAAGCACATGCATATCACCAATGAACTTAGCATCACCTTGTTGAATATGGCTTTGTGGATGTTGACTTAATGCCATTGCGATTAATGTTCCCGAGCTTGCTGTCAGTAGATTGGCTGAGTGGGTGCTTTCAGCTAATTCAAATATAAGCTTATCTTCACTTGGTTCAAAACAAAAACATAGATTAAGATCATTAATGGCAATATAAAGAGGCTGATTATTCAGCTTTTCGAGCAAATAGGTTTTCTGTGGATCTAAGCTAAGTACTTTATCGAGTATGAGGTTAATTGATTTAATGATCATTTGTTCATTCATTTGATCACCTTAGTATTTAATACCCATATGTAAGGCAACAACGCCGCCAGTCATATTCTGATAATCTACCTTATCAAAGCCCGCATTTAGCATCATCTCTTTTAGTGTGTCTTGATCTGGGTGCTTGCGAATAGATTCCGCAAGATAGCGATAACTATCGGCATCTTGGGCAATGAGCTGTCCCATAAACGGTAGAATCTTAAAAGAATACTGATCATAAATCTCGCTTAATAATGGCAGGATTGGCTTTGAAAACTCAAGTACCAACAAACGACCACCTGGTTTTAATACGCGTTGCATTGAGGCTAATGCCGCATCTTTATCGGTCACATTTCTAAGACCAAATGAAATCGTGATGCAGTCAAATGTATTATCGGCAAAGGGTAAGCACTCGGCATTGGCTTGAACATATTCGATATTGCCAACACAACCACGATTGGTGAGTTTCTCACGACCAACATTTAGCATTGATGCATTGATGTCACTTAATATTACCTTGCCATGATCACCGACTTTTTGGGTGAATTGATAAGCCAAATCACCCGTACCACCTGCTAGATCAAGAATCTTTTGATCTGATTTGACTGAGGCTTTCTGAATGGCGATTTTCTTCCATAAACGGTGTACGCCAAATGACATCACGTCATTCATAATGTCGTATTTTGCTGCCACCGAATGAAAGACATCGGCGACTTTTTGCTGTTTGTCTTCCCAGTTGACTTCTTCAAAGCCAAAGTGCGTGGTTTGATCGTGTGGTTTTTTATGCATAAGATAAATGAGCGAAGCTTATTATTGCTAGGCAGTATATACCTATAAGAGGCTATTTCACAGCGTTTCTTGGCTTGCGATTGTGCTAGGTTATCGTCCATGGTGAAACTGGATTGCCGCGCATCCTGCTCACAATGACGATTCTCTTGGGCTTCTGCTCGCAATGATACTCCTCTGACTTGTCATCCTGAGCCAGGAAGGCGCGAGGATCCAAGGCGTAGCTGCCATGGATGGTAATGATCGATGGCAGTAGTCTTTTGTGAATAATGACTTTGATTACCTCTCAACGACTTCAAAACCGTTAATGGTGCGTAAGTTATAATCAAACGAAATCCCCACTTGATAGATCGGTAGCTCAAGATGGGTAAATTTCAACGCATAGTTTTTATCGATAATCTGCTGTACGGCTTTTGCGGCTAAATCTTCACCTTGACTGACCTTAAACTCAAAAATAATGACCTTTTTACCCGTGATAATAATCGACATGTCGATGCGACCTTCAGAGGTATGATCTTCTAGTTTAACGTCATAACCAAGGGCGGCAAAATAGCTATAAATAATCGCGCAATAATAACCTTCATAGCGATGTAATGGTGTTTTGCTATAGTAATCATAGGGAATGCTACTGTAAAAGCTTTGAATGGCTTTAGCAAATTGACCCCAGTCATCGCTTAATAACGCACGGTTAATGGCAAGTTGATTGGCGGTGGCATCTTCCTGAGTAAGCCCAATTTTGGTCAGTTGTCTATTTAGGGCCGTTTTCACTTCAAAATTTGGGTAGCCTAAACGATACCAAAGATCTTGACCAAAATAAAATTGCTCTTTTATCGTTAGATAACCACTTTGCAGCATTAATGCTGCAATTGGGATATTGTTAACATCAATGCTATTTAACGCATCAGGCGTTGCTTCATAATTCTCAAGCTCAGGAATTATGTCGCGGCGTTTGCTGATGAGCTTGATTAAAAAAGTGGGTGTACCAGTTTCAAACCAGTAACTTTGATACTGTTGATTTCTAAAGAATAACAAGATATCAAAAGGGTTGTAGACTTTTTGTTTTTCAGAACCTGCAAAATTATAGCCGTTGTACCAGGCTTTGAGTTTGCCAAGATCAACATTGGGTAGATAATCATCGAAAGTATTTTCTAACTCTTCTTGGGTGTAGCCACATAGATCAGCAAATCGTGCTTGGAAGGAGATGTCTTCCAAATTGTTTAAACCACTAAATAAACTTACCTTAGAAAACTTAGATACTCCAGTTAAAAAGACAAAGCGTAAACAAGCATCATTATCTTTGATGACACTGTAAAGACCCTTGAGAATCTCGCGATTGCGCAGCGCCTTATCGGATTCATTAATGACATCGAGAATGGGTTTGTCGTATTCATCGACCAAGAATACAACGCGTTGATTGTATTTTTGATATAAGGTTTTAATGAGCTGATCAAGTTGCAGGTCATAGTGCATGCTGGTGTCTAACTCAACATTATAACGTTTAGCATTATCGCTTAACTCACGGCTAATCCATTGTAGTAAGGACTCTTCAGAAAACACGGCTTTAGATCGCCCAAAGCTAAAATGAATGATAGGAAATATTTCATTGAAATCCCATTTATCTTCAATATATAAGCCTTTAAACAGCTCACGCTTGCCAAGAAATAGCTGCTTTAAGGTGTCAATAGTTAAGCTCTTACCAAAGCGTCGTGGGCGAGATAAAAAGTAGTAGGCATCTTGCTCAATTAAATTAAGTAAATGCTTGGTTTTATCAACGTAAATCATATTGGGTTGACGCATTTTCTCAAGGGTTGAGTAGCCAATTGGTAATTTTTTCATGCGCTTATTATGTCTTTAAGTAAAACCATTACTGGCATAGAGTGTAGCAAAGAACGCATGACTTAGGAATAGCAGAGTTATCCGCAAGCTAGGGGTGTTCAGATCCAATGCGTAGCTGCCATGGATGGTAATGATCGATGGCGGTGGTTTTTTGTGAATAATTCCTTTGGTTATTTTTCAACAACCTCAAAACCATTGATTGTCCGTAAGTTATAGTCAAATGAAATCCCCACTTGGTAGATTGGTAGCTCAAGATGGGTAAATTTCAACGCATAGTTTTTATCGATAATCTGCTGTACGGCTTTTGCGGCCAAATCTTCACCTTGACTGACCTTAAACTCAAAAATAATGACTTTTTTACCCGTAATAATAATCGACATGTCGATGCGACCTTCAGAGGTATGATCTTCTAGTTTAACGTCATAACCAAGGGCGGCAAAATAGCTATAAATAATCGCGCAATAATAACCTTCATAGCGATGTAATGGTGTTTTGCTGTAGTAATCATAAGGAATGCTGCTATAAAAGCTTTGAATGGCTTTAGCAAATTGCTGCCAATCATCGCTTAATAGTGCGCGGTTAATGGCAAGCTGATTAGCATTGGCGGCTTCGGTGGTTGTGCCTAGTTTGGTAAAGTGCTGGTTAATACTGCTGCGCACCTCAAGATTGGGGTAGCCTAATCGATACCAAAGTAAGCCACCATAGTCGATGGTATCTTTAATGGTCAAATAACCACTTTGCAGCATTAATCCTGCGATAGGAATACTGTCAACATCGATGCTATTGATAATGTTTAAATTTGCTTCGTAATTCTCAAGATCAGGAATAATCGCACGTTGTTGCTCGATGATCTTAAGCAGAAAGCTTGGTGTGCCAGTTTCAAACCAGTAATTTTGATACTGATTAGCATTGTCAAGAAAAAGCAAGATATCAAAAGGGTTATAGACTTTTTGCTTTTCAGAACCTGCGAAGTTATAGCCGTTATACCAGGCTTTGAGTTTGCCAAGATCAACATCGTGTAGATAATCATCAAAGGTGCTTTCTAACTCTTCTTGGGTGTAGCCACATAAATCTGCATAGCGATAGTGAAAGGAGATATCCTTTAGGTTATTCAAACCACTAAACAGGCTCACTTTAGAAAACTTAGACACTCCGGTTAAAAAGACAAAGCGTAAACAGGCATCGTTGTCTTTAATAACACTATACAGCCCTTTAAGGATCTCGCGATTGCGCAGTGCCTTATCAGACTCGCTAATGACATCGAGAATGGGTTTGTCGTATTCATCGACTAAGAATACGACGCGTTGATTATATTTATGTTTTAATGCTTTGATTAATACATCAAATTGAGCGCTGTACTCTAAGTTGGGGAGTTCAATTTCATACGCCTTGGCGGTATTAAGTAATGTCTGGTCAATAATTTCGAGTAAGGTCTTTTCGCTATTGATTGCCTTAGAGCCACCAAAGCTAAAATGAATGACAGGAAATATTTCATTGAAATCCCATTTATCTTCAATATATAAGCCTTTAAACAACTCACTCTTGCCAAGAAATAGCTGCTTTAAGGTGTCAATAGTTAAGCTCTTACCAAAGCGTCGCGGACGGGATAAAAAGTAGTAGGCATCTTGCTCAATTAAATTAAGTAAATGCTTGGTTTTATCAACGTAAATCATATTGGGTTGACGCATTTTCTCAAGGGTTGAGTAGCCAATTGGTAATTTTTTCATGCGCTTATTATGTCTTTAAGTAAAACCAGTATTGGCATAGAGTGTAGCAAAGAACGCATGACTTAGGAATAGCAGAGTTATCCGCAAGCTAGGGGTGTTCAGATCCAATGCGTAGCTGCCATGGATGGTAATGATCGATGGCAAAGGTGATTCGTGAATAATGACAGGTTGTTGCGGTTGCTAGGTTATCATTCCTGACAAAACTGGATTGCCAGTCCATCTCACAGCGCGCTAGCTTGCAAATCGAAACTTGGAGTATCGCACCTGATAGTAATAATTTATTCATTGCAACAATTCGTATGATTTGGCATTTATTAGAATCTGTGAGCTGGGATTGTGGCTTAGTATAGTGCGAACATTATTAGATTGAAATATGTTCAAAATGATGAGTGGAATGCTGCAAAATACCAAAATTGTTGTCTCCCTTGTAACTCTGGTGCTTTTCTTTGTTCAACGTATTGAATTAAAGTAAACGGTTACCGAATTTATTGCAAAAGTCATTTGCCTTTTAAGAGAAAAGTTTGTAGACTTAGCGCGCATTTAATTTTAGCTGTCTTTAGAGTGTTCAATAAAATGAATCAGAAGCGTGTAAATTAGATAATTGATTTTAAGAAAAATTTAGATGGCATTTAAGCGAGGTGAGATGTATGCCAGCAGTACGTGTAAGAGAAACAGAACCGTTTGATGTTGCATTGCGCCGTTTCAAGCGTAGCTGTGAAAAAGCGGGAATCGTTTCTGAGCTTCGTCGTAGAGAGTTTTATGAGAAGCCAACATGGGAGCGCAAGCGCAAAAAAGCAGCAGCAGTTAAGCGTTCAATGAAGCAGTCTATGCGTTCAACTCCAGCAGCAGCTCGCCGCTAGGAAGTAAGAGAAGTAAAAAAGATTGCAATAAATAGTCAGCCAGCTATGCTTTAACGGTGTAGTTGGCTGTTCTATTTATGCAAACTAAAAATATATAAAATTTATCAAATAAATAAAACTGTTAGGATTTAGCAAATGTCTGAAATACGCGCACGTCTTGTTGAAGATATGAAAACCTCAATGAAAAACAAAGATAAAAACCGTTTATCAACGATCCGTATGGCGTTGGCGGCATTTAAGCAAAAAGAGGTCGACGAGCGTGTTGAGGTAACTGAGGATGATGTGATCAGTATCCTGACTAAAATGATCAAACAGCGCAAAGACTCTGCAGAGCAGTTTAAGCGTGCCGGCAGAGAAGAGCTTGCGCAAAAAGAACTTGATGAGATTGAGATTTTACAAGTTTATTTGCCAAAACCACTATCAGAAGACGAGATTATTGAAATTATTCAGCGTGCCATTTTAGAAGTTGGCGCCTCTTCAGTGAAGGATATGGGTAAGATTATGAGTGTGATCAAGGCAGAGCTTAACGGTCGCGCTGATATGGGCAAAGTCGGTTCAATGATTAAATCACAATTATCGTAAAACATTGCCATGAAGGGGAATATTCCCGCTGATTTCATCCGTCAAATCGTCGCATCGACGGACATTGTTGACGTTATTTCAAAATATGTCACGCTCAAAAAAACGGGCAAAAATTTCATGGCGTGCTGCCCGTTTCACAATGAAAAAACGCCATCATTTTCAGTCAGTCCCGACAAGCAACTATATCACTGCTTTGGCTGTCATGCCTCGGGTGATGTGATTGATTTTATTGCAGATTATAATAGCTTGAGTTTTATTGAGGCAGTTGAAGAGCTTGCATTAATGCAGAATCTTGAAGTGCCTTATGACCAAAGTGCGAAAGATCAATCCAAAGATAAACTCACTCAATCAATCTATGACGCCCTACAAGCAGCCAATAAATATTTTCAATGGTGTTTGCGCTTTGATGCCGATAAGGATGAAGTTATCGAGTATATTAAATCGCGAGAACTCTCGGCAAAAACAGCGAAATATTTTCAGATGGGTTATGCGCCCAATCAATGGCAAGCATTGTATGATGTGCTGAAAAAACAATTTTCACTGGATGTTTTGGATCAGGCAGGCTTAGTGATTCGTAAAGATAAAGGTGGAGCATATGATCGCTTTCGTGAGCGCTTAATGTTTCCGATACGCAATCGTAAAGGTTCAGTTGTTGGCTTTGGTGGACGTGTATTACCTAATAAAGATGCGAATCCTAAATACCTTAACTCGCCTGAAACGCCGGTTTTTTTTAAAAGTCATGAGCTATATGGCTTATATGAGCTTAAAGAGCAGCATAAAAATCCTGAGCATATCATGGTGGTTGAAGGCTATATGGATGTCATTGGCTTACATCAACATGGCTATACCAAAGCAGTTGCGACATTAGGAACTGCTTTATCAGCATCACACTTAAAGACATTGTTTCGCCACACTTCAGAGATTATTTTATGCTTTGATGGTGATACAGCTGGGCAAAATGCAGCGTTAAGGGCATTTGAGATGGTTCTGCCTGTGCTTGATGAGCATAAAAAAGCACGGTTTTTGCTATTGCCCAAAGAACATGACCCTGATTCATTTATCAAAGAAAGGGGACTAGAAGGTTTTAGAAGTGCCTTAAAAGAAGCCTTAAGTGCAGCAGATTTCTTTATCCAAAATCTATTAAGTAAATATGATTTAACTAGCGCGGATAGCCTGGCGCAATTGATTGAAGAGGCAAAGCGAGTGCTAAAAGCCATTCCTGAAAGTGCCTATACGCTGATGATTATTGAGCAGTTAGCGAAAGCAACTGATGTGTCTTCGTTGCAGTTGCAACGAATGATCAAACAAAAGGCGCATGATGTAAAACAAAATGATAACAACATGCAGCTAAAACGTTGGCAATTAAATGTTAATAAGCTGAGCCTAGTTGAGAAGGCTCTAGCATATTTGTTAAGTATGCCAACAGAAGTGCATGATGCGTTAAGTGCGCAACCGGCAGTAGAATTTGAGTGTGTAACAGAGCAGCACTTTATTTTGCTTGATGCTTTGAAAGTAATCAGGCAAAATAGCGGGCTGTCTTCTGCTGTGCTTGTGCAAATGCTTGTTGAAAAATATCCGCAATTTAAGGCGTATTTCTATCAGCTATTGCAAGCACAAAGTGAGCTTGATGCAGTGCAGCTTATTGATGAATTAATGGCGATGTTAGATAAGATAATGAAGCAGGCATGTCAAAACGAATTAGAACACCTGATATTAAAAGCAAAAACATCTATCTTAACAGCGACAGAAAAACAAAGAATGCAAGCAATTTTATACAAAGTAGAAAAAATATAGCTACACTTGATTTATGTTGCTAAATCGCCAAAGGGGTAAGTGTATTGGGTGTGATCATCGATGTGATTTGGACGTTGATAGGTCGCTTTTCATGCGCGCGCTTAGCGATGTAAATAACTGAAGTTACGCATTTTAGAAAAAACTATGACTTTAAAAACACCCCGTTAGCCTGCGGCTGCCACCCCTCTTGTGAAGAGGGGAATTGGGCAAAGGTTGATTTTACATTCCCCTCTTTGCAAGAGGGGTGCCTAGCTTGCGAGGCGGGGTGTTGAAAGAGAGAAAGTGCATAATTTCAGTAAATAAGTAGTTAAGAAACTTAGAAGTGAGATTTTAATGTCAGATCAAACAAAAGAACAACAGCTCTCAAGAATCAAAGAGTTATTAGCATTGGGACGTGAACAAGGCTATTTGACCTATGCCGATGTTAATGATTATTTACCCGATGAGATTACTGACCCTGAGCGCATTGAAGAAGTGATTCAGATGATCAATGATGTCGGTGTTAAGGTGTTTGAATCTGCACCTGACGCGGAAGATTTGTTATTACTTGAAGCTGAATCAGAAAACACATCAGATGATGATGCAGTACAGGCTTTATCTTCTGATGGTGACTTTGGACGCACGACGGATCCCGTTAGAATGTATATGCGCGAAATGGGTGCGGTTGATCTATTAACACGCTCTGGCGAGATTGAAATTGCTAAGCGGATTGAGCAAGGTACTAAAGAGGTACTTAATGCGCTGTCTGAATACCCTTATGTCATTAAGTCATTATTAGGTCGCTATCAAGACTTAACCGATGCGGCACGTGAAGATCACATGCAGCTTGAGGATGAAGAAAGAGAGGAAACTCCGTTATATAAGTTTATTAAGTTCTCTGATTTAATCTCGGGCTTCAATGAAGGCGATGAAATTGACGCATCAGGCACAGATGTCGGTTCGATGCTTGACAATCCTGAGGATACTTTAGAGGAAAATCAAGCAGAAGAGGCTAGCTCTGATGATGAAGAAGAGGAGTCAAGTGGCGGCACCGTGGATACCGCGGAAGATACAGGTCCTGACCCTGAAGTGGCAGCACAAAAATTTGCGGAGCTTGAAGCTAAGTTTAATTACCTGTTAGATCAAGAAGTAGGCAGTAAAGCATATATTAATGCAGCCAGTGAAGTATCGGTATTATTTTTAAGTATGCGTTATACCAGTGCGCAATTGAACCGCATGATTAACTCAATTCGTGGCTTGGTGACTGAAATTCGCGGACATGATCGTAAAATCATGCGTTTGTGTGTTGAAAAAGGCAAGATGCCTAAGCAGTATTTCGTATCACGTTTCCAAGGGCGTGAGACCGATACTGACTGGTTAGATGGCTGTATTGATAAGCATCCGGATCTTGTCAATGTGCTTGAAGATGCTAAAGCAATTCAGGTAAAACTAGGATTAATTGAAGATCGCGCGGATATGTCAATTTATGATTTGCGTGAAGCAAGCAAACGTATTTCAGTAGGTGAAGCAAAAGCCCGACGCGCTAAAAAAGAGATGATTGAGGCTAACTTGCGTTTGGTGATTTCAATTGCTAAGAAATACACCAACAGAGGCTTACAGTTCTTGGATTTGATTCAAGAAGGTAATATTGGCTTGATGAAAGCGGTTGATAAGTTTGAATACCGTCGTGGTTATAAGTTTTCCACTTATGCAACCTGGTGGATTCGCCAAGCAATTACCCGTTCAATTGCCGATCAAGCACGCACGATTCGTATTCCTGTGCATATGATTGAGACGATTAATAAGCTTAATCGTATCTCGCGTCAAATCTTACAAGAAACAGGTAAAGAGGCGACTCCTGAGGAGTTAAGCCAGCATATTGATATGTCGGAAGATAAGATTCGCAGGATCATGAAAATTGCCAAAGAGCCGATCTCGATGGAAACACCCATTGGTGATGATGAAGATTCTAATTTGGGTGATTTTATTGAAGATTCAGTGTCTGATTCACCAGTGGATAGCGCGACAAGCGAGAGTTTGCGTGAAGTGACTAAAGATATTCTAAGCACACTAACCGAGCGTGAAGCAAAAGTTTTGCGTATGCGCTTTGGTATTGATATGAATACCGACCACACATTAGAGGAAGTTGGTAAGCAATTTGATGTGACGCGTGAGCGTATTCGTCAGATTGAGGCAAAGGCACTGCGTAAGTTAAGACACCCATCGCGCTCTGAAACATTAAAGAGTTTCTTATCTGAATCATCATAAGTGTATTTTTTATTTCAGCTAATACTGTTTATTTACGTATCAAAGGAGTTATAAAGATGGATATGATTAAGCTTAAATATGTAAGTGTTGCCACTTTGTTAGCGTTAGGGTTAACAGGGTGCGCCAGTCGTTGTATTACAATTCCAGCCAATGCAACCTCTGCAGAGAGTTTTGGTTCTGGATTTGGTCAGCTAAAAGCCATGCAGCCAGTGGTAAGAACCTCAGCAGGTGATACTATCCAAGGGCAAGTTTTGGTGCAAAACAAAAAATCAGCAACTCAAAACTTCCAGTATCAAGTGCAATGGCTAGATAAAAGTGGTTTCAATGTCGGACAACCACAGCCATGGACGCCAGTAGAAGTGTATGGTGATTTACAAAAGATGATTACCTTTAGCGCGCCAACACCAGATGCCACAAGCTACAATATTTCTTTTTGTCGCGTGTAGAGTATTATCCCTTTTGTTCATTCCGCATAAATGTTACATTAATTCCCGTGGTTTAAATCTTAAATATTTATCTATTCGAGGAAGTTTATGAGCAATAAAGAACAAGCATTAAACTCAGCATTAGCGCAAATTGAAAGACAGTTTGGCAAAGGCTCAATTATGCGTATGGGCGATACTGATTTAGCTAAAGATATTGATGTTATTTCCACAGGATCAATTGGCTTAGATATCGCTCTAGGGGTTGGTGGTTTACCAAAAGGACGTGTGGTTGAAATCTATGGCGCGGAATCTTCAGGTAAAACGACATTAACATTACAAGCAATTGCCCAGTGCCAAAAAAATGGCGGAACAGCGGCATTTATTGATGCTGAGCATGCGCTTGATCCGGTATATGCCGAAGCTTTGGGCGTTGACCTTAAAAGTTTAATCGTGTCACAGCCAGATACAGGTGAGCAAGCGCTTGAGATTACCGATATGTTGGTGCGATCAGGTGGCGTTGATATCGTCGTTGTTGACTCGGTTGCTGCATTGACGCCAAAAGCCGAAATTGAAGGTGAAATGGGTGATTCACATATGGGCTTGCAGGCGCGTTTAATGTCACAAGCCTTACGTAAATTAACAGCAAATATCAAACGCTCTAATACATTGGTTGTATTCATTAACCAGATTCGTATGAAGATCGGTGTGATGTTTGGCAACCCTGAAACAACCACAGGTGGTAATGCTTTAAAGTTCTACGCATCAGTGCGTTTAGAGATTCGTCGTGGCAGCCCGATTAAAAAGGGTGACGAAATTTTAGGGAATGAGACCAAGGTTAAAGTCGTTAAAAATAAAGTTTCGCCACCATTTAAGCAGGCAGAGTTTGATATTCTCTATGGTGAAGGAACCTCTCTTGAAGGAGAGTTAATTGATCTAGGGGTTAAATATAACCTAGTCGATAAAGCCGGTGCGTGGTACAGCTACAATGGTGATCGAATTGGACAAGGGAAAGATAATGTGCGTGTGTATCTGAAAGAAAATCCTCAGGTTAAAGAGAGTTTACACAAAGCATTAATGACGACCTTGCTACCGAATACGGCAAAGGAAAAATCAGTAGCCAGCGATGCCGAAGAATAATAGCGAGCGCGATTATCTTTTTTATCTGTTATCTAAGCAAGAATATTCCTATGCGCAACTAAAGCAAAAATTAATTCAGCGCAACCATATCCCGTTGACTGAGATCGAGAACTTACTACAAGAGTTTGTCGATAATCATTGGCAATCAGATGAGCGCTGTGCTGAGCTCATGATTAAAAGTGCTTTGTATAAACACTATGGTTTGTTGCGGATTAAACAAAAGCTTGTATATGAAAAAGGGATAGATATTACTATTTTTGAAAAGGTGATTAATGCGCTTGATATCGATTGGTTTGAACAGGCGGAATTATGCTATCAAAAGAAATATAGTGATAAAGCGCAAGATCCAAAGGAGAAAGAAAAGCGCTTACAGTATCTACAGCGTCAAGGTCATCATTTGAGTATGGCGTTGGAAGTTGTGTCTTCTTGAGCTAGGCTGAAATTAAATAGGGTTTTTCCATTACTTATAAGGTTTTAAGAGTGGCGCACCCGAGACGATTTGAACGTTCGACCTTTGGCTCTGGAGAGGGTTAGGAGGCATTTTCGGGTTTTTTTTGGTTCCGTGTCAATATGCTGTATTAAGCTGCAAGTGAATAAAGTTAAGCTGTTAGGATTGGATAAATCCAATACAGATAAAGATCGTAACGATAACAAAAATACCTAATCACTCAGGAGCAACAGCCGATTTGTCATGAGAGTCTTTCCAGTAGAATTGATTTTCAACAATCGGTTGTTGGTTTTGTGGCATGGCATAGTTTTGATCATTGGGATTGTAATAGCCAGGTGTTTTCGGTTGGCTATCAGCATTAGGCGAGTTAAAAGCACTAAATTGATTCTGTGTGCAAGCGCTTAATATCATTGCGAATGATCCGATAAGTGTCGCATTGATTAATTGTTTTTTGGTCATCGTGGGATAAATCCGTTTAGTCAAATGTCCTCAAAGTATGGTAGATAAGGTATGGATTTGCAAGTAAATGCTGGATCAAGGTAGTGGTTGTTATTCAAAAAAGATAGAATTATCAGCGTTAAGTCAAATACATATTGTTTAGGAAGAATTTAATGAATAAAACAAAAAAAATCATCTTATTGAGTGCAGCGTCACTGTTGTGTCTAAATGCCTATGCTGATAATAACACCCCTTCAGAGTCAACGATTAGCTTTTCTAAAAGTAGCGAGGTCATCGTTAAATCAACAACTGCGCTTGTTAATATTATCGTTAATGCAACTGCTTTGCAGGGTGATAATACGATTATTCAAAAAGCAGCGATTCAAAATCTATCGGGAGTTTTACCAAAGATTGATTGGAAAGTTGTTGATTATAAAGAAACACAAGCAGATAGTGGTGCACAAAACATTCGCTTGGTTATTCAAGCACGTTTAACCAGTGAAGAAATTAAAATCTTACAAAAAGAATTGAAGAACAATAACTCAAATAATAGTCGCTTCAAAGTTGAGGTCGTTAATTTCGACCCAACCCCTGAGATGCTAGATCAAGCCAAAGACAATACGATGATTTCGATGTATCAGTCGATTGAGCAATATGTGAATGACTTCAATAGCAAAACCAATAGCCATTATTTCATTCGCTCGGTGAGTTACAGCATTAATGAATCTGCTATTGAGCCGCGTGCGGTTATGTACACTAAAATGAATATGTTGGCAGATGCTGCACCAAGCAATAACGATAATCTTAGCGTTTCTAAAAAAATGGTAATGAGTGCCTATGTGACCTTGGCGCAAAAGGATACTGATCACTCAACGACAAAGGATGTGAATATGAAAACGACTCAAGTTTTGCCGCCTGCTTATTTGCAAGTACCGGGTTTTAAGCAATGCCTACAAACTGTTGATAAAGGAACTTGGACTGCATGGTGCATGCCAAAGACTCAACCGCAAGGGTGCAGTGATAGTAGCTGGAAAGCATTAAGTGATTTAAAAGCCCAGGGTAAATTAAACGGCATGGATGATTGTGCGAATTAAAGCGCCTCACCAAGACTAAACATCGGCACATACATACTGACAACCAAGAAGCCAACGATACAACCTAAGATAATCATAATAATCGGCTCTAAGGCGCTACTGAGATTAGTGACAAGGACATCGACATCTTCCTCATAAATCTTAGCAATATTGGCAAGCATTTCCTCAACTTGCCCTGATTCTTCACCTACCGAGATCATCTGCAGCATAAGCCCTGGGAAGACATGGGTTTCAGAGGCAGCGTGCAACATTGTGCGTCCTTTGGATACTTCATCTCTGATAAATAATGTCGCTTTTTCATAGCGCGAGTTACCTGTCGCATTGGCAACCGTTGTTAGCGCATCAAGCAAGGGCATCCCCGCTGAAGAGGTAGTCTCGAGCGTGCGCGCAAAGCGGGCAAGAGAGGATTTTTGAATGACTTTACCTAATACAGGCACTTTAAGTAAAGTGTAGTCGATCCATACTTGCACTTTGGGATAGCGTTTTTTAGCTACTTTAAAGAGCACGATGATTGCAACGACGACGACAACTAAAATCCACCAGTATTTCTGACTAAACTCAGAAATATCAATGGTGATTTGGGTGATGGTCGGCAGTTTAGTACCGGATGAAATAAAGATATCAGCAAATGCAGGGACTGCATAGTTTAATAAAACCCAAGTCACAATAATCGCGACACCAATGACCATCACAGGATAGGTTAGTGCTTTTTTGACTTTCTTCTTAATGCTTTGCACTGATTCGCGATGTGAGGCAACGCGATCAAGCATAACATCAAGCGTTCCCGACTCTTCACCGGCGGCACATAAACTACAAAAGAGTTTATCAAAGTATTTGGGATGCATCTTGAGGGTGTCACTAAAAGAGTTACCACTCTCAACGTTTTGTTTGATCTGAATGAGAAGCTTCTTAAATGAGGTATTTTTGCTTGATTCCATAATCGTATCTAATGCGCGAATAATCGGCACCCCGGCATGCGCCATGGTTGCTAATTGTCGCGCGAGCAAGGTAATCTCAGCCTCTTTAATACGCTGCGGGAATAGCTCAATCGGTTGCTTTTTGATTTTGCTGATTTTAATACCATTGCGCTCAATCTGTGCTTTGGCAAGATCAATGTTGATCGCTTCAATAACACCATTGGTTTTAATGCTGCGGCGATCATAGCCAGACCACAGAAACGTTTGCTTTTTGATACTGGTTTTTTTTGCTGTTTTCATCCATTCACCTTGATCAGTATTACATTGAGGTAACGCGATGTGCTTCTTCAATTGAAGTGACACCATGCACTACCTTGATTAAAGCAGACTGCTGTAGATTATCAATCCCTTCGCGCTGTGCCTGTTCAGCAAGTGTTAAGGTGCTGCGACCCTCGACAATCAAGCGACTCATCGCCAGACTCAACGGCATCACCTCATAAATAGCAACGCGTCCACGAAACCCTTTAAAACAACGCGCACAACCCTGTGGATCATTGGTATATGCGGTAAATTCTTTTTCAACATGAACTGGGCGAATGCCCATATCTAATAATAATTCACGGGTAATATCAGGCGCTGGCTTTTTGCAATGCGGGCACAGCTTACGTGCCAAACGCTGCGCGATAATCAATGACACAGAAGAGATGATGTTATAGTGCGGAATCCCCATGTCTAATAGGCGGTTTAAGGTTTCCGGTGCGCTGTTGGTATGCACAGTAGATAATACCAAATGCCCCGTTTGTGCGGCTTTAATGGCAATATCTGCTGTTTCAAAGTCACGAATTTCACCAATCATAATAATATCGGGATCTTGACGTAAGAAAGACTTTAAGGCGCGGGCAAAGGTCAGACCCTGCTTGTTATTGATTTGCACCTGATTGATGCCATTAACGTTGATCTCAACGGGATCTTCAGCGGTTGAGATATTCTTATCAATGGTGTTGATAATGTGCAGTCCAGTATAAAGTGTGACCGTTTTACCACTTCCTGTTGGACCTGTTACCAAGATCATGCCTTGAGATTGTTTTAATGCTGCAAGATAAATTTCTTGTTGGTGCGGCTCAAAACCAAGTTTATCAACACTAAGATTAGTTTTTGCCTGATCTAAAATCCTTAAAACAACTTTCTCACCAAATGCCGTTGGACAGGTGCTGACCCTGAAATCAATGACATGTGTTTTGGATATCTTTAACTTAAAACGTCCATCTTGCGGAATACGTTTCTCTGCAATATTTAATTGCGACATGATTTTAATTCTAGCGGCAGTACGAGCTGCGATTTTAAGAGGAGGTGTGGCAATTTCTTGCAAAAGTCCATCAATTCGATAACGAATTCTGAAGTTTGTAGCATATGGTTCAAAGTGGATATCCGAAGCGCCTTTATTAATTGCATCAACAATAATCTTATTGATGTATTTGATCACCGGCTCATCGTTATCACCAAAGTCATCATCATCTTCAAAGTCATCAGTCTCAACAATATCAAGGTCAATTTCTTCAAGATCCATGCCTTCAAGCGTTTTCATAGCATTGTCAGTGGTGTTCTCGGTCACTTCTTTGATAAAGCGTCTAAGGTGTGTGTCATCAACAATGATTTGTTCAATATCTAGATTGCTGAAAAAGCGAAACTCACGTACGGCGTTTAGGTTTAATGGATCACTGGTTGCTAATAGTAATGTGTTATCTTTTTTGTAAAGTGGCAAACAGACGTAGTCATTGATTAGACGCTCATCCAAAAAAGCACGTGGGAAAAAATCCAAATCATAAGCATTCAGATCAAAAAGAGGCAAGTTAAAAAATTGCGATGATTCAATAGCAAATGCATTGGCATCAAGGAGCTTCTTGTTGATCAAATGAGTGATAAGCGGCTCATTGCTATTGTCTATTTCATCAATAGCTTGTTCAAGATCATCATTATTAATAAGGTTTTGGCTAAGTAGAAAACTACTGATTCCGTGCTGAGTCATAAGCAATCAAATGGTTATCCATTACATGCTAGACAGTATAGGTGGAAAAAGTTGAATTATCTATGTGATGGCAAGAATTACTTGCTGATATAAACGGTTTCAGGTGGTGAGTAATCACCACTTACTTGCGCGAGCTTGTTATCTTTGAATGTTAAAATGAGTTGTTTTTCCGAGCGCGGGGCATCAAATGAGTTTTGGAAGCTATAGATATAGTTCCACTGATCTTGGGCAAAAGGGTCAATGACATCCGGTGTGCCTAGGATGTACTTAATTTGCTCTTTGGTCATGCCAGGTTTGATCTGTTTCATGATGTCTTGAGAAATGATCTTGCCCTGCTGAATCGGTGGTGTGTAGGGTGTGAAAATACTGCACCCTGAAAGTAGTAGTGTTCCGCACGCAGCGAGAAAAACAAGTTGTTTTTTCATAGTTATAACTTTTATCACTAATATTTATATTTGGTTATACGCCAAAGAGACCGTGGTCAATTGCTTCACAAAGACAGTTGATAATTGTCAGTTGTCCTTCGTGGATACAAGCAACTTGCTCAGAAGGGATGCAAATCTCAAGGTCACTCGGCCTGTACATGGCACGTATCTTACCACCATCTTTGCCGGTTAAGCTAATAATATGCATATTTTTTTCGTGTGCTACTTTGATCGCTTCTACGATACTTTCTGCATTTCCTGAGGTGCTCATGCATAACAAAATATCTTCAGATTGCCCTAAAGCACTAATTTGCTGTGAAAAGGCATAGCGAAAACTGTGATCATTTGCAATAGACGTTAATGTCGCGCTATCGCTAGATAAAGAGATGGCGGGTAATGCCGGGCGCTCCATCGAGAATTTGTGTAAAAGCTGGGTGCTAAAGTAATTAGAAAGTGCTGCCGATCCGCCACTGCCACAGCTTAAAATCTTCTTGCCAGATAAAATGCTTGACACCAACACTTGACCGGCATGAGCGATGGCATCGGCTAAGCCATCGGCAATGAGGATGCTTGTTTGAATTGAGTTACTAAAATGATCTTTAACGCGATCTGAGAATTCCATATTTAAATTCCTGCCATCTAAGCATTGCTATAACTATAAGATTTGATTAATCTGCCACAATAACTTTTTTAGGTCAAATGGCTTTACGGAAATAATCAATGTTGAAAAATAAAGGTGCTATTGTTAACACCCTTAAAAGTGCATGGCAGATGTATCGTGCAACACTAAAATCGTGCTTTTTATTGGCAGTTATCAGTGCGGCGATTGCGGAGTATTTTAAACTATATGCGCTAAACTCGGGTGTTGGCGAGGCGATACAAAGCTATATGCAATCAGGGAAATTGCCAGATAGCTTGCCAGATGCGCAGTTCTTGGCATTTTTAGGTTTGTTTTCGATGTTTGTGACCATGTGTGTTTATGGGCTTTTGGTATGTGTTGGTGGTAATTATCTTAAAGAAGGTGTTGCACAAAAAGAGGTGATCAAAAAAGCATTTGTCATTTTCAAAAAGCGCTTTCCCTTATTCTTAATGGTTTGCATTTTAAATGGCTTTTTATGGTTTTTGGCAAGTTTCTTAAATATATTTGGTCTGTGGTTAGCGGCAAGTTTTACGCTTATTTTATTACCGACGGTGCTTCTTGGTAATGTGGGTGTGTGGATGAGCTTTCGTGAGAATTTTCGCTTATTAACAGGCAATCTTCTTTATGCCTTGCAATTAGGCTTTATTGTGATGTTAGTGCTTTTACTTAAGTATGTTGTTTATGCGCTGTTTATGGCAATAGGTCATGCTGGTGATATGAACTTTGGCATTGAGCATGTTGTTATTGTCTTTGTCGATGCATTAACTTTGCCATTTATTATTATGATCATGGTCGCAGCATTTGATGAGCTTAATGCGCGTGATGATATGCCGATTCAGTCTTAGGACTTGGAGAATAATAAAACGATTATAATGTTTGCTTGTAACGTAACATTGCAATAATGCCAATAATCACCGTGAATAAAAGCAAAGCACCAACCTCAGGCATTGCCGTAACAAAATCATTGCCCTTTAACATAATGCCGCGAACGATTCTTAAATAATGTGTCAAAGGCAAGCAATCACCAAGAATCTGTGCCCAGCGCGGCATCCCATAAAATGGAAACATAAAGCCTGATAGCAAAATAGACGGCAGAAAGAAGAACATCGTCATTTGTAGTGCTTGCAGCTGGCTGCTTGAAAGGGTTGAGAACAAAATGCCAACAAAAAGATTGGCTAAGATAAACGGTAATGTGTAAATCAGTAATGTGCCAAGACTGCCATTCATCGGTACATCAAAGAGAAAGAATGCGGCAAATAGAATAATAAACATCTGCACGTAACCCACGAACAGATAAGGAATAATCTTGCCAAGCATGACCTCCAACGGTCTTAATGGTGTTGCCAGTAATGTCTCAATCGTGCCGCTTTCCCATTCACGAATAATTGATAAGCAAGTAACCATAACCATTGTCATGGTTAAAATAACGCCGATTAGTCCTGGCACTATATTAAACTGCGTATCATTTTCGGGATTGTATTTGGAATGGACGACTAACTTAAAAGGTGGGTCATCGGTTTTGAGATACTGCAAACCATTTTTGCTTAAATCATGATTGAAAACGGTCTCAGCCAATTTATTAAGCGCCAAAATGGCATTAACACCTCCAGAAGGCTCTGCCGCATCATTGATCACCAAAAGCTCAGGTTTCTCGCCACGAATCAATTTTTGTGTGAAATCAGCCGGAATAACAAAGATAAACGACAGCTTACCACGCGCAAGTGCCTCTTGCGCTTCATTGAAACCCATTTTATTGCTGGTAAATTCAAAGTATTTGGTGTTCTGCAGTCCGCTAACTAATGTGCGTGTGAATTGGCTTGGGTCATTGTTGATCACTACCGATGGTAGGTAATTGGGATTAAGATTAATGGCATAACCAAAAAGAACTAATTGCACAATAGGGATCCCAATAAGCATCATGATGGTGCTTTTATCGCGACGCATTTGCACAAACTCCTTGAATAAAATGGCGAGTAAGCGTCTTAAGTTAATAGCAAAACTCATGAGAAATTATCCTTATTGTTTAGCATTAAATGGATAAATATATCTTCCAGTGTTGGCATGATTTGATGGTGTTGGTAATCGCTAGCTAGTGTATGCGCTAAAATGTCGTCAAGTGCGGTTGTTTTTTTAGAAGAGACATGTAGTGTTTGACCGAATAAAGAGACTTGCTCAATTTGCGAGATGCCTTCAAGCTTTGATTTAAGCGACTGCAGTCTTGGGCCGATGATCTCAAACGTATTTAATTCAGACTGTTGAATGATTTCTTTCAAGGTGCCCTTTACAAGCAGTTTGCCATAAGCAATATAAGCGAGTTTATGGCAACGCTCAGCCTCATCCATATAGTGTGTGCTGACTAAAGTAGTGACACCTTCTGATGACAGCCTGTGAATCTCATCCCAAAACTCGCGACGGGCTTTGGGGTCAACGCCTGCGGTGGGCTCATCAAGTAGCAAAAGCTTGGGGTTGTGAATGGTAGCACAGGCTAAAGCTAGGCGTTGTTTCCAACCACCGGATAACTCAGCTGCCTTTTGTTTTTTGCGGGCATTGCCAATCTTTAATTGATCAATAGCACGTGCTACTGCTGTTCGTGGACTTTTCAAACCAAAGATGCGCGCAATAAATAATAGGTTTTCTTCAACAGTTAAATCACCATAGAGAGAAAATTTTTGCGTCATATAGCCAACATTAAGTCGAATCAGATTGCCTTGGGTTTTAACATCAAACCCTAAACAAGTTCCTTCGCCCGCATCAAGTGGCAAAAGACCGCTTAGCATACGTATTGTCGTTGTTTTCCCTGAGCCATTAGGGCCCAGAAAGCCATAAATCTCACCTTGATTAATGGTTAGATTGACATGGTCAACTACTAATTGACTACTAAAGGATTTGCATAGTCCGTCAACTTTTATAATGGGTTGTTCATCAAACGCTTGATCAAAAGATGTTTGCATAGATATTCTCCAAGCCTAGTTTAAGAATATACGAACTGGTTGACCTGGATGAGTTTCCGAGCCCACTTTATCAGGTCTTGCTTCAACGCGGAAAACCAGATCATCCAAGGTGGTTTGACTATAAATAACCGGCGGGGTGTATTCAGCGCTTGGTGAGATATAAGAAATCGTGGCGTGTTGCTGGTTAGTATCATTGTTATCGATTGTGTAGCTGATAGGCTGACCTAGGTGCAATGATTTTAAAATCCGTTCAGGCACATAAAAGATAATACGCATCTTTGAAGGGATATAAAAAGAAACAACAGGGCGATAAGCCTGCACTTGTTCATCAGGCCAATAAAAGATGTCATAGATATAACCGTTATCAGGCGCTTTAATATTAAGTTGGGCTAATGTCCAATCGGCAATTTCTTTTTCAGACTCGGCTTGTTTAACGTTTTCTTGTTGTGAGCTAATTTGATAAGGGCGCGCGGGCAGCTTTAATGAAGCCAGTTTGGATTGTAAAGAGCTCAAGGTTTCTCTGGTTTCTTTTTCAATACTCTTGCTTTGATCAAACTGTGATTGAGAAATGCTTTTATCTGCTAAGAGTTTTTTATCACGTTCAAATTGCTGTTCGGCGTAGAGATGTTTGGCTTTGGCTGCTTCAATCTGGAACTCAACCTCACTAATAAACTCTTCGCGCTTACCAGATTGTTGATCATGGTATAGTGCTTTTTGTGAATTGATTTTGGCAATATTGCCTGTGAGTTGGGCATTGTACGGCATGTCATCTAAGGTGGCGATAAGCGTGCCTTTTTTCACAAATTCACCTTTGTGCACATAAAGCGTCTTAAGTGAAGATGAGTTCGGTGATGATAGATAGCGCAGATTAGCTTCCGTATATCCTTGGTAAGAGGGTGTTGAGTCATTGCAGCCACTTATAAGTAAAACCGATGTGATAAAAAGTATAAAATATCCCGCTCGCATAAAGCATCCTTAGCAGTTGAGTCGTCATTTCCTATGCTTACATTAAAGTTTAAAATAGGGGTTTGTCAAACTGAAACAGGGGTGTTAAGTAATGAACACTGTTCTCGGTGGTCTAAAATAAAGCAATGCTATGGGTTTTCAGGTCGCTTTTCAGTCAAAATTCAATAAAAAGCTGTAAAAGTTAAAAAAGATGAAAAAAGGGGTTGCGGGGTGAGAATTGGTGTGTATAATGGCACCTCGTTCTCAGCGAGAATGTTCGTGAGAATGCCTTGGTAGCAAGGTTTTCAAGATGTTTAAAGAGATATAAAATGTAGATACTTAAATACTTTGAGCAAAAATTTTTGCGGATTGTTAGTTCTTGTTTTTTGCAGGAATTAATGATCTAAGGATTTAAACTGAAGAGTTTGATCCTGGCTCAGATTGAACGCTGGTGGTATGCTTAACACATGCAAGTCGAACGGTTTTGTTTTCTTCGGGGAATAAGATAGTGGCGGACGGGTGAGTAACGCGTAGGAATCTGCCGTACAGTGGGGGACAACAGTTGGAAACGACTGCTAATACCGCATGACACCTTCGGGTCAAAGGTTGCTTAGGCAGTCGCTGT
>NZ_VXKS01000027.1 GCF_008711525.1 Cysteiniphilum sp. JM-1
TGTTTTATCTCGCAATATTCAACGCATTGGTGAAATTGTGCAGAAAAAGCGACGTAAGCAAGAGGCCAGAAAAAAGCGAAAATTGAGTAAGGCTGCTTAGCAAATATCATTTAATTTAGGGTCAAAAAAACACGCAAGCAAGTTCTTGGGGATTTGACGTGGGTTTAATTTGATATTTTCAAGAAACTTTGGTTTGCTTTTAATCATTGAGTAATAGATTCATCAAAATGTGCTGGAAATAACAATGCTGAAGGTCAAATTTCAGCCTATCTGTTGCGCTGAAAATGTAAAATATCGCTATTTCCGTTCAGGCACTAACTACTAGTTTTTTTGCTATTTATTGAACTATTAGTTGATTGATGATTCAACTCTTCTGATAAATCTTTAGTGACGCAGAGTGACGGGGTCAGCAGCAGTGACGGGGTCCAGAGCAGTGACGGGGTCAGGGCTAATTTTCGTCGCAACTGTTTCAGCCACTATATAACAAAATCCGACTACTGACTGGTGCGCTTTAATGCCCGTCTGACTGTCGACTCACTAACACCAAAGTAACTTCCCACTTTTTGCAAAGTGTAACCTCCACTTAAGTAAGCATGCATCATTGCCTCATCACGCGATGGATACAGCTGTGCATAATATGATAATGGCTCCACTCTAGGGTGTTTTTGATTATTTGGAACTCCATTTAGCCTATTGATATTCAGCAACGCATGAGTTTGTGCTTGATTAATAAACTTATCAGTCCCTAAATAAATTTGATTTCTCACTTGTGACATTGGTTTTTTATTAAGACCAAATTGTACAAAAGATTGGTATTGCTGAAACGCCTGACTTCTATGCTCCGCAAAACAAGACAAAATCCAATCAATATACAAGCTCTCGTGCGCTTTTACCAAACCTGCAGTAGCACAATAACTACTCCAAATCCAATCTTTGGCTGACTGAGTCATTTTTGCTCTAACAGGATTTAACACAATATATCTTGCAAGCTCAAGCAAATAGCTTTCCTTTTCAACCAGAATTGCCTTAAATCGTCCCTGAAACAGATGGCCAATATGATGATGGCGCATATTATAATGATGTGTATAAACACCATTTAAATAATGCATCCCTTTTGATAGCGTTGGACTTACTGTTTCCACCAGTAAATGATAATGATTTGACATGAGACAATACGCATGACACAGCCAGTGATAGCGTTGACATACTTCCGATAAAATCTCTAAGAAATCCCACCTGTCCTCATCATCATAGTAAATATTTTCTCGGTTGTTACCCCTTGAGGTAATATGATACAACGCATGTTCATACTCAATGCGTAACTGTCTTGACATGCCATCATACCTTAAATTTTTCTGAGTGCTCTAACCTTAGGTATTGGAACGAAATATGTCAAATTAAGAACTCAAACAACTGAGAAAACAGTCATGTGACGAAAATTAGCCCTGACCCCGTCACCTGACCCCGTCACCTGACCCCGTCACCGCTGCCCCCGTCACCGCTGCCCCCGTCACCGCTGCGACCCCGTCATCCGTCATACTCTGACCCCGTCATCCTCTCTGGTCATCTTATTAGTTTTCGCTAATCATCTCACTTTTTTTGTTGTCTTCTATATTGGATTCTGCATATTGTTGAATATAATTATTATCATTATTACTACTAGAACGAGATTTGGATTCATTCGTACTTAGTAATTCATTATTTATTGATTCCTCATGCTTATTGAGTTGATGAGCATAAGATTGAATTCCTTCAGATACTAATTTAAGATTACAAACGATGGAATCTTTTTCACTTAAGCCTAAATCTTGACTTTCGCTTTGTAGCGCTTTAAGTTCACTCTCATACTTTGAAAGTTCCTCTAAGACCTTTAAAGATTCTGTTGTATTTTTTGCTGCTACTGCCTTTGTATAGTTAAATTGCAAATTTAATATTTTATTAGACGCTTTGGCACACTTTGTGTAAAAGTCATGTAAACTACTTTGCTTTTCGAGATTGTCTCTATTATCTTCAAGACTCTTTTGTTGAGATTCTAGGACATTAATGTTGTTGTTAATTAGACTCTTATTTTGCTGATAGTTTTTCAAAAGTTCGTCGTAAATTTTAGTGTTTTCTTGCAGTTCAATCTCTTTGTCAGCTAACTCATTACTGTTAAGCTTTATTTTTTTTATGTCCTCATTAATTCTATCAATGTTTTCTTTTTTCTCATGTATAGCAACTTTATCAAAGTTCTCTAAAGCAGATAAATCCTTCTTGTATTTATCATGATTAATCAGATTTTGTTTAAACTCCTCTTCAATTTCTAATAATTTCTGGGTATATGGATTATTGTCTTCAACTGGTGAAAAATTAATATTTTCCTGAGGGTTAGAATTAAGCTTTGCTTGATTTTTATTATACTTGTTTATTAGTTGATTATATTTATACTCTTTTTGCTTTTTCTTAGCATCAACATCATTAATTGTTATTGTTTTCTGAAAGATATTGGTTTCATCCATCTCTGTCACTAGATTCAAAGCTTTGCTCTTAGCCGACTCATCTAACTCTTTGTTAACATTTAATGCCTGAAGCTGTAATTCCATATAAGCTTTTACATCTTCAGCTAAATATTGATTAATTAACTTACTTCTAACCTTCTCAGGCAAATAGCTATTTTTCTCAGTTAGCTGTGCTTTTATTTCAGAAGTAATCTTACTGAATAAAGCTTTAAATTCTTCTATTTGATTTATACCTTTATCCTTGATAATTGCTGATAATTTGGCGTTTTTTAGACTGTCTGCATATTCTAAGTTTTTACCCCACATCATTTCCAATTGTTGCCATGTCTGATTTCTAATAAGCGATTGTTGTGCTTGTTCGTTATGTTTAGATATAAATTGGTAATCTTGTTTTTTATACCATTTACCATCTGTATTTCCGTTATAACCTTGCATATCTGAAAGTGAGATTCTTAATTTATCTAAATCTGAAGTGAAAACACCATAAGCATAGTTTTTAAGGTCTTGATCATTTGTGCTCAATTGCTCGGAGCGCTCTATAAAATCCATGGTAATAATTAGCTCAAATAGCTGCTCCTTAACCTGATCTTTAGTTAGCGCTTCCTTAACCTGATCTTTAGCTAGACTTGTAGCTCTACTAGAGATTGCTGGATTGAAAAGCTCATCACTAACAGTAAATTCTGAAATTATGCTTTTCTTATAAGTATTATAATCATTTGACAAATTATAGTAGTCTATAATTTCACTGTTAGTTAATTCGCCATTGTTAAATTTTTCATCAAATTGCTTTTGAGTAAGCTTTGGCATAATTGTTTCCTTTTTTTTATTTAAACTGAAATCCACCATTTAGGTTAATAAATTATTCAGAATTTCACTCCAAAAGACAAAGCCTCAAATATGTCACCTAAATCCCATAAAATAAAGGATATCTAAATGCACAAAGCAAATATCACATGTCAAAATTGACATATTTTTATTCATAAAAATACATTTTGATACATTAATTTGACACGCGTTCTAAGCAAAATCCATTGACAGCACGCGTGCGCTTATTGAATGATACACCCACTGCAAAAATAGGCAGCGTTAAATGTAAAAATTTCTCTTTATAATTTCTCGCTTGGATTTGATGTAATGCCGCGTGTGAAACATCTTTATCCAATGCCACCTTAAACTCAAAAATAAGGACTTTATTATTTGGGATCACCACAGAGATATCGATTCGCCCTAGCGCTGTTGCATCCTCTGCTGTCACGGCGTAACCCAGTGCGACAAAGTAGCTATAGATAACAGAGCAGTAATAGCCGTCATAATCTTGTAGTGGATTATTGCTATACCATTGATAGGGAATGGCAGCATAAAGTGCTTTATACCGCCTGCAAGTCATTTGACAGAATTTTGAATAATTAGATGCGTTGGTGACTACGATGATGAAATATTATTTTCGATCAAAAATTTTGTAAACCTCATCATCGTTTCTTTTTCCAACCACAGTTATATACCCATCACAAACCATTTTACAGAATTTTTTGCTTTGTATTTTGCGTGCTTTTGGCAAGTTGAATTTTGACAATAGTCCTAGCTATTACCTGCAATCCAACTTGCCAAAATCTTCACAAACTAACTTTACAATCAAACACCGTAAAATGATTTACGATGGGTATATAAAGTATTTCACTATCTGCCTTATAGATTATTCGATACTCACCTATATCTTTACGAAAAAAATCATTCGACCCTTTTAGTTTTATAATGTCATTTTGCTCAGGGTTTTTAGCTAGTCTAAATAGTTCTTTTACGATTTGTTTAAATTGTTTTGGTGGTATCTTATCAATAAATTTATCGGCTTGCTTACTTAGATTGATCAAGAGCATTTTTTAGCTTATCCATACTTTGTTCAACACCGATATACCCATCTCTTTCAGCTTCCAATGCTTTATTGAGCCAATATGAATCTTCAATAGATTGCAATCTCTCATATTCCTTTCTACTAATAAGCACGGCTTCATTTGATCGACGTTTGACAAAAACAGCTTTGTGCATTGCCTCTGTAAAATATTCACCTAAATGTGTTTTAAACTCTGTACTGCTTATCATGATTAAATAAACCTATTTGATTAATTTGACCAAATTATAGAGTAAATCACTTTGTAGTTCAAGACCTAAAAATACGTCATTTTAACCATGTGCTATACCGTTCGTGAATCATTTTGCAGGCGGTATATAGGAGGGTGTTCATTCAGGATAAACAGACTTTCTTACCATTCTCTAGATAGCAAATATCGCCACTTTGCAGGTTATTACTTGTCTTTGGTGCGTTGATGGTTTGATAAATTTTGGTACTTGTCGGTGCTTGATAGATAGTTTTGACATCATCTGGTAATAATTGCTCAGGCGAAACTATGATATAGCCAATATAGTCACGATGCTTTGCTACTGCATCAATTACTGCTTGTGCCGAATCTAACACTAATGGTGCATTAAAGCCCAAGGGAGATGAAAATTGCGCTTGTGCACGTGTGCGATTGATATAAGCAGCATTGACACCCAATGCATTATAAAATATAGCATTGATACTCATATTGGTTTGCTCAATTGTTGTCACATTAATATCATTAAGATGATTGTTATAAGTATATAAAGCGAGCAGTGATTGTGATGTTAGTTGATTTTCTGGAAAGGTTTTATTAGCAATTACCAGCAACTGAGCAAAGCAGCTATTGAATAATACTGCCGCTAAAAATATTATGATTAATACAAAGCGACTTGGCTGCAAAAATAAGCATTTAGCATGCTTTAGCACTGCTTGCCGATTCTCACCTTGATTAAAATAAACTCTATAAACTTGGTTTTGCATAAACTGATTATTGACTCTTTGTTATGTGACACGATCATATCTCAAGCGTCATTAAATGAATGTAAATTAAAATGCTGTTTTGACATAAAGATTAGATAAACACTTACTATGCCAAGGTCGAAATAGCACATTGTCACAACTGAGTTTTTCACTACGAATGGCACTTAAAATATCGATAGAGTAATGCTGTGAAGGCTCATAATCACTATATAGTTGTACATCAAAATAGCGACACCATTTACGTACCGTTGTTTCTTTGTAGCCAGTTAACTCAGCAACATCACGATACGTCATATTGCGATACGAAAAAATAGCCAATACTTGCTCTATTGGCTTATTATACTTTCTTGATACATAGTCCCTAAAACTATCCGCATATTGATTTGCCATATTAATGCTCCTGCTTTATCTAGATTACATAAATAACATAACTCGTATTTTCAACGAAACATCAATTATTACAATCTATAGATATTATCAGTTTGATATAAAGCACCCTTTTTTTGTATCTATTGTGCCTTGATAAAATCAAAAATACCCGTTCAAAGTAAGTGAGCTCACTAAGCTTCTGTCATTTATATTTCTTGCTTAAACACTTAGAAACAACGCAACTTGCTTAAATAAATAGCACAAAATGTATCATTTGATTATTTGATTTGCTTAGATTGAAATGATTTTATTGATATCTTGGCACTTGTTATCCAAAACAAGCAATCAAAGGTCATGAAATGAATTACAAAAAAACAAAAATATCACTACTAATCGCTATTAATACAATTGCTATAACATCTGTTTATGCACATACATTTAAGCTAGGGCAAGTGGGTGTCGATCTCAGTGGTTTTGCCTCGACAGGTATGACAGTAAGTAGTAGCACAACGCCTTATGCAATCCCAGGACATGGCACGGTTGATAATCATCCTAATTTTGCAACGCCATCGTTATTAGGTTTGCAATTATCTGCTGATTTAGGCAGTGGTTTTAGCGCCGTTGGTCAAGTAGTTGCCAATGGTGACAGTACAAATGGTCATAGTGCCTTTAATCTAACAACACCTTGGCTTTATCTTGCTTACAAAGTTAATTCCAATCTACGCGTTAGTGCTGGACGTATGCAGCTACCATCTTATCTTTATTCACAACAAATCGATGTTGGCTATAGTTATCCTTACGCTTTCTTGCCCAATGAAGTCTATCGTATTATTCCATTTTATTCATTCAACGGCATCAAAGCGGATTATACCTTTGATTTAAATCAAAATTGGCAGCTAACATTATCGCCATTTTACGGTCAAAACGATTTTAAATATGATGCGATGATGCGACTTAACCCAACATTACAAGATAAAATCACCTTAAATGCTAAAGCCTATAATCTGATTGGTTCCAGTATTGATTTGAATAATGGCAGCTTTAGTCTTCACGGCGCTTATATGTTTAGTAAAGTGGATGTCGGTGCCACGGTACAAAATAAAACCATCAATAGAAAAGGTATTAATGCACAATTCTTAAGTTTAGGTGCAAACTGGAATATCCACAACCTCATGCTAAGCACTGAAATAGCTTATCGTAAGGCTGATCCAATGGCATCTTTACTTGGTGAATATATCACCGTTGGTTATAGCACCCACAATTGGTTACCGTATATAAGCATTGCGAATTTACACACAACCAATAGCGACACACTCAACAATCCACAGAATTGGCCAACTGAAATTCCAGAAAATCAAACGACATTATCGATTGGTTTGAATCGCTATATTGCACAGAATATCGTCTTAAAAGGTGAATATAGCTACATCATGCCACATAACGGACAATCCGGATTATTCTATGGCATCCCTAACGGCAATGTTAGCATGCTAACACTATCTGCTAGTGTGGTATTTTAGGGCTTGCTCTGAATATTAAACACCCTATTGTCTAGATCATTTTGCAAGTAACGCTATAGAAAATAAAGATTATGAACGAGATGTGATTTCAACTAAATGATAACCAAATTGTGTTTTAACTGGTCCGTGAACTTTGCCAACTTCTTCAGAAAAAACCACTTTATCAAACTCAGGAACCATTTGACCTGGACCAAAAGAACCTAGATCACCGCCATTTCTACCTGAAGGGCATAGTGATTTTTCTGCTGCTGCTTTTGCAAAGTCTGTACCTGCTTCAATCTCTTTTTTTAAAGCTTCGCATTCTGCCTCTGTTTGAACGAGGATGTGACGTGCTGACGCTTGTTTCATATTGTTCTCCATATTGGTTTCTACTAATTAACACGCAGTGGAGTGTACCCAATCAATCATTAAAAAACAATGAAAAAGCGCACAAGTTGCAAACATATGAATTCAATCACATTTATACCCATCTCAAATCATTGTGCAGTATTTGCTATTGAGGAGATTTTTGATGATTTATTTGTGCTAATGGACTTTAATAATTGATATGCCACCGGCACAATAAACAACGAGAACAATGATCCTAATAACAATCCAGCAACAATAACCATACCGATTTGCTGACGGGCATGCTCACCTACCCCTGTACTTAATAATAATGGAATAGCACCTAAAATCATCGTTGCTGATGTCATCAAAATTGGGCGCAAACGTGTTGCAGCTCCTTTGATCACCGCTTCATTTAAGGAAGCACCTTTAGCTAATAACTCATTAGAGAACTGCACAATCAACACACCATGTTTTGATACCAACCCAATCAAGGTGATTAAGCCAATATCTGTATAGATATTTAGTGTCCCTCCAATAAGTTTAAGTCCAAGCAAAGCGCCAATCACACATAAAGGCACTGTCAATAAAATAATAAAGGGATCAATAAAACTCTCAAACAATGCAGCAAGCACCAAATAAATAAATAAAAGCCCCGCAATAAAGATAATAATCATACTGTTATTACCTTCAAGCATATCTTTGGCGTCCCCTTTGAATGCCAAACTTGTACCGGGTAATAGTTGTTCGGTAATTGCCTTGATTTGCTCGACCACCTGCCCCATTGAAGCATTTGGTTGTAAGTTAATATCCACTTCCATCGCATGCATTTGGTTATAAGTCGTCAAATAAGGAATTTTTACCACTGGTGAGATACTTACTAAGCGTCCTAACTGCACCCAACCACCTGAATCAGTTTTGATATATAAACGATTTAACACATTAAAACTCTTAAGATCTTTTTTTGGCAATTGTGCATAAATGGGGAAGCTCTCACCTCCGGTTTCATAATCACGCGATAACTGCCAACCCCCAAACATAATATTTAAGATCGTTTGGATATTAGCAGGATCAACGTCCAACAAAGCGGCATTGGTATAATTAATATTCATATCAAATTGTCCACTATTTACTGCAGTGCCAACACCTGCATGTGAAATGGTTGGCAATTTTTCAAGCATCGTGACCAAACTTCTGGCTTTCTTATAAAGTGTTTGATAATCATCCATACTCAATAAATACATTTGAATATCACCATCGCCTGATTGATTACGCCCTGATAATGGAAATACCCAACTGCTACCCTCTATGCCTTGAGTGTTTTTAATAATTCCATTTAATTCGCGCGCCACCTTGTAGGCATTGGTGACTTGATCTTCTCTTAAGATATTCATTGAAAACCCTGAGGTTTGACCACTTTGCGTATCAACAAAACCAAATGAGTGATCAAACACCTTACTAGGTAGTTTACTTTGAATCTCATCCAACTTTTGCATGATAAAATCTGAGCTTGCGTTACTTTGTCCGACAATATTCACACCAACCACGCCAATGGTATCATTAGGTTGCAGTGCTGTTGGCATCGAGCGAAACAAACCAACCCCTGCAATAATCAAAATCACAAAAATAGCGATGACCCAAAAGCGTACTTGTAATACGAAGTAGAGTGATTTTTTATATGCCTTTTCACAGTTTGCAAACAATTTGGTGACAAACTTTTCATAGCGACTTTCTTTTGCTTTACCCAAAGTATGTGCACACATGGTCGGTGACAAGGTCAACGCGACAAAGCCTGAAATTAAAACACTCGCAGCTAAAGTAAAAGCAAATTCACGAAAGAAAACGGCTGATTTATCATTCATAAATGCAATCGGGATATAAACAGCAACTAGCGTAATCGTCATACCAATAATCGCAAAGCCAATTTCTTTACTGCCTAAAATTGCTGCATCAAACGCATTATAGCCCTTTTGCATGTAACGATAGCAGTTCTCAAGGACAACGATCGCATCATCAACCACCAGCCCCACGGCTAGCACAATAGCAAGTAATGTCATCATATTGATACTAAAACCTAGCGGCCAGATAATCACAAACACGCCAATCAAACATACCGGCAAGGTGACAATGGGCACCAATGCCGCTCTAAAGCGCCCTAAAAACAATAAAGAAATCAATGATACCAAGATAATGGCTTCAATAATTGTCTTAATAACTTCATATAAAGAGGCTTTCAATGAGGTTGCCACATTAAAGAGCACACTGGCTTTCATGCCCGGCGGTAATGAACCTTGCATTTGTTTAACAGCCTTTTCAACGGCATTGGCAACATCAATCGGGTTAGCATCACTGGTTTGAGAGACATTAACCACAACACCAGGCTTACCATCAATAATACTGATTGAGCCGTTGGCAAGTGATAAATTACCTAAGTATATCTTGGCAATTTGTTTTAAATAAATCAGCTTGCCATTATGTTTCGCAATGATTAGGTTTTCAAATTTACTGATACTATCTAATGCGCTATCAACATTAATCGTATAGGTATTGTTATTGGTAATCAGCTGTCCTGCTGAGACATTACGATTAAGCTGCTCTAGTTTATTAACAACATCAATGGCTGAAATTTTTAAAATCGCCATTGCCTTGGGATCAAGCTCTATACGTAGTGCTGAGCCTTCAGAATAAACTTGCACATCACCAACGCCTGGAATCTGTGCTAATTGCTTGGTGATCGTATCATTGATATAGGATGTTAAGCTTTCCGTTGAGCGATTGCTATCTTGAAAACCAATAAGCATGACTTGCGAGCCATCACCACGTTGTTTAATCTGCGGTGTTTGCGCATTTTGCGGCAAATTGACACCTGCAATGTCACGCATTACCTCAGATTGCGCGGTAATGAATTTCTCTTGATCAATATTGCCAAAGTTCAATTTAATCTGACTTTGATCTTGCATTGAGGTCGCTTCGATGTAGCTTAGATTCTCCGTCCCTGAAATTGCGGCAACAAGCTGTTGCGTGACATCTTTTTGCACCACATCAGCACTTGCCCCTGGATAATTGGTTTGAATCATCAGTACTGGCTTAAACACCGTAGGTTCAAATTGCAACTTAACATAACTAAAACTTAACAAACCACATAATACCAATATCGCATTAAGTACAAACGACAGTACGGGGCGTTTAATACAAATCTCAGGCAGCTTCATTTATTTCTCCACCTTAACGGCAACACCATCGGAAATATTACCCTCGGCAGATACGATTACCTCTTGCCCTTTGCTTAAGCCCTCTAAAATACTGACATAACCTTTATCGATTTGCCCAATTTGCACAGACACCATTTTGGCTTTACCCTCAACAATCACATAGACGATAAAACCACCACTTTGCGCACTTAATGCACTTTCTGGCACCGCTAATACCATATTATTTTCTTTGATAATTTGTGAGACATAAGCACTCATACCAGGACTTAACAGGTTATCCGTATTTTTAAAAATAGCACGTGCCGTAAAGGTCAGGTTATCATCTGAAACATCTGGCGATATATAATCCACCTTGGCATGAAAGACCTGTCCTGGAAATGCATCGACTTTAAAATCAACCGTTTGCCCAAGCTTAATACTACTGGCATAGGATTCCGGTAATGCATATTGCAGTTGTAGATTCTCCTTATCCACTAAGGATACCAAAGTGTCTCCTGCTGAGACATAACTGCCTTTGGCTAAAGTCGTTAATGTCAAATAACCGCTAAAAGGTGCAACAATTTTAGTGTTTGATAGCTGGTATAATGCCGTATCATATTGCGCTTTTGTTTGCATATAGCTTGCCTTGGCATTATCTAATTCACTTTGCGACACGGCATTATTTTCCTTATATAAGGTTTCTGTACGTTTATATTGCGCTTCT
Organism: Cysteiniphilum sp. JM-1; assembly: GCF_008711525.1. Taxonomy (GTDB): domain Bacteria; phylum Pseudomonadota; class Gammaproteobacteria; order Francisellales; family Francisellaceae; genus Caedibacter. The sequence continues at coordinate 11,487 of NZ_VXKS01000027.1, forward strand.
GATTTTGTAAAATCAGCCAATGCAGAGCTCACATCCGCCATTTGCTTGGTGTCATCCAAAGTCATCAATAATTGCCCTTCTTTGACATATTGACCACTGACGAAGTCAATACTGCTAACAATCCCTGCAATCTGCGCTTTAAGTGTCACCGTATTTGGCGCAACCAGTAGACCGGTGCCTTTGGCTGATAGCGGAATATTGCGCTCATTAACCGTTGCCATCATTACCCCTGTTGGCTCAACGTGAAAGCTCATCTCTTTCTTAGCGGTTGCTAAAAACAAAAAATAAATAACGATTAATAACAAAATTGCCGTAATAATTCCAAAAATAATATGTTTTTTCATCCATCAAAACCAATGATATAAAGCACTATTGCTTAAACTAGACGATCTTTTGGTACGATTCAAGAACATTAACAAATGTTGTTTAAAATAACACGTGAATTGTCTATCATGTACTACCAATTTAAGCCTATAAAAAATAGTAAAGTAGAAAAAGTAGAAAAAGTAGAAAAAGTAGAAAAAGTAGAAAACAGGAACCTATGCTATGGCACAAATTATTGACGGCAAAAAAAAAGCGCAAGAAATCAGATTAAAAATCAAATCACAAGTTGATCAACTAAAAGAGCAAAACAAACGTATCCCAGGGCTTGCGGTAATTATTGTTGGCAATAACCCTGCCTCGCAAATTTATGTTAACAACAAGCGTAAAGCCTGCGAAGAGGTTGGCTTCTTATCTTTAAACTATGATCTTAATGAAGACGTTAGCAATGATGAGCTACTCAACCTCATTAATAAACTCAATAACGATCCAACGATTGATGGCATATTGGTGCAATTGCCACTGCCTCAGCACATCAACGCTGAGAAGGTGCTTGAGGCCATTCTCCCTGATAAAGATGTTGATGGTTTTCATCCATATAATATTGGCAAATTGATGCAGCGCAATCCCCTGTTGCGCCCCTGCACGCCCAAAGGGGTGATGACATTACTTGAATCTGTGATTGATAACTTTAAAGGCAAACACGCGGTTATCGTTGGCGCTTCAAATATCGTTGGGCGCCCGATGCTAATGGAGCTTTTGTTAGCGGGTTCGACGGTCACTACATGTCACCGTTTTACCAACGATCTAGCTGAACACTTATCACGTGCTGATATTGTAGTTGCCGCCGTTGGCAAACCGCACTTTATCAACGGGTCTTGGCTAAAAAAAGGTGCTGTGGTCATTGATGTTGGTATCAATCGATTGGATGATGGTAGTATTGTTGGGGATGTTGATTTTGACAGTGCCTTGGAAAATGCCGCTTTTATCACCCCAGTCCCGGGTGGTGTTGGACCTATGACCATTGCCACTTTATTAGAAAATACGTTATTCGCTTGTGAGTATTTACATAGCAAGGCATAATGTTTCGCGAGAAGTTTGGAGCGAACATACATGAAGCTTATTAAAAATCATCTTTCAATTTGGGTCGGTGCCATCATTGCCCTATTGGCTATTACTCTAGGCACAACGGCACTCTATCATAATAACGCACACGCTATTATCAGCAGCAAATTAGAAAATACAGCTAAGGTTAGTAATGATAAGCCCGAAAAAGCTAAAGACACCTCAGATAATGAGCCTATCAATTACACGCGACTAAGTCCAAAAGCTGCCTATGATAAAGGGGTTGAATACAGCAAACAAATCAGTAAGTCAGGTGGCAATAATATCGATAAAGCAGTTGATTACATTCAGTACTCAGCTGCCACAGGATATGCTGAAGCGCAATTTAAGCTTGGATTAATGTATTTTCAAGGATTAGGCGTGCAATCAAACCCTGCTGTCGGCTTTTACTGGATTGAAAAAGCGGCTAAAAACGACTATGCCGAAGCTCAAATTTATTTGGCGTATATGTATAAAAAAGGCATTGGCGTGTCAACTAATCTCTTTAAATCAAACTACTGGTTACGCCAAGCACGCGCTAATGGTATTGATCTGAGTTTAGATGCATTACCATTTTTCTAAGCGCTTAAGCTATTGGCAGTTTGTAAATTTTTTGTAAATATTTACAAAAACACCTTTTCATCATGCAAAAACCCTAGTATAGTGGCGCTCTCTTTCGACGGGTCGCTAGCATCAACTTCCTCCCTCCTCCCTCCTTGAATAGATCTAGTGGTTCGTCGATTGCTTGTTTTCCCTTTCTTAGTGCTCTCTTGTAGCCAGAAATTGAATATCTGGATTGCGCTCTTGTGCCATCTGCAGATTAACACGGGTCGTTGCCAAGTAAGTCAAATGATCACCACCATCTAATGCTAAGTTATCTGCATATTTATTTCTAAATTGCTCCAGTTTTTTCTTGTCATTTGCCTCTATCCAACGCGATGCGACAACATTGACCTGCTCATAACTGCATTTAACGCCATATTCGTTTTCCAAGCGATGGGCGACAACATCAAACTGTAGTACACCAATCGCGCCAAGAATCAGGTCATTATTATTCAACGGTCTAAATACTTGAGTTGCACCTTCTTCAGATAATTGAATTAAGCCTTTCAAAAGCGCTTTCATCTTCAATGGATCGTTTAAACGCACACGTCGAAAAAGCTCAGGGGCAAAGTTAGGAACACCCGTGAATTTAAGGATTTCGCCTTGGGTAAAAGTATCACCAATTTGAATCGTACCATGATTATGCAAGCCAATAATATCCCCTGGATAGGCTTCCTCTAGGGATTCACGCTCACCAGCGACAAAAGTTAATGCATTAGAGATTTGCACCTGCTTGTTAATACGCACATGCTGCAATTTCATGCCTTTTGTATATTTTCCCGAACAAATTCTAAAAAATGCCATACGATCACGATGTTGCGGATCCATATTTGCTTGGATTTTAAAGACAAAGCCAGTTAATGGTTCTTCATCTGCCACTACTTCACGCACATCAGTCGTCCTTGGTGTTGGTGATGGCGCACATTCGGTAAAGGTGTCTAACATCTCTTTAATACCAAAGTTACTCAATGCCGTACCAAAAAACACAGGGGTTAGCTCACCGCGGCGATATTTCTCAAGATCAAACTCGTGACTGGCGCCCTTAACAAGCTCAACCTGTTCTCTTAGCTCATCTGCCAAATATCCAATTTTTGCATCAAGTTCGCTATTATCTAACCCTTTGATTACTTTATAGTTATGAATATGGTGACCGTGACCAGTTTCAAATAAAATCACCTCATCCTTATATAGATGATAAACTCCTTTAAACTCCTTACCTGAAGCAATTGGCCAAGTCATCGGTGCACATTGAATATTAAGCACATCTTCAACCTCGTCCATCAACTCCATTGGATCACGTGTATCACGATCAAACTTATTGATAAAGGTGATGATTGGTGTTGTTCTTAAGCGGCACACTTCCATCAATTTAATGGTACGCGCCTCAACCCCTTTAACGCCATCGATAACCATCAAGGCTGAGTCAACTGCGGTTAATGTGCGATAGGTATCTTCTGAGAAATCCTCATGTCCTGGAGTATCCAAAAGATTAACCACACAATCATTATAGGGAAACTGCATCACCGATGTGGTAACCGAAATACCGCGTTGCTTCTCAAGCTCCATCCAGTCAGAGGTCGCATGACGACCTGATTTTTTACCCTTTACCGTACCTGCTAATTGAATCAAATTTCCAAATAACAACATCTTTTCGGTTAACGTAGTTTTCCCAGCATCCGGATGCGAAATAATCGCAAATGTGCGTCGCTTATTTAGCGCCTGTAGAAATTCAGACATCATTTTTCCTCAAAAAAATCAAAATTAAAAACACTTTGCCCTTGCAAAGGGCAAAGCCTACCTGTTTTACTGATAAATGTAAAAACTTTATGAAAAAATAATGCTTTAAAAACTACATTGGCAACTCGATTTTTCTTATACTTATCGGCAGATAATATTCTAACTTAGCGTTTATGTTCAATAATTTTATCCACTTCTGTAAAACTTATTTTCTTAACACCAAAGGGCATATCGATCATCACATGCTCAGCAGAGATATGCTTAAGCACCCCGACATAACGAATATTATGTGATTTAACCGTCACAATGCTTTGTTTATTATACATATCAAACAACCATCGCTTGGTTTTATCATTTATTTGCATGATTGTCTCCTCCATACACAAGATATCAATATCGTACTGATACCCCATAAGCTTGAATCCAAACTTACTTTTTTTCTCTCTTAATCTTGGTAATGATAGATAGGAACTGACTAAAATACAATATTCAAAAAAGCAACTTTAGCCGAAAAAAACCATGGGTCTTAAACTCCACTATGGAAACGAAACTCAGCATCAGGTGACTCTATCAAGTGCTTCTCTACTGTAGCAAAGCGCTTAATATGGTGCTCGATATCCTCTGTGGCAAATTGTTGTGCAAATTTAAGATAAATAGTGAAATGACGCTGCTCTGATGCTAATAATCCCAAATAAAATTTCTCTAGCTCTTCATCTAAAAAAGGCGCAATAGCACCAAAGCGCTCACACGACCGTGCTTCGATAAAGGCACCAATAATAAGTGTGTCAACAAGTCGCCCTTCTTCTGATGTACGCACATGCTTTTTTAACTCTTTAACATAGCGCGACTCTGATAGTAGACGATATTCAATATTGCGTTTTTTAAGGATGCCTAGCACCTGTTCAAAGTGCACTAGCTCTTCGCGGGCAATTTTTGACATTCTAAGCAAAAGCTCTGGATGCTCAGTTGATTTGCGATACATAAAGCTAATGGCAGCAGATGCTGCCTTTTTCTCACAATGCGCATGATCTAACAATAGGATATCAATCGAGTTGAGTGCTTTATCTACCCATGCTTTGGGTGTTTTACATGGCAAAAATGTATCAATCGTTGCCTGATTAAAATAATTCATTCTAAAAACTTATACTATCATTCTGTTTTAATTCTAGGCTTATAACCCCTTCGACTTACGCTCAGGGAACCACTCATATAAGTACCTAAACAATGGCTTATTGGTAATAATGGATATTCGGGTCAAGCCCGAATATGACGATTCACTGTCATTCTTGGACTTGATCCGAGAATCCAAAAAAATACCTGATAATATTTGCATGGCTACTTAATTGTTAGACATAACCTCATTTTATTCTTGATTGTGCATATCAACGGCACCTAGTTTTGGTGCCGTATTTTCCGCTTGTTGTTTGCGATGATTTAACAATGCTGCAAAATAACTATCATCAATTCCACCGGTAACATACTTGCCATCAAACACTGAGGTATCAAAATGCTGCAAGTGTGGTGCTTGTTTGCGCACAGCGGCAACTAGATCATCGGTCGTTAGATAAAATAAATGATCCACACCAATCCACTGACGAATTTCATCAATACTGCGATTGTGCCCAATAAGCTCATCATGCGTTGGCATATCGATGCCATAAACATTAGGGTATTTAACCATCGGTGCTGTGGATACGATTGAGACTTTTCGTGCCCCTGCTTTTCTTGCCATCTCAACAATCAACTTTGAGGTGTTACCGCGCACAATAGAATCATCAACCAACAGCACATGCTTACCTTTAAACTCATGATCAATCGTATTGAGCTTCTTGCGAATAGATTTCTGACGCGCTGCTTGATTGGGCATGATAAAAGTGCGCCCAACATAGCGATTTTTGACAAAACCTTCACGATATGGCACATCCAAAACACGTGACAATGGCAATGCCGCATGGCGCCCTGAATCAGGCACAGGGATCACCACATCGATATCATACTCTGTCAATTCAGCTAAGATGTTCTTTCCAGCAATGCGTCCCATTTCTAAGCGGGCACTGTAAACAGACGCACCATCAATCACAGAATCAGGGCGCGCTAAATAAACATATTCAAAAATGCAAGGTGATAAGCTCGCGTTAGAGGCACATACTTTACGCGTGAGTTCCCCATCAAGAGAGATAAAAATCGCCTCACCAGCGCCCAGATCACCAATCACTTCATAACCATCACAATCTAATGCAACGGTTTCAGAAGCGACCATATATTCTTTTTTGCCATTGACTTCTTTTACACCCAACACCAAAGGACGAATGCCATGCGGATCACGAAAGGCAAACAAACCAGCCCCGGCGATCACACCAACAACGGCATAGCCACCAATACAGCGCTGATAAAGCTTAGCTAATGCGTTAAAAAAAATATCCGTTGAAAAATTAGTGAGTGACACTTCGGCTTTGTGCAGCTCTGAGGCTAATACATTAAGTAAAAGCTCCGAGTCCGAGCTTGTGTTAATATGGCGAAAATCATGCTCCAACAATTCTTTACGAATTTGCGTGGTATTAATCAAGTTCCCATTATGCGCTAAGGCAATGCCATAAGGTGAGTTGACATAAAAAGGTTGCGATTCAAAAACGCTATCTGACCCTGCGGTTGGATAGCGCACATGACCAATGCCTAAATTGCCTTGTAAGCGCTCCATGTGACGTGTGCGAATCGCTTCAACGACAAGCCCTTTGTCTTTGCGTAGCGACATATGATAACCATCACAGGTCAAAATCCCTGCAGCATCTTGTCCACGATGCTGCAACATCGTCAATGCATCAAACAACTTTTGATTTGCAGGCTCATGCCCAATAATCCCAACAACACCGCACATAGTTCTCAATCTTCTTGCTGTTTTAAGACCGAGCTATTCTATACTAGTGATATACCCATCGCAAATGATTTTGCGGTGAGTATGCTACGTTAATTGAATACCACTTAAACGATGCGTTTGCTGACAAAAAAACAAATAAATAGCCGTCATAAACATGCCTAGCGCACAAAAAATCATGACATAACTAAACGCATGAAGCGTAATCGTAGAATGAGCACTAAGCTCAAACACATTGGAAAATGTTGCTAACAAGGTTGCCACCCATGCAACCGCAAAGGCACTTGATAGCTGAATAACCGCACTCATAATGACACTACTAACACCAACCTCATCATCACTCACTGTGCTATAAATACTGGAGTTAGTCACCATCGTAAAACAACCAAATGAAGCACCAATAACTGCTAACAAGCCTAAATACAGTACAAAATCAAAATGACTAAATAACCACGCTAACCCTAGATAGCTTAAACACATAAGACCAATGATAATAAGCATATAACGATATAGTCCAAGCGCTTTCAAAATCGGCTTGACCACACGCTTAACAAGCCATGCTGGGATCATAAACGCCATAAAAGCAAGCCCTGCCTCAAAGGCACTAAAACCATGATGAATCTGCAAATACAATGGCAGCATAAACATGAGTCCCATCGTTGATAAGCGCACCATAACACTGACTAACACTAACGCATTAAAGCTTTGATGACGAAAAATATTAAGATTCACAATCGCGCCTTGCTGTTTATATCGCGCATAGATCAAATACAACAGCAATAACACAATAGCAAAGATTAAAACCACGCCTTTTAGGATATTTGAGATCGAATGATCGATAACGGTATCTAATACAAACATAAAAAATGCGATCGCCATACCAAGCAAGATAAATCCCAGATAATCAAACCCAAAATCTTGTTTTTTGCCATCGATTTTAGGGATAAATCGCCAAGCAAGTACTAGTGCAAATAAGCCAATAGGTACATTGATAAAGAAAATATAACGCCAATTAAGGTAAGTAGTAATCCCGCCACCAATCAAAGGGCCAAGCATAGGTCCTATGGTTAAAATACTCCCCATAATCGTCATTGCATATAACAGATTTTTCTTATAGACACGCACCAGTATCATCCGTGCTACCGGCATCGTAAATGCACCAAAAAAACCTTGTAATGCACGAAATACTACAAGCATTGGTAAATTAGTCGATAAGCCACAAAGTACAGACGATAGAATAAACCCTATAGCTGAGGTGAGTAATATTTTCTTTGTGCCAAAACGCTCAGCCACCCATGTTGATGCTGGCACAAACAGACCCAAAGTTAACAAATAAACGGTAATAGCAACTTTTAAACTAATCGGATTAACATCAAATGACGCCGCCATTTGTGGCAAGGAGGTATTTAACGCACTGCCATCAACGAGCTCCATGAGCATAACAATAGCCACTGCATACGCCACAAAAGGCTTTTGATCGCTCATAGTGCGCCTTCAAATCCTAATTGTCGCCATGCTTCAAACAGCATAATTGCCGTAGCATTAGATAGGTTTAAACTGCGACTATTTGCTAGCATCGGCAATTTGATTTGCGTTTGACTCAATTGATCTCTGACTTCTTGCGGCAGTCCTCGACTTTCAGGTCCCAAAAGTAAGATATCATCTTTTTGAAACTCAACTTGATGATAGTATTGATTGGCTTTTGTTGTACATGCCCATATTCGTTTATCAGCATGTGCTTCAACAAAACGTTGAAAATTCTTGTATCTAAGCACTGCGGCAAACTCATGGTAATCTAATCCAGCACGACGCAACTTTTTATCATCCAGATCAAAACCCAACGGTTCAATCAAATGAAGCTTTGCCCCAGTATTGGCGCACAAACGAATAATATTTCCAGTATTAGGCGGAATCTCAGGCTCATATAGCGCAATATGAATCATTTCATCAAAACTCTAGAGATGCATTGCGCAGTATTGTATACCAGACACAGGACTTTTGCAGGCTTTACATGCTCTAAGCAATGATATAATTAGCCATGTAAATATTATCAGGTGTTTTTTTGGATTCTCGGATCAAGTCCGAGAATGAGAGTGATCCGTCATATTCTGGCTTGACCCGAATATCCATTACTATCAATAAACCATTGTTTAGGCACTTACCGTTCATAAATGAAGGGAGTAATTAAAATCATCAATGCCTTAATTGCTTGAGATCTTTAGTATGCGCTTTTGCATAAGCATCCAAAACATCACGCATGAGTTTTTGATAGCCTGCTCTTTCTCTATCACCATGAATTGCCTTAGCAAGTTTAATGAAAAATTCTTTACTCTCTTTGCTAATATTCAAGGAAACTCTTTCTAGCTCATTCGCTGCCATCAGCTGTTTAGGTGTAGGCAGAAAATCGTCTATTAACATAAACTCCATAGGCTCATCACTGTAACTTATCGCCACCTTATTTTCTGCGGTTCTTTTATTTTTCGCACTCTCTTTAATAGACTCATTTTTTGTTTTTTTCATGTTTTTCATATGCTTTTTTACCTTTTCTCCAGTAACCTGCACCAAATATTCTTATTACGTCTTCCCTAAATGTAAACCTAACAGTCAAGATACCGCCAGTTTCCACCCTGCCAATACAGTAATATCTATCTTCAATTACACTATGCTCAACATCTTTAGCAATAAGACGTTGTTCATCATAAAAAGCTTGTTTAGCAACTGTAAAACTAACGCCATGTTTTTCCAGATTCAATTGCTCTTTAACACTGTCCCAATCAAATTTCATCACAAACCATCTAGTCACCTTATAATGATGATTATAATGCACTTAGTTTTGATTTCAAGAAAATAGATTTACTCATTTAAAATATGATACGATAGCCAAGTTTTATATATTTTGATAACAAAAGTTAAGGATAGTAATTATGACAATAATGGTCATTGGTAGTGCCAATATGGATCTGATTATACAGGTTGAACACATTCCAAGCCCTGGAGAGACAATTTTAGGTGGACAATTTTTAACAGCCTCAGGTGGCAAGGGTGCTAATCAAGCGGTTGCAAGCGCGCGCCTAGGTAGTGATGTGTGCTTTGTCTCTTGTGTCGGTGAGGATAGCTTCGGCGAAACACTTATCAATAATTACCGCAAAGATAATATTAATATCAAACATATCAAGCGCAGCTCTGAACCCTCTGGTGTTGCGATGATTTATGTTGCCCAAAATGGCGAGAACTCGATTGCTGTTGCCCCTGGCGCTAACGCTTTATTAATACCTCAAGATTTAGATAAACTCACCGCGCAATTTGCGCATAGTGACATTGTCCTGACACAATTAGAAACCCCCATTGAAACCATTATGCGTGCTAGTGAATTAGCCAAAAGTAATCAGTGCTTATTTGTACTTAATCCAGCACCTGTGCAAAGCTTACCTGATAACCTTTACCCACTGATTGATATCATCACACCTAATGAAACAGAAGCCGCACTCTTAACGGGCATTGAAGTTACAGATGAGTCATCAGCACTTATGGCTGCCAAAGTGCTCTTTAATCGTGGCGTTGGTAACGTTATTATTACCATGGGCGCACAGGGTGCTTTCTTCTATGATGGCAATACTGCAAAGCTTATTCCAACACACAAAGTAGCTGCCATTGATACTACGGCAGCAGGGGATACTTTTAATGGCGCTTTGGTTAGTGCACTTGCTCAAAATAATACCTTGCTAGAGGCTATTGCATTTGCTAACAAAGCAGCAGCGCTCTCCGTCACCAAACTAGGTGCGCAAAGCTCTATTCCTTATCTTGATGAAATCACACACTCAACGAGTCACATATGATTGATCAAAAAGAGCTTAAAGCATATCTCAATCAACTATTAAATGTTGATACGATCAAGGATTATTGCCCTAATGGCCTACAAGTTGAGGGCATGAAAAGTATTCACACCATTGTTACAGGTGTTAGTGCCAGCCTTGAGCTAATAGAAGCCGCTATTTCAAAGAAGGCAGATGCCATTCTTGTGCATCATGGCTATTTTTGGAAAGGCGAGAACCAAACCATTGCCGGTATAAAATACCAACGCATCAAAGCACTGATCAAGCATGATATCAATTTGTTTGCGTATCATTTGCCACTTGATGTTCATCCAACACTGGGCAATAACGCACAATTAGCTCAACTTCTAGGTCTTAATGTGAGCGCTGAATTTGACACGGGCACCACACCAAATTATGGAATTATCTGTGATCATCACACGACATTAACAGATCTTACAAAGCTTATTACTTATAAATTGAAACGCATACCACTTATTGTGGGGAACATGAAGCAAGAAATTCAAAAGATAGCGATTTGCACTGGTGGTGCGCAAGATTTTATTGAACACGCCTATCATGCTGGTGCCGATGTTTATATCTCAGGTGAGATCTCTGAACGCACTACCTTAATCGCACGTGAGTTAGGTATCACCTATATCGCTGCAGGTCACCATGCCACCGAACGCTATGGTATTAAAGCCCTTGGTCAGCATCTTGCTAAGCACTTTGACTTAACCCACCACTTTATTGATATTGATAACCCAGTTTAAGTCATTTGCTTCTTTTACTTTTTTTACTTTTTTTGTAACTACCCAGCAGCTTGTTAATTGAACTGTGGGATTTTGCCATTAAAGACATCCGCAATGGTATCAATAACCTTCCAACCCTGTTTGCGAGCAGTCGATAATAATGTGCGAATACGC
>NZ_VXKS01000028.1 GCF_008711525.1 Cysteiniphilum sp. JM-1
ACAGCGACTGCCTAAGCAACCTTTGACCCGAAGGTGTCATGCGGTATTAGCAGTCGTTTCCAACTGTTGTCCCCCACTGTACGGCAGATTCCTACGCGTTACTCACCCGTCCGCCACTATCTTATTCCCCGAAAGAAACAAAACCGTTCGACTTGCATGTGTTAAGCATACCACCAGCGTTCAATCTGAGCCAGGATCAAACTCTTCAGTTTAAATCCTTAGATCATCAATTCCCGTCCTAAAACAAGAACTAACAATCCGCAAAAATTTTTGCTCAAAGTATTTAAGTATCTACATTTTATATCTCTTTAAACATCTCTCAAACCTTGCTACCAAGGCATTCTCACGAACATTCTCGCTGAGAACAGGAGTTAATTCTACAGATTTTTTTTTGGTTGGCAAGCTGTTTTTTACAGTTTTTTTAAAGTTTATTTTGATTCGATACAAAGTTGATTTTTTTATGATCAAAACAGCCGTTTCAATACATAAATTATGAATTCAAATTTGCACCCAGCCTTCATTCACACAATATATGATTTTGCACTATACTGGCTTTGGATATCACAAAAATTAATGGAGTAATCATATGCCTGGAATATTAATCGTTTTTTTCCTACTATTAATAAGTGTCATTAGTGCATGGATGCATCGCACAATGGGGATCATATTCTTTTGCGTTTTCCTTATTGCAATGGGACTTGTATTTTTACATCACGCCACAGACCATCTTGGTTTATATTTTTAATGGTAACAGGAGCTTAAACATGCAACGATCAAAAATAAACAACTTCGTAAAGTGCCTCAATGCCATCGAAGTACTTGCCATTATCCTTGTCATCGTGATGGCTTTTTCTTTCCAATTTATCTTAGGTGAACTTCCTTGCCCTTTATGCTTACTGCAACGCCTAGGACTACTGGGTATTGCTTTCGGTTTTTTACTTAATATAAGATATCACGTGCGCCCTGCTCACTACAGTCTGTCATTGCTCTCAGCCGTACTAACTTCATTTGTTGCTATGCGCCAAATCGCACTTCACATTAATGACCCACATGGTTATGGCTCAGCCGTTCTAGGCTTACATATGTATACGTGGGTATTTGTGCTTTGCATTATAGCTATTATCTATATTGCTATTGCACTAGGGTTATCATCACAGTATGAAATCAAAGCAAACAAAGATGAAATCGCAGAAGCCAAAGGCAGGAAAATAAAAACATTTACTCACATTGTTTTTGCACTATTTGTATTTATTATAGCTGCCAATTTAATCTCTACTTTTGCCGAATGCGGGTTAAGTGAATGTCCTGACAATCCAGTGGCTTATATGCTCCAATGAAATATATACCAATGCTTCATGCTCTCACTAATTTCTTAAGGTAACTCGCCATTGGGGCACTGTGTGTTGATTTTTGTTTTAACACGATTTCATCTTGATCCAAGTGCGCTTTTAGCAACATCTCACATTGATGCAGATGACTTTCATATAAAAAGCGTACTGAATTGGTTTTACGTAAACCCTGTGGCGAGCCACTAATACCTTCAAAAAACCATTTATTAAGTTTGGCGACATCATTGCCCGCGACAATGCTGAGCTTTGAAATCGCGCGCGTTATTGCCACATAAAACAAGCGACGCTCACTTTCTATTTCATCATTGGTAGGCGGTTTGTCTTTGAGATTACTAAAAAAGCTTTGCTCTGTCATGTCACATAGAATGACATGCTGCCATTGTAAACCTTTTGCTTTATGAATCGAACTTATAAGTAATCCATTTTTATCATGCTTTGATAGATTTGCCTGCACCTGCAAGGCATTAAAATGATCTAAAAATTCAGTGATTGTCTGCTTTGTTTCCAAGCTAAAATTAAGCCACGCATCAGCAACATCACTATCAGTATAGACAGGACTCACTGCCGCCTTTTTTGCCAAATAGCTCGAAAGATCCAGTAGTGTATATAACATCTTAACCACCGTTGACGCTGCTGTTTTTGGTTTAACATCAAGCATGCTTTGCCAAAGTTCAAGACGCTCTTTAATGCGCGATACTTGATAAAACGGCAGATCATATTGTTGTTTGAAGCTTTGCAATGCGATCATTGGTTTTAATACATTTACACTGAGTAACTCGCTTAAACACTCCAGTTGCGAGACATTTAAATATAAGCTAGGAAACGATAGCATTTGCATGATTTTTTCTTTGCGTATCTGCTCTGGTAAAGGATGAAAATATTTCCCCTTATCCACTAAAGATAAATAACCAAAAATCGATTGTGTTAATGGCAGTTTAAATACGCTTTGACCACCGGCAATATGATAATCTAGACCTTCTTGCAAACAAGATAGCTCTAGCAGCACACCTGAGCTATATTTTCTGACTAAAACCGTAACATCCTTAAGCTTATATTCACCATCATGAATGCTTTTTGCAACCTCTTGAATCAGTAACTTTAATTTATTTTTACTGATGATATTCACATCGGTTTTTTTTGCCGCTTCAGGTGCTGAGAAACATAATGTTTTTAATCGTTGTTTATTATGTTGAATCACTTCATTTGCCATGACTGATAGCAAATGCCCATAACGAAAGGTTAATGATAGAGTATATGTTTTAGCGTTTTTAAAATCTTGCGCAAAACCCTTAAGCATATAAAATGGTCGAGAACCACGCCATTCATAAATTGTTTGATCGATATCACCAACTGCCATTACCGATTGAGCATTGTTTGAAATCAATTTAAGCAAAGATTGCTGTACATCATTAATATCTTGATACTCGTCAACTATGACATAGCGATAGCGGTTACCAAAGCGCGCCGCTAGTGCTTTATTAGCACTCAATATTTTCATAGGTTCATATAGTAAGTCATCAAATGTACGCCAGCGATAATGTGCTCTTAGCTGTTCATAGAAACGAAAAAAGCTTTCCACTTTACCTTGCTCAGACAGCTCTATTTGCTTAAGCACCTTTTTAAGATCCAAGCTTGATTTCAAAAGCCCGATATATTGTTGATAACGATCAATAATCTCCGGTGTTATTAGCCCCTTTTCATTAAGGAGCTGATTAGTTTTCTGCAGTGCTTCTCGCACTAACTTCTCAAGTGTACTTTTTTTATCGATTAATTGTGCTGCTGGCAATAGTCCTTTTTTCTCTAAAAAACCAACTGTTTTAAGTCCTAATGCATGAAAGGTCTTGATATCTATAGCTGCACTAATGTTGAGCGCGTTTAATCTTCGCGTGAAGTCATTTGCTGCGGATTTATTAAACATAAGCACCAAAATCTCACTGGGATTCACCGCATTTTTTAGTAAAAACTCAATGCGAGCAATTAAGGTTTGGGTTTTACCACTACCAGCAACGGCAGAGACTAATGCATGCTGAGATAGGTTATGCTCAATAATCGCCTGTTGTTCAGGGGTATAGCAAATGGTTGTCATCTTATTCATTAGTTAATACTTTTTCGCTTCTTATCTTTCACGCTATTTTTGCTAACGCTAACAAGCTTACCAATTATTAAAAAAGTGAATGATTTGAATGATATTAACAAGAATGCAGCAATATGTTTTATTGCCATAGAGATGTCGCTAAATAAGCAATGCAAGTAACTTGCTAACGTTAAGGTTTTTTCCTCTTTCACAAAAGAGCGCATCGCATACAGCATGAGACAAAAAACAAAGATAGCTAAAACCCAACTAACAAAATAAGCAAACGCAATACGATACGCTCCCAAGTAGATATAACTTAAATAGGTGGTCAATAGCAATATCAGCAAAACAGCTGCACTCTTAGCAATAGTCACGAATAAGGCTCCTGTTAACAATAGACTCGCATTGTAACTAAGTTTTTGGTAATGAAACAGTAATTCCCATTACATGTAAGCAAGTTATTACAACGAAGGGTGTGACGTTATCTTCCATAGAAAGCAGCAAGATAACAACGTTTTTTCTTGTTACCTATATGTTACCTGCAGTTTGAATTTTATTTTGAAAGCTTCGCAATTAAATTCTCTGCAATGCTTATGGGACAAGGATTTAAAGATGGTGGGCCCTGCAGGACTCGAACCTGCGACCAACGGATTATGAGTCCGCTGCTCTAACCAACTGAGCTAAGAGCCCTTAAACTTCCGGCTATTTTAGCCCATCATCTTAGTTTTGCAAGCATAATTCTGCTGTTTCCCACGCTGTTGTGACGAAAACTGGGTAATTCTGGTTCATACTGCCTAAAAGTGTGTTTATACTAGGTGGCTAACGAGGTTTCTCAACAAGGTTAAATCAATGCATTCATTACATACGCTTTCATCAGCACGCTTACATTTTTCTGCTCACTTTGATGAGCATCATCATAATGCAGATCTCATTATTGCGATTGCCCATAATGAAGCACAATGGCAAAACTTACCCTCAGGTGAACTTCTTTACTCACGCAAACAATCTCAAGCGCCAAAATGTAAAAAAGGCTACCACACACATCTACCCAATGCCAAAGGCACACACATTATCATCAAAGAGAATGTTGGCGAATGCGAACTCTATTTATGGCTTAAAGATTTATCTGAGCTGGTTAAGAGTACAAATATTACTAAGGCTAAGAACATTGTTTTCCTTGCTGAGAATGCTAGCGAATCAACCGCTGACGCTTGTATGCGCACACTATTAGCACATACTGAAGAGATGCCTAATTATAAGCGCGAACATAAAGCGCAAGAAGTTAGCATTGAAATCATTGGTGATTATAGCGAAAGTGATTTCTTAGATGTACTTGCGAAGCATAAAGGTAATGCACTGGCGCGTCGCCTAACTATTTTCCCAACCAATTACTTAACGCCACAGATCTATATCAATCTACTGGAAGATATTGCCAAACGCGAGGATTGGCAATACACACTTTATGACAAAGAAAGCTTGGCTGAAATGGGTGCTGGTGCCTTTAGTGCGGTGGCACGTGCCTCCGAAGTTGCAGGCATTGTAAAGCTAACGTATACGCCTAAAGATTTTAACAAAACAATCGCGCTTGTTGGCAAGGGGATTTGTTTTGACACCGGAGGTGTTAGCTTAAAACAGCCACAATATATGTATGGCATGAATGACGATATGATGGGCAGTGCGGTTGCTGTTGGTAGCTTACTGTCGTTAAGCCTTTTGCAAGTCCCTTATCAAGTACATTGTTACCTTGCAATTACCAACAATAACATTGGTGAACGCGCTTTCCTGCCCAATGAAGTCGTCACCGCATTAAATGGTAAAACCATTGAAGTGGTTGATACCGATGCTGAAGGGCGTATGGCGCTATCTGATGCCTTGTCTTTAGCAAGTCAAGACAAACCTGAGCTAATTATTGATTATGCAACATTAACTGGTGCTGCGGTACGCGCATTGGGCACTGAGTATTCTGCAATTTTCAGTAACAATTATGACTGGCAACCAAACTTAGTTAAATATGGCGCCAAATGCGCTGAAAAAGTTTGGCCGTTTCCAATGGACAAGCATTATCTTAAAGCACTTGACTCTGATATTGCTGATTTAAAACAATGTTATGTCACTGGCAATGCCGATCATATCTTGGCAGCTAAATTCTTACAGCAGTTTGTCGGTAAAGACATTCGCTGGTTACATATGGATTTAGCTTCATGTCGCCACAAGGATGGGCTAGCACCAATACCCACTGACATTAGTGGTGTTGGGGTTTGGTATACTTGCGAACTTGTGGAACAATTTTTAGTTTAATACCATTAGTAATGATAAAAGAATAGTTGAGCTTTAATTACTCCCCTCACCCGCGCAGCTTAAGCTGCACGAGCAATCCCGCAAGGGGAGAGGTGCTAGCTCATGTAACTTATTTAACATCATTACTTAATGTGCCTCATCCCAATTATCGCCAACGCCAACATCAACAATAAGCGGCACTTGCAATAAAGCCGCCGACTCCATAAATTGCTTAATTTCTTTACTGATTTTTTCCACCTGATCATCTTTGACTTCAAATACTAGCTCATCATGCACCTGCATAATCATTCTGGCATCAACATTCTCTTTGATAATCCATTCATCGATTAAAATCATCGCACGCTTAATAATATCAGCCGCTGAGCCTTGCATTGGTGCGTTGATTGCCACGCGTTCTGCTGCGCGTTTTTTTGCCATATTACGCGAATTAATCTCTGGCAAATGTAAACGTCTACCAAAAATCGTCTCAATAAAACCATGCTGCATAGCATAGGCTTTAGCATCTTCCATATAACGCTTAACCCCAGGGTAACGCGCAAAATAGATATCAATATATTCTTGTGCTTCACCGCGTGGAATGCCTAATTGCTTTGCCAAACCAAATGCACCCATGCCATAGATTAAGCCAAAGTTGACTGCCTTGGCTTGACGACGTTGCTCGGGTGTTACATCATCCGCTTTAATCCCTAATGTCTCAGCAGCTGTTGCGCGATGCACATCTAGACCTTGCTGAAAAGCGTGAAGCAGATTAGGATCTTGCGATAAATGCGCCATAATTCTTAACTCCACTTGCGAGTAATCCGCAGCTAAAATCTTATAACCCTTCTTAGCAATAAATGCCTTTCTAATCTCACGCCCCACACTTGAGCGAATCGGGATATTTTGTAGATTAGGCTCAGTTGATGACAAACGCCCTGTGCTTGTTACTGCTTGCTGATAGGAAGTATGCACCCGTGATGTTTTATTATTGATCATCAATGGCAGTTTATCAGTATAGGTTGTTTTTAATTTCACTAAATGGCGATGCTCCATGATAAGCTTAGGCAAGTCATAAATCTCTGCCAATTCCTGAAGTGCATCCTCAGCCGTTGAAGCCTGTCCACCTTGTGTTTTTTTCAAGATCGGTAAACCCATCTTATCATAGAGAATCTCACGCAATTGCTTGGGCGAAGACAAGTTAAACGTCTCTCCAGCTAATTCGATACACTCTTTTTCTAACTGAGCTATTTTTGCCATGAGTGACTCACTTTGCGCTTTTAATAAATCAGCATCTACTTTAACACCAGTACGCTCCATGCGATCAATGACAAAGCTCACCGGTAATTCTTCTTTGATATATAACTCACGTAAGCTGTCTACAGTCTCTAACTCGCTCCAAATACGCTCATGCAAACGATAAGTAATATCGGCATCCTCTGCAGCATAAAACCCCGCTTTTGTAATATCGATCTGGTTAAAAGTCAGTTGATTTTTACCCTTACCCGCTAGCTCTTCAAAGCTTACTGTTTTAACACCTAGATAGTGGTGAGCCAATGAATCCATATCATGGCGTGTTGCAGAGCTGTTTAGCACATAAGATTCGAGCATTGTATCATACTTGACACCCTTGACATTAATACCTACGGTGCTTAAAACTTTTAGATCAAACTTGGCATTTTGTGCAATTTTAGCCACTTGATCATCTTCTAAAATCGGTTTTACTTTATTCACAACCCAATCTAGTGCTAATTGTGTTGGCGCATTGTCATAATCATGCTGCAGTGGAATATAGACCGCATGATGTGGCTTTAAGGCAAATGACATGCCAACAAGGCGCACATTAAAAGTATCTAATGAGTCTGTTTCAGTATCAAAGGCAAAGACTTTCGCTTTTACTAGCTCAGCATAAAAGGTATTAAAGTCTTCTTCCATTAAAATAATCTGATAGTTTAAGGTTGATTGAGCATCAACAGGCTCCACTCCAGTCTTTTGCGCATCAGACACAATATTTTCTTCATGCTCAAGCTCACGCAACCAGCCTTTAAATTCGTATTGTGTAAACGCCTTCTTAAGATAATCAACATCCGGCTTAACACAGAGCATATCTTGAACTGTGTATGGTAGATCCAAGTCACATTTAATCGTAGCTAGTTGATAAGATAGTGGCAGAAAGTCAATACTCTCTCTTAGATTCTCACCGACCTTACCGGATATTTTACCGGCATTTTCGATAACACCTTGTAAGCTTTGATATTCTGCTAGCCACTTTACTGCCGTTTTGGGACCTACCTTTGGCACACCGGGAATATTATCTGATGTATCACCCATCAATGCCAAGTAAT
Organism: Cysteiniphilum sp. JM-1; assembly: GCF_008711525.1. Taxonomy (GTDB): domain Bacteria; phylum Pseudomonadota; class Gammaproteobacteria; order Francisellales; family Francisellaceae; genus Caedibacter. The sequence goes on from NZ_VXKS01000028.1 coordinate 8,043, forward strand.
CAATAATTTGCTCAGGGCTCACTCCAAATTTAGCAATGACTTTCTCGCGATCGGTGATCTCATTTTTCATCGTATCCATTAAGGTGATATGTGCATCAACTAGCTGCGCCATATCTTTGTCACCCGTTGAGATAATCACTTCATGCCCTTCTTTAGCAAAACGCTTAGCCAATGTACCAATAACATCATCCGCTTCAACCGCATCGATAACAATCAGTGGAAATCCGAGCTTTTGCACCATTTCATGCACGGGAGAAATTTGCGCTCTTAACTCATCTGCCATTGCCTTACGATTAGCCTTATATTGAGGATATAAATCATGTCTAAAATTCTTACCCTTAGCATCAAATACCACAGCAATATAATCGGTATTGAGCTGCTTAGGCAATTTCTTCAACATATTAATCACACCAAAGATCGCACCAGTTGGCTCACCCTGGCGATTGGTTAATTGTGGCAGGGCGTGAAAAGCACGAAAAAGATAAGATGATCCATCAACAAGAACGATTTTTTGAGTATTTGACATAGGATATTTCTAAATGACTGAAATTAGAATTATCATAACGTACCCACTTCCTTATGGGCACTCTTTTTGCATAAAAAATTAATCTGCCTTGCGACGTAAAAAAGTAGGAATATCTAAATACTCATTATCTGATTCAGCAGCGACTTTTTGCTCTTTTTCGACTTCTTGCGCTTCAACTGATGGCGCTTGGCGTCTTAAGGTATTATTTGAGTTAAAAGCGTTATTCTCTGCCGCTTTAAACGATACATTTTGGCGTCCATAAGGGCTTGCTGACTTTTGACCTGCCGCCCCATTAACAAACGTTGCATTACCACCTGCCGTTTCAAGACCAGTGACAACGATAGTCACACGTAGCTCATCCGACATATCAGGATCAATCACCGTACCAACAACAACTGTTGCTTGATCCGATGTAAAGGCTTTAATCACGTCACCAACTTCTTCAAACTCACCAATAGACATATCCATGCCTGCTGTAATGTTAACAAGCACACCTTTAGCGCCCGCTAAATTCACATCTTCTAATAATGGACTTGCCACAGCGGCTTCCGCTGCCTCGCGTGCACGATTTTCACCAGACGCTGTTGCTGTACCCATCATTGCCACACCCATTGCTGACATTACCGTTCTCACATCTGCAAAGTCGACGTTGATTAAGCCAGGACGCGTGATTAATTCAGCAATACCTTGTACCGCACCTTGCAATACGCCATTAGCTGCTTTAAACGCATCTAATAAACTAATGTTTTTGCCCAATACACTCAATAGTTTTGCATTAGGAATGGTAATCAATGAGTCAACACTTTGTGATAACTCGCTAATACCATACTCAGCCAATTGCATTCTGCGACGCCCTTCAAATGGGAATGGTTTAGTCACAACTGCCACGGTTAAAATACCCATTTCTTTAGCAACTTCAGCAATCACAGGAGCCGCACCTGTACCGGTACCACCACCCATGCCGGCAGTAATAAATACCATATCAGCGCCTTCTAGTGCTTGCTGAATACGCGCGCGATCTTCTTGTGCTGCGCGCTTACCGACTTCAGGATTAGCACCTGCTCCTAGACCTTTTGTCAATTCATTACCGATTTGAATCGCATGACGAGCGCTTGAGTTCTTAAGCGCTTGTGAATCAGTGTTGGCACAGATAAACTCAACGCCTTCGATATTTTGTGTCAACATATGCTCAACGGCATTGCCTCCACCGCCGCCAACACCAATTACTTTAATAACGGCATTGTCTGTCAACGATTCTGAAATTTCAAACATGTAATGGACTCCTTTTATAAAACTATATTTTAACTCTTAACTCTTAACTCTTAACTCTTAACTCTTAACTCTTAACTCTTAACTCTTAACTCTTAACTCTTAACTCTTAACAAGTTTACTATCTTACTTATGCTTTTTAGAATATTAAAAATGCTTACCAAACCAACCTTTCATTTTGCCCCACATACCAGCGCTATCGGCATCTTCTTCATATGCCACTTGACCTTCTTCTATCTGCATATGACTATATTTAATCAAGCCTACACCTGTTGAGTGCACGGGATTATGTAGTACATCTTGAACACCGGTGATATTTGTAGGACCACCAATACGCACGGGCACTTTAAAGATTTCTTCTGCTAATGGTGCGATACCTCGCATCTTAGCCGCACCACCGGTTAACACGATACCAGCTGAGATTGCTTCTAATAAATTATTCTTATCTAGCGCCTCATACACGATACCAAACAACTCTTCCGTTCTTGCTTCAATAACACCTGCAAGCGTTTGCAAAGGCACGCGTCGCGCCAAACGATCAGCAAGTCCCGGAATCTCAATCGCATCATCCGATTTCACCAAATTGCTCATTGAGCAACCATATTGAATCTTGATCCGCTCAGCAGTATCTGTTGCCACACGCAAAGCATGAGCTATATCACTGGTGATCTGGCTACCTGCAATCGGAATAACTGAAGTGTATTTGATGGCACCTTCGATAAATACAGCCACATCAGTCGTACCTGCACCAATATCAATTAAACAAACGCCTAATTCTTTTTCATCGTCGGTTAAAACAGCATAGCTTGAAGCAAGCTGCTCAAGGACAATGTCTTGCACCTTAATACCACAACGGTTAACACATTTCTTGATATTCTGAACAGCACTTGAAGAAGCCGTCACCATATGAACCTTGGCTTCTAAACGTACACCAGACATCCCCAATGGCTCTTTGATCCCATTATGATTATCAATCATGAAATCTTGATACAAAATATGTAGAATCTCTTGATCTGCCGGCATCGGTACGGCTTTTGCTGACTCGATAACACGATCTAAATCACGTTGTGATACTTCAGCGCTCTCAATAGCAACAACTCCATGTGAGTCAAAGCTCCGAATATGGCTTCCAGCAATACCAATATAGGCTTCTTTAATGCTAAAGCCACAAACATCTTCCGCTTCTTGCACGGCTTTTTGAATGGCTTTGACTGTCGCATCAATATTGACAATCACTCCCTTTTTAAGACCTTTTGAAGGCTGCGTCCCAATACCAATGATATTGATCTGTTCATCTTCATTTAACTCTGCCACCAAAGCCACAACTTTTGACGTTCCGATATCAATGGCACATAATATCTTCTTTTCCACGATTTCAGACATATTCTAGATACTCATTCCAGTTTTAGTGTTTTAACTTACGTCGTATCCTTTTGTTACTCACCCTGACCCTCAATGATATTCATGTATCATTTCTGACCAACAACAAGGGCAAATCAACCTAAGCTAAGGGTTTCAAACAAATTGCTGTATACTCTAACATAAATTCGGCAAAACTGAATCTTGCTTATACGGTAAACTTACGATTTTTTGCGAATTTCACCCTTTTTGGGCATCATCATCTGCTGCTTTAAAGCCAACAGCAAAACCACTATGATAACGCATATCAACAGTGGCTAATTTCTGCCCCTTAGGGATTTCAATACTTTTATAGTTTTGTAATAACTGTAACAGCTTTTGCTCAATCCGACTTGAACCTAGCCACACCTTAACATCGCTATTTAATGTCACTTGCCATTGATTGCCTTGAAAACTAATATCACGAACGCTAAAGCCGTTATCTACAGCCACTTTCTGCAAGCGCCCATAACCATTTTCTATCGTATCGATATTGTTTTTATCACCATAAAAAATAGGTAGATTCATCGATCCCGAAAAATACTTTGGCGCAATGACTTCTTTATCTTCAAGCAATATTTCATTGCGCGAGTTCCAGTAGGCTTTCGGTTGATATTCTGTTAACTCAACGATCAACTGATCTGGCCATTGTTTTTGCACTTTGATTTCTTTAATTCCTGGGTATTGTTTAATTGCCTGTGTTACATCACCAACATCAAGCTCCCACCATGTGTCTTGTTGAAATGGTTTGATCAAATCAACGATTTGTGGCTTTGAGATATAATCAAGCTCGCCTTTTGTTACAATTGCCACTTTCTGCAAATGCGCACTGCTTTCCTTAAATACATAACGCACGCCCAGCAAGAGTGCAACAACAATTAAGACAAAGCACGTTGACTTAAGATATAGCTTTAGCTTCATAACGAACTTTCGAGTATTTTAAGCACGAGGCTTTCAAAATCCCATCCATGTGCCTTAGCTGCTTGCGGCACCAAACTTAAATTGGTCATTCCCGGCACTGTATTGACTTCAATCAGATACAGTTCATTGTCTTTTGACAACATAAAATCCACACGCCCCCAGCCACTGCATCCTACCGCTGAAAATGCTTGAAGTGCGATATTTTTAAGACTTTGCTCCATATCTGACGTTACCCCACTTGGGCAGTGATAGGAAGTTGCAGCTTCCTTAGTGTATTTAGCTTCATAGGTATAGAACTCAAGCTTTGGCTCAATCCAAATCGATGGCAATGCAGTCTGATCGACAATGGAAACCGTGAGCTCTTTGCCTTCAATCCACTCTTCTGCCATCACCTCACCGTATTGCGAGGCATCCTCATAGGATTTCGCTAAAGCGTCCATTGATAACACTTTATGAATCCCGACACTTGAGCCCTGTGTGGTCGGTTTAACCGCTAATGGGAATCTCAAACCCGACACATCCAAGGATGCATTGATTATTTTCGACTTAGGCGTTAATAGACCTTCCGATTGCCATAGCTTTTTGGTGCGCATTTTATCCATTGCTAAAGCACAACCTAAAGTATCTGAGCCCGTATAAGGGATCTCAAGTTGATGCAACAAAGCCTGGACATGCCCATCCTCACCATCACCACCATGAAGCATAATCAAACAACGATCTAAAGAAGCATTGACAATTTGATGCACCAACTCTTTACCTGAAGCATCGATTGCAACAACATCAATACCAAGCGTCTTTAATGCCGCGATGACCGCAGCACCTGAACGTAATGAGACTTCGCGCTCAGCAGAGCTTCCACCGTATAACACCCCAACTTTGCCAAATGTATGCTTTAAATGTGACAAGCAAAACTCCTAAAACAGCAAATCATATAAATGGCAAATATGTTAGTCAGATTCGCCTAGTTTATCCAGCGCAATCTGGCAGCAAATGTCCTTACCTGCATCTACCAACTAGTATATACTGTGCCAAACTTTTCATACTTACCTAAAAAAATGATTGAAATAGCTATTCCAAAACCTCATGCAACACCCGATGAACTGCCTTTAAACAAACTTGAAAAACGCCTTTTGCGCAAAGTCGGACATGCGATTGAAGACTTCAATATGATTGAAGCCAATGATAAAGTTATGGTCTGTTTATCCGGTGGTAAGGACTCTTATACCTTACTTCAGCTGTTATTGATCCTACAAAAGAAAGCGCCTATTGACTTTGATATTATCGCGGTGAACCTTGATCAAAAACAACCGGGCTTCCCAGAGGAGATATTGCCTGAATATCTAAGTAAGCTTGGCATTGAATATCATATTATCGAGCGCGACACCTATAGTGTGGTTAAGCGCGTGATTCCTGAAGGCAAGACAACTTGCGGCTTATGTTCACGTATGCGCCGTGGGATTTTGTATGATTTCGCGCATGAACATAATGTCACTAAAATTGCCTTGGGACATCACAAAGATGACATTATTGAAACCTTCTTTTTAAACCTTTTTTACAATGGTCAGATCAAGGCAATGCCAGCTAAACTTAAAAGTGATGATGAGCGTAATATCGTCATTCGCCCATTAGCCTATGTAGCGGAAAATGAAATCATAGCTTACGCCCAACACATGAATTTCCCAATCATTCCTTGTAATCTATGTGGCTCACAAGAGAATCTACAACGCAAAAAAATCAAAGAAATGTTAAGTGATATGGAAATGCAAACACCTGGGCGCAAAGAAGTAATTTTCTCTTCACTACAAAAGGTTGCCCCATCTCAACTACTTGATCACACGCTATTTGATTTTAAATCTCTATAGCGCTCGTAAATCATTTTTCGGCGTCCTAGTTTATGAGCGGTATACGACCCACTTGTGGTGCATGAAGCCAAGTAAAAACCTCACACACCACATCCCCCTGCGCTTTCACTTGGGCATAGTAACACCTAATATTGATGTGTGAATAGCCATTTAATGTAACAATTTGTTTACATTTGTTAACGCCATCGACCTCAAAACCATCTAGATTTAAGACATAGCTCATAACACGATTACAAGGATATATGATGCTGCAAGAACACCTCAGCTTATTCTGATAAATAACTAATAATCCCTCTAGCTGCTGAGCGTCCTTCAAATATTGCCGTCACCACCAAGTCTGAACCTCGGGTAATATCACCCCCAGCAAAAACCTTATCGTTATGTGTTTGAAAAGCAAAGCGCTTTTGTTTTTTTGCTTCACTTGCTTCAATTACTTCAGTTGCTCCATTTACCGCATTTACTTCGTTTACGTTCTTTGCCTTACTTTCTCCATGATCATTTATTGTAACATTCGTTTGAATTCTGCCATATTCATCCGTTTGAATATTATAACGATCTAACCAGTTGATTTCATGCGGTTGAAAGCCAAAGGCAATCACTACAGCATCGGCAGGAATAATAACCTCATCACTCTCATCAATTTCCAAAATGCTTCTTTGAGTAAAAGCATCAACGACAATTTTGGTTCTAGCAAAGCGTACTGCCTCAACCTGATCACTGCCAATAATCTCTAGCGGTTGATAATGCCACAAGAACTTCACACCCTCCTCTTTGGCTTTATAGACTTCACGTTTGGATCCTGGCATAGATGCTTCATTACGACGATAAGCACAGTAAACGCTAGATGCTTGTTGGCGCACCGCTGTACGCGCGCAATCCATCGCTGTATCACCCCCGCCTAATACCAATACTCGCTTGAAATAAAAGTCATGATGCGTTGCCTTATCGATCAACCCCATCTGTTTATGATTGTTATTAACCAGATAATCTAGCGCTTGATAGAAACCTTTTAAATGCTCACCGGGAATATTTGCCCGCATATTTTTATAGCATCCTACAGCAATAAAAACCGCATCATATTGCTGATAAATCTCATCAAAACTAATGTCCTTACCCACTTCAGTATTCAATTTAAACTCAACACCCATATACTCTAAAATTTCTCGTCGTTTAACGACAACGTCTTTCTCAAGTTTAAACGATGGAATGCCAAAGCTAAGTAACCCGCCAATCTCAGGATGCTTATCATAAACAACAGCAGTAATGCCATGTTGCGTCAGAATATCCGCACAGGCAAGACCCGCGGGACCCGCGCCAATAATCGCCACCTTTTTGCCGGTTTTAGTAATATCTGCAATCTCAGGCTTCCAACCCATTGCCAAAGCTGTATCGGTAATATATTTTTCAATGGCTCCAATACTCACCGCACCAAAATCCTCATCCAAAGTGCAACTGCCTTCACATAGGCGATCCTGTGGGCAGACACGTCCACAGATCTCAGGCAAGCTATTGGTTTGATGAGATAAAGTTGCTGCTTCCAAAATACGTCCTTCCTCAACGAGGCGTAACCACTGCGGAATATAATTCTGCACTGGACACTTAAATTGACAATATGGGGTGCCACAATCTAAACAGCGACTGGCCTGAAGCTTTGCCTCATTTGGGGAGTAATTGCCTTGAATCTCATTGAAATCTTCAACTCTTTCTGGCGCCCAACGCTCTTTTGGTGCTTTACGACTTAACTCTAGAAATTCAAAATTTTTCTGCGCCATATACCCTCCTACTAACATCTGCTGCTAAATGCTCTTGTCCTTCTTGTCCTTCTTGTTCTCTTTGACTTATTTGGTTTGTTTGATTTATTTGATACTGCGCGACGAGCACATCACGATTTTCAAATGTCGCTTCTGTGGCAACCATCCAGAAATAACGCAAATAGCCATGAAAATCCGTCAAGATCTCTTTAGCAAGATCGCTACGTGTTTTATCAAAATACGCTTGAATCAAACTATACAAAAGCTCCTGATAGTCCCGCATACGCTCTGATTGGATGCGATAAAGTTTAATAAATTCATTGTTATAACGACTAGGGAAAGCATTATCGCGATCAAAGACAAAGGAAACACCCCCAGTCATCCCCGCACCAAAGTTAATACCCGTCTCACCTAATACAATGATCACACCACCTGTCATATACTCACAACAATGGTCTCCCGCGCCTTCAACAACGGCAATCGCCCCTGAGTTTCGTACCGCAAAACGCTCCCCTGCCTGCCCATAGGCGAATAATTTACCGCCTGTTGCGCCATACAAACAAGTATTACCAATAATCGGGCTTAATGCTGGCTCAAAAAGCGCTTCCGCTGGAGGGATAATGACAATCTCGCCACCTGCCATTGATTTGCCAACATAGTCATTTGCCTCGCCGATAAGATGCATATGCAAGCCATGAATAGCAAATGCACCAAAGCTTTGTCCTGCCGTGCCCTTAAAATAAAGATGCAGTGGATTCTCTAAGCCAGCATTGCCATAAATCTTAGCGATAAAGCCACTGAGCATTGCACCAATGGCGCGATCGGTGTTTCTAATCTCAAAGTAATAATTGCCACCATTTTGCGCCAAAATATCCGCCTTTGTTGTCGCTAAGATTGCATGCGCTAACGGTGCCATATCAAACGGCTGATTTCTATCCCCTTGATAATAGTTTGCATACTCAGTCACTTCTTGATAAAGAATTGGTTGCAAGTCCAAACCATATTGTGATCGCGCAGCATCAATGATTTCTAACAAATCAACACGTCCAATAAGATCTGTCAGTTGCTTAACACCCAACTGTGCAAGGCACTCTCGCACATCCGTTGCTAAAAAGGTAAAAAAGCATTTTAACTTATCAACCGTGCCACGAAAATATTTATCTCGCAACAATTCATCTTGAGTGGCAACGCCTGTCGCACAATTATTCAAATGACAAATACGCAAATATTTACAACCCAAAGCAATCATTGGCGCTGTCCCAAAAGCAAAACTCTCAGCACCTAAGATGGCTGCTTTGATAATATCTAAACCCGTTTTTAAGCCGCCATCCACTTGCAATTTAATCTTTCCACGTAAATTATTCTTAACCAACGTTTGTTGAGTCTCAGCTAAGCCAATTTCCCAAGGCGTTCCGGCATAAACAATTGAGCTTAATGGTGAGGCACCTGTACCGCCATCATGCCCTGAGATCGTGATCATATCCGCATAGGCTTTAACAACACCAGCTGCAATGGTGCCAACACCTGCCTCTGAAACCAGCTTCACCGAGATAAACGCCTCAGGATTTATTTGTTTCAAATCAAAAATCAGCTCAGCAAGGTCTTCAATTGAGTATATATCATGATGTGGTGGTGGCGATATCAAGGTGATACCAGGGACCGAGAAGCGCAGCTTAGCAATCAATGCATTAACCTTTTTGCCTGGTAGCTGCCCGCCCTCGCCAGGTTTAGCACCCTGAGCAATTTTAATCTGAATCACTTCGGCATTAACTAAATACTCAGGCGTCACACCAAAACGTCCTGACGCAATTTGTTTTATCTTCGAGACTTTATTGGTTTGATAACGCTCCTTAGCCTCACCACCTTCACCGGAATTAGAGCGCCCGCCAAGCTCATTCATTGCCATTGCCATTGCTTCATGTGCCTCAGGCGAAATTGCCCCTAATGACATTCCCGCTGAATCAAAACATTGGTAAATTTCAAATAATGGCATTACTTCATTAATATCAAGCGGTTTAGCTTCTCGATTGCCCTTAAGTGCAAAAAGATCACGTAAGCTTTGATAGCCACGATTATTCACCAAATCACGATAAACTTTATAACTTTCAACATCATGGTTATTTATCGCCTTTTGCAAACTTAACACCACTTCAGGGTTAAAGGCATGATACTCACCATTGAGTGTAAACTTATAGCGTCCTTTTGGCTTTGGCAAAGAAGCATTATAAATAAACGCCTCTTTCATCTGCATAACAAAACGCTGTTTAAGCACATTAAAGTCAAGTCCAGATAAACGACTTGGTGTCCCATAAAAACAACTTGTAACCACCTCATCGGCTAATCCAATAATTTCAAACAACTGCGCCCCACGATAACTGGTCATCGTTGATATACCCATTTTTGACATGATTTTACGCAATCCTTTATTGATACCATGACGGTAATTGCGTCGCGCCTGCGCCTTATCTTTTATCGCAATAGCATTGCTATTCACCATATGATTAATCAATTGATACGACAGATAAGGATAAATCGCTGTGGCACCATATGCCAATAAACAAGCGAATTGATGTGGATCACGCGCTGTTGCCGTAACCACAATGATATTGGCTTCACAGCGGCGATTAAGCTTACTTAACTGGTAATGAATAAAGCCCGTAGCTAATAGCGCATGCACACTGTAGCTATTTTCTTTGATCCCACTATCATCAAGAATTAGCATAAAACATCCTTGATCTAATGCCTGAAGTACTTGTTTTTTAATATCATCAAGTGCTTCTTGTAGTGATGTATTCTCTGGATAGTTTAATGAAATAACCAAACGCTTACTGATCACTTCCATCAATTTAGCATAGGTTGACGGTGATAATATCGGGCTTTCTAACAGTACCCTTGTCGCAAGCTCTGGACTTGGTTTATGCAAATTACCCAGCTTGCCAATAAATGTTTTTAATGACATCACTACGGTTTCACGCAGTGAGTCAATCGGCGGGTTTGTCACTTGCGCAAATTGCTGACGGAAAAAATCATATAACGGACGGTTATGCTTCGACAATACGGCAATTGGAGTATCATCACCCATCGAGCCAATTGCTTCACTGGCATCGGTTGCCAGTGTCTTGATGACCACTTCACGTTCTTCATAATGCACATCAAATGCATGTAGATAACGCGTCAAGACTTCAGATGAATATTCTTCTTGGGTGATTTGCATTAAACCGCGGCGAATAGCGACTGAAGCGCTATTAAGCCATTGCTTATAAGGCAGTTGATGCTTGTGTTTATTATCAATAGCTTCAGAGCTTAAAAATGCGCCGGACTCGGTATCAACAGCGATCATTTGTCCTGGACGCACACGTCCCTTTTTAACAATCGCCAATGAATCATCATAAACACCAGCCTCAGAGGCGATCATGATGTCACCCTTGATATTCTCGTGCCAACGCGCGGGTCGCAAACCATTACGATCCAAGATACATAAACCAAAACGCCCATCGCTAGCAACAAGAGCCGTTGGACCATCCCACGCGCCCATATGCATGCCATAAAACTCATAAAAGGCACGTAAGTCAGCATCCATATCTTCTTGATTTTGCCACGCTGGTGGAATCATAATCCGTAATGTTTGCAGTAACGACATACCGTTTAAATGCAAGCACTCAACCACATGATCAACACTGCAAGAATCTGATACCTTATCATTGGTAATCGGCAAAATAATATCCTGATAGGCTTTAAGCTTATCCAAAAGACGCGAACCATTGGCATTGACCCAATTGCGATTGCCTTTGATGGTATTGATTTCACCGTTGTGTGCCAGATAGCGAAAAGGCTGAGCTAAACGCCATTGTGGCAAGGTGTTAGTTGAAAAACGTTGATGGAAAATACATAAATCTGTTTGAAGCTTAAGATCCGCAAGATCTGGGTAAAATCGTGTTAAATTCTCAGGGGTAACAAGTCCTTTATAAACAATCGTACGTGATGATAAGCTCGGCAAATAAAAATAATCACAATCTTGATAAATACGCTCAAGCTCACGACGAATTAAATACAGCTTTTCTTCAAAGATCATGCTGCACATCTCACGCCCACAACCGACAAATAACTGGTAAATTTCAGGACAAATCGCTTTTGCCTGTTCACCAAGATAACTTTTATCAATATCAACAAGTGCTAGCCCTGAGAATATCAAACCATATTTTTTTACGATTTTTTGAATGTTTTGACTTTGGGAGTCTATATTATCCGGATCAAAAAACACCAGTCCCGTGCCAAGTTTATCTTGTCTTTGAAACCCATGACTTTGAGCCTTTATCCAAAAATAATCCGTGTCAATTTTAAATAAAACACCGCAACCATCTCCTGATAAGCCATCCGCGGATACCGCACCACGATGCTTCATATTGGAGAGTGATTTGACTGCTGTATCAATAATCCGATGGCTTTTATTACCATATTTATTAACCAACAGCCCAAAGCCACAATTATCATGCTCAAATGCACTGGAATATAAACCTCCAGACATTTGCTGTTTACTATCATGCATACCTCACCCTCCTCTTCTGGCACGTTAGATCACTATAATTCCATATTCTTTTACTCATTCCATTATTTTGATTCGCAGGCTGTTGAGAGATTTATTAATCTGTTGACTTTAAGCGCACGCTCAATCGAATCTGTGCCCATCAGTCAACACCATACCAAAATAATAATCTAAAGACATGACTTAAAACTATATCATTAGTTTTTTATTTTTAAAATCATATACCGCTCGTAAATCATTTTACGGTTTTTGGTGCCGAAGAAGTTTTTGATGCTTTTGGGTTATACATATGAAGAGGAAAAAATAACGCTTACATTATTGAAGCTTGGCAGTCATGAGAATTTTTTACAGCGTTTCGAAACGCATTTGAGAAATTAAATAAATGTATCGACACTGACATTAAAACGATGAGCTAAAGATTTCAATTGCCTTATATTAAGCTCTCTTTTTTTATTCAAGATTTCTGAAACAACGCCTTGACTACCTAATTCTATAAGATCTGATTGCTTTAAATTATGTTCTTTCATCAAATACTTTAATGTATCTATGCCATCCGCTTTTGCAATCTTATAATGCTTACAGTCATAAGCTTCAATAATGCTAGATAATAAATTAACAATACCCCAAGCAGGATGATCTTCTTGATCTGCACATATGTCTAAGAGCTCATCTAAATAAGATGACAATTTTTTATATTCAGTTTCATTTTTTGGAATCATGGCAATAGGTTGAATATACTGCCAATGTTGAAGGGCTTGTTGCACTGCATGACTCATTGTTTTTACCTCACTCTTTCCACTTATCTTTGTCATACTCTTTATGGGTTAGAATATGACGAATAAACAACTTATTATAGTTATAATCAATAACGGCTATTAATCTCAACTTATTGCCGCCAATATTAAAAACATGATACTTTGCAACTTTATCAACGCTAGGAAAGGTCTTTCTTATATCTGAAAAGTTAACGTAGCGATTGATTTTTACAATCCTATACCACTCATCTAAAGCATTAGAAACCTCTGGAAACTTAACTTTTGCTTCCCAAATTCTCTGCTGTGTAATTATATGCATTGTAGGATGTTTATTGTTTTTTGCCATAATATCTCACAGCGAGATATTATGCAAAGTTTTTTTTACTCACTAATCTAACTTTCTGTACAATTTTCGTCGTCCATTACTTCACCGCTGTTGTTACCTTTTTTGCAAAAGGTTCCATGCATTTTTAAAAAGTGATCCTGCACAATCGATGCTATCAGCATTTTGCAGAAAAAACTGTCAGTAACAGCTTTTTAAACTCTGCATAAACTTTTGATTTCGCTAGATAAATAGGTGGATTTATGCTGCGCTTACAAAACGACTACTTTTAAACCGCAACAAAAAAGCCGCTATCTAGCGGCTAATTATATAATCAAAAAAAGGTGTTTAGTCAGATTAAAGGGGCGCATTCGCAATTTGTGGGTATTTTAGGAAGCCATTGCTAACCCGCCTGCATAAGCCATTCTTTCAATATCTTCCCATCGCCCAGCCTTGTAAAAAGACCGTATGAATAACATATCATTAGCGCTGTCC
>NZ_VXKS01000029.1 GCF_008711525.1 Cysteiniphilum sp. JM-1
CACTAAAGCCTGATTTAGCAGCGCAGCCAATCTGGGTGAGTTTATCTTCTTGTCTGAGTTTCATGTATAGCTTTACCTGTTCTGTTGTGACTCGTTTTCTTGCCATACCTTAATCTTAATTATCTGCAGCTTTATTGATTAAGGAATAGCCTACATGATTCAACCGGCAATTCTAGTTGTCGTGATCGGTAAAGCTAATTGTCACCTAATACATTACGCTCAACTTTTTTCGATGGCAATAAGAAACTGCACCCAGACAAAAATGCTGCGATCGCACAATATGTTATAACCAGTCGCCACTTCATTGGTTAATCCTTAGCCGTTTTATGCTCCATATGATAAGTATAGTTTATAATTTGGGATGTAAATGCCTTTAATTTCAAATTAGTTATTTAGACCAAGCAGAAAAGTATGAATTTAGAGTAGATTACAGTTTTGCAGGCTCAAATTATTTTTTAATATACAGTACAATTAACAGTGTATTGCATTTTTGCATTATTTTTGTTCAATAATAAAAGAAGGATATTACGATGATTTTTACTACTTTGCTTTGCGATTCAGATAGTGGCTTTTTTCTATCTGAGCTTTAATTCTTTTGAAGCATTATACATCCTGAAAAAAAGTTTGACCGAGATGGAATTTCATACGCTTTATTCTTGTTTTTAAAGACATCGAACTGTCTTTTAATTGACGGGGAAATGTTACGTAAATTTTCAAATAAGCATACTCCTGCAGTTTCGTTAAATGCGCTTTCCCTATCACTAATTATTGAGATCTTTGCACTATTTAAAAACATCAACAAACTGTTATTGGGCACTATTTCAATTTCTGTTAAGCATTTAGTATATAAACTCATTAAGTCACGAACTGCCACACATAACTCGACAATATTAGCAATATGATTTGGCTTATACATCACGGTATGGTGCTGAATACTAAAAAAGTGCTCTTCAGCGGAGCTCTCCCTAAAGTTTGACGGAACCAATATCATTGGCGGATGCTTAGGCTTATAAAAACTCTCATAAGCCTTTTGTATATCAAATAATGGCAACTCATTTTCATCAACTGCCAATTTATGTAACATTGCTTGCCCAGAGACACTATCAAAAATATGATTAGCAGCACTGCTTAGGTAAAATGAATTTTTCACATTCGATTTATGCACCTTGATGTAATCTAAAATCATATCTTGCATTAAATTTTTCGAGTTATTAGCATAACCCGTGTTCATAATTTCTCTGAGTAAAAACTCTCTAATATGCCAAGTTTTTGGTGAGCACTTCATATACTCCATAAGCTCAATTGGAAAGCCTAAGTACTCACAACGCCAATCACTATTCATATTTGATGCGATATCTCTTAAAGCAGAAAAGTCACTGCTATAATCTATAGAATCCACCACCCCCAGACCAATTTTCATTTGCAAATATTTTGCCCTTTGCTTATAAGTTGGGATTATTACAGGGTCTCTAACTCCAGAACAAACACTCCAGTTCAGATTAAGCGCAGATCGATCTGAAAGACTAAAATAAGTTATATAAGACATATCACCAACAGTTCTTAGTGCTCCAGGAATAATATATCCTTCCAGCTCCATAAAAAACTGCATTGATTTTTCAACAACCATACCAAAAGGGATATTATCTGCAACAATATTGCCATCTGGATCATAAAAATAATCAGCATCACAAATCAAATCGCCATAGCGATAGCTGTACTTTGTAAACTCATATTTTTCAATGCCATCTACAGTATCTAGCAATGCTACAAACTCTGGGTTGGCTTTGTGCATTAATATACGCGCATCTGCCCAATTTAATTTCTCTACACCCATTTCTCTTTCATCCGCACCATTTTTATTCTTATCATTCTGTTTTACTTAGTCATGAATCAAGAATAAGTTAAGCTCCGACTCCACTCACCCGTGCAGCTTTATTTATCGCGACTAAATAGTTGATCGCACCCTGAGCAAAGTCGAAGGGTCGCTTTAAAAAACATGTTAAGCATTATCCATACTTTTAATGTTGCTGTATAGTTTGCAAGCTTAAAGAATGATAAAAACTCAGTTATATAGCGCAGTGATATAAGAGATTTTTATAAATAAGGATATCCGACTGCTAAAGCCGTCGGGAATAAGAGTTATTATTTTACTTGGCTCACGCTCGCTTTTGCTGCCACAGACGAATTAGGTGAGTTAGATGAATTGAAGTAATTAAAGAACTTGCCTTCTGGTTTTAAAATAAACACATCATCTTTTTTACCACTAAAGCTTGCTTGATAAGCCTGCATACTACGCCAGAAATTATAGAAGTTCTCTGACTTGCCATAAGCATCTACATAAATTTCAGCCGCTTTTGCATCCGCTTTAGCCTTGATCTCTTTGGCGTCACGATCAGCTTTCGCTAAGGTAATCGTCACTGTCGCATCAGCATCAGCACGAATAGATTCTGACATCTGCTCACCTTGCGCGCGAATCGAAGATGCTACTTTTTGACGCTCTGAACGCATTCTTTGGTAAATTGATTCAGTCACTGTTTCAGGTAGGTCAATCTGCTTAATACGCACATCAACAACATCAATACCGATCTTCTTCGCCTGATCTTGCACACTCTTTGTCAATGTTTGCATCAATTGATCGCGCTCATTGTTAATCAAACCTTGAATATCAATCTTACCAACCTCAGCACGTAATGATGCTTCCAAGAATTGTCTTAATAATAATTCAGCACGTGAATCATTGCCTGAAACACTACGATAGAATTGTGAAATATTATTAATTTTCCACTCCAGATACGCATCAATGATCACATCTTTTTGCTCATTCGTGACTACGCGTGATGAATCCACTGTTAATGTGCGTAAACGCATATCATAGGTTTTGACTTGTTCAATCAGTGGAATTTTAAAATGCAGTCCTGGCGTGTAAACCTTAACTTGACCATCACGGGTTTGATTTAACTCACCAAGCTTTAAAATCACGGCTTCATTGCCTTGATTGACACGAAACATTGAGCTGAATATCAATAATAACGCCACAATGACAACAACGATTAGTCCCATTAGTTTATTGCTCATCGCTAACCTCCTTGAACCGTTGAGGAAATTGCCAGCGGTGATAATTTATCACCATAGAATAGATTTTTAGCGCCATCGCCATCAACGATATAAAGCTTGTTGTTTTTAAAGATATTTTCCATAGTTTGATAATATAGCTGATTCTCAATAATGCTTGGATTTTGCTGATACACAGGTAACAACTGACTAAAGTTTGCGACATTACCTTGTGCTTCAAGCACCACTTTTTCCTGATAAGCACGCGCTTCATCCATAATCCGTTGCGCGCGCCCCTTCGCTACTGGTACAACCTTGTTGGCATAGCTTTGTGCCTCGTTTTGTACGCGCTCACGATCTTCACGCGCCTTAATCACATCATCAAAAGCACTTTTAACCTCAGCAGGTGCTTGCGCTGGTTGCATGATCACTTCATTGACCAAAATACCGGTTTTGTACTTATTCAAAAGTTTCTCTAATTCTTTTTGCACTTCTAAGGTAATCTGTGTTCTTGAGGTCGTTAGAATCTTCTCTAGTTTATTCTCACCAACCACTTGGCGCACCGCACTTTCAAGCGCTTGACGCAAGATAAGCTCTGGGTTATTAGTGGCAAATAAGTAATCTTCTAAATTAGCAATACGATACTGTACTGAGAATGACACATGCACAATATTCTCTTCAGAAGTTAGCATTTGTTTATCAAGCTTAATGGTGTTTAGTACTTCAACATCTTTTTTGATAACACTGACAAAACCAGGTGCATGCCAGTGCATTCCAGGTCCTTCAATACTTGAGAACTTACCAAAAGTCAAAACGGCAGCCTGTTGCGCTGGTTGCACAACATAAACACCCATACCTGCCCAAATAATGACAGCTGCAGCGACCACGCCAATTGCGATTTTCTTCACCGGTAATGGCTTTTGATCGGCACTGCGTGAGTAGATACTTTTGCGCTGATTATCATCTTTACGCGGCGGCTCATTATTGTTGTTACCATTGTTATTATGATCACCACCGTGGTTATTGCCATTGTTGCCGCTATTACCGTTATTGCTCGATGAATTATTATCTTGCTTACGTCCTTTGCCTAGAAATCGACGGATTGCCTCTTCTAAGTCAGGTGGCCCTTGATTAAATACCTTATGTCGTGACAAAAATTTTAATGCCATAGATACTACTTTCGTTTTGCTCTTTCAGTGCCCCTAATGGTGACTAAATTTTGCTATTAACTCAAGCTTATTATTTCGACATATCGCATCAAAATCATTTTTTGCAATGTGTATTGTTAATTGATATTCACCTGTATCCGTTATCTGTTCTTTTTCAACCACGCCTAGTTGATAAAATGCTGCACGAACTTTGCCTTCATTCGGCATTAACGTCAAAATACCTTTGAGCCATTCTTGGTTAAAATGCTTAGCAATCGCTTCATACAAATATTCAACGCCATTACCAGTTTGCGCCGAGAGATAGACATCCGCAGGACGATCTTCATGGTAAACAATATGAGGTGCTAAGTTATCTAAACGATCAATTTTGTTATATACGTTAAGAATCGGCTTATCATCCGCCTCAATCTGCTGTAGCACCAATTTAACTTGCTCGATATACGCGCGATGATGCTCATCGGCATAATCAATCACATGCACCAACAGATCTGCTTCAATCGCTTCTTCAAGTGTGGCACAAAATGCCTCAACCAAATCGTGTGGTAAGTTACGAATAAAACCCACGGTATCAGATAATACTACCTCACCTAATTTAGGCACATCGATTTTGCGCAGGGTTGGGTCTAACGTCGCAAACAATTGATCTTTAGCTAAAACGCTTGCGCCACTTAGTTGATTAAACAAGGTTGATTTACCAGCATTAGTATAACCAACAAAAGCAATTGTTGGCACGTCATTTTTCTGACGTGACGCGCGACTTAAGCCACGTTGTTTTTTGACTTTTTCAAGGCGCTTTTCAATCTGGGCAATACGTTGGCGCAACAAACGTCGATCTAGCTCAAGTTGAGTCTCACCAGGTCCACCGCGCACCCCAATACCACCCTTTTGCCGCTCTAAATGCGTCCAACCGCGCACCAAGCGCGTGGCTGCATAATTTAATTGTGCTAATTCAACCTGAAGCTTACCTTCATGCGTTTGCGCCCGTTGTGAAAATATCTCTAAGATCAAACGCGTGCGATCAATGACTTTGCAATTTAATGCTTTTTCAATATTGCGCTCTTGCGAAGGCGTAATACTGTGATTAAAAACCACCAGATCAATTTCGTGTTCTTCAATCATCGCTTTAATCTCTTCAAGCTTGCCTTTGCCACAAAAATATTTAGGATCAGGCTGCGAGCGACGTGCTGTAATAGTCTGTACAATCTGCCAATTAGCAGCATGCACAAGTCCATTGAGCTCAGAAAGCTCAGCGTTTAATTCAGGTTTAGATGAAAAATCGATATCGATGAGTAGGCAGTTTTCGCCTACCTCATGTTCTTGAAAGATCTCCAAAGAAAGATCCTCTTAATTTTAAGTTATAGATAAATATTATTGTTGCGCAGATTGTTGATTGTAGTGATCATCTGCATTGTTTATATCATCATATGACTCTTCAAATGATGTTTCATCCATAGATTCAAAATCATCTTCTTGATCTGAGTTATGATTTTGTTGGCTGTGGTTTGGATTGTAATTGCTATAAACCAAACGCACTGCTTTGGCAGGAACTACTGTTGAGATCGCATGTTTATAAACCATTTGGTTAACGCTGTTGCGCAATACAATAGAAAACTGATCAAACGCTTCGATAACGCCTTGCAACTTAATGCCATTTACCAAGTAAATTGATACAGAAATTTTCTCTTTTCTTAACGCATTTAAAAACGGATCTTGCAAAGATGCGATTCTAGACATAGTAATATCCTCTTTATTGTTCTTTAATAGTTATAATAATTTTAGTTAAGGTTATTTACCTCGCAGCTTAAGCTGCTGGCAGGCATTCTATCACTATCCTTGACCATAACAAAGGACAATAGCGGGATTTTTATGCGCAAACTAAAGTTTTTGATCAAGCTAAAGCGATTCCTCACGCAACTGGTGATTCCTTTTATATCATTTTTTCGGCATAATGCTCGGCATAATAAAATATCTACTACACAAGCATATGCAACACATCCGAAACTTTTCTATTATTGCGCATATTGATCATGGCAAATCAACGCTTTCTGATCGCTTTATTCAGGTCTGTCAGGGGTTAACTGATCGCGAGATGAAAGAGCAGGTTCTTGATTCAATGGATATTGAGCGCGAGCGTGGCATTACCATCAAAGCACAAAGTGTCACCTTAAACTACACTGCCAAAGATGGACAAACCTATCAGCTGAATTTTATTGACACGCCAGGACATGTTGACTTTTCATACGAGGTATCACGCTCACTGGCGGCTTGTGAAGGTGCGTTATTAGTTGTCGATGCAGCTCAAGGTGTTGAAGCACAAACGGTTGCCAATTGCTATACCGCGATTGAACAAAACTTAGAAGTCATTCCCGTACTTAATAAAATTGACCTGCCATCCGCCGAGCCTGAACGTGTGTGTGCTGAGATTGAAGATATTATTGGCATTGAAGCGGTAGGTGCTACAACTTGTAGTGCCAAAACTGGCTTAGGTGTTGAAGATGTTCTTGAAACGATTATCGCCAAAATCCCTGCCCCTGTTGGTGACTTAACGGCACCGTTGCAAGCATTGATTATCGACTCATGGTTTGATCCTTACCTTGGGGTTGTATCACTTGTGCGTATTCGCAATGGTCAGTTACAAGTAGGCGACAAGATCAAAGTGATGTCGACAGGGCAAAGCTACCAAGTGGATCAACTAGGCGTTTTCACACCAAAAATGCATAAGCAGCAAGCATTAAAAGCCGGTGAAGTTGGTTTTATTGTTGCGGGTATTAAAGATATTCATGGCGCCCCTGTAGGGGACACTTTGACACTGACTAAAAATCCAACGGATAAACCCGTTCCTGGATTTAAACGCGTGCAACCGCAAGTCTATGCCGGCATGTTTCCAATTAGTGCTGATGATTTTGAAGCATTTCGTGAAGCATTGGAGAAATTAAGCTTAAATGACGCTTCTCTTTTCTTTGAACCGGAAGTCTCACAAGCGCTTGGCTTTGGTTTTCGTTGCGGATTTTTGGGACTTCTGCACATGGAGATTATTCAAGAGCGCTTGGAGCGTGAATACGATCTTGATCTAATCACCTCAGCGCCAACGGTTATCTATAAAGTAAACCTTAAAAACGGTGACGAGATCGAAGTTGATAATCCATCAAAACTACCAGAGCCTTCCGCTATCGCTGAAGTGCGTGAACCAATTGTTCGCGCGTCTATTTTAGTGCCTCAGGATTATGTCGGCGCGATTATCACGCTTTGCGTTGAAAAGCGTGGCACCCAAGTCGATATGAATTATTTAGGTCGCCAAGTATCTATTGTTTATGACATCCCGATGATCGAGGTTGTTTCTGATTTCTTTGATCGTTTAAAATCTGTTAGTCGCGGTTATGCCTCGCTTGATTATGAACTACAACGTTATGAAGCTGCCAACATGGTGCTCTTAGATATTCTTATTAATGGTGAAAAAGTTGATGCCCTTGCTAGCATCGTTCACAAAGATCAATCCGTTTACAAAGGACGCGAGCTCGTTGAGCGCTTAAAAGAGCTTATCCCAAGACAGATGTTTGAAGTTGCTATTCAAGCGGCGATTGGTGGCGCTATCATCGCTCGAAGTACCGTTAAAGCGATGCGTAAAAACGTTCTTGCTAAATGTTATGGCGGGGATGTATCACGTAAGCGCAAGCTTCTTGAAAAACAAAAAGCCGGCAAAAAGCGCATGAAACAAGTTGGTAACGTTGAAGTTCCACAAGAAGCATTTTTATCGGTACTTAAAAAGAATTAACGACTGGAGTTAATAAACCAATTACTGCGATCACGATGACCCATTCGTTGATAATCGCTTCGCCATTGGACTTTCACATACAAATATTGATATTCAATGGACCCACAAGGGAGGTCATATGGGTTATTTATCAAGGTGCAAGGGCTGTCGCCCTTTTGAATTTTGGCTTGATAAAAAGCTTATTTCACTAATACAAAACAACAAAGAGTAAATGCAGACTAAGAAATATATTTAAGCAAACCCTTCGTTGAACTATCATAATTTACGTTGTCAAAGCCCCCTTTTTCTAAACTCGTTAGAATAGGCTTACCTAAGGCTTTACCTAGCTCCACTCCCCATTGATCAAAGCTATTGATACCCCACAGAATACCTTGAACAAATATTTTATGCTCATATAAAGCAATCAACTCACCTAATGCATGCGGGGTTAGTTTATCGATGACTATCGTGTTACTTGGCTTATTGCCTGCAATGACTTTTTGTGGCGCTAACGTGTTGATTTCACTTTCTGCTAAGCCTTGTGCTTTAAGCTCATCAACGACTTCATTTAATGACTTACCTTGCATCAAAGCTTGCGATTGTGCCAAGCAATTAGCCAATAGCGCTTGATGATGATCTTTCAAGGAATGGTGAGGCTTTTTAATTGCAATAAAATCAGCAGGAACGATGACATTACCTTGATGTAGTAACTGATGAAACGCATGCTGCCCATTAGTGCCTACTCCACCCCAGAGTACAACGCCTGTTTGCTCAGGGCTTAAGCTGCCATCTTTTTTGCATGATTTGCCATTGCTCTCCATATCTGCTTGCTGCAAATAATCCACCAAATGACGCAAACGCTCATCATATGCCAAAATTGCTTGCGATTGTGTGTGATAAAAATCACTATATAAAGTTGCGATCAAAGCAACAATAATCGGCATACTCTTTGTCAATGGTGCACTTTTGAAGTGATTATCCATCGCAAACGCGCCTTTTAATAAATCTTCAAAATTCGCAAAGCCAATCGCAAATACAATTGCCATGCCAATTGAGGACCATAGCGAGTAGCGCCCACCGACCCAATCCCACATTTGGAAACAGTTATCAAGATCAATGCCAAAAGCCTCTACTTTATCAAGTGCACTGGATACTGCGACGAAATGCTTAGCCACGGCAACTTGATCTTGTTGGTAGAATTCAAGCAACCACTTGCGTGCAGTCATTGCATTCATCAAGGTTTCTTGTGTGGTAAATGATTTAGATGCCACAATAAACAATGTGGTCTCAGGGTTAAGCTTAGTGGTAATACTCAAAATAGATTCAGCATCAACATTTGAAACAAAATGCACCTGTGTTTTGTTTAAATGGTAAGGCGCTAATGCTTCAACCACCATTCTAGGACCTAAATCAGAGCCACCAATACCAATATTAACCACATCGGTGATCTCTTTGCCTGAATGCCCACGCCATTGCCCTGTATGGACTTTTTCAACCAACGCTTTGACATGCAAACGCTCGTTGATAATTTCAGGTTTAACATCAATGCCATCGACCATAATCGCTTGATCAGAGAAATCACGCAATGCCGTATGCAATACAGCACGATGCTCGCTAGTATTAATCTTCTCTCCAGCGAACATTTTATCGCGATATTTCTCAATTTTTGCATCACGAGCCAACTCAAAAAGTGTTGCTAAGATATCATCCGTTAACTTATTTTTTGAATAATCCAATAATAAACTACCAACCTGAAAATGATATTTATTAAATCGATCCTCATCTTCTTTAAATAAACTCTTGATATCCAAGCTTGAATAATCCGTTTTCAGTAAATGCTGTAACTGCTGTCTTATATGTTGATTCATTTTAATTCCTTGTTATTATCCCTCATCCAATTCACTGGAAGCGGTCTGATCGATATGCCAAACTAAGCGTCCAGTTTCAAGTTCCACTGCTTTAGCTGGATAATCTATCGTCACGCTCTCGCGATCAAACACCTTAGCTAACATAGCGGCTTTGTTTTCACCTGTCACTAAAAAGTCAATCATTTTGGCATTGTTAAGTACTTTAAGTGTCAAGGTAATCCGTGTTTGCTTTGTGCTTGGATGTACGGCGATCTCAACCCACTTATCTGATGATAATGGCACGCCATTAACAAATAAAGATGCGGTATGCCCATCATCACCCATCCCCAACCATACCCAATCAAACTGTGGCACACCATCGGTTTGTGGCACATGTTTTTTTAACTCTCTGACATAGTTAAGGGCGGCTTGCTCAGGTGAAATATCGCCTTGCATCGGATGCAGGTTCTCCCTTGGCATATCAACACTTGCAAACAATAACCTATCCGCCTCACCGAAATTGCTTTCTTTATCCGCAAAATCAACACAACGCTCATCACACCACCAAAAATGCAGTTTCTGCCAATTGATTGCCGTGGATTGCCCTCGTTGATTAATTAGCTCAAAGATACTCTTAGGTGTTGTGCCACCTGATAATGCAATATGCACACAATCTTGTGTTGAATGTGACAATGTGACTAGCTTGTCAAACATCGCATAAGCGATATCTTGTTGCTGTTGATAGATAATATATGACATTGATTTCCTTAAATTATTTTATCTATGATGCGATTACTTTTTCTGCTTAAATACAGATGATGGATTGCGCCAAGTATGTCCAAGCTCAGCAAGCATTTTATCGGCTTCAATAGGACCAAATGAGCCACTTGGGTAAAAGCTTAATAAGCTTTTACCATGCTTTTGCACGTACTGAATAATCGGGTCAATGATATTCCAGCAGGCTTCGACTGCATCATTTCGAGCAAATAAAGTATTATCCCCCTGCAAAGCATCAAGGATCAAGCGTTCATAGGCAGTTGGCATCGATTTCTGCGCGAAGTCAGAATAGTAAAAACCCATATCGACTTCATGCGTTTTAAAACCACTACCTGGTTCTTTGGCAGCAAAGCTTAATTTAATGCCCTCATCCGGCTGAATACGAATAACCAATTGATTTTTAAACTTGGTAATCTTCTGCACTTGTGAGAAGAAAGGATGAGGTGTCGCCTTAAAGTTAATCACCACCTCAGAAACACGTTGATTCAAGCGCTTCCCAGTGCGCACATAAAACGGCACATCATGCCAACGCCAATTATCAATAAAAAAGCGAATCGCGGCATAAGTTTCTGTTGTTGAGTTTACAGCAACGCCCTCTTCATCGCGATAGCCGCCTTTACAAACACCTTGCACACAGCCTTCTTGATATTGCCCTGTGACGACATTCTCTTTAATATCTTCAGCTGACTTAAAGCGACGAATCGATTGAAATACCTTTAAGGTTTCATTACGGATTGAATAGGCATCCATCTTTGCCGGTGGCTCCATAGCGACAATTCCTAAGAGCTGCAACAGGTGATTCTGAATCATATCACGAATCGCACCATTTTGATCATAATAGCCGGCACGCGAGCCAAGACCAATTGCTTCATTGGCATAGATCTGAACATTTTCAATATGTGAAGCATTCCATAGTGGTTCAAAAATCGCATTAGCAAAGCGAAATACCAACAGATTTTGAATGGTTTCTTTTCCTAGATAATGATCAATGCGAAATAACTGTGACTCTTGATAATGCTGCAATAAATGTGCATTCAATGCTTGGGCACTTTGCTCATCTGTGCCAAAGGGCTTCTCAATAATAATGCGCTTATAACCATCGCTTTCGTCATTAAGTCCAAGTTTGGCAATATGCTGCGGAATCTCATAGTACAAGCTGGGTGGAGTTGATAAATAAAACAAGAAATTATGCTCAAGCTTATGTGTTTTACACAGTAAATTTAAGCGCTTTTGCAAACAGACATAACCCTCATCTTTATAGACATCTATCTGCTGATAAAATACTTGGCTTAAGAACTTATCGATCGCTTTTTTTTCTGTTGGACACTCCTCCAGTAATGCTTCTTGCATTTTTTGACGAAAACGCTCGTCATCAAACTCACTACGCGACACACCTAATACAATATTGCTTTTACTTAAGTCTTTCTGCTGATAAAGACTAAATATTGCCGGCATTAATTTGCGTGCGGTTAAATCCCCAGAGGCACCAAAAATGACGATAACTCCGTTTGCTAGCTTCTTTTGCATCAAGCTTCTCTAGTTAGTGATCAAACGCCGTTATTTATATCATTTTTTACTGATAAGTTCACCTGCTAATTGCTTTGAAGCTGAGAATAAATTAAGACTTAAGCCATGAATTAAAGATCTGAACATCGCGCTCTGATAACGTCCCTGCATCAAGCTTAAGTTGCAGGACATCGGTCACATATTTGTATTTAGACGCTGCTAACAATGACATGCTTTCATATAATTTTTGCAACTGATCTAACACTTCAGTAATGGTTGAACTACCCACCTTATAACGTGCTTGATATTGTTTATACGCTGCATCACCTGCGATAACGGATTGTTTATAGGCTTCAATCTGCTTGACATCAGAGACAACATTATAGAAATCGACTTCGATATTCTGCGTAATCGTGCGTTGCTGACCGAGCGTGGTAAATTCCGCTGCCTGATAATTAAACGCTGCCTGCTTTCTTGAGGCATAATCACTACCACCATTTAGAATATTCCAGCTAAAGGTTACGCCAACATAGCCATTACTATAATTGCCTAAAGGTAAAGTTGCCGCATTTGTTGCAAAGCTACTACCTGAATTATCATTCACACTATAATTCGCCATTAAACTGACATTCGGCAGGAAATTACCTGTTGATGCAGACCAGGTTTTTGCTGCTGCATTTTGGGTATAAAGCTGCGCTTTGAGATTTGGATTACTGGCATGTGCACGCTTAACCCACTCACCAATACTATCTGGTGATGGATTGGTGAAATTCACATTATCCTTTAGATCAGCCAATGATTTGTTATCGACACCCGTGTATTGATACAAAGCATAATAAGCCGATGCAACATTATTCTCTGCTACTTTCAAATCCGCTAATGCACTATAATAGTTTGATTCAGCCACTTTAACATCGACACTGGTGGACATCCCAACCTTAAGCTTGAGTTTTGACTGATCCAATGTACTTTGTACTGCTTTGAGTTTTGCCCTTAAAAAGACAACCTGCTCTTTAGCATTGAGCACATTAAAGTATGCCGTTGCCACATCTAAAATAAACTGCTGCTTTTGCGCATTATAAGTCTCTTCAGCACTTAAAGCACTTTGTTTTGACGCTTGATAAGTTTGATAGTTTCCATAATTAAAAAGCGTTTGCGTGAGACTAATACCCGCTGTGTAGTTGCGATAGCTACCACTTTCTGGTGTTGTCTGAATCTGATTAAGTGTGGCTCCAGCGTTTAAAGCAATATTTGGCAGCAAGGCGCCTAAGGCAATTGGCTCAGCCATTTTGCTTGATTGCATCGTATAAAAATCCGCTTTATATTGCGGAGAGTTATCAAGTGCTTGTTGGTAAATTTGCACCAAATTTTCAACTGGCGTATCCGTAGTTGCCATAGCAACTCCTGCACTTATTGCAAGTGATAGCCCCAGAAGTGTTTTTATTTTAAAGGTCATACCTTTTCTTCCTAATTTTAATGTTCAATAAAGCACCTTGCTATTATAGTCGCTCTTTTACCCATTCGTGCACCGAAGTCATCGCTTTTGATAAGTTTTGTGGATCATTACCACCCGCTTGCGCCATATCAGGACGCCCACCACCTTTACCGCCAACCTGACTGGCAATGAAATTGATTAACTCACCAGCTTTAATCTTATCAGTGATTGCTTTACTCACACCTACGGCAATTTGTGCTTTACCTTCATTTTCAGTAGAAAGTGCAACAATCACTTTGGTTTTTTGTGCTTTGTATTGATCAATTTTGTCGCGTAGCACGCCCATATCAACATTTGGCAATAGCGCTGAGATCAGTGTAACATCATCAATTTGCGCTTCGTCAATGGCAACAGTATCACCTGATGAAATTTGCTGTTTTAAACCTTTAATCACCTTATCTTGTGCTTTGATTTGCTGCTGCAATTTCAATAATTTATCCA
Source organism: Cysteiniphilum sp. JM-1 (assembly GCF_008711525.1). Taxonomy (GTDB): domain Bacteria; phylum Pseudomonadota; class Gammaproteobacteria; order Francisellales; family Francisellaceae; genus Caedibacter. Next base: position 14,038 of record NZ_VXKS01000029.1, read on the forward strand.
AGACATTATCATCACTAGACTTTAATAGCTCATGAATCGTTGTTAACGTCTCTTCTTTTTCCTCTATATAGTTTTCAGCATAAAGGCCTGTGACTGCTTCAATACGACGCACGCCAGAAGCAATACCGCTTTCAGAGGTTATTTTAAATAAACCAATATCACCCGTTTGAGCGACATGCGTACCTCCACAAAGCTCAATCGAGAAATCTCCAACGCGCAAGACACGCACGATATCGCCATATTTCTCACCAAAAAGTGCCATCGCACCCATGTCTTTAGCCACTTCAGGCGAGGTTTCTATCGTTTCTACAACAAGATTTTGACGAATAATCGCATTAACCAAACGCTCTACTTCTTTTATCTGCTTTGTCGTGACTGCTGATGGGTTTGAGAAATCAAAACGCAATTTATTACATTCAACCAATGAGCCTTTTTGCTCAACATGACAACCAACGATTTCGCGTAATGCTGCATGCAATAAATGTGTTGCTGTGTGATGCGCTGCCGTTGTTGCACGTTTATTAGAGATTTGTGCGGTCACTTCATCATCAACAGCAAAGCTTCCCTTCGTTACCTTACCAATGTGTAAAAAAGCAGATCCTGATTTTTGCACATCTTCGACAGTGAACTCACTACCTAATGCCTCAATAACACCTTTATCAGCAACCTGTCCACCAGACTCCGCATAAAAAGGTGTTTGATTCAAGATAATAACACCCTCTTGCCCTATCATAAGTTTATCTGTTTTTTTACCTTCACTAAAAAGTGCTAACACGTGCGCATCGGACACCGGCACTGAGTAGCCAACAAAAGTTGTCTGTAAATCTGTCTTAATCATTTGATTGTAGTCAACACCAAACTTACTGGCTGACTTTGCCCGCGCTTTTTGTGCTTCCATAGCACTTGTGAAGCCTGCTTCATCAACCGTTAAATTGCGCTCTCTGGCAATATCCGCTGTTAAATCCAATGGGAAACCATAGGTATCATAAAGCTTAAACGCCGTCTGCCCTGAGATTATACTACTATCAAGTGTGGCAATTTCCTCTTCAAGGATTTTCATGCCATGACTTAGCGTTTTTTCAAATTGCTCTTCTTCTTTTTTTAAGACATCTTCAATCAACGCTTGTTTTTCTTTCAAAGCGGGATAGGCTTCAGCCATTACTGCAACCAATGTCACCACTAATCGATAGAAGAAAACTTCCGTTGCACCTAGCTTATAACCATGGCGCACGGCTCTACGAATAATACGACGCAATACATAACCTTGCCCCTCATTTGAAGGCAGAACACCGTCGATAACTAAGAAACTGCATGCGCGAATATGATCTGCTAAAACTTTAAGTGATGGATTATTAATATCCTCTGTTACCACAATCTTTGCTGCAGCCTCAATAAGTTTCTGGAATATATCAATCTCATAATTGCTATGCACATGCTGCAATACTGCTGCAATGCGCTCAAGCCCCATCCCCGTATCAACCGACGGGTTAGGTAATTTCTCTAAAGTACCATCGATCAAGCGATTGTATTGCATAAACACCAGATTCCAGATCTCGATATAGCGATCTCCATCTTCCTCAGGCGTCCCAGGAGGACCACCGGCAACTTCTTCTCCATGATCATAAAAGATCTCAGTGCATGGCCCACAAGGACCTGTGTCACCCATTGCCCAGAAATTATCTTTGGCACCTATGCGTGACAAACGCTTAGGATCAACACCTACTTCATTGATCCAGATATCTTCAGCTTCTTTGTCTTCTTCAAAAACGGTTACCCAAAGCTTCTCCTTGGGAAGCTTCAATACTTTCGTGAGATACTCCCAAGCATAGAAAATAGCATCACGCTTAAAATAATCACCAAAGCTAAAGTTACCTAACATTTCAAAAAAAGTATGATGGCGCGCCGTATAGCCGACATTCTCTAAATCGTTATGTTTACCACCTGCACGCACACATTTTTGTGAGCTGACAGCACGCGTATACGATCTTTTATCCGCACCCAAAAAAACATCTTTAAACTGCACCATACCAGCATTTGTGAATAACAAGGTTTCATCATCCACTGGCACCAGCGATGAGCTTGCTACCTCGTGGTGTCCTTTGGATTTAAAAAAGTCAATAAAAGACCGTCTAATTTCATTAGTTGTAATCATGCTTGCTCTACTGGTGTCAATTTAAAATTCAAAATCGATGCCTAGTTTACTATAGAATCGCAGCTTGGCAAAAGTAGTTAGCGCAAAATTTCTGTCATTGACTATACTTTTGTGTGCACGACAAAATAACTTTACAGGAGTTTACCATGAGCCAAAAATCTCATTTCTGGGTGTTTTTAATTTTCTTTATATCATGCATTGCATCACAATTTGCCTCATGCAGCCATTTCCGTTTCACCGCTTAGACTGGAGTTTGGTGATGGCAATAATATGAGTAAGCCACAAAATATTCTTATCAAAAACATTGGAACTAAAGTGGCATTTGTCAAACTCAAAATTTTAAGCATTCATAATTTAAACACCAAAGATCGTCAAGAAATCCAATTAGAAAATAAAAGTAGCAATGGCGTCTTTTTCTTACCAGATAAATTAATTTTAAAAGGGCGCATTCGCAATTTGTGGGTATTTTAGGAAGCCATTGCTAACCCGCCTGCATAAGCCATTCTTTCAATATCTTCCCATCGCCCAGCCTTGTAAAAAGACCGTATGAATAACATATCATTAGCGCTGTCC
>NZ_VXKS01000030.1 GCF_008711525.1 Cysteiniphilum sp. JM-1
GCGTATTCGCACATTATTATCGACTGCTCGCAAACAGGGTTGGAAGGTTATTGATACCATTGCGGATGTCTTTAATGGCAAAATCCCACAGTTCAATTAACAAGCTGCTGGGTAGTTACAACAAATCAATAATATCATTTTCATTTAATTTATTAGCTAGCTGACTGCTACTCCTCTTGGTTAAAGTATCATAGTACTCAACCGTAAAATTATTTGGATTAATATTACTGATCTTATAATGTGAACCTTGCCCCATCTTCCTCTCCCTTTCTAATGATTAGTATATGAATTAACACAACGATCTGAGTCGATCTTGAAGCCAACAATATTGGTGATTTTATTGCTTGGCAGCTCGACAATATCGGTTTTCTCTAGACGCTTAATATACATTGCCAACTTACTTGAAAAAGTACAAACAACGATATCATAAGATAATTTAATGACATATTGGGTCATTACAACAATTAAAATCGTCTGTATTGGTGCGACAAATAAGAATACACCAAAGCAAAATATCAAGCTGTCTATCATTGTCCCTATTGAGATTGCGATCAGAAATCTTGCAATAATACGCTTACGCTCTTTGGCTTCTTCAAATCCATATTTCTTGCGCGAATAATATTTTAGACGTGAAATAATACTGGTATTAATGTATTCAGCAACCAAAAAACTGACGAATGAAATAATAAATGTTCGCAAAATATCGCCTTTAATAAAAAGCAGCTCAGAAATATAATTTCCGCCATCGTGTGCTGGTAGTTTGGATAGTCCATACAAGCACAGCAAGGCAAATAATGACATCAAAGCAACGGTTGTATAAACTCTTCTAACAATTGAAAAACCATATATTTCAGTCAGCAATGAGTCGACCAGAAAAGTCAGTGAATAAACAAAGATTGCCGCAGGGGCTATGATCAACACGCCACCAATACTACCTAAATTAATCAACGTAGAGCCGGTTAGATTTGAGACAAAGAAAATCACAGCATACAACGCAACCAATATAATAAGACTACTCTGGCGTGTTGTTTTTGGCTTAAATTGCTCGACTAAGCGTTGTTTGCCAAACATTGTATCTTGACGCCCTGCATAAAAAGCAATAATTCGCTGATCTGCCTCTGAAAAAAGATCCATTCTATCTTGCTGATACAGATCGCTAGCAAGCACAAAAGCACCTTTTTTAGTGAGCGTATCATAAAACTCAACTTTGCCGCTATTTACGTCAATATTACTAATTTTATAATGGCTAACTTCCATTTAAATGCATTCAAACTTTGAAGTTTGGCAATTATACCTGCTTATAAAGCAAATTAATACCTCACTTTATTGGGCATTATTGACGTGCTAAACGTATCTGTTTTTGCTCATTTTGCTTATTTTGTTCAGCATCAAACATAAAGTTTGCGCGCATTGGATTAATATCCAAGCCACCTCGACGTGTATAGCGCGCATAAACGCATAATTTCTCAGGCTGGCAGTAGCGCATAATATCGGTATAAATACGCTCAACACATTGCTCATGAAACTCATTATGATCACGGAAAGAAACAAGGTATTTCAACAACCCTTCTCGATTAATTTTGCCTCCTTGGTATTCGATCAACACACTCCCCCAATCCGGCTGAAAGGTCACTAAACAGTTAGATTTCAATAGATCACTACTTAGGCGCTCGTGCACTTTGCTCGTTTGATCTGCTGATAAAAACTGAGGGTTTGTCATATATTCATTGATTTTGATATCAAGCTCATCAATCGACTCTGCTGCAAATTGATTGACAACATGACAAGGGTAGTCTTTTAGTGCGTATAATGTCACAGATACTACACCATTGGCAGCTTGCGAGAGATCATGCTGCATAATTTTAGCAACCTCATCATCACTGGCAAAATGTGTGCTATTAAAAGAATTCAAATAAAGCTTAAAACTTTTGGACTCAATCAAGCATTGAGAAAGCGCATCAATCTCAAATACGGCAATGCGCACTTGTGGCTTGCCTTTCATATTCAACCATGAGACTTCAAAACCCGTCCAAATATCAACACCTTTAAACTCAGGGACTCCCTTTATCCCCAACTCATCACGCTTTATCGATCGAGGGATCGGAAATAATAAACTGGCATCATATTGTGTTTTATATTCAGATTTTTTACCTAACTCAGAAAACCCTAAATCCATTAGCTTAAACTTAAACGTAATTTTTAATAGCGAAACTGTATCATAATGTACATTCGCACTCAATCGGCATAGTTAACATTTCAGCAACTAACTATGCTTGCTTTTCATTCCTCTCAACTATTTATGCGCGTTAAGCTAAGTGGATGCCCCTTGCTTGGCTAAGTAACTTCTAAGCGACATTCAAACTAAAATAAACTACACTTTTCACAGGACTATATTCTGGATAAATCACTGGCGTCATATATTTACGCAAGATAAAAGCACCTGCTTTGCCACCATCAAAATTTACCGCACGCTTAATCTTAATATCAAAATAATCAGCAAGTGCTTTAACAACATACGCCGCCTGCTGCAAGGTTGTGCTATCGATATAGATCACCATAAGCTTTGTGCTTGTTTGCGCGTAAATAATGCGTTTGGCAATTTTATCATCATTGACTTTTTGTACGATATTATCTTTAAGCAAGATAGGACCTACCTGGAAAGCATAGTAAGCATGATGATATTTTTGATCTTTATCCAAGATATTGATTTGACCCTGTTGATCAATCGTAATAATTGATGATAACAACGTATTATTAACCAATGGTAAGCGCAGTTTACTTTGATCAATCAAAAGACCATTGACAAGAAACCCTTCTTGATAAAAGCCACCATTAGTTGCCAGAAACGCATCCTTTTGAGTTGCCACATCAAGCACACTTTGAACATTATCTTGTGACTGAATCGTAAGTCCCGCTTTATATGTACCATTATCTAATAACACGACATCGACAATCAGCGGGAAATGCTTATCTTTAATCGCCTCAAAAGTATCAAACTGCACTTTCTCTGGTGCAATATCGATGGATTTTTTTTGCTGAAGCTGCCACCCAGATGCAAATGAGGTAAGAGCACTGCTTAACAACAGTCCCAAAGCGAATATACGTTGTAATGACATGGCTACATTAATCTCAATAAATATGCTCAGCATTATATCAGAAAGTATGCCAAGCATTTATTACCAAGGTATTGTTTTTCCATCATAAGCGAGAAACTCACCGGAGCTATCAAGATTTGCTTTGTCTATAAGCTGTGTCATGCCAACCTGCTTTTTGATAAAATCTCACGAACTCAAGACCAATACCTTTATTCGCCCCTGTAATAACAACCGTTTTCTGTTGACTCATCTACTTACCTGCCTTTTCCATAATGGTGGAATCTTTTTTTGAGAAAACAAAATTATCATTCTCACTGGTCACCTGAATGGTATCACCCGCGACATAGCGCCCTTCTAAAAGATAAGTAGCTAATGGGTTCTCAATGTATTGCTGAATCGCACGTTTCAATGGTCTTGCACCAAATACCGGATCAAACCCATGATCTGCCAGCTCATCCATTGCTACTGCAGAGATTGTTAATGTCAAATCACGCTCATGCAAACGCTTACGCACACGATTGATTTGAATCTCTGCGATTTGTTTGATCATCTCTTTATCTAATGGCTCAAAGACAACGGTTTCATCAATACGATTAATAAACTCCGGTCTAAAGTGTTGCAACACAACCTGCAATACCTGTTCTTTCACCTGATCATACCCTTCGCTATGCAGCTTTTCTTGGATTAATTGCGAGCCTAAGTTTGAGGTCATAATTAGCACGGTGTTTTTAAAATCAACCGTACGCCCTTGGCTATCTGTCAAACGACCATCATCTAAGATTTGCAATAGAATATTAAAAACATCTGGATGTGCTTTCTCAACTTCATCAAGCAAAATTACCGAATAAGGTTTGCGTCTAACGTGCTCAGTTAAATAACCACCTTGCTCATAACCAACATAGCCTGGAGGCGCACCAATTAGGCGTGCTACTGAGTGCTTCTCCATATATTCTGACATATCCACTCTAAGCATCGCATCTTCACTATCAAACATAAACTCAGCCAATGCTTTGGTTAATTCAGTCTTACCAACCCCTGTTGGACCCAAGAATAAAAACGATCCTGTTGGACGATTCGGATCAGATAACCCAGAGCGCGCGCGACGAACAGCATTTGACACGGCGGTAATAGCTTCTTTTTGACCAATCACACGTTTGCCTAAGAAGTCCTCCATATGCAACAGCTTCTCACGCTCACCTTCCATCATTTTATTGACGGGAATACCTGTTGATTTAGATACTACTTCAGCAATTTCATTCTCAGTTACTTGAGTACGCACTAATTTAGTTTTGATCGGATCCGCACTGGCAAGCGCCTTAATCTGCTCTTCTAACTGCGGAATAAGTCCATATTGCAATTCTGCCATTTTCGATAAATCACCGGTTCGCTTAGCCGCATCAAGATCAATTTTAGCCTGATCTAATTGCTCTTTTAATTTTTGTGAGCCTTGCATTTGTGCTTTTTCTGCTTTCCAGATTTCTTCAAAGCCAGAGTATTCTTTTTCTAAAGCTTTGATTTCATCTTCTAAAACATCCAAGCGCTTTTTGGTGGCATCATCTTTTTCTTTTTTCAATTGCTCACGCTGCATTTTTAGCTGAATAATCCGGCGATATAGTTTTTCCATTTCTTCAGGGCGCGAATCAATCTCCATACGGATTTGACTTGCTGCTTCATCCATTAAATCAATGGCTTTATCAGGCAGTTGTCTATCGGTAATATAGCGATGTGATAGTGTTGCTGCGGCAACAATTGCCGGATCAGTAATATCAACACCGTGATGCACTTCATAGCGCTCTTTTAGTCCGCGCAAAATCGCAATGGTATCTTCAACTGTGGGCTCATCAACAAGCACTTTTTGGAATCTACGCTCTAGTGCTGGGTCTTTTTCAACATTCTCGCGATACTCATCTAATGTCGTTGCACCCACACATCTTAGCTCACCACGCGCCAAGGCGGGTTTCAACATATTACCAGCATCCATCGAACCTTCAGCTTTACCTGCGCCAACCATGGTGTGTAATTCATCAATAAATAAAATCACACTGCCTTCTTGTTTGGATAGCTCTTTAAGCACCGATTTCAAGCGTTCTTCAAAATCACCACGGAATTTAGCACCTGCCAATAACGCACCCAAATCCAAAGATAAAATACGCTTATTGCGAATTCCTTCAGGCACCTCGTTGTTAACAATGCGCTGTGCTAAACCTTCAACAATTGCGGTTTTACCAACCCCTGGGCGACCAATTAATACGGGGTTGTTTTTAGTGCGACGTTGTAATACTTGAATCGTACGCCTGATCTCATCATCGCGCCCTATCACCGGATCAATTTTGCCTTGTCGCGCTCTTTCCGTGAGATCAATAGTATATTTTTTTAGCGCACCTTGCATATCTTCAGCATTCTGACTCTCAACGCGTGCACCACCTCTGACTTTATCCACCGCTAGCGTTAGATTTTCTTTTGATAAGCCCGCCGCTTTAAAGATCTTGCTGATCGCACCATCGGCAAATCCGGCGATTAAGAATAAATCACTTGAAATAAATTCATCCTGCTTTTCAGTGGCAAGTTTTTCCATCTGCTGGAGTATTTTAATCAAGTTATTCGACGCACTGATTTGGCTGGCAGCACTACTTGTGGCTAGCGCATTCAAGGCATTACTTAACTCACTATTGAGATTTGATAAATTACCCCCTGCCTGGGTGATAATAGATGCAATCATGCCACCTTCTTGATCCAACAATGCTTTTAGCACATGAATAGGCTCAAGCATTGTGTGACTCTTGCTAATGGCTAAACTCTGCGCTTCAGTAAGCGCCTCTTGCAACTTATGGGTAAACTTCTCTGCTTTCATATATCCTTTATCCTCATTTATTCAACACAATAAATTATCTAAACAATCACGAGCTTAAGGAATAATCTTAAATTAATTATTAAGCCTAGATCACTCATTTATAACTTTTTATATTATCTTTAACACCCTGCTGAACATCAGCGCATGATCAACATTCCATTATTTAATGCTTAACAATACTTGGGGCTTTAAAAATTCAATGCCTAGAAAGTGAGGATAGGAAATTTTTTTTCAAGAAATTTTTAATGCAACGCCGCTAATTTTTCAAATTGCTCGATCAATTTGCTTTGCGTTGTTTGATATTCAGTAAGCTTTTCCTTCTCCTTTGCTACGACATCTTCAGGCGCATTGGCGACAAATTTTTGATTACCAAGCTTTGCCATTAAGCGCGCGATTTCCTTGTCGAGTTTATCTTGTTCTTTTTTCAAGCGCGCCTGTTCTGCTGAGACATCTATGAGTCCCGCTAATGGAATATGTAACTCCAATGTGTCAACAAGACTTGTTGCTGACATTGGCACATCATCACTCACAGTAATATTTTCGATTTTTGCCATTGATTGAATAAGCGCTTTGGTTGCTTCAAGTTTATCTAATTCATCTGTTGAGGCATTCTTGATAAAAAGTGGAATACTCAAGCTTGGCTTAATATTCATCTCAGCACGCACGGTGCGAATGGCAACGATAACACGCTTAAGCCATTCTATCTCGTTAGTTGCTTTATCATTGATAAGCGCCTCATCAAATAGCGGGAAGCTACTAACCATAATCGATGTTGCATCCTCTTGAGTAAACATTTTAATCTGATTAAACATCTCCTCAGTAATAAATGGAATAATCGGATGCGCCAAACGTAAAATCTTATCAAGCACTGTGATTAAAGTATATTGCACAGCATGTTTGCGCGCGGCACTAATCGCTTGATCATTAAGTGTTGCTTTAGCTAGCTCAAGATACCAATCGCAATATTGATTCCAAACAAACTCATAAATTGCTTGCGCTAATAAATCAAAGCGGTAATTCGCTATATGCCTATGCACTTCTGCCACGGTTTTATTAAGCTCATGCCAGATCCACTCTTCCGCCACACCCATTTCATATTGATTATATGATGAATCATAACCTTCTAAATTCATCATTATAAAACGTGAAGCGTTCCATAGTTTATTGCAGAAATTACGATAACCTTCCATACGTGAGACATCAAAACAGATATCGCGCGAAGTGGAGGCAAGTGCGGTAAAGGTAAAACGAAGCGCATCGGTACCATAAGCTTCAATGCCCTCTGGGAAGTGTTTACGCGTTTGTTTCTCAATCTTAGCTTTCATCTGTGGCTGCATCAAACCTTGTGTTCTTTTAACAACCAAGTCTTCTAAAGAAATACCATCGATCAAATCCACAGGGTCAAGTACATTGCCTTTTGATTTAGACATCTTTTGCCCTTCAGCATCACGAATAAGACCTGTGATATAAATATCTTTAAAAGGGATCTCATCCATAAAATAAAGCCCAAACATCACCATTCGTGCCACCCAGAAAAAGATAATATCAAAGCCTGTTACTAAGACACTGGTTGGATAATATTTCTTAAGCTCAGCGGTGTTATTTGGCCAGCCTAGCGTTGAAAACGGCCATAATGCTGATGAGAACCACGTATCAAAGACATCATCATCTTGATGCAATCTAAGCTCTGACGATAAGCCATATTTACTGCGAACATCCGCTTCTGACTCACCAACATAGACACTGCCATGTTCATCGTACCAAGCAGGAATTCTATGCCCCCACCAAAGCTGACGTGAAATACACCAATCTTGCAAATCACGCATCCATGAGTAATAAGTGTTTTTCCAGTTATCAGGCACAAAGCGAATATCACCATTTTCAACCGCCTCTAAGGCAGGCTTACCTAACTCATTGGCTTTAACAAACCATTGTTTAGTCAAATACGGCTCAAGGATAACACCGGTGCGATCACCGCGTGGCACTTTCAACGTGTGCGGTTCAACCTTGACTAACAAACCTTCTGCTTCCATATCAGCAACAATTTGTTTACGCGCATCAAAGCGATCTAAACCACGATAGGCTTTTGGTGCATTATCATTGATCTTACCTTCTGCTGTTAGGATATTGATCATTGGCAATTGATGACGTTTACCGATCTCGTTATCATTAAAATCATGTGCTGGAGTGATCTTCACACAACCCGTACCAAAAGCAATATCAACATAATCATCTGCGATAACAGGAATCTCACGCCCAGTTAATGGCAGTTTAATCATCTTGCCAATCAAATGCTGATAGCGCTCATCATTTGGATTTACTGCCACAGCAACATCTCCTAACATCGTCTCAGGACGCGTGGTCGCGATCTCGATGTTACCTCCATCTGCTAGAGGGTAGGCAAAGTGCCATAATGAGCCTTTTTCTTCTTCTTGCACAACCTCTAGATCAGAAACAGCTGTTAAAAGCACTGGATCCCAATTGACCAAACGCTCACCACGATAAATCAAACCATCTTCATAAAGCTTAATAAAGCAAGTTTGCACCGCTTGTGATAAGCCTTCATCCATCGTAAAACGCTCACGAGACCAATCAGCAGAGGCTCCTAAACGACGCATTTGTTTAGCGATTGAACCACCTGAGTATTCTTTCCACTGCCAGATTTTTTCGATAAACTTCTCACGCCCTAGATCATGACGCGTCAATCCTTCGGCATTTAAATTGCGCTCAACCACCATTTGTGTTGCGATACCCGCGTGATCAGTGCCCGGCTGCCATAAGGTATCATCACCCATCATGCGATGATAGCGTGTCAACAAATCCATCAAGGTTTGCTGGAAACCATGCCCCATATGTAGTGTTCCTGTAACATTAGGTGGTGGCAACATAATCGTATAAGGTGCACCATTGGTTTGCCCACATTTGAATAAACCTTTTTTCTCCCATTTGTCATAACATTGCTGCTCTAACGCTTTAGGATCATAGTTTTTTTGCATTTCTTGAGATTCTTGCTGCTCTTTTCTCTCTTGCATTTTTTGCGTTTTTTGCACTTCTTGCATTTGCGACATTACTTAAACCCTATTATTTGTTACACCCATCACAGACCACTTTGCGATGGGTATTAATATTAAAAAATTAAAAATTTAGAGTCGCATTTTAGCACAACGCACCAAGATTGGTTCACACAATTTTGATTAAAAAAACGAATAAAAGCATACAAGACCTTTCTTTAATATTTCTGTAACAATTGCGGCTTACTCTCCCTTTTATAATTTATTTGCTTTTAATCGCAAGATGATATGGAAATTGAACATGCAGCTAGGTGATATAGATATAAAGATAAATAATCTCTATTTCCCAATCGCAACTGTTTTATTAGCATCAAGCGCAATGGTTATGTGCTTTAACAATGACTTTTTGATAACAATGGATATTCGGGTCAAGCCCGAATATGACGATCCGTGGTCATTCTCGGACTTGATTCGAGAATCCAAAAAACACCTTAAAGTACTAGATAAGCACTTACAGAACGTTTGAAAATCATTTTACAACCCAACAATGCTTAAGGATCAATAGCATGAAACCATTTAGACAATACAGAAAACTCTTAGCTGCTGCATTATTTGCCATGACGTGCCAGAGTGCTTTAGCACAAGCACCTGAGATAAAACCTGCAACGGTTGATTCATTGCAGCTGTATAGTGAAGTCACTTCAATGACGATGGCATTTAACGCCAAATACGGGAAACCGTTTAGCTTGCCAACCAATGCCAAAACAGCAATAGATCAAATAGCTGACAATTCTGACACTAAGCGCTATATGGACACTAAAGACTATAATGACTTTGCCAAAGACTCTCAATTTGCCAAGGATGCCAACGCAATGATGAGTGATTTAACCAATCTTATTGCCAACTTTAAAAAGATTGGCTTTATCCATGCAATTGAAGCTGAAGGTAAAACACCAGCGATTATGTTTGATATTGATAACACCATTGAGTTAACCTCATTTGATGATGATTATTTCACTAAATCAGGCATTAATGATCCAGCCACTGCCGAGTTTATTGAGCAAAACTGTTTCAAAGATGGCATTGCCTGCTACTTTATCACCGCGAGATCTTGTAATCACAATGAATCATCTGCCACCAGAAGCTGGCTTAAAAAACATTTACATTTATCAGATAAAACGCTTGATCAATATGTGTTTTTATCCGGATCAGTGCCTGCCGATGCCTGTACAAGCAACGCAAATGAGCGCGTTGCTTACAAAGATGTTTTGCGTCGCGCATTGAGTGACCAGCGTCACGTCTATTGGCTTATGTCAGTAGGGGATCAAATGACTGATTGGTTTGGCAAGGATACGGGCTTGAAGGTTTGGTATCCTAATGCGATGTTTGACAGCTCCATTGTTGAAAACAATCACAATAATGCTAACGCCAAATTGCACCTGCAAAGTGTAACTGCACCAAATAACCAGTGTTATAACAAATTAAAGAAAGATGTTTTAGCACAAAGCACACTGCAATATTGTGTTGCTTTTAAAAACGATCACTTTGTTAAAAGCGCTTAATATCATAATTTCCTAAGCTGATTTTTTATCTTTTTTACTCCAAATATAAGTTCCAACCGCAATAACAACTGCCACCACGATAGCTACACTGCTAATCAAAGCGGCTACTGTTTGGGTACTATAATCAACCGTCATTGAAGCAATATAACCGCCTGCCACATTCCACACTGCCAGCATTAAGAAAAATATACCTGTGCCAATACCTACTTTTGACTTTGGCATATATCTTGCCACAACGCCAAGCCCAATCGCACTAACAAGAAGCTCCCCAATAGCATTCACAATATAAGTTAGCACCAAACCTGTGCCGCCATTCCAGTTAGAGATAATGCCACATGATAACGCTATGAGTAGTGTGCCAATTGCCATTTTATAGAAATCATGTATCGCAAAACGCTTATATACGCCCAAAAATATTGAGCCAAAAACCACTATTGTCAACGGGTTTAGCACGAGCATGAGTTGCCCTAACACCTCACCTACATTTGCTTTTGCTTCACTTAAAAAGCTCGTATATAACTGAACGTAAACGATGTTAAATGGCGCAATAATAAACATCAAGGCAATAACTGCCCAAACGCTCGGTGTTTTTAATGCAAGTTTAAACAAATAAAGCATCGCAATAACCGCAACCACTATTGTGATTATTGTAAGCAATGTTTTAAATGACAGAATCATTGAGACGACAATGCTAAGCACAGGAATAATGACTGCAATATACTTCATTTGGTTTTTATTAAATTTTTTAGCACCTCCCGCTGTAGAAACATCCTTTAATGTATGTCGCATTAAATAAAAAGTTAGAATTACCAAAAAGCTTGAGATGGTGCTAATCCAAAAAAGCGATACATAGTCAATAAATGCAAAAGCAACGAGCATTAATGTAAGTTTAGCTATCACAGAACCTATATTTATCGACATATAAAGCGCTGTAAAATTCTTCGATTCTTCACCTAATTTAGTTACTTGTGCCAATAATGCTGAGGGCGCTGCTTTAAAAAGACCTATGCCTACAGCTATAACTGATAACGCAAAAATTGCCATACTCAAATGCGTTGATAATGCCAAAATTAAAAAACCTACTCCTTTTGTAAATAGACCAATATACACCATTCGCTTAGCGCCAAAACTGTCTGCCAAATAGCCTCCTAGCACCATGATGGCATATGTCATACCACTTGTGCCAGCATAAAGCAGATAGGCATATTTATTGTCCACACCAAATACAGCCATTAGATAAGCTACTAAAATCCCTGATAATGCTGACCATGAAAATCGTTCAATCACCTCAACTTGATATAAATTCCAACGACCAAATCTCGTTAAATCTTTACTATGCATACTCTTTCCTTCTTTTATTTATCATTAGTTATACCACTGACAAGACATCCTGTATTTTGGTGTAGTGTTTCCAAGCCCCTTCCACTTTGCTCAGGGAGCGATAACTCTATTTTAATTAAGATGCAAGTCCCTTTAACTGCGCTCAGGGGACGATGGCAGTATGTATTAGCTTTAAAACTTGCGACTTAAGCGCTGAGCAATCACAACACTAAAAATCAGAACCAACGCGCCTATGCCCCATAAATAACCATTAGGATAGCCGCCATAACCACCTGAGATATCGGCATAAACCTGCTTGATAAACAGTACACTTAATACAATCGGAATAATATAAGCGGTTAATGCTTTAAACATAACATGCAATATATTGGCATTGTGATGTGGGAAAAGCTCGCGCGTGAGCTTATTAATATCGTAAGCCCAAGCGATCACAAGTGCCTCAGCAACCATCACAACAAGCATTAAATAACCATTGATAAAATGATCAACCACATCAAGCAAATACAACCCATTACCCATGGTATAAAACAAATTACAAATCAGCAAAGCCACGCAAATAATAAACAAAATACTCGCGCGCTTAAGTTTGATCTTACTATCCATCAAAGCTGCCAAGACAGCTTCAAATAAGGATACGATCGAGGTAAATGCCAAAAAGAAAACCGATGCATAAAATATAAATGAGAAAAATTCTTGCGCGGCTGGCAGTAAAGTAAGCGCATGCGGAATAACGACAAACGCCAAACCAATACCACCGGAAACCACATCATGAATACTCTTGCCATCAACGTGTGCGACATGCCCAAGCACTGAAAAGACAATCATACTGCAGATAATTGATGCTAACGTATCTCCAATCACTACAATCGTACAGGTACGCCCAATTTTGACATCCTTGCCCAATAACGCACCATAAGCAAACATAACCCCAGTAGCCAGTGAGATCGAGAAAATTACTTGCGTTGCCGCAGCAAACCAGATTTTAGTATCTAAAAGAGATGACCATATTGGCACAAATAACGCGTGTAATCCGGTAAGACTTCCCGATAAAGAGACTGAGTTAGCCAGTAAAATGATCAGCAATATAAAAGGAATTGGGGTGATCCATTTTGCAACAAATGCCAAGCCACTGGTGCCTCTATATAATGAGATATACGTCAATAGCAAAATAACAATAACGCCAAGCACAATCGCCAACTTAGGCGTGCCAAAGCTATCAATACCCGTACTTAAGCCTAAGAATTGATTAAAGAAATAACTTTCACTGCCCGTTTGCCACGGCATCTTAAATGAATCTACGGCAAAATTAAGCACCCAAGAAGTTATGACAATGTAGTAAGTCAACACACCAAAGGCAGCAAGGACTGCAAGCCAGCCGATGATTTTAAAGCGTTTGGCATGACCGATAAGTGCTAATGATTCAGGTGCGCCTTTTTTTGATACTTTACCCAAGCCCACTTCAAGGATTAATAGCGGCAAACCGATGCACAGTAAACAGATGATATATGCGATAAAAAATGCCGCCCCACCATGCTCATACGCCAAATAAGGAAAGCGCCATAAGTTGCCAAGTCCAGCTGCAGATCCCACCGCTGCCAAAATAAATATCCAAACGGATGTAAAGTCTTTGCGTGTTTGCCCCATATTTCCTCCTGTTTTCAACACAATAACTATTCAACATAGTCCAAACCCAAGTTGGTAAATTTTTGATTACAAAGCATTCAAATCGAACTTTTTTTGCAATTTCATGCCCCTCAAACCCTTATTCCTACGTTCATTTTATGTCAAAATCACTTTTGTAGTGCCAT
>NZ_VXKS01000031.1 GCF_008711525.1 Cysteiniphilum sp. JM-1
ATGGCACTACAAAAGTGATTTTGACATAAAATGAACGTAGGAATAAGGATTTGAAGGGCATGAAATTGCAAAAAAAGTTCGATTTGAATGCTTTGTAATCAAAAATTTACCAACTTGGGAATAGTATCAGTTGTGCTTTGAGCAGAGTCGAAAAGGAAGGCGTGAGACAATGCATAGCTTCAATTAATGCTCAGCCAACGTTCATAAATCAGGTTGCAAGGTTAGGGCTAATTGTCACTAAATATTTTTTCACCGCTGTTTCACAGCTGATGCGACTTACTTTTTGGCATTGCCCCAAAAGTAAGCAAAAACGCTAGCCTCACAAATTTCCTAACGTTTTTAAAACAGGTGCTATGCAAACTCGTTATACTCAAACAATGCAACGCACATATCTGCTTTAAAACCTAAAATTTGTTATGGCAGTCTTTGGTCGACTGACTTGATGCCAATTAAAGTTTTGTGCCGAATAGCATGGGATTATATACAACTATTGCAAAGGCTTTAATGTGCGATAAAGACTAAATAGAAAATAGACTAAAATATAACTGACAATCGTCCAAGTCAAAAGGGCATTGGATATTGGCCAGATAAGCGCTGAAGCAATCGTTGCCGCACCCCATATCAATGTGTAAATAAACATCAATGAAATAACTGATTTACGTTTGCTTAGATAATTCATACGTGATGGGTAAATGTATTTAATCGGCACAAAGGTCAAAATCGTTAGAGCGACAATGATCACAAAATTGGTGATTCCCGAGAACTGGAAATAAATCAGATAATAAATTGCCAGATTCCAATAGCTTGGAAATCCCTTGAAAAAATGATCTTTGGTTTTGGCGTCAAGTTGGCAAAATTGATAGCATGAGGCAAGCATAATCAAGATAAGCGCAAGTGTTTTAAAGCCATCAGGCACGACATCGGTAATATAAACCCATACAGCAGGGATAACCGCATAATTGGTGAAATCAATAATATTATCTAATAAGCCACCATCTAAAGGGGCTAGCTTTTTGATATCAACACGACGTGCTAATGTGCCATCAGCGGCATCAATTAAAATCGCAATGACGACATATAAAAAAGAAAGCTTTAAATAATGGATATAATCAAGATGGTTTCCTAATAGTTTAGCCGCATAAGCTTGTGCTGAGCTGGTTAGTGCCAGTACCGAGAAAACAGCGCCACTAGCGGTAAATAAATGTACGAACCATGCGTAAATACGTTGAAAAAAAATAGGCATAGGTTTTTAAAGTAAACTCAAAGTCCGCATAGGGTAGCAAAAAAACCTTAAGATAGAAAGTTGTAAAAAATTATTCTGTCTTAACGTGAAGAAGGCTTTGGGCTGCTTAGGCTTTTGAGTCATTATCAATCCCTAAATCTGCCCAGATCGCATCAACCTTATCAATAATATCTTGGCGCATGGTGATCACCTCACCCCATTCGCGTGTTGTTTCACCGGGGAGTTTATTGGTTGCATCTAGTCCCATTTTTGAGCCTAGACTAGCAACAGGCGAGGCAAAATCCAAATAATCAATCGGTGTATTATCAATCAAGGTCGTATCTCTTGTTGGGTCCATACGTGTGGTAATTGCCCAGATCACATCTTCCCACGAGCGGGTATTGATATCATCATCAACAATAATCACAAATTTGGTATACATGAATTGACGTAAGAATGACCAAACGCCCATCATCACGCGTTTGGCGTGTCCTGGGTATTGTTTTTTGATACTAACGACTGCCAAGCGATAGGAACAACCTTCAGGCGGCAAATAAAAATCAACAATTTCAGGGAATTGCTTTTGAATGATCGGCACGAATATCTCATTAAATGCCACGCCTAAAATAGCCGGCTCATCTGGTGGGCGACCGGTGTAGGTGCTGTGATAAATGGGGTTTTTACGATGGGTGATTTTCTCAACGGTGAATACAGGGAATTTTTCAACCTCATTATAATAACCGGTGTGATCTCCAAAGGGACCTTCCTCGGCAATATCATTAGGATATATGAAACCCTCTAAAATAATCTCAGCATTCGCTGGCACCATAATATCATCACCATGGAGTATCGACGGGGTGAGCTCGGTTTTACTGCCACGCAATAATCCGGCAAAAGCATATTCAGAAAGTGTGTCAGGAATAGGTGTCACCGCGCCTAAAGTAGTCGCAGGATCTGCGCCCAATGCGACACATACGGGAAAAGGCTTTTCAGGATTGGCTTTGCACCATGCTTGGTAATCAAGCGCACCTCCGCGATGATGAAGCCAGCGCATGATAAGGCGATTCTTACCAATGACTTGTTGGCGATAAATACCTAGGTTTAAACGCTCTTTACGAATGCTATTGGTGATGGTTAACCCCCATGTCACAAGTGGGGCGATATCTCCAGGCCAGCAGGTTTGTATTGGCATTTGATAAAAATCAATGTCTTCCTTATTGATAATTACCTCACGGCATGGTGCATTTTTAATAACCTTAGGTGACATCTTTAAGACTTGCCTTAAAATTGGCATTTTATCCCAAGCATCTTTAAGACCCTTTGGTGGCTCAGGTTCTTTTAAATAAGCCAAGAGTTTACCAATTTCACGCAGTTGACTGACATCATCCGCACCAAGTGCCAATGCGATGCGCTTTTCAGTGCCAAATAAGTTGGTTAACACTGGCATATTGTGATTTTTTGGATTTTCAAATAAAAGCGCGGGTCCTTTATTGTGAAGTACGCGTGATGAGATTTCAGTCATTTCTAGAAAGGGTGATACTTCTTGTTTGATGCGTTTTAGCTCACCTATTTCCTCCAAGTGATCTAAAAATTCGCGTAAGTCTTTGTAGTTCAGCATAAATGTCTTATCAATTTATCTAAAGATGGCACTTATGGTAATGATTCACGATGCAAAAAAGCAAGCATGATGCTTTGATTTCTCAAAAGTGCATAATACTAACCGTTCCCTGAGCATATTCAAAGGGCATGGTGGGTATATAACCGTCCCCTAAGCATAGTCGAAGGGTACGGTTGAGTGATTGTATAATGGCTTCGACTTGTGCTCAGCCAACGTGAAATAACCTCTCCCCTTGCGGGAGAGGTCGTGCCGCATAAGCTGCACGGGTGGGGGGGCTGAAAGCAACTGTTTTTGTTTGGCAATAGATAAACAACTAAAGATTTTGCAGTAGTGAGTTCTTCATTTATCGAAATGATCAGGTTAGAATGTCTAGCATTGACAAATTTAATGAGTGCTTATACACAATGTCACTAGGAAAAGAAGATCTAAAACAGGCGGGATTGAAAATCACGCAACAACGACTGAAAATATTACGTATTTTTGAAGAGTCAGATCAGCGTCATCTATCGGCTGATGATGTTTATCGAATTGTTAAAGAAAAAGAAGAAGATATCGGTATTGCAACAGTTTATCGCGTCTTGGCACAATTTGAGTCGGCAGGATTATTGCAGCGCTTAAACCTTGGTCGAGAGCAAGCAGTATATGAGCTTGATTCGGATGATCATCATGATCATATGATTTGTGTTAAATGCCACAAAGTTGAGGAATTTGTTGATCATGTGATTGAAGCAAGACAAATGAAAGCAGTCGAAGAGCTAGGCGGCAATCTCGTTGAGCATAGTTCCGTGCTCTATATCGAATGTAAGGATTGTTTGAATAAACCAAAGAAAAAATAAAGAAGAATAAAAAAAGCGCGTGAGTTAGCGATTATTTTGTTGTTTGCAATTTCTGCCAATCATGCGCTAATAATGGATTCCACATGGCACCTGTTGCACTCATAGCAATATCAGCACCCGCGTTTAGGTAATCATCAATATCTTCAGGGCAAACAATACCGCCTACACCACAAAGCACAAAATCAAAGTGATTCTCTTTGCGTATCTTATGAATGCGTTTAGTCATTTCAAGGGATAGGTCTTTAATGATGCTGCCGCAAATGCCACTGTTTAAGCGTCCCTCACCAGGAAGTGCTTGGCTGTTATCTTTATTTCTTGCTTGCATTGAAATGGTATTAATCGCCGCAATACCATCAACAAATGGCGCATTGGCTTTGATGATGTCATATGCTTTAGCTTCTTCTTTGATATAGCCCATCTTGATCATAAGCGGCACATCCTTGATTGCTTTTTTTACCGCTTTTGAGATCGTGCTTGAAAGCTCAGCATCTTGATAAATACTACCTTCTTTAGAGACGACATTAGGGCATGAGTAATTAAGCTCAATGGCTTTAGCCCCCGCTTCAACAGCCCTTTGTGCGCAAAGAACAAAGTCATCGATAAAATTGCGATCAGGCACAGGTGTGCCAACACATGAGACGATCATTAGTTGATTAGGTGCCATAAACGCATTGGCTTTGGCAATATCTGCTTGCCATATTTCAATCGACTTACTTGGAATACCAAAAGAGTTGGTGATGGCAATCTCATGCGGTGTTTGTGGCGCTTGATCGAGTGGGTAAATGCTTTGACCAATATCATCAATGGTTAATTGCTTATGACTATCAACCATTAAGCAATTTGGTGCGGGATGTACTTTGCGCTCAATAGTGCGCACGGTTTTATACACCGGCAGATCAAAGCCTAACTCAGCATATAGCTTAATATATTCGGCATTAATTAAGGGACCCGCTGGCACGCCAATGGGTGAGTTTATTTGGTAGCCCCACAAGTTAATCGGTTTTAATGAAATGCGCTTGGGGATGGTGAAATCACACATTGGTCCATTGTTGTAATTCTCATCATAAGACTTATGAATATCGTAAGTTGGGTGTAACATAGCTGCTTCAAACTCAATTGATTTGTCACATGGTAGAGAAAAAAAAAGGAAATGCAAAGCGATTTATCGATGAATAATGACTCGTCCTTGTGTCATTTCTAGTAGTGCTTGATAAGTTATGTCCCATTTTGATAATGCAATATCGAAGTGCAAGGTAATGTCATTGCCAAAGATTGAATCAATCGCTGTTAATTTAAGTGTGTGTAGCACTTGCTCAATTAATGCGGTATCTCTGTATTGATAGGTCAGCGACAGTCTTTTGGTTGGTGTGAAAGTTACAAGCTGACTATTTTTAATGACTTCACTAGCTGCTTGACCATAGGCGCGTACTAAGCCACCCACGCCAAGCTTGGTGCCACCAAAGATTCGCGTCACGATAATGGCAGCATTAATGAGTTTGTTGCCTTGAAGATGATTAAGGATAGGCTTGCCAGCGGAACCTGAAGGCTCGCCATCATCATTAAAACGAATCTGCTGATTGTCAAAAAGATGATAAGCCCAACAGTGATGATTGGCATTGGCATATTCCTTGGTAAGTTGCTGCAAGAAGCTGTGAAGCTCGGAAGGCTCTTTTAAAGGCAGTAAGTGAGCAATAAAGCGAGACTTTTTAATCGGCTCAATTTCATGCTGTGATATGCATTCAATGCTGTAATAATTTGCTGTCATAGTCGATGTTTTTGTCATTCTTAAGGTTCAATTAATGCAAGTATGGTGTTATTAGGCGCTTTATAATTAGGCTTTACAGTTAATAACATATCCATTGGCATAATGCCAAGTTTATAACTATACTACGAAGCAATTTACTGCCTAAAGGTAAAAACTTTAAAGGGAAACAAATGAAGGCAAATAAGATCATCAAACATTTAGCTTTATCAACCATATTAATGACGAGTACAGCGATGGCAAATATAAAAACAGGTTATGGCTATGTTGAAAATGTGTATATTTTACCAAGCAAAACACTCTTAGATGCCAAGCTAGATACGGGGGCTGGAGTTTCCTCGATTTCGGCGACAAATATTCACGTATACGCAAAGGATGGGCAGGAATATGTGCGCTTTGATGTCACCCATGAGGCGATAGAACAGCAGGGCAAGCGCAATAAAGATAAGATCGAAAAGGTAGCATATGATTTGCCGTTAAAGCGTGAAATGAAGATTAAAAACCGTGCCGGTGAGGACACAAAAGATCAATATGATGAGCGCCCTGTCGTTGAAATGCCGGTTTGTTTTGATGGCAAAATCTATACGATTGAAGTTAATTTAACCGATAGAACGCATTTTGATTATCCGCTACTTTTAGGGCGTAAAGCATTGATTCAATTGGGTGCTGTGATCGATCCGGCACAAAAATTCACGATGGATGGCAGTGCCTGTGAAGCGCTATTTGCTAAGATGGCAAAAGAGCAAGAGGAGAAAGAAGCAAAAGAGATAAAAGAAGCAAAAGAGATAAAAGAAGCAAAAGAAGCAACAATAAATAGCAATAAAAAAAGTGATGGTACTGAAGCTTCTAATGACCAACCAAAGAAAGCTGATAATACGAGTGATCAGTCATCAGATGATAGCAATACAAATGATATGGATAAGCAATGAGTAAGGTTAATAAGCAGTTTTTCACACTTTTGATCATTTTGTTGGTTGCAGGTATTGGTTTTAGTCTTTATCAGCATTTTAAACTTGGGCTGTCGTGGTGGCCGAATGATGAGAATATGACGTGGAAGTTTAATGCTGAGCTGCAGATTGTGCCAGATACGACGGATTCATCACTTAAGGTGAACTTGTTGGTGCCAAACTTGGTTAAGGCGGATGTACTAGATGAAAGTATTAATGCTGCTGGCTTTGGTAAGATCGTTTTGCGTTCAGAGGATAAAAATAACCGCATGGCAGTGCTCTCTAAAAGCGAGGTTAACAGCAAACAAACGGTGATTTATGATGTGACGGTGGCGAGTAATGCGCAAAGTGTATCAAGCACCGTTCCTGATCTTGAAAAAGAAAAAAAGAAAATAAAAGATATTCTAGAGCCTAAGAAGTTATTAACGTTGTTAACGACTGCCAAGGGGATTGCAGAGAAATCAGCAGATTCGCCCACCTTGATTGCGCAAGCGATAAACTTTATTAATGATGATGGTAATCTGTACTTCTGGCAGGAGATGACCAGTGGCAAGCCAACGGCAAAAACGCGCGCAAGATTGCTTAATTATTTATTAACTGAGCTGAATTTGCCGAACTTGATTATTCATGTGGTACCTTATGAGTATGAGGATAAATTAAATCTTAAGAACTTGCCAACGTGGATTAAGGTGTACTACGGCAAAGATTGGCATACTTATGATGTCAGCACAGGTGAGTATATTGACAATCCTAATAGCAAAGCGATGACCTGGTGGAGTGGTAATGGTGATTTTGTCAATGTCCAAGGTGGTACAGTTAAACTGGTATCCTTTACCGCAGCACAACAAAGCATCCCGATGGAGCGTTATCTGGATCTTAAAAACAATACTGTGAAGCAAAATATATATGAGTTTTCATTACTTAATTTACCAGCGCAAACACAGGAAATTTATAAAATCATCTTAATGGTGCCTTTTGGTGTGCTGATTATTTTGATCTTGCGGATTATTATCGGTGTGCCAACATTGGGTACGTTTATGCCGGTATTGATTGCCTTAGCTTTTAAGGATACCACTTTGGTATGGGGAATTATCTTATTTTCATTGGTGGTCATTTTAGGGTTAAGCTTTAGAGCTTATTTTGAGAAATTACAATTATTGGTCGTGCCACGGCTTGGGATGCTTCTGTGTGTTGTTGTATTAATTATGGCATTGATTAGTATTGCAATGCATAAGATGGAGCTATCTCAAGGCTTATCAATTACCTTATTCCCAATGGTTATTTTAACAATGTCGATAGAGCGTTTATCGATTGTTTGGGAAGAACGTGGTGGCACTGAAGCCATTAAAATTGCGATTGGTAGTCTGTTGGCTGCAACCATCTGTTATATCTTTATCTTTAATGCCTATTTAGAGTATTGGTTTTTCACATTCTCAGGATTGCTATTAGTGGTCATGGCTGTGATGTTATTAATTGGACGTTATCGTGGCTACCGTTTGACTGAGCTTTATCGCTTTGAGGCGTTAGCACAGAAAATTAATGATCAGCAGCAAGGTAAAACGGGTAAGGGTGACCAGTAAATGTGGTGGATTAGTAAATGGCGTGCACTAAAACAAGCGGGTGTATTGGGGATTAATAATCGCAATGTTGGCTATATCCAAGCATATAATGATCGCAAATATTATCCACTGGTTGATGATAAACTCAAGAGCAAAGCCTTGGCACTTGAGCATGGCATTAATGTACCTGAGCTTTATGGTGTAATTGGTTCAGAGCATGATAACAAAAATCTACAATCGATCTTAGGGGATCACCATCAATTTGTGATAAAGCCTGCGCAAGGTGCCGGTGGTGAGGGTATTCTTGTCATTACGCACTTTATTAATAATCGCTACCGTTTGGCAAATGGTAAATTAATGACGCTAGATCAGTTGCGTTATCACACCTCAACTACATTAAGTGGTGCATATTCACTTGGTGGTCGCCCTGATAAAGCGATGATTGAATATTTGATTCAATTTGACCCAACTTTTGCTAAAGTTGCCTATCAAGGGGTGCCAGATATTCGGATCATTTTGATCAAAGGCTTTCCAGTAATGGCAATGGTGCGTTTACCAACACAGCAATCCAATGGCAAAGCAAACCTGCATCAAGGTGCAATTGGTGCTGGCGTTGATCTAAAAACTGGTTTGACACTGCATGGGGTTTGGCATAATGAGATTATCACACATCACCCAGATACCTTGCATGAGATTGAAGGGATTACCGTGCCACATTGGCAAGAGTGTCTAAAAATCGCAAGTGCTAGCTATGATATGACCAATTTAGGTTATTTGGGTGTTGACTTGGTGTTAGATAAAGATCATGGGCCACTGATGCTTGAGCTTAATGCGCGTCCTGGTCTTAATATTCAAATCGCGAACCAAGTGGGGTTGGCAAAGCGTCATGCACTGATTAAGCCAGTGCTTAATGAGCCAATGACCAAGGAGGAGCGTATTAAATATGTTTTAGATCGCTTATGATTCGGTGATAATAAAAGATCATAGTTTATTAGACATAATAAAAGCAGTGGCTATAATCAGATTAGCTTATGACTTAACACATTCCATGACAAGTGAGCCTATGAACAACAATAATGAAAATAATAAATATCAAATTTTAAAAACAGCAAAGATCACTACGTTGATGATGGCTTTAGCTGCCCCATTGATGAGTCTACATCAGTTTGCTTATGCAGCTGACAAGGAGCAAGTGGTCAAACCTACGGCAGTTAATGTCGGTGAGGTTAAGAAGATTAATGTGCCAGAGACGATTACCGCAGTGGGTAATATCTATGCGTTAAAACAGGTTGATTTAAGTTTTGATAATAGCGGTAAGTTAAAAGAGAAATATTTCAAAAACGGCGATCGGGTATTAAAAGGTGAAACGGTTGCAGCTTTAGATGATCAGCAAGATATGGCAACCTTAAGCTCACTGCAAGCGAAGTTAAATTTAGCCAAGCAGACTTATTCGCGCGTTAAGTTATTAGAGCAATCAGGGGCGATTTCCAAAGAAGATATTGACCAGAAATATGCGGATTTGCAACAAGCACAAGCCGATGTTGATCAACAGCAAACGGTGGTTGCTCATGATAAACTACAAGCACCATTTACCGGTGTGCTCGGGATTTATAAGTTTGATGTTGGTGCATATGTGGCAGCGGGTACTGCCGTTGTGCAATTAACACAGGAAAATCCCCTAAAGATACGCTTTGCGATTCCAGCAGATGTTAAACCAAAAGTAGCAATTGGTAATGAGGTTGAGCTCTCCACTGAAACGTATCCCAAGAAAATATTCAAAGGTGTTGTTAACTACATCTCGCCAACGGTAGATAGTAAAAGTGGCACACTTGAGATTGAGGCTGAAGTCAATAACGATGATTATTTATTGTCTCCTGGGATGTTTATGTCGGTTTCACAAATCCTAAAGGATAAACAAGCGATTTTGGCATTACCAGATATGGCGATTCAGACCAATCAACAAGGATCATTTGTCTATGTGGTCAACCCTGATAATACCGTCAAAGCCGTGCAAGTAGATATCGGCATGGTGCGCAGTGGCTGGACACAGATAACCAAAGGCTTAGAAGAAGGGCAAAAAGTGGTAACGATTGGCGGATTTAAGCTTACTGATGGCGCTAAAATTAGCATTTCTGATTTGCCACCACCAGGGTTTGATAAGTTACAAAAAGAATTAAATATCAATGTTGATCCAAAAAGCGGCTTTGGGGTTAACGATCAAGCAGCAATCAATGGTAATAATGGAAGTAAGTAACGCATGAAGCTTTCAAAAATTTGTATTGAGAGACCCGTTTTTGCGGTTGTTTTAAGTTTGATGATTATCGTCTTAGGTATCGTTGGCTTTAGCTATCTTGAGATTCGTTATTTTCCTAAGATTCAGCAGAAAATTGCGCAAGTCTCGATTTCATACTCAGGTGCCTCACCAACGTTAATGAAAAATGATGTCACAGTACCGGTTGAAGATGCGCTTTATAATATCGATGGCTTGATCAAGATGACTTCATCAAGCTCATATGGCAGTAGTACGATTAACTTAACATTTGCTGATGATGCGGATATGACCAATGTTATGGGTCAGGTGCGTGATAATA
Organism: Cysteiniphilum sp. JM-1; assembly: GCF_008711525.1. Classification (GTDB taxonomy): domain Bacteria; phylum Pseudomonadota; class Gammaproteobacteria; order Francisellales; family Francisellaceae; genus Caedibacter. The sequence continues at coordinate 10,536 of NZ_VXKS01000031.1, forward strand.
TCTCAAGTATTATCTCGCAGAAGTTGCCTGCAGATATTAATGCGCCTAGTGTGACTCAAGGGGGTGTTGAGCGTCCTGTGGTTAACTTGGGCGTGTTAGATAAAAATCTAACATCAGCACAAATACGTGACTATGTGCAAAAGAATATTGTTCCGATCTTTCAATCCATTCCAGGTATGGGGGCTGTTTGGGTCTATGGTGCTAGTGATTACGCGATGCGTATTTGGCTTAATCCACAAAAAATGGCAGCGCTTGGTATTACCGTTTCGGATGTGCAAAGTACCTTAAATAGTAATAATATTAGCTTCTCAGGCGGTAGTGTTCGTGGCAAGTATCGTAATTTCTCCATTAGTTCAGATACCGATTTGACTACAGCAGATCAATTTAAAAACCTTGTCGTTAAAGATAGTGGTAGTGCACCGGTTTATTTAAAAGACATTGCAAAAGTGGATTTGGGTAATGCGAGTTTAAGCGACTCGCCCATGTTGATTAATGGGCAAAATGCCATTAGTGTACAGCTGCGCCCCACAGACAATGCCAACCCAATTACCGTAGCAAACCTTGCCAAAGAAGAGCTTAAGCGTGTTGCCAAGCAACTACCAAAAGGCATGGAAGTTAAAGTGGTTTATGATCAATCAACGTTTTTACAAAAATCAATTGCCGATGGCTATGATACCTTGCTTGAAGCCATCATTTTGGTGATGTTGGTGGTGTTTGTATTTTTAGGTAGTATCCGTGCTGCGCTAATTCCGATTTTAACCATCCCAGTGTGCGTTATCGGTGCCTTTGGTGTTATGCTACTGTGTGGCTTTAGTATTAACGTTGTCACACTTTTAGCAATTATTCTTGCCATTGGTCTGGTGGTTGATGATGCGATTGTTGTGCTTGAGAATGTTCACAGGCACATTGAAATGGGCAAGAAACCTTTTGATGCAGCTGTACAAGGTTCAGCGGAGATTGGTTTTTCAGTGATTGCAATGACGTTAACACTAGCAGCAGTCTATGCACCGATTGGCTTTTTATCAGGTTTTAGTGCGACTATTTTTAGAGAGTTTGCTTTTACCTTAGCGGGATCCGTTTTAATCTCAGGCTTTGTTGCATTGACCTTATCACCGATGATGTGTGCCTATATTTTAAAATCACGGGAAAAAGAAACCAAAATAGAAGTTTGGCTAGAGCATATTTTCGATAAATTAAATGCGGCTTATGCCAAAATATTAAACTTCGTATTAAAGGCAAAATATTGGGTAGTAGCATTACTTGTTGCTTTGGGTGTTTTGTGTTTTATGTTGTTTAAAGTCGTACCTCAGTCATTTATTCCTAAAGAGGATATTGGATATTTTGAGGCGACAATTACTTCTCCGCCAAGTGCAGCTCTTGATTATACCAATTATTATATGAATATGTTAAGTCAGCGTGTTTATGATAATAATCCTTATATTTTGAATAATGCCGAATATGTATTTTCGGGTAATGCAAATAACTTTGTCACAATGCAACCATGGGGTGATAAACGTAAAGTATCAACTCAGGCAATTATTGACAAATTACTCGCCGAGGCACAACAAATTCCAGGAATTAAAGTCAGTATGAGTGTTCCTGATCCCGTGAGTTTTGGATCAGATGCGGATGGCTCTGATGTGATTATTTATTTGCATAATGTAGGACCAATTGATCATTTGGTTAAAGCTGCTGATAGTCTAACCAAGAAACTCATGAATTACCCAGGGCTTAATAATGTTAACAATGGTCTGAAGTTTGATAATGTCGTTTATAATGTCAAGTTTCAACGTGAGCTTGCTGCCAATGTTGGCGTGGATCCGCAAAATATCGCTGATACATTTAGTATTTTGATGAGTGGTAAACATATCACTGATGTTAAAACCGATGAGAAAAGCTACCAAGTTTTGGTACAAATGAATCTTGACGATTTATCAAGTTTTGGTAGTTTAAGTAAAATTTATGTGCCAAGCGATTCAGGTTTAATGGTGCCATTGTCAAATTTAATCAAGGTAACACCGGATGTCAGACAAAGTAGCCTCTTTAGATATAACCGGGTTAACACAGCGCAAATTAGTGCGAATATCTCAAGCGGCTATAGCATGAGTGAAGTTTATAACGAGATCAATAAACTGGCAAATCAAACAAAGCTTGATGGCGCTGGTATTGATTTTGGTGGGCGTATGGCAGCATTCATATCCTCGAGTGGTACGATGTTTGGCTTATTTGCTTTGGCGTTGATTTTCATCTATCTAGTGCTTGCCGCTCAGTTTGAGAGCTTTGTCGATCCATTTATTATTTTGCTTACCGTTCCTTTATCAACGGTAGGTGCTTTGATCACGATGTTGATGACAGGAGGGGATTTGAACTTATTTACGAATATAGGTTTGATTACACTCGTCGGGCTGATTAGTAAACACGGTATTTTGATCACACAATTTGCTAATGAAAACTTCAAAGAGGGTGTGTCTTTAATCGATGCCGTTAAAACAGGTGCAATTACACGTTTACGTCCTATTTTGATGACAACTTCGGCAATGGTTTTGGGATCGATTCCTTTGGCACTGGCGATGGGTCCTGGAAATGTCGCTAATAATATGATTGGTTGGGTAATTGTCGGTGGACTTTGTTTTGGTACAATATTCTCGCTATTGATTGTGCCTGTGGCTTATGTGATCTTGTCACCTTTAGATCATAAGAAAAAGAAAATACTCAAAGCAAATAAGGCGCGATTATTACAAAGATAATTTGAATATGTAAACAATGGAATGTATTTATTGATAAGGGATTACAGATCAAAACCCATGTGAATGATTTCGTATGTTGACATAAACTCAGTAGCAAATAAGATACTTTTTGCCCAATTTGGTAAGCAAAATTTCTGAAACGTAGACAGTATAATGCTTTGCGCCATACACAAAGTTGAGTTAAGGCACTACAGATTTTTTGTGTTTTTTTTGATTTTTTGTGAAGACGTG
>NZ_VXKS01000032.1 GCF_008711525.1 Cysteiniphilum sp. JM-1
CTTGCTACCAAGGCATTCTCACGAACATTCTCGCTGAGAACGAGGTGCCATTATACACACCAATTCTCACCCCGCAACCCCTTTTTTCATCTTTTTTAACTTTTACAGCTTTTTATTGAGTTTTGGTTAAAACGCGACCTAAAAAGCAACTGATACGATGATTATTCAACCAAGTCTACTGCTCTATTTAAGGCAACACGTTTCGTTGTCTTTCGATCAAAAGCATGAAGGTGCTCTTTTTTAACATGTAAGTGTACAGCTTGACCAATATCACCTTGCCAGTAGCCATCAATTCTAACTGTGATTTTTGCGTCACTATTTTGCACACAACCATAAATAAGGGTCTCGCCACCGAGGTGTTCAACCATATCGACAATAACACTAAGGTCAATATCGTCATTTAGCTCTTTTAATACGATGTGCTCTGGACGAATACCAATAATAATTTCACGACCTGAATGATTATCTTCTTTTAATAATAAAGGTAACACACCACCATCATCCAATATGATGCCTTGCTCAGTGACTTTAGCATTTAGGAAATTCATTGCTGGCGCACCAATAAAGCCTGCGACAAATGTGCTTTGTGGTTTTTGATAAATTTCTTTAGGTGTTGCAAACTGTTCTATATAGCCGTTGTTTAGCACCACAATACGATCTGCCATCGTCATCGCTTCAACTTGATCATGCGTCACATATAAACTGGTAATCCCTAGTCGCTGCTGCAGACGTTTAATCTCGAGCCGCATTTCTACTCTTAGCTTGGCATCAAGGTTAGATAACGGCTCGTCAAATAAAAACAATTTTGGATTACGGATAATCGCGCGCCCCATTGCCACACGCTGGCGTTGACCACCTGATAGCGCACCAGGCTTGCGATCAAGCAAATGATCAATTTTTAAAAGCTTGGCAATTTCTTCAACTCGTTTGTGGATTTCTGCTTTGGCTGTCTTTCTTACTTTTAACCCATACGCAATATTATTAAAAACACTCATATGTGGATAAAGCGCATAATTTTGAAATACCATCGCAATATCACGATCTTTTGGCTCTTTATGTGTAATGTCATTACCACACAAGCTGATTTTGCCTGAAGTTGTATTCTCAAGTCCTGCAACCATTCTTAGTAATGTTGACTTACCACAACCTGATTCACCAACAATCACAATAAACTCACCGGATTCAATCGCTAAATTAATATCGTGTAAAACTTCCGTCTTACCATAAGATTTGATGACATTCTCTAATACTAAATAACTCATAATGCTCTACTTATTTTATTTATCTTAATTTACTTATCTGTTTCCATTAAGCCTTTGACAAACCAACGCTGCATAATCACAACAATCAATACCGGAATAATCGTTGCCAACATAACCTCTGCCATAATGAAATTCCAATTAGGGATTTGCCCTAGCGTATCTGCAATCTGCATCAGCCCCATGACAATCGTATGCAGACTTTGATCACTTGATGTAATAATTAGTGGCCATAAAAATTGATTCCAACCATAAATAAACATCACGATAAACAAGGCGACAATATTGGTTTTAGATAGTGGCAGCACAACATCAATAAAAAAGCGCACAGGACCGGCGCCATCAATAGCTGCAGCCTCTGCGTATTGTCGTGGGATCGTCATAAAAAACTGGCGAAACATAAAGGTGGCTGTGGCTGAAGCAATCAATGGCAAGGTCAGGCCAGCAAAAGTATTGAGCATCCCCAAGTTGACCACAATGTCATAAGTTGGCACGATACGTACCTCCACTGGCAACATTAATGTCAAAAAAATCGCCCAGAAGAATAGCATCTTAAACCTAAAGTTAAAATAAACCACAGCATACGCTGATATCAACGCTAAGATAATTTTACCAACAGCGATCGCAAGTGCCATCAAGAAGCTATTCCATAACAGCAATAATGCCGGTGGGATATTATATTGACTACTTCCAACTAAAGCCGTTTGATAGTTTGTCGCGAAGTCATGCCCTGGCAACATCGGGATCACTTGCGTTGCTGAATTTAAGGTCTCAATCGATTGAGTTGATGTAACAAATGCGACATAAATAGGCAACAACATAATCACAATGCCCAATATTAATAGTGCGTGCGTCATAAATGTCAGCACAGGACGTCTTTCTACCATCATGCGTAATGCACCTTCTTTTCTATATATTTAAATTGAATCACCGACAATATGATAATAATCAGCATCAATATTACCGATTGCGCTGATGAGCTGCCAATTTGTTGCCCAATAAAGCCTGTGGCATAAACGTTATACACCAAGATATTGGTTGAGTCCGCAGGACCTCCTTGTGTCATTGTCGCAATAATGCCGAAGGTGTCAAAAAATGCATACACCAGATTGATTGTTAATAAAAAGAACGTCGTTGGCGAAATCAACGGAAAAGTAATCTGCCAAAATCGTCTTATGGGACCCGCACCATCAATAGCCGCTGCTTCAAGCATCGATTTGGGTACCGCTGCCAATCCCGCTAGAAAGAAGATAAAGTTATAACTAACTTGCTGCCATGAGGCGCCAAAGATGGTAACCATCAAGGCTTGCGTGCCATTACTATAATAATTCCAATCAACCCCAAAATGCGCCAATACCCAAGTCACAACACCCACAGCTGGATTAAACAAAAAACCCCATAACACACCCGTTACAGCAGTTGCTACGGCATATGGCCACAAAATAAAAGTCTTGTAGATCTTGACGCCGCGTATAACTCGCATGACAAGAACTGCAAACAATAACCCAAGCCCCATCGCCAAAAATGTCACTGCGACTGAAAAAATCGCAGTCGTAATAAATGACTGCAAGTAACTACTGTCACTTAATAAAGCCCAATAATTCTCAAACCCAACAAAATGAGACACCGTACCCCAGAAATTGCTGCTATAAAAAGAACTGATAATGCTTTGAATTGCCGGGTAGATAAAAAACAGCAGCGTAATCACCAGTTGTGGCAATATCAATAAATAAGGCAACCATCCTGCCTTATAAAATCCTCGATGATGCATAAACTAAACCTTATTTTGTTTGTAGAACTGATTGATTAACTTATTCCCCTTATCCACTGCATCCTCAAGTGCGTCATCGACACTTTGCTGATTAGAGAAAATACGTTCAAGCATCGAGTCATTTTCCTGACGAATCAACGGGAAATTACCCAGTCTAATGCCTAAAGTATAAGGTTTAGGTGGCGCGTTATTTAAAGACTCAACAGCGATCAATGCATTAGGGTCTTTCTTATAATATCCCTCTTTTTGCATGAGCTCATAAGCTGACTTAGTGGCTGGAACATATCCGGTATCCATTGCCCATTGCGCTTGGATTTTGGGTTGTGCTAAGAATTGATAAAAGGATGCGACCCCTTTATATATAAGATCCGCATTAGGTGTATTCTTAGGTAATGCAAACGTCCACATAGCTCCTCCACCAATAATGGTGTTTTGTGGCTTACGTGTATCTTTTGTTTGCCAAAATGGAATTTTTGCAACACCCACTTTAAAAGTCGTTAGTTTTGAATAGTCCGCCAACATTGAAGATGAATGTACAATCATCGCACACTTGCCGCTAGTGAATAAGGTGTCCGCAGAGCCTAAACGTCCGCCATACTGGAAAATGCCTTTTGCTTGCCAAGCCTTAAGTTGTGTTAAAAAGTCCGCCACTGTTTGATTATCAAACCTAAGCTTTGGCTTCATCGAATCGAAACCATTATTAGCACTGGCAAAGGCTAAATTATTCCATGCGCTAAACTCCTCTAATAAAAGCCAAGAAGGGTACGCTGCTGTCATAACACACCCCTGCCCTGATTGAATTAATTTTTCTCCTACTTTAGTCAACTCTTGCCAAGTAACCGGAGGGTGCGTGACACCCGCTTTAGCCAAAGCCTTTTTGTTATAAAAAAGCACGGGTGAAGAACTATTAAAAGGAAAACCAGCAAGCTTACCATCAACACTATAGTAACCACTGACCGCGGGCCAAAAATCACTTTGATTGATCGTAATACCCGTCATTTTCTCAAGCTCATACAGCGGAATAATTGCACCATTTGAGTAAATCATCATCGCCGTACCGATCTCATAAGACACCAACATATTTGGCTGTGTGCTTGAGCGATAAGCTGTTGCCGCTGCGGTTAATGAGTTTTGATAATTGGATTTATTAACCGCCTCAACATAATACTTATGCTGACTTTGATTATACTCATTGACAATTTTATCTAAAGCATAATTAAGCGATCCACCAAATGAATGCCATAACACCAGATGAACCCTGCCATCTTGTTGCTTTTTTCCCTCAAATACAGCCTTAGCTTTCTGCCAAAAATCACCGGCAAAAGCCTGTGATAACAACCCGCAGACAAGCGCCATAACTACGCACAGATAGCGCATTAGATCCCCTCTCTCGTAATTTAAATACTAAATTATTAATAAAGCATGTTACAAAATTATGACAATAACAACAAATAAAAACATAGAGTGTAGGCTTGCAAAAACACAAATCTCCGCTTATATTTACAGCAACTAAAATATAGTTGCATTTTATGACTAAGATAGATAAAGCGCTCGAGAAATTACTAGCATGCCCAAAAGATTTGACATGGGCAGAGTTATCTAAAGTTTTAAAAAGCTTTGGCTTTAGTGAGAGCAATGCAGGTAAAACAAGTGGCTCACGTGTACGCTTTTATTTAAACAAAGAAACACCACCACTGATGCTACATAAACCACATCCGAAGCCAACACTAAAAGAATATCAAATTAAAAACGTTATTGAGTATCTTAAAAAGGTAGGACTAATATGAGTAACGCAATGCAATACAAAGGCTATAGAGGTTCAATTAAAGTTAATCATAACGATGGCATTTTCCATGGTGAGATTATGAACATCAATGCTACAGTTTCATATGAAGGGGAAAACTATCAGGACTTAAAACAGGCATTTGTAGATGCCGTTGATGATTATCTGGAGTTTTGCGCTGAACATGATATCACACCTGAGAAGTCTTATAGCGGATCATTTAATGTAAGAACTGGTGTTGATAGGCATAGACAAGTGTTTTTTGTGAAAAGAGATGGTGAATCCTTAAATGAGTTCATCAACACAGCGATTGATCACGAAATTAAAAGCAGGCTTTCCTCACAATAACACCCATCTAAACCACATGCCGATAAACCTGCACCATTAGTTGCTTTTCCAGTCATAGCACTTTTCTTTTTTTATGCTACAATACCGACCAGTTTCATGAGCAACTCTTATCACTTGTTATCCGTAAATCAACGAATCAAATAGTGATTATGGTTTTAAGCAAAAGTCACTCATGCGATTAGCAAGAATAATAAGCAAAGTAGGTAAATGAATGACGTTAGTTTCTTTAGCGATAGACTATAAAAAGGCTTCTTTAGATGTGCGCGGTGCATTCACCCTCGACAATGAGCGCCTTGGTCAACATTTAAAAACGCTAAAAGAACAACATGGCGTTGAGCAATGTCTTATTTTATCAACCTGCAATCGCACGGAAATCTATGCTATCATTTCTGAATTAAAACACTTAGATCATGTGATCAATTGGTGGCAACAATCGGCAAAACGTAATGATTTGGATTTGAAAAATTTTCTTATCGTGCGCCAAGATACGCATGTTGCCCACCATCTAATGCGCTTAAGCTGTGGATTAGAATCAATGGTTTTAGGTGAGCCGCAAATATTAGGTCAAATCAAATATGCCTATGCGGAGGCACTTGCCAATAACACACTTGGTGGAGATCTTAATCGCTTAATGCAAAAGGTTTTCTCAGTTGCAAAACGCGTGCGCTTTCACACTAATATTGGGCAATGTCCGGTTTCTATTGCCTTTTCGGCAGTGACATTAGCCAAACAAAGTTTAAGTCATTTTGAAGATAAAACGATTCTTGTTATTGGCGCAGGAAGCACGGCTATGCTTGTGACAAAGCACTTAGCAAGTCTCACGCCAAAACGCCTTATTATTGTTAATCGCACTCTAGAAAAAGCGCAACAACTAGCAACTGAGCATCACGCTGAAGCCTTTTCATTATCTGAGCTTAGCAGCCTTGCTGAACAAGCTGATATTATTGTTAGTGCTGTTAACTCACGTGAGCTGATTTTGACAGCTGATATGCTAACTAATACAAATCCTAAAACGCTAATTGACCTGTCGGTGCCACGTGTTATTGATCCACTATTTGACCAAATGGATAACATAACCATTTATTGCGTTGATGATATTCAAGGGTTGATTCAAAACAACAAAACCTTGCGTGAAAAAGCCGCACTACGTGCTGAGAAATGGATTGAAAAAGGTTTGGATGATTATATCAATCAAGAAAAAGCTATTCTTTCTGATAACACGATCAAAGCTATGCGCAATCAAACCAAAGATATGATTGATGATGAGCTCAATCGTTGTCTTAAGCGCCTAGAAAATGGTGAGGATCCTAAAATGGTTCTAGCTCGCTTTGCGCATAATGTTAAAAACAAATGGCTACATACGCCAAGCGTGTCACTTAGAAATGCTGCCGTTGAAGGACGCAATGATATGCTTAACTTAGCTGAAGAAATTTTCGGCTTAAATACTGGACTATAAAATGAAAGACTCAATCAAACGAAAATTACAAGGCTTAATCGAACGCCATGAAGAAATTTCAGCCCTCTTGGGTGAAGCCGAAGTCATTAGTGATCAGAATAAATTTCGCGATCTATCCAAAGAATATGCGCAATTAGAGCCTTTAGTTACAACATTTAAAGCTTATGAGCAAGCGCATGATGATATTGAAAGTGCTAATGAAATGCTCAAAGAAAGCGATCCTGAAATGAAGGAAATGGCTAAAGAAGAGCTCAATGACGCTGAAGAACGAATTGAAGCCTTAACTAAAGAGCTTGAGATTCTATTATTACCAAAAGACCCTAATGATGGCGCCAACGTATTTCTTGAGATTCGTGCAGGCACAGGCGGTGATGAAGCCGCTATTTTCTCAGGTGATTTATTTAAAATGTACAGCCGCTACGCTGAAACACAAGGATGGCGGATTGAAATTGTGAGTCAAAGCGATGGCGAGCATGGCGGTTTCAAAGAAATCATCAGTAAGATTTCAGGCGAGAATGTCTACTCGCAACTTAAGTTTGAATCAGGCGCACATCGTGTACAACGCGTCCCTGAAACTGAATCACAGGGGCGTGTGCACACCTCAGCTTGCACCGTCGCCATTATGCCGGAGGCTGATGAAGTCGAAGGGATTGATATTAACCCAGCAGATCTAAAAGTGGATACCTTTCGCGCCTCAGGTGCTGGTGGTCAGCATGTTAACAAAACAGATTCAGCCATTCGTATCACACACATCCCTACTGGCGTGGTTGTTGAGTGTCAAGATCAACGTTCACAACACAAAAACCGCGCACAAGCTATGTCTATGCTCAAAGCGAGACTCTTACAAGCTGAGATTGACAAACAACAACAAGAGCAGTCTAGTCAACGTAAAAGTCTTGTTGGCAGTGGCGATCGCTCTGAACGTATTCGCACTTACAACTACCCGCAAGGGCGCGTCACTGATCATCGCATTAACTTAACTCTTTACAAGCTTGAAGAAATAATGCAAGGTGATTTAGGTTCAGTCATTAAACCACTCATCCACGAATATCAAGCCGATCTACTTATACAAATGTCTGAAGAAAATGCCTAATAATAACATTCAAGTTATTCTATCAACCTATAGCAAACAACTTGAACCCATTTCTGATAGCGCGCGAATTGATATTGAATGCTTACTTTGTCATGTATTAAAAGTAGAAACCAGTTATTTATACACTTGGTCAGAAAAGTCTTTAAATGAACATGAATTTCAACAGTTTAGTGAACTATTCATGAGACGCTTACAGGGTGAGCCCGTGGCTTATTTGACAGGTAAGCAAGGTTTTTGGGATCTTGAATTTCTTGTTGATAAACACACATTGATCCCACGCGCAGATACTGAAGTACTGATTGAAACAATTCTTAATAAGTTCACACAGCACACTAAACTGCAAGTGCTTGATTTAGGCACCGGCAGTGGCGCAATTGCCTTGAGTCTAGCCCATGCCCGACCCGATTGGCAGGTAACTGCTATTGATTATTGCAAACATGCGCTTAAAGTTGCCGCTCATAACAAAGAGCATTACAAGCTAAGTAATGTAAAACTTTTGCAAGGCAGCTGGTATCAGCCAGTCGCTAATGAACAATTTGACATTATTGTCTCCAACCCACCTTATATTGATCAATCAGATCCCGCACTGTGCTCGCATGTTCGTCAATATGAGCCTAGCACCGCACTGATTGCCAAAAACAATGGTTTAGCTGATATAGAGCATATTGTTTGCCATGGCAAAGCACACTTAAAAGAAAATGGCTTTATGATTATCGAGCACGGCTTTCAACAAGCACAACCTGTTCACGATATCTTTAGCGCTTATGATTATAAAAATATTCAACATTATCATGATTTAAATGAGCATATTCGCGCAACTAGTGCAGAGAGTTAACCACAACTTTAAGTAACCACCCAAAAGCACGCGCCCTGAGCGTAAGTCGAAGGGCATTCTTTTAAGAGGCTTCGACTTACGCTCAGCCAGCACTTACCAACCACCATCTACCTAGTGCTAAGCGGATACCTTACGCCCTATAACTCGTACGCCACATTGGTGAGGTTTTATCTGTTAAAGCAGCCACTTGAGTCTTAGGCAAGGTGTTAAAAAATGTCAAACCAGTGCGCTCTTCAACATCCTTGATCGATACACGATATTTCGCGACATCTTTTTTATCAACTCGAGCATTTGGCATAATAAAGGCAATCGCCCTATCCTGCTTTGGCGCGTAGACTACTTTGAAGAAATACTCTGGCACCCAGATTTTATTCTTACCTATTGTTTTATGTGTTTTGCTGTTCTTAAATACAGGGCCTGTGTAAACATAGACTTCCTTGTACATTTGCGCCCAGAAACGTACATCAGACTCAAGCTTTGCCCATCCTTGACGATTAAGCCCACCTTTTTGTGGTGACATATTCGATAAATAAAACGACTGCTTAGCACTTGTTTTATTAAAGTCCATCGCAGCATAGGGTGCTAAATGCCCACGATCATAACCACTTCTTTTATAATCTGATAACTCAGCACGATATTTTGCTGGTACTTCTGGATCTGGTTGAAATTCGTCATGGCGCTTTAGTTTACTTGAAACAGACTGAGCCGTTAAACGATAGGCAACCCAGCTAGGCTGCTTCGTTTCATAGTTATAAGCAGATATATAACCTTCACGACAAAGATATAAATTCACTTTGCCACCAGGGTTGCCATATTTTAGAAAATCATTGCAATAATTTGCTGCTAACGGAATGGTTTTAGTAGCACTTCTGCTTGCCGCTGGCATATGACTACTTGCGGCAAATGAACTTGTCATTGATGACGCAACGAATAAAATCGCTGCAGTATATTTAATAAACTTGTTTAACATGTTTTATCTTTATTGTGTGCGGGAGCATAAGCGTAACGCGAAATGAGGCAGAGGTTAAGTTTTTTAATCGACTCAATTGTTATTTATCACATTATATTGGTTTAAGTTGTTGGTGTTTATACTATACAGAAACATATTTACTCTATTTATAGCAGTAGCTACTGATTGGGGTAGTTTAAGACTTGCATGCCATGCAGCGCTTCTATATGTAAATTTTAACAACTCAGGGTCACCAGCAGCTTTAAATTTGTTAATATAACGGTTATATAGATCAACAACTGGTGCAGCCCAATAATTTATTCCTGATTTCCTAGAGATTGCTGCATAAGCGACGACCTTATTAGAATTAAATGCTTTTAGCTGTTTACTTTCAGAAAGCAAGCCACCTTCTTGTTCTTTCTGAAAAAAAACAGCATTTGGATTTTGCGCTTGAAGCTGATTAGCTAGTTCTGGGAGTTTGTGCTTATTTTGCTTATAAGGTTCCTCTAACTTGTTTTTAAGTTGGCTCCTAGCGTAAGAAAAACCATGCAAATCTTTTGCCATAATAGCCATATTAGGCAAACTCATACCCACTGCATTTGCCCACGCTTCAGCGTTACCACCATGTTCAATTAATGGCACCATTGCTGCTATTGGATTAAATAGCTCAACAAAACCACTAAGACCTCCAGTTGCCAGTTGACGATAATTATCTACCGAGCAACCATAATGACTACACAAGCCTATTGTTGCACCAGAGAGAAGCCCATCACCCAAGCCTTGGAAAAAGCCACCTACAACATGACCAAATGCACTATGTCCATTAGGATCAATATGGTTAACAGGATTGCTATTGGCAAAGGCATAGCGATTTAGCAAATTATAACTATCGCGCTGCATAAAGCGCATTGTCTTTGGATTATAAAAACGTGCGCGCAAGTAGATTAAGCCACTATCATGATCCTGATACTCACCATCATAGGTCAATGGGTTATGTGTTATTAAATTAGTATTTATACCAAACTGAACTTTCCCGAATTTTGTAAGAATTTGCTGTGGATGAGCTGCAAACCAAAGTTTATCCCTATATCTTAGGGTTGCTAAAAAACAGGAGCAACTCATCGATGGATACCTTACAGCCTTTGCTTGATCACTTGCAAGCACTTTTTAAAAGAAGCACTCAAGAAGGACGGCTTTTTAGTGCAGTGATTTTAGCAATGATTATACCTATCGGTTCTGGTATCAGTAGTCAAATTTATCGTAAACTCGTTCAGATAGTTGGCTATTCGCTTAGCAAAACACGTTTTTATCGCTTTATGGCAAGTAAATGCTTTAACTGGGATGTGATTTGGAAAGCTATATTCAAACTGATTCCATTACCATTGACTGATGGACGCCTTATCATAGCCTTAGATGACTCCACCACGCCTAAAAGCGGCAAGGAAGTATTTGGTTGTGAGCATTTCTTTGATCATGCAGCCAAACACAATCAAAGTAAATACCCTTGGTCACAGTGCTTTGTCCAACTTGGGCTCTTAAAGTTCATTCATACCCGTTGGGCATTTTTGCCACTGTTGACGCGATTTTATCACTCTAGCAACAAAGCAGCGGCTGAGTGTTTTAACAGTAAAATTGCACTGGCCTGCCAAATGATTCTTAAGCTTAGCACCTGGACAAAATCCCCCATTCTTATTGTGACTGATTCATGGTTTGGTAATGGTAAATTGTACAACCCGTTAAAAGATCAACTGGGTAATCGAGTCCATATCCTCACCATGTTACGCAAAAACAGTGTTTTATACGGTTTTCCTGAGGTTATCGAAGGTAAAAAATGTGGGCGTCCTGCAAAATATGGTGCCAAAGCAGGTTCTGTTAGGGATTTGGCAAATGAATATAAAGCTAAAGCCCAAAAAGTCACAAGCTTTGTTTATGGTAAAAAGCGTGACATGCTTGTCTACGAGAAAAACTTCATGTCTAAAGCTTTTAAATGCCCGATAAAAGTTGTCTTTGCCTATTACAAAAATCACTTCGTTGCTTTAGCAACAACAGACTTAAGATTAAGCGTAACGCAGATATTGGAATACTATAGCGCACGGTGGAAGATCGAGTCTGGTTTCAAAGAGCTCAAACATGACATCGGCAGCCAAAAAGCCCAAGTAAGATTGGAGCATTCGGTGATAAACCACTTGAATATGTGCATGCTTGCCATTACGATTATTTGGATCGCTGCCATGCATCTTCCAAGTGATGCAGTCAATGAGCTAACACATAATGGCACTAAGCCGCAATACACCTTTTCTGTGGCACGAAAGTTGTTGATAAAGCGTCAGAATAAACTCAGGGTTTGTCAAAATGATGAATTTGAGCTAAAAAATCATAGAAATTCATGGATTCAAATGATTATTGGGCTTGCCGCTTAACAAAACTTGGGAAAGTTCAGTAAACATATTTAAATGCGGTTTAACCTGATCAGTAGCATTAAGTTTTCTATTAATAAAACCTCTATATTGTCCTTCCTTATCATCCCAGTAAGTAGTATATAGAGCCACATCACTTGCATCATGATAAGGAGAGATATTAAGACCACCCGCATTAGCTCCTTGGTTATTAACTGTTTCTTCAAATTTTAAGGGTGATTCCGCATCATTGACTGAATCAATTAATGGCATTCTGATGGCATTATCACTTTCATGATCACTATTAGATGCTCTGGGTTTATTATAATCATTAAATGGGGGGTCTTCTATATATTCTTCTGATTGTATATCTTGATTTTCAGCTTCAAACATCGGTTCTACTAACTCATTCGGTACTTGTCTAAAATACCAGCGAAAAAATCTACTAAATTGACTGCCAATAGCGCTAGTAACAGCTATGCTTGCAATATCAATAAACATATTTGCTGTAAACTCTCCCCAATTCCCTTTTTCCGCCGAAGTTACTGCACCATAAAATGGAATCAGTGATGAATATGAAAAATGCCCATTTGGATCAATGTTATTCACTGGATTGCCATCAAACGCATTATAGCGATTGATCAAATGATAACTATCACGCTGGATAAAACTCATCATCTCTGGATTATAAATCCGTGCCCGAAGATATACTAATTCCGTATCAGCATCTTGATACTCACCATCATATGACAGTGGGTTGCGGTCAATTAAACTCTCATCATTTGTCTGTATATGCCGATTTTGACTGCTGATTATTGAATGAGTCTCATTGCTATCAGCAAAACCATTAGCGATAGATGATACCGTTAAGCAGATACCAAAAATCAAACTGACTATCTTTTTATTTATCATATGCATATGCTATGTCCCTATCTTACAATAAAAATCCATACTGTCACTCAACGCACTCTATATACCCTTTCCATTCCGATTATTCTACCCCAAAGTGTCAATACAGTTTTTTGAAAATTCTTATTCCTATACATGTCATGCAACCTGCAATGTTTTTTGTGCCTGATTTTTAAAGTTAATAGCACCTTCTTTGTACACATTCATTGGTTTTTTGTATCCCAAACTTTCATGAAATCTACGGTTATTATAAAAATCAATATAATCAGCAAGATCAGTCCTAAGCTCAGGTAAAGAACCATATTCATTAAGATAAATTCGCTCGCATTTTGCACTGCGCCAAAAACGCTCAATACAAATGTTATCAGTAGCTCGACCCTTGCCATCCATTGAGATAGTAATACCTCTACT
>NZ_VXKS01000033.1 GCF_008711525.1 Cysteiniphilum sp. JM-1
ATATTAATGCTGAAAATATGACCATTTACGAGCAGTTCTATGGGCTCGCAGCATAATTACGTCCAGAGTATTGCGCTCTGTGCAAATTCTCAACTAATAATTGAGTCTGCGACAGAACCAGATTTAAGCATTAATTTATAATTATACTCGGGAAGTTTTACTCTATGGAAAGTAAAGTTGTTGCATTATTGTCAATTACACATGCACTATTCGAAAAAAAGACATTACGAGAGCTAGCATTTTTTATTGCACATCACTCAGTTGAGGTTATTCCCTATCAAACATCGATTGTATGGTCTGAGTATTCAGGTTCATTTATCGACATCTTAGCAATGAATAATATAGTAGAGCTTGATAGAAACAGCCCATTTTCATTACAGTTAAAGAAATGTATAAAACAAATTAAGTTGCTAAATAAAGGGCGACCTAATGAAACATTATATGCTTGTATTCCACAAACTTCTGCCAAATTACTAGAAGAATGGCCTGATAATCTTGAAGAGTATATTGCATATACTCCATTATTAAATGACCAAGGCATTATTGTGGGAGGAATACTCCTTGTTCAGAACAAAGCATATGATCAAGAGCAGAAGAATCAATACCTATATCTTCAAGACGCTTACCGGTTTGCTTGGCAAAAATTGGTCGCAAATCAGAAAAAAAGTCTAACTTTTTGGAAAGTGTGGACAAAAAAACGTGTCGTAAAATACGTTTTATTAATATTGGTTGTCTTGATTATGTCAATACCTGTTAGACAAAGCGTCATCGCGCCAGCTGAAATTGTTGCAAACAGCCCAACAATTATCAGTGCTCCTTTTGATGGAGTTGTTGATTCGATATTGGTTTCACCAAATCAATTTGTTACGCCGAATTTTCCTCTTGTCCAGCTAAATGAACGAGATCTTAAAAACGCCTATCGCTTAGCTGAGCAAGAGCTTAATACATCTGAGTCAAAATATCAAAAGGCAATTAACACAGGTTTCTCTGATTTAAAAAACAGAGCTGAAATAAAGGTGTTAAAATCACTTGCTGAAGAGAAGAAGTTAGAGTTGCAGTATGCAAGCTATTTACTGAATGAGGCAAAAATTATTTCAAATCAATCAGGAATTGTTATTATTAATGATCCTTACAAATGGAAGGGGAAACCTGTTATGACAGGTGAGAAAATATTAGAAATTGCTAATCCGCACCAAGTTGAAATAAAGATTTGGCTTCCTGTAATGGATGCAATTAACTTTGCAAATGGCGATGACGTTAATCTGTTCTTGAATAATTCTCCATTAAAAGCCATCAATGCTACCATAAAACATATTGGCATTAATGCTGAGATGACTGATAATCAAATTCTCGCTTATCCCATAACTGCAGAAATTAGCACAACAAATTCCGTGCCTAAGATTGGTTCACAGGGGTATGCAAAAATTTATGGTCAAAAAACAGTGCTATTTTTCTACCTCTTTAGAAAACCTATTACTGCATTAAGACAATATTTCGGTTGGTAGTTATGCATGATTCTAAACTGCCGCAGACACTCCCCGATTTGCGCTCGGATATTAAATTTTATCAAGGTGGTAATGATTTTAATCAAACGCCAACATGGGTTATAGAGGATACTATTAATAATCATTATTATCATTTAAATTGGCAGTCATATAACATCTTAAAGTGTTGGAATCTGAAAAAACCATCCGCCATAATTGATAAGTTGCATCAGAAGCTTAATTTAGTTATTACGGAAAAGGATTTGATGGTTTTACTAGAGTTTTTGTCTTTAAACTGCCTTATAATGCAGAATACAAAAGCATTAGAGCAGATTTATCAGACCAAGGATCAAAAGCAGCACTGGTTATTGCTTTTACTAAAACACTATCTCTTTTTTAGAGTCCCGATATTGCACCCTAATGCATTGCTAGATAAGATGTATCCCTATACAAAATGGATTTTCTCTAGATCTTTTTTCGTTTTCATGCTTATTTTTGCAATGACTGGTTTAATTTTTTTGCAATTTCAATGGGATCAATTTAAACATAGTTTTTTTGATTTATTTTCACTTAAATACATTTTATATTATTTAGCTGCGCTGATTATTGCAAAGTTTTCACATGAGCTAGGGCATGCACTAACCGCTAAAGCATATGGGCTGAAAATTCCCACTATGGGTGTTGCATTTTTGGTTCTTTTCCCAATGCTATATACTGATACACAGCAGAGCTGGAAAATCAAAAATCCAAACCAACGGCTACTAATATCTGTTGCTGGTGTGTGGATGGAGATTTATATTGCTATCATCGCCTTATGGTTATGGCTTATTCTCCCTTTTGGGGTGTTGAAAAGCATATGCTTCTTTCTTGCGACTTATAGCCTGTTAACAACATTAGTGATTAATATCAGTCCTTTTTTGCGATTTGATGGTTACTATGTATTATCTGATATTTTAAGCATGCGCAATCTTCAGACTAGAAGCTTTGCATTGTGTCGTTGGAAAATAAGAGAGTGGTTGTTTGGCTTTAAGTATCCTAAACCAGAGCCATTTAGTGAAAATAAAACTAATATGCTTATTTTTTATGCTTTTGCGACTTGGATATATCGATTTGTTCTATTCATTGGGATTGCCTTTATGGTTTATTACTTATTCTTTAAGTCATTGGGGATTATCTTATTTTTTGTTGAAATATTTTATTTTGTATTACAACCTATTTTAAAAGAAATTAAGGTATGGTGGCGTATGAGGCATAAAATTAAATTTAACAAACATACGATCTGGACTTTATTGGTTATTGCTATATTTATCTTCATATTGTGCTTCCCTTTCAAAAGATCACTTATAGTCCCTGCTGTGTTGACTTATGAGTCACAAAGCTTATATGTCCCTGAAGATGCTATTGTTGATAAAGTATTGGTTTCTAATGGTCAAAGCTATATTGCACAATCACCGATAATTATATTTAGATCTCCAAAGCTTAGCGCTCATCAAAGTATGCTTTTAGAAAAGAAAAATGCTTATGTATGGAAATTAAGGAATATAGGACATTATCAAACTCATAATGTTGATAAGAAGATTATAGAGGGTGAACTTCTAGAGATTAATCAACAAATTGATGCCACAAAAGCTAAAATTGATGGACTATCTTTGGACGTTAATCTTAATGGAACAATTGATCATTTGAGAAGTTATATTAAACCGGGCTTATGGATGCATAAAGGGCAATACATCTTGAGCGTTAACAACCTTAACTCACCAGTTATATATGGATATCCGAATAATTTCGATCTTGAGTTACTTCAAGTATCAGACAAAGGGCTTTTTATCCCTGAGAATTTATCTATTAGCAAGATACCTATTCAACTTGCATCTTTGTCAGAAAGTTCATTAAAAAGTCTCTATGGAGATATGTATGGTCGAAGTAATGCTGATATGATTGAAACATCTTCTTACCATGCATCAACCTTTGGTGGTGATATCCCTGTAAATAATGTGAAAAGTGAATTAGTCCCCATTCAAAGCACCTATATTGCTCAATTTAAACTTATAGATTTACATGATCACATATTAAATATTCCTCCTCAAACTATCAGGGGTCGAATTTTTATACAAAAAAGACAACCTCCCTATATTTATGAAGCTTACCGTTATATTATGAGTTTTTTGATCAAAGAATCGTCTTTTTGAGATTCATTCAAGTGGATACATGCTCCCATAAAACTATAGTTTAATGGGAGTGTCTTTTGGCATAAATCGGGGATGTCTTATTTTCACATTCATCTAGCTTTAATCCGTAGACTTACTTATCCGCATTAGAGTGGATTTTGATGCTTACGATTTGTGATCATTAAAAATGTCCAAAGTTCATAATAACTAGTGAATGACGAACTACTTGAAATATTTTTCGATTTCATTTTTTAATGATTCTAGATCTCTTTGGTGAAATTTCGCACATTCTGGATATAAGCCATTCTGTTCTAAAAAATATAACCAATCGTTGTCTTCGCGACAGATATAGCCTATATTTTGCAAATTTCTCTTAACTTGATAAATGGCACCACTTATTCCAAGTGGTGATTTTTTGATATATTCATAGTTACTCACACTTTCTAACCTTAAATGAGCTTAATTTCTCACCGTTGTTGAAGTAATATGCGTATTCAATAACACCGCCTATTTTGATAAATGCTCTAGATTTGCGATCTGTACAAATACGATTTACCGTATTCTCTTGCATTTTTGTCATAAGGTCTTTGTATGTAAATTGAGAGTCAAGCCTATTTAATAAGTTATCCTTAGTATATTGCAACACTGCATACAATATTAAATGGTTATTTATAGCGATGATTTTTTCTATGACTACATTTTGATTAATTTTCATAGGTAAGTTCATTGCCATATTTTCAGCTATCTTTTGAGCGTAATAGCTAGCGCTTTCAGATGCGTTTGAGTGGTTATATATAAATAATACAATAACTGCAAAGCTTAAACGATATAAGTATTTGAAGCTCATACTGTGTATCCTATCGATAGCTTAATCAATATTTTCAGTATAGAAGATTAAGTATTATAGGCAAAATAATGTGGCTAGAATCAGGCAATTTAATTTGCCTCGTTACAATATTGCCTGACATCAACGCGGGGGATATAGCTCAAGCTGATGTCAACACTTGTAAAAGTATCCAAAATAGGATACAATTATGTTTATATCAGTTGATGTGCTTTAGCTAGATGAATATAAACAAAGTTATAATTGACAGGAAAGTGGCAAAATCGCTAAGAAAAATACCAAGACATATAATTGATAAGCTAAATACGTGGGTTTTGATGGTTGAGCAATACGGTATTATAGAGGTTAGAAAAATAAGCTCATACCATGATGAACCGTTAAAAGGTGATAGAGTTGGACAGCGGTCAATTCGTTTAAACAAAGCATACCGTGCTTTTTATGTGGAACATGAAAACGGCAGAATTGAGGTTAGCTATCTTGAGATAATAGAGGTAAACAAACATGAGTATTAGTAAAAATAAATTAAGTGCAGCTCAGGCAATATCTGAGATAACAGGGCATCTATATTTTGGTGATATGGTAAAGTCATTACGCATGTGTGAAAATATTTCTCAAGCTGAAATGGCGCGTTCTATTGGTATAAGTCGACAATACCTATGCAACATTGAAAGTGGCGAGCGTAAGGCAGATGTTGAACTTGCCTTAAAGTTTGCTGAGTATCTAAAACACCCTAAAGAATTTTTTATTTCCCGTCTTTTGGAAGATCAACTATATACTGCGGGTTTAGATTATACGATAACCTTAAAGGCGAGTTAGGGCTATTTGTACCACTCAATCCAACTGAGCATTTTCAGATTGGTGGCTTTTGATGTGATGCCATCATCTTTTGCGAATTCATCTAAAACATCAATGACAAATTCGCCAAAATCATCATCATTTCCGATCTCTTTGTTAAGATGATCAAACCTTACCTCAAAGTAACAGCGATAATTTCCGTACTCGATGTAGCCATAGCCAATCCAACCTATGTGGCGTTTAGGTATATATTTTTTATTACGTTTTTT
Source organism: Cysteiniphilum sp. JM-1 (assembly GCF_008711525.1). Classification (GTDB taxonomy): domain Bacteria; phylum Pseudomonadota; class Gammaproteobacteria; order Francisellales; family Francisellaceae; genus Caedibacter. The sequence goes on from NZ_VXKS01000033.1 coordinate 5,561, forward strand.
CTTTTGCTTTACGGCCATGCTTAACGGCTGTTCATTATGGTTGTTGCATTTCTACTATTAAGAGCTGGCTAAGTCAAACTAAAATCATGAATCAATTTGAGATGGTTGCATAGTGACCTTTATTATAGAATTGTCAAAGTGATTTAAACTATTGTCATTATATTTTTTGACAATTATAGGATTATAAAACTATAGGATTATAAGGGTTTTATCTTTATTGTCACAATTGTCAAACTGTCACAGCGGTTTTGAATAGCGTTGGGTGAAAGATGATCTTTGTGCGCTTGGCATCAGGTGTTGATATAAGGTAATGTGACTTCTCAAGTAGCTTAATTGCTTTATCTCGTCTACCTTTGTCACGGACAGGTGTGACACGTAAAATCTCGCGTGAAGTGGTTTCAACAATATTCTTTGAGATGATAGCATCAAGTATTAATTTGGCATCATGCTCAACCTGTGTCAGCTTTGTTTCTCCAAAGATGCGTTTAGCTTCATTTAAATGCCATTCAATAATCTGATAAGCGGACTCAATGTGATCAGTAGATATTTCAGTGCCTTGTTTGCCCGTGAACAGATGGAAGAGGGCAGCTAGTCTTGCAATGTTTTCACTGGCTTTAGATGCTAAATCGTGGATTGATTGCCAGTGATATTCGTTGGCGATAGCGGTTTCAATATAGTTAAAGTATTTCACCCATGCCTCTTTAGCTATTTTGCTAAAAGTAAGCGTTGGAATGTACCCAAAACCATATTTATCAACTGGCTGAGTGTTGCTCAGACAGGTTTTAATACGCCGGTGAAACTTGTCAAGATGTTCGGTGACGTTCTTGAATGGTTCTTTGTAATATCGATTACCCATTGTCGAAGCAGGATAAGCCAATAAAGTTCGTGCAAGAAAACCACTGTTTCTATTAATGCCATCACCTTTTTTTAGCATTTGCTCCAGGAGCAAAGGTTGCATCATTAAGTTAAGTGTAAAACGTCGATCTTTAATAAAGATGTCACCGGTGGTTTTGCGATGTATGGCAATTGGTTGCGCATCCCATAATCGGTTGAGCAGGGCGACAAATTTGGTATTGTCTTTTTGCATGCTTGGGCTTGATAAGAAAATACCCGCCTCATCTGACCAAATACTTGTACTTGGGTATTCCTTTGCTAAGTTTTCGCTTAAAGCCTCGGCAGTAATATCCTCATATTTGAGTTTTGGCAACAAAGGTATTTCTGGTTCTTCAAGCATAACCTGATCATAGTAACCATCATATTGATCTGTTTCATAACCTTGAGTAGCTAAGCGTCTAATCATCATTAGCAATCCTTTGCGTTTGATTGACCAAGTGGTGTACTCATTTTTGATGCGCGTATATTCTGGCATCATGGTTTTCGTTGTCTTGTTCTGCCAATCTTCAATGCCTTTACCAAAGACTTTGTCAGCCGCCGTTTTACGTTCACCACTGGATGCAACTGTAATAAAGTACATCGATACTGGACTGATAAGCACATCATCACGTGCAACATTGGCTAGTCCTTGACAGCTTAGCGATACATTAGATAGGGCACTGTTGGTTAATAATGGAATCGGCTGCTGCCCGTAGTCAGCATAAGACTGGATAGCGTCTTTGATAATATCAGGTAAAGCATCAAGCGGGTAATCAGCTTGCTTTGCTGATATATGTGACAATGGTATTGGTGTTTTCCAATTAATTTTTCGGCATGGTTCAAATCCAGTATACACATGAAGGTAACTTTTGATAGCATTTAGAGAGCCGTTTAATTATCATTTAATTACGACAAAAAACAAAAACAAACGGCTCATTATATGCAACCTAAACGACTCACTCAAAACGCAAAGAAACAACTGTTAACTGACTGCATAAAATCAGGATGTGTAACTGATATTGCCAATAAACATAATGTTACTCGCAAAACCGTGTATTCTCATATTAACAAAGTCTCTGAAGCAATAGATCAATCATTGAATAAACCTGATGATGTCTTATTTTACATCCCCGTAACCTGGGGATATATAGCTATGATTGTTATGCTCTTATTTATCATCTGCAAAAGCAGTGTTAGAAACATTATTTACTTTATCAAGCACGCCTTTGATGTTGATATTTCAGTTGGCAAAGTCTGTTCAATTCTCGATGAAGCAACTGCCAAAGCAAAAGAAGTTAATGACAGTTATCGCTTTGATAATTGCAAAAACAGTGCCACTGATGAGCTTTTTCATCAGGGTAATCCAGTATTAGCCGCCATCGATTTGGATTCACAGTTTTGTCTCGAGCTGGAGCAAGAAGACACGCGCGATCATAATGCCTGGGGATACCATTTACTCAACATGATGGATAAAGGTTATAACCCTGATCATAATGTAATGGACGGTGGTTCAGGCATGGACAAAGCATTCGCTGAAGTTCTACCTAAGGTGAAGGTTAGATATGACCATTTCCATGTTACGCAAAGCATCAAAGAGTCCTCTAGATTTCTAAAGAATAAATATGAATCCTCAGTGACTAAATGCGTAAAAGAATCAACAAAACTTGATAAAGCGAAAACCAAACAGCAGAAACAAAATCAGGGGGATCATCTCAAAAAGGCAGTCAAAGAAATGGAAAATTATGATTATATCTATAACCAGTTCTCAATTTTAACCACTTGGTTGCAATATGATGTACTGCAGCTACAAAGTGTCTCTCCAGAAGATAGAGATTCACTGTTTGACTTTACCATCTATGAGCTTGAAGGGCTTGCCAAAAGACACCCTCATCGTATTCAATCTATTGTAACCACATTAAAAAACAATAAAGAAAAGCTACTTAATGTCGTCAATGAGCTTAATACTGAGTTTGAAAGCTTAGCAATCAATCATGGTATCAGCGTTTCAGACATCTGGGATATATGTAATAACGCCAGATACAATCTCGATGGTAATCAGTATGATATTAATCTGATTAAGTTCTATGATAAACATGGAGATTGCTTTGATGATATTGAAGATGATGTGCTAAACACTATTGCTAAAGTACATCGATCAAGCTCTTTAATTGAAACGCTTAACAGTCGATTAAGACCTTACCTTGATCCTCGCAAAGGATTTAAAAAAGAGCGATTTGAACTTATTCAATTCGCACTTAATCACATTCCTTTAATGCGCTCTGCTAACGAAAAAATGAAAGGCAAATCAACGGCTGAAATATTTACTCAAGTTGACCATATTGACTTCATTTCTTTGTTAGGTTTTCAGCGTTTTAAAAGAGTCGCATAAATTACCTAAATTTTTAAAGATCATGTGTACGAGTAAAGCATACC
>NZ_VXKS01000034.1 GCF_008711525.1 Cysteiniphilum sp. JM-1
CACTAAAGCCTGATTTAGCAGCGCAGCCAATCTGGGTGAGTTTATCTTCTTGTCTGAGTTTCATGTATAGCTTTACCTGTTCTGTTGTGACTCGTTTTCTTGCCATACCTTAATCTTAACTATCTGCAGCTTTATTGATTAAGGAATAGCCTACATGATTTAACCGGCAATTCTAGTTGTCGTGACCGGTAAAGCTAATTGTCACCTAATAAATAACCACTTGTTGTCAGCAGATTTTTTTAGTTATGCAATAGGCATTCAGCTTATGGATTTACCAGCAAAACCACAATTCGTTACGTTTCCACTCAGTTATGAAATATTTGTTCGTCAACAGGGTTGGGAAACCAATAAATACACTTGGGCAATTATAGACATATATGAATGTACAATAAATGGCGTCAAAAGAGAGTGTTACGGGCAACCAAATATCCCCAAATATGCCAATATAGGCAAAAACATTAAAAGCCCCTTAGATGTGGCGCAATATTTTAAATTTATTCCCAGAAGAGCTGCCAAGTATGATTCTTTAGTTTATGGGGAGCAGGATTCATGGGTTATAACAAGAAGAGCTAAGCTCTCAGACTCAAAGTGGCTAATCGATACCCCCATGTATCAACAAATAAAAGATATATACAACAAACAATAGGAGAACAATCATGGCTAAGATAATAACACAGCAGCAAGCTGCCATATTAAGCAATCTTATCTATGCAATAAGTACCGAAGGTGACAATAAAGGCAATTATATTTTTGATAATTCGGTAGTTGCTAATAGTGACAAAAAAGATTTAACGCTAAACGATTATATTTATGATGAGCACGGTGATTTTAGAAAAGGCATCCCTGATGATATTAAACAACAAATTGCGACTATGCCGGCACAATTTAGCGAAGTTTTAAATAATTTTCAGTTAAGGGAGACAAGTACGACAATTGAGCATAATGGAGAGGTCGGTGTGGGCGGTCTGGATTATTATGGTATTGCAATCAATCCGATTAATGACAAAACAAGTATTGCAATAGTCAATAAAGGGACTGATAGTGCAGGTGATGTTATCTCGGATGTGCAAATGCTTATTGGTAATATTGCTGATAATATGCTTGCTGGAGTGACTTTTGTGGATAAAATTCGAGATAATTTAAAACCCATGACGATCTCCACCACGGGTCATTCGTTAGGTGGCAGTATTGCACAAGCGCAAAGTGCGATGTTAGGTGAGCAGTTAGGCGAAAGTATCACATTTGAAGCCTTTGGCATCCAAAACATTATAAATCCATTAAAGATTGATGGGCATTAGTTTTGAGGGTTTAAGCTTAAGTAAACAGGGTAACACCTTGAATATTCAGGTTGGGGATGATGCAACTAATCGTGTACTCATAGAGAATTTTTATGCAGTAAGTGGCTATACCCGTACAAAAGTTGGTGGGTTTGAATTTGCTGATGGCACGGTGATTAAAAGAGAAAATGTACAATCAGGTAGCGATAATCATGATGTGCTAGTTGCAAATGGTGATCTAAGCTATCTTCATGGTGGTAGTGGTCAAGATAGCTATGAAGTTGATTTTGCACAAACACAGAAAACAGTTGTTGACAACTATGATAACGATAACAGTAGTGACTTTATGAAGCTAAATGGCGTTAAAACGACAGATTTACGCTTTTATCGTGAAGTCAGTAACCTGATGATTAAGAATTTGGCGGATAGCAACAAGCCGCGAGAGATTGTGGTTCAAGATTGGTTTGAATCTGAAGCGCATCAAATTGATGAGATTGGGGTTGAGCAATTCGTGCTGAGTAATAAACAAATCGATGTGATTATCCAAACTTTGGCAAGCTTTAATGTTGAAACTGGTGTTGGTGAGGATTTGTTAAGTCAAGATCAACAGGATGAAATCAAAAGTGTATTGGCAAACTCGTGGATACCAAAAAGTGCTTAAAGTTATGTGATGATAGTTTACTTTTTAGCTTCAAACTGCTTAACGTGTTGTGTATAAGCACTTTGATCATGACTGGTGAAGCGGCGTTTGTGTTCGTTAAGTAGGGTGCCACCTAAGCGCATGTTAATTTTCTCAATGCTCTTAGTGAAATGATCAAAGCACACTTGTGGCTCATAAAATTGTACAAGATCAGCAATATCACAACGGCATAATAGGCGTGTGTAATCTTTTTGTGTGAAACTCTCAGGATCAAATCCTTTGACTGGCGCGTCAGCTTTGATGCTAAATAAGACGTCTTTGTCTTGGGTTAACAGCTCAAAGCTTTGATCCTCAGCGTTAAAGCTTAAACCGCTGTGTTTAAACAAAGTATCTAGATCTTCACCATTAAATACGTAACCACGCGGTGCGCTAATAAAATAGTTGACAATCCCTTTTTCGAGTTGCGGATAATCCGCATGAGATGTTTCAAACTCACTAATTGGTGTATCGGCTAATGGATCAACTTTGATATCAGCGCCAAGCTCAATTTTTTGCGCAACGTCTACTGTATTTTTGTCATGTGATGTTGCATCTTTATGTGATTGCTTGGTATCAGCTTGTTGTTTATGTGCTGTTTTTTCTGATTTTTGCGCTTTTTTGACAGCTTTCTCTTTTTCTTGAATGGCTTGCAGCTCTGCCATCTCACGCTTATATTTCTTGCGCTTGCTGCGGCGAAATGCATCAATCAACAGTAAAATCACGATGATAATACTAAGCAATAAAATCAATTGAACTTGAGTCATATTTATAATCTATATAATGGTATTTCAATAGTGGCTTATTCTAATCAATGCATGCCTAATTAAAAAGACAAAAGCGCTAAGAATCTAATAAATTTATAATTTCATCGCTGACTTTGCGATCAGCGTCATGCATTAATAGCTGATGTAAGCGGTGAAAAGTTGCTTTAATCTCTTGAGTATACGCTTGATCGTCAAAGAATCGTTTTAACTCATGAGTAATTTGATTAGCTGTGAAATTTTTCTGCAAGAGCTCTGGGACTATTTCTTTATCAGCAAGAATGTTTGGCAAGCCAACAAATTTTGTTTTTAGCATGTACTTAACAATGGCTGCTGTGATTGTTGACATTTGATAACCAATAACCATCGGCTTTTTATAAAGCATCGTTTCAAGTGCGGCGGTACCTGAGGCGACCAAGGCAAAGTCACAGGCTTGTAGCACCATGTGCGCATTGCCATTGAATTTCTGAATATTGAGCTTATCAAGCAGTTCTTGATGTTTATTAATCTCACCATATAAACTTTCTTTCGCTACAGGCAGCAAGGTATCAAACTCATAACCTTGGCGTTTTAACTCGGCAATGCTGTGTAAGAAAACTGGTAGGATGCGAATGATCTCTTGTGTGCGACTGCCTGGTAGTAATGCAATAACTTTCCTATTGGGGTTTGTATCAATATCCAGTTGCTTGCGTGCGCCAACAGTATCCTCATTCATCGGCACTTTATTGGCTAAAGGGTGCCCGACAAAGATCGCTTTGTGTTTATGTTTTTGATAAAAAGCTTCCTCAAAAGGCAATATCGCAAAAACGACATCAGTAGCACGTTTGATCTTTTTCATGCGACCTTCGCGCCATGCCCAAACAGACGGGCTGACATAGTGCGCAGTTTTGATGCCACGCGCTTTAAGCTTAGCTTCAATCGGTAGGTTAAAGTCAGGTGCGTCAATACCAATATAGATATCTGGTGGATTATCTTGGCAATGTTTGAGAATTCCTTTGCGCACCTTTAAGATAGCCGGAAGGTGCTTTAACACCTCAAAAAGTCCCATGACGGATAGCGTTTCAATGGGATAAAAGCTTTTAAGTCCGGCATCAATCATTTGCTGACCGCCAATACCTTCTAGAATGGCGTGAGGGTAATGCTGTTTTAGTAAACGCACAACGCCCGCACCCAGCTGATCACCAGAGAGCTCGCCAGCAACAAGCATAATACGCATTAGCGAATGATCCCGCGTTTTGAGCTTTCTAGTAATGTAACAAATCGCTCAATGGCGGGTGTTTCTTGTTGCATGACTTTAAGTTTTTCAATGGCTTCAACTAAACGTAAACCTTGACGATAAATGATTTTATAAGCTTCTCGGATCTGGCGAATATCTTGCGAGGAAAAGCCTGCTCTTTTTAAGCCTTCGACATTAATGCCGCAAGGCGAGGTAGTAGGTGATGCCGTCACCATCAAATAAGGCGGGACATCTTGTGTGATTAGTGCCATATGGGCAATAAAAGCGTACGCTCCAATGCGACAAAACTGGTGAATCCCTGAGTTAATGCCAATGGTGGCAAAATCATCGACATGTACATGACCAGCAAGTGCTGCGTTATTAACAAGAGTGACATTGTTACCAACACGGCAATCATGACCAATGTGCACATAATTCATAATCAGATTGTTATTGCCTACACGTGTAATACCATCTTCTTTGGCAGTGCCTCCGTGAATTGTCACGCATTCACGAATGATATTATTATCACCCAAAATAAGCTGTGAAAACTCACCATGAAAAGTGCGGTCAATTGGCTCTTCACCGACAGAGGCAAATTGGAATATACGGTTATTCTTGCCGATAATGGCATTTTTACCAATAACCGCATGAGCAGAAATATTACAGCCTTCACCGATTTTGGTATTTTCACCAATAATGGCATAGGGTCCTATTGTGACATTGTCAGCAATTTCTGCTGTTTCATGAATAACTGCTCTCTTATCGATCACGTTTACATTTCCCTATAAGCTGCAAGAAACTCAGCACTAGCAACAAGCTCGCCATCCACATAAGCTTGAGCTTCACTTTTGCACATACCGCGCTTGATCTTGCCCATCGTTGCATGGAATTTTAAGACATCACCTGGGACAACAGGGCGCTTAATACGCACGTTATCAATTCCTGCAAGCACAAAAAGTTTCTTATGATCTAATTGATCTTGTTCACTTCCCATCATTTTAACGCCCAAAACACCAATAGCTTGTGCCATGGCTTCAACGATTAAAACCCCTGGCATAATCGGTTGATTTGGAAAGTGACCATTAAAAAACTCTTCATTGGCAGTGACATTTTTCTGAGCAATGGCCGTGCCTTCCTCGACGTTAATTTCAAGGATTTTATCAATCAATAAAAAAGGGTAACGATGCGGTAAAATTTCTTTAATTTGTTGAATGTTAAGCTGCATGTGTAATGTGCCTTACGTTGGTTTATTCAGAATCTTTGCATTTTTGCTCGAGCATTTTAACACGAGTTTCCAGTTTATCTAACCTAAATATGCGCGCGCTGGTGCGTTTCCACTCCATATGCGGGCGAGCATTAAATGCTGCCGTGTAAAAGCCAGGCTCGGTAATGCTTTTGCTAACATTTGAGGCAGCTGCCAATAACACATTATCGCAGATTTCCAAATGACCACTGACGCCGACTTGACCGCCAAGTAGGCAATTTTTGCCAATAGTGACCGATCCGGCAACACCTGTTGAGCCTGCAATGGCGGTGTTTTCACCAATAATGACATTGTGTGCGATTTGCACTTGGTTATCGATTTTAACGCCATCGGCAATAATAGTGTCATCAATCGCACCTCGATCAATAGAGGTGCAAGCACCTATCTCAACATGATTGCCAATAGTCACCCCACCGATTTGTGGAATTTTAACCCAGTTGCCTTTTTCATCTTTGGCATTACCAAAACCATCTGATCCAATCACCGAATTGGCATGAATAATGCAATAATCACCAATATGCACACCGTGATAGATCGTGACATTAGGCTTAATTTCTGTTTTTGTGCCTATGCTTGAGTTATCTAAGATCACGCAATTAGCGCCAATAATTGCATTTTCGGCAATAGTCACATGCTCACCAATGACGACATTGGCGGCAATGGATGCATTTGCAGCAATTTTGGCAGAGCTTGCGATTGTGGCACTTGGGTGAATGCCAGAACGCGCCTTCGGTGCGCGATCAAACAAAGCAGCCACCTTGGCAAAGGCAAGATAAGGGTTATCAAGAACCACCGCGTTTGTTGGGCAAAGCTCAAGCGCCTCTTTGGTTAATAAAACCGCTGAAGCCTTGGTGTCTTTAAGGTCATTGATATATTTGCTATTTGCTAAGAATGAAAGCTGCCCTGATTTAGCACCTTTGAGTGTTGCTAAGCGATCAACGACAATTGACTCATCACCATGGACATAACCACCAAGATCTTCGGCAAGTGTTTTAAGTGAGTACATGTTTATATATCCTTATTCGTATAAAAAAAAAGCCCCATTAAGGAGCTTTTTGATCAACTGACTGGTGCGCGATTACGCAGCAGCAACTTCCAATGCTTTGATCTTAGCAACAAGGCGGCTCTTGTGACGTGCTGCTTTGTTCTTGTGGATTAAGCCTTTCGTAGCATAACGATCTAATACTGGCTGAAGTTTAGCAAAACAATCTTTTGCTAAAGATAAATCGCTTGCTTCGATTGCTTTAATAGTCTTCTTCATGAAAGTTCTCATCATTGAACGACGAGACATGTTATGTTGACGGTTTTTCTCTGCTTGTCTTACACGTTTTTTAGCTTGTTTACTATTAGCCAATGTTCTTCTCCGATTATTTATCTATATTTTAGGTATCAAGTGACAGATCACCACAATCAAGAAACGGACACGCTTTTCTGAAATAGGATCAACTGCTAATTTAAAATCGCAGCGTATTTTGAACCGATTTGAATAGTATGTCAATAAGCTTGTCGTATTGAATTGCAGAGACCTTGTTAAAAAGTGCAAAAAATCACAAATACATTATGATGGGTCAGTTGATTTACGAGTGGCATATTAAGACACAACGCATTTATCTATACTGCAAACGCCCGACAAAAACATAGCCATGACCGCGAATGGTTTGTAAAAGATTGGCTTGTTTGTCATCAATTTTGGTGCGTAGACGACTGATAATAACATCAAGTGAGCGACTGTCAGATTGATCTGCCATGCCAAACTTATCGGCAATTTCATGCTTGGAGATCACCTGTCCTGGGCGCGTTAGAAAAAGCTCAAGTAGACGCTGCTCGGTTTGTGTGAGATTAATTTTATTACTTAGGCTTGACAGTGTTTTATCATGTAAGTGATAGCTTAATGAATTAAAGATAATGGCTTTGGTTTGATTTGATTTGTTGTTCATACTGAATTTAATCAGATTATTAACGCGCGCATACAGCTCATGAATATTAAACGGTTTTTCCATATAATCATTAGCCTCGGCTTCAAGACCGATAATACGATTAACCTCGCCGGTGTTGGCAGAAAGAATTAAAATAGGAATGTCAGGCAACTCTTTGCGAATACTTTTGCATAGTTCAATACCATATATATCAGGTAAATTAAGATCTAGTATGACTGCCGAGAAGCGCTCTTTTTGTAGCATCTCCAAAGCATCTTGCCCACAACTGGCATGTGAGCTAAAGAGGAGTTTTTGCTCGAAAAAATGCGCTATTGCATCAGCAATCCCTTTGTCATCATCAATTATAAGCACTTTATTAATATTCATTTCTTTTTTTGCCCCATTTATATCCATGGCTTGTTACCCAAGTTTAGCCATTTTTACTTGATTCGTGAAGAACGATTATATCGGTGTTTTGATAGATGTAGTTAGCTATCAAAACGCATGTTATGTTAATGGCTGTTAACTAAGAAGAGGTTTAAATTATGCTTAAGCTGGGTATTATGTGCTCAGACGCTTCGGGGAGTGCTTGATGCATAACAAATGATAGGTAAAGTGGTATGAGATTTTTCGCAAAACATATATTAAGTACGTTGTCATTAGTCATGGGTAGCATGGTATATGCGGTGCCTTATAAGGACTGTGCAGGAATTGGTATAAATGGCATGTTTGACTATGTCTATAAAGATCAAAAAAACAATGGTCTGAATCTTGTTAAGCGCTTAAGTAACGACGCATGTCAAACAGGGTACTACAAAATACATCTTATTAAAGTTGAAGATCCTTTTGGCAATGATCCGGGTAAGAAGCTTAGCTTGGCTGATATGATGCAAAGCAAACTACTATTAACACCGCAGAAATTAGTTATTGGTCCAAAAAAACTGGGTGAAGTAGGTTTCAGACTGCCTGAAGGTAATAAAGAAGATCAATTACAATTTTATAAAATTATTTTTGAGCCTGTAACGCCATCTAAAGAGTTAGGTTTTGATATGGATAAAGTTTCCAATGAAGATGTAAAGGCGGGGGCAACTTTTACAATGTCAATAGCAAGCTTAGTGGTGGTTGAACCAAATAATCCAAATTATACCTAGTGCCTGACCGGAAATGACTGGAGATCATATAAAATAAGGCTTTGACGCCAGAGATTTCAAATGAAGTTTTTTAACTCTATTCTCACATAAGCTTATTTCACGTTGTTTCTTGATG
>NZ_VXKS01000035.1 GCF_008711525.1 Cysteiniphilum sp. JM-1
TCGGATGAGTAACTTGTCCTTTTTGTGCTCATAAATACGCCCTCTATTCATTTTACCTTCAACAATATATCGGAACTCGATTTCAAAAGATACTGTTTAAATTTCTTGGGGTATTATAGTCAAAAAGCATAGACTTGCTTGAGCCCCCATATAGGAAATATCTTTCCCTTGTAATTGTACGATGCTAAATAAAAATAATACCAAAAATGATACCAGAATAATCCATATCACCCCAAGACTTAACAAACCTAAAATAAATGATAGTACTAACCCGACCAAACAGCCCAAAAATCTTAAAATTGATAAATGCCTAATTTTAAATGTTTCAAATGCTGAGGTAACCGCAACAACACCAATGAGGGCTTGCTCGAACAACAATACATTTTTAAATGGAATAGCCATAATGAAAACACATAAAAAAGTAATGGCAAAAATAATCGCAAAACCCATAGATTCTTTTAGTTGTTTAATTTTATCTTTATCCGATATGGCACTTTGTTTTGGTGATTTTTTTAAAAAAGGTAATACCATAACACAAACAACAACAACGCCAATTAATGTCGTGAACGTTCTCTCAATAACCACATTAATTGCATCTGCCTTTGAAATGACGAGGTAAGGATAAAAAAACAAACCTAAAGTCACACAAAACATGATAAAAAAGTAAGTATAATCTTTAAAATAATATGCCATGGCCATACTAAAAACACAAATCAAACAAATCGATACTATAATCTCCCAAGGATGCCTAAAAATATAAATTAAAACGATAACTAATAACAAGCCAATACATGTTCCAACACAACGCATTATGCCACGCCTTAATGTCATGGTTTTATTATCTGCCATAATTCTTACACAAGCATAACCAGCCCAATAAACGTACTGTAGATGCAGTGCATATGCAATGCCTAAGGATATAAGTACACTTAGGCTCACTAAAATGCTAATTGCAAAAATATAACCATTCAATTTAATCGTTCTTAGCGCATTAAAAATATTTTCAAAATGAACTCTCACATAACACCATCATACATTATATAATTTTAGACCTGACCTGAAAGTTTCCGGAAGTATATTTTTATTATGTCTTATGCTGCCTTTTTCAATCCAAAAAGGGCATGGTTCATATCCAGTATACACATGAAGGTAACTTTTGATAGCATTTAGAGAGCCGCTTTAATTATCATTAATTTGCGAAAAACAAAAACAAACGGCTCATTATATGCAACCTAAAAGACTCACTCAAAACGCAAAGAAACAACTATTAACTGATTGCATAAAATCGGGATGTGTTACTGATATTGCCAATAAACATAACGTTACTCGCAAAACCGTGTACTCTCATATTAATAAAGTCTCTGAAGCCATAGATCAATCATTGAGTAAACCTGATGATGTCTTATTTTACATCCCCGTAATCTGGGAATATATAGCTATGATTGTTGTGCTCTTATTTATCATCTGCAAAAGCAGCGTTAGAAGCATTGTTTACTTCATAAAGTATGCTCTTGGTGTTGATGTTTCAGTTGGCAAAGTCTGTTCAATCCTTGATGAAGCAACCGTCAAAGCAAAAGAAGTTAATGACAGTTATCGCTTTGATAATTGCAAGAACAGTGCCACTGACGAGCTTTTCCATCAGGGCAATCCAGTATTAGCCGCCATCGATCTGGATTCACAGTTTTGTCTGGAGCTTCAACAAGAATACACGCGTGACCACAATGCTTGGGGATACCATTTGCTCAACATGATGGATAAAGGCTACAATCCTGATCACAACGTAATGGACGGTGGTTCTGGCATGGATAAAGCGTTCACTGAAGTTCTACCTAACGTGAAGGTTAGATATGATCATTTTCATGTTACACAAAGCATCAAAGAAGCCTCTAGATTCCTGAAGAACAAGTATGAATCTTCAGTGACTAACTGTGTAAAGCAATCAACGAAGCTTGATAAAGCTAAAACCAAACAGCAACAACGAAGCCAGGGATATCATCTCAAAAAGGCAGTCAAAGAAATGGAAAATTATGATTATATCTATAACCAGTTCTCAATTTTAACCACTTGGTTGCAATATGATGTATTGCAGCTACAAAGCTTCTCTCCAGAAGATAGAGATTCCCTGTTTGACTTTATCCTCTATGAGCTTGAAGAGCTTGCCAAAAGACACCCTCATCGTATTCAATCTATTGTCACCACATTAAAAAACAACAAAGACAAGCTACTTGATGTTGTCAATGAGCTTAATACTGAGTTTGAAAGCTTAGCAATCAATCATGATATCAGCGTTTCAGACATCTGGGATATATGTAATAACGCCAGATATAATCTCGATGGTAATCAGTATGATATTAATCTGATTAAGTTCTATGACAAACACGGAGATCGCTTTGATCATATAGAAGATGACGTGCTAAGCACCATTGCTAAAGTACATCGATCAAGCTCTTTAATCGAAACGCTTAGCAGCCGATTAAGACCTTATCTTGATCCTCGCAAAGGATTTAAAAAAGAGCGATTTGAACTCATCCAATTCGCACTTAATCACATCCCTTTAATGCGCTCTGCTAACGAAAAAATGAAAGGCAAATCAACAGCTGAGATATTTACTCAAGTTGATCATATTGACTTCATCTCTTTGTTAGGTTTTCAGCGATTTAAAAGAGTCGCATAAGTTACCTAAATTTTTAAACATCACGTGTACGAATAAAGCATACCAAAATGGGGAGAACTCGTCACGCATTGTGTTTACTAAAATACCGTTTTTCTGAACCATGCCAGAAAGTTGACTGGAGCAACTATATGAAAATTGGATTAATTGGTATTGATGAGGTTGCAATCAGAAAGGGATACAATGATTACTTAACTATTATCACCTCGAGACTCAATGATAAAGTACGTATTATTGCAGTCTTAAAAGGTCGAGAAAAAGCGACAGTTAAAGCATTCTTAAAGCAAATTCCATCGAGATTGAAGCGTACAATAGAAGGTATTTGCTGTGACATGAATGAAGGTTATATTAATGCTTCTTTGGAGGCTTTAAAGAAAGTACCTGTTATAGTAGATCGATTCCATGTTGCCAAAAAATTTAGTTTGCCAATAAAAATGCCTGTTGTATTGTCATAGCGTACAGGCATATCAGGAAGCAATTCATTCGATACACCGCTACACAAATTTTGTTTTTCACATGTTTGAAGAAACACTTTAAGTTCATTACGCACATTTTCATCTTTACTATTTATCAGTGCGCATCGCTCGTTGTTCAAATTAACATCCGTAATAAGTTGGTTGTCACAACTTAATTCAAAACTTATACCGGTAATTGATTGGTTGGTTTGAAATACAAGCACATTGTTCAGCGAACTAGACTTTATCGATTGGTAATCACCTGCTCTATTATTCACGGCTTCAAGCAACACATCCAAATGTTTCCCTTGCGAAATACTTGTAAAGCTCGCATGAAAGGGAATATCAATGGTCAAAGATTTTGCAGGATAAACAAGTTGATAGCTCAAATTAATCATCTCTTGCTCACTTTCTTGAGCCTGTATCTTTTGTATGTGAATCATCTGAGTTCTGGATACCGCTGCTGAGCTTAATTGCCAGACGCCACCCTTAAATGATTTAAGTTGATCCATTTCAATGCCAAAGTAAGCTCCTACAAACTTTTTTTGCACACTCAATGGTATTTTTTTCACAATATAATTAAAGGCGCCACAACCGACTTTTAAAGCAACCTGCAATTTATCATTGATCTGCTTGTGCCATAAAATACAGCGTTTATTATTAAACTGTACATCTATATTGCGTATGTTTTTTTCAATGCCAGAAAACTCATAAATATAACCTAGAAAATGTATGTTCGCTGTTTTTTTTGTACACCATATTCAAAAACACCTTCCAACATTGTTTGATTTAAGTTGCTTTGAGAATATTCAATTGTAGATTGTTTTTTCAAAAATGATCTATCTACCAGATAGGGTGCAGTATAATCAACGCGCCAAATAAAATATTTATTTTTTTCAAACAAATCTCTTTCATATGCCTGTAATGCTTTAGCTCCACTGATTCTATGAATGCCCTTAACATCTGGTTTGAAATGAATCGTAGTTACGGGCTGAACATCTTTGATACTTATGTTCAGAGAGAACCCATTGTGCACCATTAATATATTAATAAAGAACAAACATAAAAATTGTTGTATCAATTTCAAATTACACATTTTTCACTTCCTCAGCTAATCACTATTACAATTTTATTGTTGTGTATTGCAGCTTAATGCACCCAACCAAATAGCATTTTCACCAACATTTTCTTGCTTAGTTGCATTCAGAGAAACGCTACATAAAGCATGCTCTGCTTCGACTACAAGCACTTGATCATCCAGTGCTACTTCCAAAGTAAAGTAACCACTTTCGTCGCTGTATTCTGTCGCAACACCCGAGCTTACTTTTGCAAACTCAATAATTTCTGAATGTTTATTTATCAGCTGACCATAGACTTGAATAACTGGTGTTAACTGACGTGTACTGTAATAAATATTACCCGGATACAACGTAAACTCTTCAGAAGTCTGATCCCAAACAATACTTTCATAGCGATTACCATCTCTTAACAATTGCAGCGTATAAGACTGATACGGGCTAAGTGAAATGAAATTAACGCCTGAATGTACAGGATAAAGAGTGTCATTAATCATTAATTGCATCTGAGCCGCATCACTAGAGTCTAACTCAAAAGCAACACCTGTTGAACCACTATGACTTTCTAACAACATCAAGTTATTCGCAGCATATGCAAAGCTACCGGATAACGATGCTGATATATTTTGAGAATTTCCTTGTGTCTTAGATTCCGTCGCATATGCGCTAATATTACCAGATAAATAATCATAATTGAGCGAAACGCCTGCATTATATGAATTACTATCGTTACCATGTGCATAACCAATATCGACTGAATCAAGCCATAACATACTATCTGCTGCACTACTATAGTTTGCCCCACTAGAAAAAGTATTGCTCTTAGGTGTATATTGAGTCGACAGTCCCACTCTAGCGCCATCATCCAGGCGATAAGTAATATTAAGAGCAAAGTAGTAATCATATGTATGATAAGCATTTGGCTGAAATGCTCCACTTCCAGACCAATTCAGTCCAGTAGTGAAATCAAGCGTCAACCCATAACGGTCATAAAGGGTCTGATTATAACTGGTGTAATAGCTTGAGTTGTTATCAAAATCGTAACTTATGCCCAAATATAAACTCCCCCAATCAAGCAAGTTTAAACTGGTATTAATACCCAATAATTGACTTTTTGTTGAGAAAGGCGAGTTTTCTCTTTCACCATTATTTTGACTATAGCTTAAACTCATCGAGATTAGATTATTAAAGCTCTTGTTTACCGATAAACTTAAACCATATCCTAAATCATCATCAATGCCCGCATTGGCAATTAATGCTACATCATAAGGCAACAAAAATTCATTATCTATTTCTAAGACACTTAAACTTCCCGCCTGATAAAAGCTTGCTTTTGATAGCCAATATTTATTTAATGCTTTAGCTATGCTGCCTCCTATATAAATTTGATCAAAGTTATCACTTTGGTCAATCTTTGCAGCTAAGCCTGACCAAAGTGCGAAAGCAAACCCTAACTGATTATCTATACCGGATATGCTAAAGGGCTTTTCAATTAATTCATGATACTGCTTAACAAGTTCACTCCCTTCATAAACATCAATCCGAATTTGATAAATTCCTGAAGGAAAGGATGAAGTGTCAAGCCTTTGAACACCCGGATTTAACATTTGGATATTGATCAGTCGACCATCTTTATATACTTGCGCTGTTGAGGATCTGGCAACAAAAATATCTATAGGTCTTAATGACACATAGTTCTCTTCATTATTTATGCTTGAGTTTGAATACCAAGAAGCAGTAATAACATCTCCAGGATAGGCGTAATTCATCTGTGACAAGCCACCGGCGCCAAGCAATCCTCCGCCATAACTTAAAGCAACAGATGAACGCTCAAGATCATGAATCAATTGTAGATTATCGATCTCAAACTCGCTTTTTCCATCTGAACTACCCAAATATAAGCCACTAGATAGATGCGTGTTTTTAAAGCTAGACACATTAGTTAAAGATAAAGCATACGCATCAGCTGCTAACTCACCAAACCCTTGTGAAACATTAAGGCTATAATTAAATGATGACGATAGCGATGACACAGATGATAGCTTAACCGCAGGATTATTTGTCGATATAACGCTCTGATAACCGCTCTCTGAAAAGTCCAAAGTTAACGTTAAATTATCCAAGTCTAAAGTCGATGTTAAAACTGTTTCATCAGCGAAACAGCCAAGCTGTTTTTGCAGGTATTCATTGCAACTAATTGTATAGACTGCACTAGGAATACCCTTAGCAAAAGTCTCTGATAAATATTTTACATATTGCGACTTTATGCCCATATTCTGTAATTCTTGACCAAGGTTTACTCGATAGCCCTCTGACAATAAATATATCTTTATTTCAGTAATTGATCTGTCTTGATACATGAGCTCTACATCCACACCTTTGACTCGCATCAAGTCCATGAATTCTGTGGGAATACTTTGATCAATTGCTACTTTATTTTCGCTACCCAAGGCGTTATATGGATTGATTAGAAACCAACTTGTATACATTAAACAAATTGTTGTTTTTAAATAAAGATTCATATTCCAAAACACCTTAATGGACAAATAAAAGTCAGAGAAAAGAACTAATTTACACTCTTAATATGATCACGCCATTAACTTAATGACTTGCTACAGTACCGATAATATGCCCCCGCTATCAGTAACTATTATGAATAAGTCGCCTCAACCGTAAAAGATAAAGATCCAGTATATGAGTCCCCTTTATATTTGTTAGCAAAACCAGGAATAGTCATTTGCCCCCCTGAGTCACTTGCAGAAAATCCTATAGGAATGTAAACCGCTTTATCAGTAGGTGTTCCGCCTATAATATTGATGGTAGAACTCTCACCATTTGCAGCAAGCTCCTGATATTTATCTCCAGATACAGCTTCAAGTTGAGGAATGACTGCAGTATTCATTGTCCCATTTGGACTTACATTCTGAATAGAGAGCGCACTAGGCTGAAAAGGAACAAGCATAACTGAACCCATAGTTAAAGAAGAATTTGCCACCCCTGTCATCACATGCGGGCTTGAGGTTGCAATTTTAAATTGCGTAAAACTAGCAACAGAATTTGCATCATACACCATAATAAAAGCTCTTGCTGTATCCTTAAAATCACCAATGCCAGGCTCTGTACTCGGAGCTGTATTCTTGTATCCAAGCGAAGCCAAATCAACCATCACGATCTCTTTACCTAAATCAATTGTCATAGATGTCCCGCCTTGTGTCCCATTAACTCCACTACCATTGTATAGCGCAAATTTAATATTTGGAGATGGCATGTCTATCGTTTGAGTAGAGACAGTTGCTGAGATACCATGAGTAGTATTAGCAGCAGAAGCCATGCTAGATAACATTGCAAAACCCAAAATAAAATTAACCGATTTTTTCATATTTTTCTCCTATTGTTTGTTGATATGAAAGTTAGTATTAAATAAACTCAAGTCGAATTGTTTTTACAACATAAATAATGTTGATTTTATAAAGAGCATTCAGCTATTAACTTTGTAATTCAATACGTTGAACATCTCTTTTATCCGCTTTGACAATTGATAGCTGAAATGATTGTTGATAATTACTTACATCAATTTCTATCGATTGCTGCGGATAAACCTTTAAACGCGTAAACCCATCTTGATTTAAGCAGACACCACTTTCTTGTGACGAATCAACTTGCGCTTTACACGCCCCATTAAGCTCTAAAAATATCAAGGCATTTCCCTTGTTGGTAAAATTTAATTTTTGATTCTTAAAGCTTTTTTCATAGGTAGTGCCTGAACGGAAATAGCGATATTTTACATTTTCAGCGCAACAGATAGGCTGAAATTTGACCTTCAGCATTGTTATTTCCAGCACATTTTGATGAATCTATTACTCAATGATTAAA
>NZ_VXKS01000036.1 GCF_008711525.1 Cysteiniphilum sp. JM-1
ATAAATGAATATTGACTTTAGCAAGATGCTTTTTGACTTCATCATATGAGCTCAATGCTGCCGAAAGCATCGCAATATAGGTGCTTAAACCATTGGATATAGCATGGTGAATACCCAGTTGTTGGGTGTTATCGTCAAACTCAACGAGCTCACCATAAAAATGTCCTGCATTTTTTTGCCATTGCGAGATCTCACCACGCACCCAATAACCATGATTGCCATTAAAGCGCTCATCGATGCTTTGTTTAACTTGTGTTAAAAAGTCACTTAGGCTCAGAGGCTCTTTTATCGTCGTCAGTGCAGTTAAGCTCATATGTAATCTGAATTTATTGCAAGTCTAAAATGTCGCTGATTTTTAGTTTTAGTGTTTTGGCAATCACCGATAAAGGCACGCCGGCACTTAGCATTTCTTCCGCCTCAAGCTTAAGCTCGGTATGGTGCAAATTATTTTCAAATGAAGATGAATGTTTCATAAACCCTCCTGGTTTGGTTTCGTTTTTATTTACTGAAATTATGCATTATACGCTTTGATAAAGACGCTGTTTTAGCGCTTGGCGGCGTTGTTCATAATGTTTTTGTTCATATTTACTCAGCTGCAAAGTATAACTGATTTGACCGTTAAATTTCAGCATGATTTTCTCCTTCTCTTTTTCTATAGCAAAAATGACCTATCCAAGCGCATTCCCAAGTAAACACCTTGAATGCTCACGCGATGCGCAGGATAGATCATCGGGGGGAGGTCTTCATTGTGGGGGATAAGTGTTACAGTTTTATTATCCTGCATTTTAAATTCTTTTAATGTTGCTTCCTTTTCATCGATTAATGCCACGACAATTTGACCATTGCGGGCAACATGCTGTTTTTGAATGAGCACCAAATCACTATCTAGGATGCCACTGTCTTGCATTGAGTTGCCCGATATTTTTAATAAATAGCGATCAGGCATATTCAAAAGCTCAGATAAATCAATGGTTTCTATCACCTCATAAGCTTCTAACGGTAAACCTGCGGCAATCGTGCCGACCAATGGTAAATGAAGCAGATTGTGCTGTTCATTATCTGCTTGATCAATGATTTCAATATGCTTGCGCTTACCTTTGGGGATGTGGATATAACCCTTTTCTTTGAGCGCTTTAATATAGTAAGAAATTGTAGCTTTTGATTTGAGATTTAAAGCATCTGCAATATCACTAAAGGTAGGTGAGTAGCCATTTTCAGCCTGAAAACTTTGGATAATGTTTAAAACTTGTTGTTCTTTGTTATTTAACATGAACCTATCTCATTGGCGTTGATCTACTGCTTATTATGTTCTAAAAAAGTTTAAAATCAAGTGTAAAATGCAAATAAGTTCAAATTAAGTTTAATATTGAGAGTTAACGAGCACTTCTTCACCAAGGTTGCCATTATATGGCATAGGCTTATTCATCGCATTGCTGTATGTCATCAAGCACAACTATGTTATGATGCCGATGCGTTTAATTTGACGGATAACTAGATGTATCGACCGTTACCCTTGTTTATTGGTTTGCGTTATTTGCGCGCAAAAAAGAAAAATCAGTTTATTTCGATTATTTCAGCGATTTCATTTATTGGAATTGCTCTTGGTGTTGCTGTTTTGATTACAGTAATGTCAGTGATGAATGGCTTTGATGAACAAATCAAAGATCGTATTTTGATGATGGTGCCACCGGTTAAGGTCTATCAAGCCGGTGGTAAGCTATATAACTGGGAAAATCTAGCACAAACACTTAAGCAAAAAGATAAGCGTATTTCAGGTGCGGCTCCAATTATCGAAGGGCAGGGCATGTTATCCGCTAATGCCACCAATGCCTTTGCTGCGATTCAAGGAATTGATCCAAAATATGAAGGATCAGTAGTACCTATTGCTGAGCATATGCAACAAGGGAGTTTGTCATCATTGCAATCGGGTAAGTTTAATATCATTCTGGGTAAGTATTTAGCAGACTCTCTAGGCGTTAAAGTTGGCGATAAAATTACCCTTATTGTGCCACAAGCAAATCTAACACCTGCTGGCATGATTCCGCGCTTAAAGCAGTTTAAAGTCTCAGGCATTTTTAGTGTCAGTTATCAATATGATAGTTATTATGCATTGGTTAATATCAATGATGCTGCTAAATTATTTCAAATGGGCAATTCAGTTAGCGCATTGCAACTTGGTGTCAAAGATATTTATCAAGCACCGTTCTTAAAGGAGACGTTAAATACGCAAATATTGCCAGATTTCTATATGGCGCGCGATTGGACGGATGAGAACAAGAGCTTCTTTCAAGCATTGCAAATGGAAAAAACGATGATGTTCTTTATTTTGATGCTGATTATTGCCGTGGCAATTTTTAATTTATTATCGTCGCTTGTGATGGTGGTTACTGATAAACGTTCAGATATTGCGATTATGCGTACCTTAGGGATGTCATCGCGGCAAATTATTATGACCTTTATTATTCAAGGATTAGCCATTGGCGTGATTGGTACGATTATTGGTATTCTCTTAGGTATCGTATTATCGGTTAATGCAACGGAGATCGTTAATTGGATTCAGGTGGTATTTCATGTGCAATTCTTAAGTCCAAGTGTATATCAAATTGATTTTATTCCATCAAAGCTCGTTATGAGCGACTTAGTGCATGTAGCCATTGCGTCACTTATTTTAAGTTTCTTGGCGACACTTTATCCAGCGTGGAGTGCTTCAAGAGTTCAACCAGCGGAGGCATTGCGTTATGAGTGATATTCAATTGAATCAGTATGCTATCTTTTGTGAATGTGTTGATAAAGTTTATAAAGAAGGTAAGCTTGAAACCGATGTTTTGCATGGCATTGATTTGCATGTCGAGTATGGACAAAAGGTCGCAATTTTAGGGCAATCGGGCTCTGGTAAAACCACGCTTTTGAATATGCTCGCGGGTCTTGATTCGCCAACCAAAGGTCAAGTTCATCTTGCGGGAAAGCGTATGGACGCATTGTCAGCCAATAAACGTGCGTTATTAAGAAACAGGCATCTGGGCTTTATTTATCAGTTCCATCACTTATTGCCTGAGTTTAGTGCATTAGATAATGTCATGTTACCATTGATGATGCGTAAAGATATCTCTAAAGCAAAAGCGCACAGAGATGCTGTGCACATGCTTGAAGCGGTGGGACTCGCGCATCGCATTAAACACAAGCCTGGTACATTATCAGGTGGTGAGCGCCAACGAGTTGCTATCGCGCGTGCTTTAGTGACTAAGCCTAGTTGTATTTTAGCTGATGAGCCAACTGGTAATCTTGATGCGGAGAATTCCGAGAAAGTATTGCAATTAATGCATCAATTGAGCAATGAATTTAAAACTGCATTTGTTGTTGTAACACACGATGAGCGCTTTGCTAGCGAAATGGATAAGGTATATCGACTTACGGATGGGCGTATAGAGTAGTTGACTTGAATGTTGATACTTAACTTCAAAGTCTTTCCCATACCTCAAAATCAAAATCACATTCATTGTTTTGATCTTTTTGATAATTACGTTGTCCAATGCGCTTAAATTCTTTTTCTTGCCACTGTGGAAAAAAAGCATCAGCTTCTTTTAATGCATGCACTTTGGTAATGTATAAACGATCGACAAAAGGTAAAAAAGCGTTATAGATCTCAGCGCCACCAATGATAAATATCTCATAATGTGGTTTCTCTTTGGCTAGATTAAGAATATGCTCAACATCATGAATGATGGCGCACTTATCTTGTGTGTAATCTTTTTGGCGTGTAAGGATGATATTCTTGCGATTAGGCAGTGCGCGTCCAATCGAGTCAAAGGTCTTGCGTCCCATGACGATATAATTGTTTTCAGTTAGGTTTTTAAAGTTTTTCAAATCATCAGATAGTTTCCAAGGTAAGCTGTTTTTAATGCCAATGCCTTGTTTTTGATCATATGCAACGATAATTGATAACATAGTGGGTTTTTCTCCTTAGTCATTAAAAATGAGTGGAAGGCATTGTAGCGCAAAAAACAGCAAGATTGGGCATGAAATTGTATTTAATGCAAACAACTAAAGCCTTTATTTGTCTAGTTTGTAGCCTTTTTGGCGGATGCAATAAATTATTCAAAAAAGTGCTTGACCGAGTTGGGTAAATCCGCTTTAATATGCGGCATTGGCCAGATAGCTCAGTCGGTAGAGCAGAGGACTGAAAATCCTCGTGTCGGCAGTTCGATTCTGCCTCTGGCCACCATTATAGAATATTCGGAGCATAGCGCAGTTTGGTAGCGCATCTGGTTTGGGACCAGAGGGTCGGGGGTTCGAATCCCTCTGCTCCGACCATTTTTTACCGTCAATGGCGGAAGAGAAAATGCGCCCGTAGCTCATCTGGATAGAGCATCGGCCTTCTAAGCCGAGGGTAGCAGGTTCGAATCCTGCCGGGCGTACCATTAAAAAGAGTTTATGGTGGGCGTAGCTCAGTTGGGTGAGATCGTTAAGAAACTGTGAAACAGTTTTAGATCGAACGGGCGGAGCACGGACAGCGCAGCATCGGTTTTCTTAGTGAGGCACGAGCCGAACTTAGAAATAGCAGCTCTAGCAAGTAGGCTGCAATATTACAATTTATGGTGGGCGTAGCTCAGTTGGTAGAGCCCCGGATTGTGATTCCGGTTGTCGTGGGTTCAAGTCCCATCGTTCACCCCAGTCTTTGCGGACGTGGCGAAATTGGTAGACGCACTGGATTTAGGTTCCAGCGGGAAACCGTGGGAGTTCGAGTCTCCCCGTCCGCACCACATAATCATATTACAACGCCTCAAATCATCTCATTATCATCTTTAATCCCTTGTTTTATAAGGCTTTACGTGTTCATAACGTTTTATAGCATCTCATAAGGACTTGCATTTAAATGTATAGTAAAGTGTATAGTGGAAAAGGCAATAAGGCATTTTTGTGCTAAACTTCATTTCACTATACACTTTGGAATATACACTATGAAGCTGACAGATACTAAAATAAAGGCTTTGAAGGCAATGGATAAGCTATATCGTGTTAATGATGGTAATGGGTTATATATATCAATTAAAGCAAATAATAGTAAAGCATGGGAGTTTCGCTATACACTAAATGGTAAGGCGAATTGGCTTGGCTTTGGTTTATATCCCAATGTTTCATTAAAGCAAGCACGAGGGCTAGCACAGGAATATAGAGCTTTAATTGCAAATGGAGTTGACCCAAAAACTTATAAAGACAAACAGAAAGCAGAAAATGATAAGACGCTTGAGCATATTGCTGCCTATTGGTTAGACGTCAAAAAGAATGAATTTTCTGCTAGTCATTACAAACAAACCGTTAGTAGGCTAAATCGCTTCATTTTGCCAACTTTTGGGAAAAGGAGTATTGATAAGATAGAGGCTCCAGAAGTTGTTAGGTTTTTAAAAAGTTTTGAAGTTGAAGGGCATTTTGAACAGCGAAATAAAGTTAAAGGTCACTTGAATCAAATCTTTGCTTATGGTGTGGCTAGTGGTATATGTTCCCATAATCCAGTAGCGGGCATCAGCCCTGTTTTAAAAGTAGCAAAAGGCAAAAACTATGCAGCAGTAACGAAGCCAGAGGATATAGGTCAGCTTCTGCGTGATATTGATAATTACCATGGTTTTTATACTACAGTTATGACATTAAAGCTTGCCCCTTATGTGATGTTGCGCCCTGGTGAATTAGCGGCACTTGAGTGGGAGGAAATACACGAAGATGAGCGACAAATACATATTAAGCCAGAGCGTATGAAAATGCGCAAAGCACATATGGTGCCATTGTCAAAGCAAGCATGGGCTATTATTGAGCAAATGAAATCATATTCTAGTAATGGAAAATACGTTTTCCCCAGTGCAAAAAAGCCTAATAATCCTGTGAATATAAACTCGTTAAGATTAGCATTGCGAGCAATGGGTTATAAACATTCATCAGATAGCGCAGAACCAATGCAAGAAGGAGATAAGCCAAAGCATGACACGCATGGTTTTAGGCATATGGCAAGTACACGACTTTATGAAATGGCAAGCATGTATGGTTTTCATAGTGATATGATAGAGCTGCAGCTAGCGCATACTGAATCCAATAAAGTAAAAGCGGCTTATAACCATGCGCAATATATTAAAGAGCGTACTAGAATGATGCAAATATGGGCAGACTACCTAGATAACCTAAGAGATGGTAAGAATGTTGTTAATATGTCTGATTTCAAAGCGGGGTAGTTGATATTATAATATCAAGTAGATTTGCTCAATCGCCTCTATCCTCAAATTGAGGAAGTTAAAACAAGAGCTGCAATACCCAAGCCCCCAATGGGGGATGGTGTTTTGAGCATATGTATTACATATCTTTAAGTGCTGACTCACTACCCTAGGCAGCAATTTTATTTTAAACTGTCACAACGTCTTAAACAGTGTCTAGGCTCGCTACCGAATAGCTGATTATCCACCAGTGTGGCACTGTTTTATCTAGTGGATGCTTGGGAAAGTAAGTGAATTTAAGTAAGCCAAACATTAACTTTAAGTTACCCATGTCTGTTCGTATAGCTTATGGTGATCTATTGGAAAGGTGGTCATTGAAAAACACCACTGAAACAGTTAGACAGGTTAGTGAATTAATATCATTTCACAAGCTGCCAATGAGAATCGATCCGTTGGAGTCTTTTTTAAGATTTTATGAGATAAGTATTTACGCTGAAAATAATGATGAGAATTTTTTTAGTTGTATATGGCAGCTCCAAGCAGTTATGTGTACTACTACCTATTATAGTTTTGAGCATGATTTTTGCGATAGCGGTGTGGTTGATAAAAATGCGCTGTCTGTTTATGTTGGGGAGGAATTTGAAAAGATACTGAAAATCTATGATTGTTGTCTTGAAAGTTTTAGCGTTACAGTTCTTGAGAAGCCCTTTATTCTTTTGCGCGAGTATGGTGTCTATGCTACAGGTAGTAAAATACAGCTTGGCAAAAAAAAATGTAATGTCAACCTTCAGCAGTATTACACATTTTGTTTGGAGGAGGTTCATATTAATGAGGGTGAAGCAGTTGAGTTTGTAACTCCAGAAAATATTTCAGTCAACAGGTTGTATATCTATATCGATGATATTTTAAGTTTTGAGAATAAACATATCGCTGAAGAAAAAAAATCTAGTCTAGAGTTGATGCCTCATAATGCTAGTAGCGAGCAAGATGCTGGTGGAGTAGTAAATAGTACTCAAAAGCAACGAGAGTTAGTTTTGCAAACTGCTATAAATCTCGGGGTAGTAAAGAAAAGCCATACAAAGGCAGAGGTTCATGAAATACTGACACAGGCATCACCAATGTTATTTACTGTAGCAAAAACAACGTTTAATGATTTTTTTAAGAAGCAGAAGCTATTTACCTTAAATTCTGGACGAAGAAGCATGGAAGATACTGCAGAAAAACACTAAATGTAGAGTGACTTTCATTTTTTTTCAATATACCTGAACCCTTTATTTAATAAGGATTTAAATGTGGGGTGATTGGTTAATTACCCCATATTCACCCCCTTTTTATTTGTCTTTTTTATTTCCCATAATACATCACAAGACGCGGCGCCATGTCTTGTTAAGTAATAGTTTTATAAACATGTATTTAAGGGAGGGTTAGACAATGAACTCGAATATTATTAAGTTGCCTTGCGTGGTAGAGAAAACAAGCCTTTCTACTGCATCAATATATCGATTAGCCAAAGAGGGAAAATTTCCCGCACCTATTAAGTTAAGCGAGCGCTCTAGCGGCTGGTTGGAGTCAGACATTAACCAATGGATAGATAGCCGCATAAAAGCGCGCGATAGCAAAGCAAGTAAGGGGGTGAAGGTATGATTAGTATTAAAGAATATAAAGCATTTAAACAAGCAGTATCGGCAAGGGAGCTATACGAGTTATTAGGTTTTGATTTTAGTAACTGGTCGAGATGGTGCAAGAAAAATATCGTGGGCGCATTCGCGATTTGTGGGTAAATCAGCTGTAGTTTAACTTGAACTGAATGCGATCTTTATGTACAAATACCCTACTGCCTTTAAAACATAAGCAAGTTATGGATGAATTTAGCTG
>NZ_VXKS01000037.1 GCF_008711525.1 Cysteiniphilum sp. JM-1
TCTTTTAATCGAGCATTTTCACGCTCAAGCGTGTCGATTCTAGCCAATAGCTCTTGAATCATTTTTTCTAGTTTCATATCCATCGATCAAATTACGCCATATTTATTTGCAAATGAAAACATCAAATCGAGAAAAATTGCTAAAAATCACGATTTACCAAAGTTTAACCTGCTGGGTAGTTACAAACAATGCTTTAATAGTTATTAAGCGACTACTCGCGTCTAATCGAAAAAAGGAGCTACATATGATGAAAACACCTATCTTAATTGTTCTATTTTTATTTTTTTATACTTGTGCATTCGCCACCGATGGATATGGTTT
Organism: Cysteiniphilum sp. JM-1; assembly: GCF_008711525.1. Classification (GTDB taxonomy): domain Bacteria; phylum Pseudomonadota; class Gammaproteobacteria; order Francisellales; family Francisellaceae; genus Caedibacter. The sequence goes on from NZ_VXKS01000037.1 coordinate 322, forward strand.
AGTTATAGATGATGATAGTAACGTGGCCTTAATGACCTTAAACAAATCCTCTATAGCATATAATACGGACTGCAACCCTGATGCTGATTTTTCTTACTATGATGGCGTAACCGACTCTAGTGATTCTAGCGAGATATACTTTGAATTAGATGGAGTTCATGGTGATTCATCTTCATGCACAGATACATTTAAAACCTTAATTAATTACTATGGTGCTACAACGTGTAACTTTGGTTACAATGGATCAGAAGAGACTTGCGACGACGGTGATTACGATGATGATTACTCTGGTGTAGTAGTATTTTCCGGAACGATCTATGGTGCAAACGACTACAAAGATAATATGTATAATTGGGTACAAATATGTGCTATAAAAGATGATGCATTGCAACAGGCTGACTGTTATATATCATATAACTCAGCATCAGGAAACATTCAGCCCCCCCTACTATTTCAAGGTAATAATGGTTCAATGTTTTATATCTGTGTTGGTCAATGCTCATCAGCTCTGACAGAAGCACAATATAACGAAGCAATGAAAGTTTTAAATGATATCAAAATGGGTCTAAACGTTGCTAAAATCATATTGTCATTACTTCTTCTTTAGTCAAATAACGTTAGAAGTTGATGGTAATACTCTAAACTCCATACCTAGGGAGCTATAGATGTAAGCTTCTTCTTTCTACTTTAATACGAATAATGTTATCTATTTTTATTTTTTTTGCTACAGTTACAAGTGATAAGTGGAAGTATAACAATAAGGAATTCAGATATGTATACGGACTTTTTTACTGATGCAACGGCTTTGCTACAAGTAATAAAAATTGGTTCAATTTCTGGTGCTGCTGAGCACACAGGCGAACACAGAACAACGATCTCAAGAAAAATTCAACGACTTGAGTTTCATTTGAAGCAAAATTTAATTTCTACTAAAAGTGGGAGAATTGAACTGACCCACTTTGGTCAGCAATTTTTACCAAGATTACAAAATTTAATTGAGATGACGAATGATAGTATTCTTGAACTAACCAATAAATCTGATAGTAAAAATATGAAAATTCGCTTTTTTAACAATATCGGCATTTACTATTTTTTTGGTCAACAATGTATTGATGCTATCCTTCAAAATCACCCTAATATTTCCGTTGAAATGACAAGCTACACCTACTATCAAATGCTAAATTTTGGCGTCATCTCAAAAGCCCTTTTTGATCAATTTGACGTGATTTTTATACATGATAGTTTGTTACATTTAATCGATGATGAGGAGTGGATTGTTAAGTTAAGCCTATCTACAACGCACAAACTATATGCTAGTAAGAAGTATCTACAACATCACTCAGAAATTCAATCTGCTGATGATTTGACCAAGCATATTTGTATTTATAATAATTTGCATCCCAATAGGATATGGACATTAAAAGAAACTAATAGCGAGCAGGAGATACATCTTAGCTTGGAACAAACCATTGGTACAGACGCCGTACTGATGCAACATAAATTAGTTACTCAAAATTATGGAATCGGACTATTGCCTGAATCTATTGTCAAATCTGAAAACACCGACTTAATAAATATATTACCAGAGCTATCTAGCAATCAATTTACCACCTATATGCTTATTAATCGAGAGTCACTCAAAAACACCTTGATTAAAGATGCACTAAGTTCTGTTATTGATAAATTAAAAACGCTAGACTACTGGTTATAACAATATCTGTTATCTTAATTTAAATGTGAAGCTATCTTTTGCATAATCTCCCTTGCCATAATAGGTGTGTGAAACGGTGTACTGATGACCATTCACCGTTTCTAAGTAGCGACCATTAGGGTTATTGTTTGCCAGAATATATAAATGCTCAAGACCAAAGAGCCCTCCTGAACAATGTAGCAAGATGATCTCACCTTTGACCAAGCTACCATTAATAGCAATTTTTAAATTGAAAACATACCCATCAGAGCTTCTAGAGCAATTTTTAACGGGGTGATCTACCACAAAACCACCATCACTAATTCTGCTATACAGCATCGTATGCATGTCCTCATCATATACCTTTGTTAAGGTCAAGTTCAGTTGAGTATATTTATAGCCTAAGTCTGGGTGTGCTTTATGAATAACTTCATGACTAACATAGTTTGAATACTGAGGCTGTGCTGTGATCAATGACTCTGGATTAAAGTCGATTGAAATCTCACCCAAATCACCAGCCATTCGAAAATTTAATGGTATTGTTATATTTGCAAAGGAAATATTACTACATAATAGTGAAACTAAACTTATACCAAAAAGTGGGCTTAAAATATAATATTTAATGATGTTCATCTATAAAATCTCTTTTCTAAAATGGTTCAACTGGATAACATGACCCCTTAGTTAGCCATGCATTTTTTTGTAAATCATCTGGATAAGCAATACTTTCGCATATATTATTCCCAATGATCATCTGCCATTCTCTGTCGTCAAAGTGATAAGTATATTTGCCACCGTAATGAACAATAGGACCTTTTAATCCTCGCTTTGACATCTCAATACTAACCCCTTGAGGTGTTTTACCATTATCACTGGAATAAATAAACTTAGCTTTTTCAACCTGATGATCAAATGGCTCTTGATTTAACCTATTCACTTTTGTTACCTCCTGTTCATTCATATCATAAGTCAATAAGAACACATCTGCCATTGCTACCTTAGGGGCATTAGCTACAGCAAAATAAACCACCTCGCCATCTTCGGCAACTTCCAGAGCTGTTATAGATTTAAATAGCGTATTAGCAGATGATAGCTGAAGTTGCTGATAATCATTCACCTCACTATCATACCAAAAAACATTAAAAGAACCATCGCTCATAATGATATAGGTTCTATTGCCATAGTGGCTATATATGACTGGGTAAATACCATCAACATTTTCCCAAGTTTTGTGATTAATTAAAGTATCATAAGTTTCATCAAAGGTTATAAACTTCATCTGATGCTCGGTTGCAGCAATCAAAGTTCGTGTTTGCTCATTAAATGCCTGAAATATAACGGCTCCATCTAATGGAAAAATATTCTGTATTGGGGTTTTAGATATCAGCTTAATTGCATCTGTCCCTAGATGAATTGACCATAAGCTACCATCTGAATACCCCATAAAAATAGCATGCGAAGTTGCCAAGGTATTTGTTGGAATATCATAACTATCACTATTTTTGTTGGTTGTAACATTATGGACTGCGTCACCTGTTTCCGTAAGGAAATAACTATATCTTCTAACATCATCTCTTACTGGCTTTTTAAATGGATTTAAGAAATCTTGTAGAAAGTTTAATGTGCCTGAAGTTGGTATAGGTATAGGTATACCTCCAACATTTTGTATTTCAAAACCTACATCCATGCTGAAGTGTTGGCTAGTCGCAACAGACTCTACCACGAAAGCACGATTATAACTTCCTTGATTAGCGTTAATTGGTTGATAAATAACATATACATTCGCAACGCCATAGTCATTTTCATTTGGTAACACAGTGACAACTTTTGGCACTCCAGCTAGATTGGATAACTCAACCGCAGCAAGCCCCCCTCCTTTTTCAGTTTCTTGACGCGCGTAACGAAAAGTAGCTGAGAAAATATCAGGACTAGCAACTTGAAAAATACTTTTTGTTCTTCCAAATCCAATCAACAACTGCCCTTTAGTTTTATCAAATAAATGTGTTTCTGGATTTACATTCGGAAAATAAGTCAAAGAAGTAATTGCATAGCTTTCACTCATACTACCAAAGAAATCCTGTGCAGTATATTTTAAAACACTGCCTTCAATAAATTTGCCTGTCTGTTTATCCTCTATTTCTGGTCCTAGATAGCCTAAATCATTGACATTCATATTGGCTTTATAGATGATTAAATCCGCATTAGAATAACCAATAGCTACATAAGTCTCCACATTACCATTTGTTCCCTCTCGATCAAAAACAAGTATTTTGGTTATGATGCCATTAACTGTATAGTTATTCACTTTAAATACAAAATTTAAGTAATTACTAAACATGGTTCCATGACTTAACAAATTCATTAACTCATTTGTAGCATTGCTCCAACTACCTTCTATGGCTAAACCCTTCTTTTGTTGATGAACTGCCCCAGTCTTGAAACTTACATTGATATTTTTAATCGTCTCTAAGCCTGTTTTCTCCTGTATTTCAAAACCCTGACCAAGGTTGATCAACATAAAAAACAGTAACAATCTAATGCTAACCCTTCTTATTAACCCTTTACATTTATGTCCTAGAATCATGTGACTATTATAAACCAGTGCCATATCAACTGCCTCCAAATTGCTTATATTGACTCTCTTTATTTTAACAGCGGCTTATCCACCTTAAAAACATACACACGCCAGCTAAGAAGTTGCAAAATTAACTAAAACAGCAAGGTGACAAGAACAAATTATCTTATTTCCTACAATAACTCACCCTAAATACATTGCATGTTGTAACGAGTCGTATAATTTCAAGCCCCGTTTCATCTCGTTACAACATGCAATGTATTAGACAAGTCATTCGCATGCAGCCCATTTAGCATAGAATGTAGTTAGTTTACAGGGGACTTTTGAGTCTACCAAATTCCCTCCCCCGCAAAGAAAACTAACCAAAGGAAATATATCGAACATCAATTCGGTTCGTACGTATCAACAATCGTAAATAATGGAGTATAAAATGGGACTTAATAAAATCAAAAACTTAATTAGCATCTCAAGCGTTTTTATCACATGCTCACTTAGCTATGGTGAACATGATAGCATGATTGACTACGCATCATTTTATCATCAACACACAGAGTATTTAAAGAACCATCCTGATGCAGGATATAGCATCCCAAATGGTTTTAAATTACATGCATTGCCAGTAGGCGTTATGAGCACCCAAGCAAATACTACCAATCATCACTTCGCTGCTTATCAATGGTCAATGTATAAGCCTGATGCAGGTATTATGCTCGATGAAATACCTCTAAACTATGCGCATAAGAATCAGCACGATGTTTATGTAGCAATTATTGATACAGGTACTCCCTACCATTACATGAAAGAGCTAGATAGTAAGCTCAATCAAAAAATTGGCAGACATTTTTGGATTGATTATCAAAAACTAAATGAAGCTAAGACTGAAATAGGAAATCCACCTGACTGGGATGAAATGACTGATGACATTAATAGTGTCAGTGATTTTGATATGACTATGGAGGAAATCCAATTATTACAAAGAGGTAATAGTGAATTCCCTGACGAACTGGATAGCTTAGATGATGGAATCCCTCTTGTTGTTGATAACCACATTACTGATAGAGGGTCTTATCACGGGAGTCATGTGGCTGGCATCATTGGTGCCAATGGTCCCTATATTCATGGTGTAACTGGCTTTGATAAGCATGTAAAAATACTCCCCATTAAAGCTTTAGAGGATAATGGTTCTGGAGATACGAATGCCATATTAGAGGCTGTTTTATGGGCCGCAGGCTCTCCAGAGGCTAAAGCAGGTGTCAATCCAAACCCAGCCAAAGTGATTAATCTTAGCTTGGGTATGTCCAGAGTTGATGCTGGTATTGATGAATTTGATTGGTTTTTATTTGTTATGCCTATGATGTGTCATGCATGGGAATATGTTGTTAATGAAGCAAATAAAATGGGATCAACGGTCGTCATTGCTGCTGGAAATGATGGGCATGAATTATGGAATGACATCCCCTCTGGCTGCCCCAACCTAAATGCCATCGTTGTTGAAGCAACTGGTCCTACAGGAAAGCGTTCATTTTATTCTACTTATGCCAGCGATAACTGGTTTACAAAATCAACAATCATCAAAGCACCAGGAGGAGATTCGAAAATTGATCCTGAAAATGGCAAAGTGCTTTCAACGGTTAATGGTCGCTATGCTTTTTTTCAGGGGACCAGTATGGCAGCCCCACATGTATCAGGGATTGTCGCATTACTATACCGAATTAATCCAAGTATTAGTTATAAACAAGTTGCAAGCATTCTTTCACGCTCCTATCAAGAAAATGGCGTAATTAGCGCAAAATACGCTATTAATTTAGCACAAAAAGAACTTACTATACGAGTGGCTAGTTATGACAACCTTTAATTTGACCATAGGGGTATTGACAACATTAATTATAACTGCTGTTAATTCTGCCACTGCATCATGTCTGTTCCAAAGTGAAAACTGCATTGATAATTGCTGCCCTAGTCAAACACCTATTAGTAATGTTTATTTGAACCGTTCTGCTTATGCACTAAGCGCTAATATAGAAACAAAATTTGCCGACTGGGTTGCTTATCGCGTTATCTCAAGCAACATTGGTGGGAAAACACAGCGAAAGTGGCGTCAAGATCCTAAAATTGATCCAAACTCAACTTTATCACCAAGAGACTACCTTGATGCACACATGTTACAGAGTTATGATCGAGGGCATCAAGCTCCCTTAGGACATTTTGGCAACTCTCCAGACAGCAGCTGGAAAGAAACCAACTATTTGTCAAATATTACGCCTCAAAAATCACAGCTCAACCAAGGTCCTTGGCAGAAGCTTGAGCTAAAAGAACGAGAATTATCAAAAAGAGGTCATGTGCTCTATGTTCTTACAGGAACTCTATATGAGTCATACATGCCGGTGCTACCTTTTGCCACGATTTCTCACCAAATTCCAAGCAGCTATTGGAAGATTATATTAAGCAAAAAAGATAACAAAACAACAGAAATAAGCGCATTTATTATGCCGCAAACAGCACAACGGTATGATAGTTTCTGTAGTTATGAAGTCAGTCTAGATGAAGTGTTAAGCAGAACACAATTGCATCTTTTTTCTGATACCTCAGAACATAGTCTTACAAAGGGGCTATCTAGTGCCTGACCGGAAATGACTGGAGATCATATAAAATAAGGCTTTGACGCCAGAGATTTCAAATGAAGTTTTTTAACTCTATTCTCACATAAGCTTATTTCACGTTGTTTCTTGATG
>NZ_VXKS01000038.1 GCF_008711525.1 Cysteiniphilum sp. JM-1
CACTAAAGCCTGATTTAGCAGCGCAGCCAATCTGGGTGAGTTTATCTTCTTGTCTGAGTTTCATGTATAGCTTTACCTGTTCTGTTGTGACTCGTTTTCTTGCCATACCTTAATCTTAATTATCTGCAGCTTTATTGATTAAGGAATAGCCTACATGATTCAACCGGCAATTCTAGTTGTCGTGATCGGTAAAGCTAATTGTCACCTAATACCAGTTATTTGTGCAATCCATGAATCTTTCCGTGATACCACCATATTAACAGCAACGCCTAAGAGAATTTCAGGGAAGATGTCAAAAAGTTTGTTGAGCGTTGAGTATAAGAGTGCTAAAAGATAATCTTTGCGATAACCGCGCATATAGCTTAATAGTCGTAATAATGGATATTTGCTTGTGGATAAATAGGTACTAGATCTCACTGGTCAATGTCATTAAGTATGGATATATAAATACTATCGGGAAATCCCTCTAATTCTCAAGCAAAAATATGCTTTATGGCAAAATGTTGTTAGCATCCAATTGTTGTTATCAGCGTTAACTAAGAGAGGTGTTAAATGAATTGTCCAACTTGTACTAATGAAAAACTATTAATGACACATAGAGATAATGTGGAAATTGATTATTGTCCTAGCTGTCGAGGGATATGGTTGGATCGAGGAGAATTAGATAAAATAATTGAGCGAAACTCTGCTCACATAGCGAGGACGTATCGACCCAATGATGATCAGCATAATGAAAAGGATAGAAAGCGCTACGACCATGAATTTGAAGGATCGAACGCGCATAACACACATAAAAAAAAGAAAAAATCGAGCTTTCTAGGAGAGTTATTTGACTTTTAGCAGTGAGGTGTTGATTTGATCCTGTAGATAGGGATTCTTTATTTGAATGTCTGGTTTAATCTATGTAAATGGCAATGAAATAAACGCTATTAAATATTTGAAGATAGGTATAAAATAAGCCCTATTTCCAAAGGCTAAAATATAAAATTAAAATAATGATTTCTGATGAAAAATTCCAAGAGTTTTGTACTTATCTAAGTGATATTCATGCAAGTTTACAATCTAATCAACAAGGCAAAGTGGCAAGCTATATTCCTGAGCTTAAAAAAGTTGACCCTAATCAGTTTGCAATATCTGTGTGTACAGTTGATGGTAGAAAATTCAGCATTGGTGATTATAAGTCACGCTTTTGTATGCAATCGATGGTGAAGCCTGTATTGTACGCTCTGGCACTAGAAGAAAATGGATTAAGTCATGTGCATAAGCATATTGGGCGTGAACCAAGTGGTAAAAACTTCAATGAGTTAACATTAAACGATGAAGGCTTGCCGCATAATCCAATGATCAATGCCGGAGCGATTATGTCGTGTTCGATGATCAAGCGTAAATCCAATCCGGCAGATCGTTTTAATCATATCATGCAAGCGCTTTATAAGTTGGCAGACAGTCAGAAGATTACGTTTAATAATGCCGTATATAACTCTGAAAAAGAAACAGCAGATCGCAATTATGCCTTGGGTTATTTTATGCGTGAGCATCAAGCTTTTCCAAAAAATACCGATTTGCATCGTACGCTTAATTTATATTTTCAGGCATGCTCTATCGAGCTTAATAGTGAGATTTTGGCAACGATTGCGGCAAGCTTTGCCAATGCCGGTAGTTGTGCCGTGACGAAAGAGGAAATCTTTAAACCAGAAACAGTCAAAAACTGTTTGTCTTTGATGTATTCATGTGGCATGTATGATTATTCTGGTGAGTGGGCGTTCTCGATTGGACTGCCTGCCAAAAGTGGCGTATCTGGTGGGATTTATGTCGTTGTTCCTGATTTGATGGGGATTGCGATTTACTCACCGCGCTTGGATAAACATGGTAACTCATTTAAAGCAATCGAAGTATGTAAGCGTCTTGTTGAGCGTTATAGTATTCATAATTATGACAGTATTTTGCGCTGTCAAAATAAAATTAATTTATTCCCAGTAAGTTAATTGTCAAACAAGCGCTTAACACCTAGAATAAAAGCAAACTAAAGGCGCTAGGAGCAAGCTATGCCACAAGATACAATTGCTAAAATCAAAGAAATTCTTAAAACGTCAGATAAATTAAACTTTGATGATACTGAGCACTTATCCGAGTTGTTAGATCAGTTGCAGATTGAACTGAAATCTTTGCCTGAGAGCGAAAAGGAACAAGCGCTTGAAATTGCTAACTTGACCAAACAAAAAGTAGAAATGAGTAAGCTGCAAGATCCTAAAGAAGCAGATTTTAGCGATCTTGAACAGGCGATTATTGAGTATGAGGTGAGTCACCCAAGGCTAACACATACCGTGCGCTCTATTTGTAATCTATTATCGAGCATTGGGATCTAGTTTGCATGACCGAAAATGAGCGCCAAAATGCGATTTTACAGCATTTAGCTATTACGCGTTGGTATGCTAAAGATAATCCTGCTCATAAAGAGGAGCTATCAGCGGACGAGACACATATTATTGCCAATAAGCTGAGCGTGATTATATCTACTTTGGAACAGCAGGATCGTGTTAAAGCGCTTATAAATGCGATGTTTACACAGTTCTCAGTATGTTTTATTGAAAAAGATCAAGCACAAACAGAAAAAAATATAGCCTCAAGTGCGATAATTCTCTATGATGAAAACTTGACTTTAAAAACCTTGTTAGATCAAAGTTTGCATGATAGGTGTTATGCGCTTAAGCTGCATGAACTCAATCGTGCCGAGGTAAAAAAACAAACCATGATGAATCTTTATGCAGTATCAGATTTTGCCGTTAGGTGAAAACCATTTACCACAGATGATGGACATTGAGCGTGAGGTGTTTGAATACCCATGGTCAGCATCACAAATGAAAGATAGTATTTTGTCCGCGCATACAGAGACATGGGGGTTATTTGATCTTAATCATCAACTGATTGCTTTTGCGGTTATCTCAGTAATCTTTGATGAAGCCGAAATTCTTAATTTTTCAGTGGCAAAATCATATCAACATCAAGGTTTTGGGCAAAAGCTATTGGCCTATTTGATGAATCATTTGTCTTATAAGCAGATTGAGAAGTTGTTTTTAGAGGTGAGAGTTACCAACATCCCTGCAATTAGCATCTATAGAAAATACGGCTTTGAAGAAATTTCAACTCGTAAGAACTATTATCGCGTTGGTGATAAGCATGAGGATGCACTGGTGTTGCAGGCAACGTTACAAATCCAGCATTCAACGCATTATTTTTAAAACGCATAAACTTAAACTTAAGAGGGCATGGTATGCACTATCAAGAGATTTTAGACTTTTGGTTTAAAGAGCTAACTGCAAAAGACTGGTTTGCAAAGAGTGATGCGTTGGATCAAAGCATTAAAGATCGATTTTTGGCAGTTCACAAAGCAGCATCTCGTGGTGAGTTGTTTACATGGCGCGAAACAGCACAGGGACGTTTGGCAGAGATTATTGTGCTCGATCAGTTTTCGCGCAATATTTTTAGAAATACAAAAGAAGCTTTTGCTTATGATTCATTGGCTTTAGTGTTAGCACAAGAGTTAGTGCTGTTGAAGCTAGATCAAACATTAAGTGATAGTGAGCGTTCGTTTGCTTATTTGCCTTATATGCATAGTGAGTCCAAAACCATTCATCAACAGGCGTTGGCACTTTATACCGAGCTAGGTAATGGTCGAAGTTTAGAGTTTGAAATAGCGCACAAAGCAATTATTGATCGGTTTGGACGTTACCCACATCGCAATGCGCAACTAGGGCGAATCTCGAGTGATGAGGAAGAAGCGTTTCTGCTTGAGCATGCCGGCTTTTAATTCAATTCAATACCTTAAAACATAAATTTGCAAAACTCCCAGTCTCAATAATTGTTATCTGTCACATATTTGTATATGCTTAACGGCTTATATGTCTTTGTTATGTTATGTTATTTAAAGGATAAAAAATGCGTAGTCATTATAGTTCAGAAGTAAATGAATCTTTGGTTGATAAAACCGTTGAAATATGTGGATGGGTGCACCGTCGTCGTGACCATGGGGGTGTTATTTTCTTAGATATTCGTGATCGCACGGGTCTTGTGCAATTGGTGTATGAACCAGAAAATGCGAGCGTTTTTGAACAAGCGGATCATGTGCGTCATGAATATGTGATTAAAGCTAAAGGTCTTGTTAAACTGCGTCCTCTTGGTCAGGAAAACAATAACTTAGCCAGTGGTAAGATTGAAATTATTGGACAAAGTTTAGAGCTTATTAATCGCGCTAAAACCATTCCTTTTCAGTTAGATGAGCACCAACATGTTGGTGAAGATGTGCGTTTGAAATATCGTTATATCGATTTAAGACGACCTGAGATTCAACATCGCTTGATTCAGCGTGCGCGTATTTCACAGTTTGTGCGTCACTACCTAAATGAGCATGGATTTTTGGATATTGAAACGCCATTTTTAACTAAGGCAACGCCTGAGGGTGCACGTGATTACTTGGTGCCAAGTAGGAATCATCATGGTAAGTTTTATGCGTTACCGCAATCACCGCAATTGTTTAAACAACTATTGATGGTATCTGGTTTTGATCGTTATTATCAGATCGTTAAATGTTTTCGTGATGAAGATTTGCGTGCAGATAGACAGCCTGAATTTACTCAGATTGATATCGAGGCATCATTCATCGATGAAAATACGTTAATGAATTTAATGGAAGATATGGTTCGTCGTTTGTTTAAACAAACGGCAGATGCGGACTTCCCATCGCAATTTCCAGTGATTAGCTATGCTGAAGCGATGGCTAAATATGGTTCAGATAAGCCGGATTTACGTATCCCGTTGCACTTCATTGATGTGAAAAACATTATGCAAAATGAAGAGTTTAAAGTGTTCTCAGCACCTGCCAATGATGAAAAATCACGTGTCATTGCGATGCGTTTAGCTAATGGCAATGCACTCTTGACACGTAAAATGCTTGATGATTATACCAAGTTTGTTGGGATCTATGGCGCTAAAGGCTTGGCGTATATTAAGGTCAATGAGATGGCGAAAGGCAAAGAAGGACTGCAATCACCCATTGTCAAAAACCTCTCAGATGAAGCATTGACAAGAGTGCTTGAAGTCACAGAAGCCAAAGATGGTGATATTATTTTCTTTGGTGCGGGTAGAGCAAATATCGTCAATGATTCGATGGGCGCGCTACGCGTCAAAATTGGCGAAGACCTTAAACTACACACCAAAGCATGGGCGCCGTTATGGGTCGTTGATTTTCCGATGTTTGAAGAGGCAGATGGCAGGCTGTATGCATTACATCATCCGTTTACTGCGCCAAAAGTGGATAATGTCGACGAGCTTAAAGCGCATCCTGAAAAAGCCCTATCTCGCGCCTATGATATGGTGATCAATGGCTATGAAGTTGGGGGTGGTTCGATCCGTATCCATGATCAACAAATGCAACAAACAGTGTTTGAGCTATTAGGAATTAATGAGGAAGAAGCCAAAGAGAAGTTTAGCTTCTTACTAGATGCTTTGCAGTATGGTGCGCCAATTCATGGTGGAATTGCCTTTGGCTTAGATCGTTTAACAATGTTAATCACCCATACGACTAATATTCGTGATGTGATTGCTTTTCCTAAGACACAAACAGCGAGTTGCTTGATGACTGAAGCGCCTGCTGAAGTTTCAAACGAGCAGTTGCAAGAGCTTGCAATCAAAACAGTTATTACTGAGAAAGCATAAATAGCGCAGCTAGGGCTGTATTTTTCTATCAAATCATCTACCATTAAACCCATGGTTGTTTTTATGTCTCTTTAAACAAATAAGGAAATACTATGTCTGAACATTTACAGCGTATTGCTGATGCCTACATTCTTGAGCAACGTCGCGCACGGCGCTGGCGTATATTTTGGCGCTTTTGCTGGTTAGTTGTTGCGATTATCATTATTGGACTTTTGATTAAAAGCTTTAGCAGTAAACCAGTTAATAATGAAAACCATATTGCTTTAGTTAAGGTTGATGGGGTCATTGCCGATGATAGCAATGCCAATGCCACACGCATCAATGACAGTTTGGATGCGGCATTTAAAAATAAAAACACTAAAGCGGTGATCGTACAGATCAACAGCCCCGGCGGCTCGCCAGTGCAATCGGATGATATTTATGAGCATATGCGTTATTTGCAAAATAAATATCCTAAGACGCCATTATATGCGGTGTGCGTCGATGTTTGCGCATCAGGTGGCTATTATATTGCGTCAGGTGCTAAAGATATTTATGCCAATAAAATGACAATTACTGGCTCGATTGGTGTGAGAGCCGGTGGCTTTGGTTTTGTTGATTTATTAAAGAAAATAGGTGTTGAACGTAGATTATACACAGCCGGTAAAGACAAAGGGTTCTTAGACCCATTTGAACCACAAAGTGCCTCGCAAGTATCGGAAATGGAAGCGATGCTGACTGAAACACATCAAGTATTTATCGATGCGGTTAAAGCAGGGCGAGGCGATCGCCTTGATAAAAAGCAAGAAGATAAAATATTTTCAGGTATGCCATTTTCAGGCGTACAAGCTAAGAAATATGGGTTGATTGATGGATTTGCGTCAGTTGATAGTTTGCAACGTGAGAAATTTAATGATATGAAGGTGGTTAACTTCACTAAACCATTGAGTGTGTTTGATCAAATTAGTCAAAAGCTAGGCACTGAAGTAATGTATCAAGCAGCTGAAGCTAGTGGCTTGAAGCTGCAGTAGGTTGGATTTTAACTCCCCTTCACCCGTTGAGCTTTAGCGCAACCAACCGAATAGTCTCTGTTGAGCGAAAGTTCGAGGAGAGCACAGTCTTTGAACTTTCGCTCAACAGAGACCACCGATTGGTTCTCCCCCTGTTAAACGCTTCTATTGCAACAGACTATGATCAGAGGGAAAGGAAGAAGTCGATCAAATAGCCTGTTGCAAAAAGTATACTCACCACTAATTAGGTTGCGATGAGTGTTAGATAGGTTAATGCAGCTGATTATAGCGGCAGTGTGTAGGTAAGATTTAATCCTGCTGTGTAGTAGGCAATGGCTTTATTGATTTTACCATTATTGTCAGAGATCTTATCTAAATCAGTTGCTGATTTACCGAAGGTATAATCAAATGAAGCGGTTAGCCCAAGACCATTTTGCCAGGGCGCATTTGCGATTTGTGGGTATTTTAGGAAGCCATTGCTAACCCGCCTGCATAAGCCATTCTTTCAATATCTTCCCATCGCCCAGCCTTGTAAAAAGACCGTATGAATAACATATCATTAGCGCTGTCC
>NZ_VXKS01000039.1 GCF_008711525.1 Cysteiniphilum sp. JM-1
GCGTATTCGCACATTATTATCGACTGCTCGCAAACAGGGTTGGAAGGTTATTGATACCATTGCGGATGTCTTTAATGGCAAAATCCCACAGTTCAATTAACAAGCTGCTGGGTAGTTACAGTTACTGAACTTAAAATTGATCTATCTCAAGGAATATTGAGTAAGCTTCGTTTACCATACGTCAAACTTTTTATTCCGAGCTATTTATGAACTTTGAACCCAAATGGATCGCATGGGAAACTACTCGAGAATGTAACTTAACTTGCGTACATTGCCGCTCTAGTGCCTGTTTGGGCAAATATAAGGATTTAGATTTCTCAACTGAACAAGGTTTTTCAGTAATTGATCAGATTGCTTCATTTGCCAAACCTTGCTTAGTACTCTCAGGTGGCGAGCCGCTATTACGATCTGACATTTTTGATCTTGCCTATTATGGGACTAAGCAAGGACTGCGTATGGCATTAGCGACTAATGGCACTTTAATCGATGATCACACCTGCCAAGAGATCAAGAAATCCGGTATTCAAATTGTTTCTTTAAGCCTTGATGGTAGCAATAATGTCACACATGATAACTTCAGACAACAACAAGGCGCTTTTGATGCCACGCTCCAGGCTGCTGAACTATTGAATAAACATCACATCCCTTTTATTATTAACTCTTCTTTCACGCAACAAAATCACCATGAGATTAAAGAAACCTATGCGCTTGCCAAACAACTACACGCAACAGCTTGGTATATGTTTATGGTTGTTCCAACCGGTCGTGGGCATAAGCTTATGCAAGAGCTGTTACATGATGATAAATATGACAATGCTTTAGATTGGCACTACACAATGGAAAGTGAGGAAGAAGATATGTTGGTGCGTCCAACTTGCGCGCCTCATTATTATCGCGTACGTTTTGAAAAGAATAAGTTTTTTGGATTAAATACTAAGTCACGCGCACTTTCTTTCTCAAGCGGTGGTTCCAAGGGCTGTATTGCCGGACAAAGCATTTTAACGATTGATGTTACAGGTAATGTCCATCCATGCAGTTATTTGCCATTAAGTGCTGGCAATATCTTTGAATCATCACTACAAGATATTTGGCAGAATTCTGAGATCTTCAAGAATTTACGCGACTTTAAAAAGTACAAAGGGAAATGTGGTAATTGTGAGTACATTAAAATCTGCGGAGGCTGCAGAGCTCGGGCGCATTTCATGAGGGACGATTATTTAGCTGAGGAACCGCTATGTCACTACACACCCAAGCAACTGCGAGGAGAAACATCTAACACATTACAAAGTTCATAGATCGGTTTCTTGAAAGTATACGGTCGCATTTTGGCGCTGAACAGATGGTGACTTGAAGTCTTTATTCATCATTTTATTGCCCATGACTGAGTTAGCTGGAAAATCTGTACCAGCTGCAATCGCCATATTACCACTTAAAAACATTCCAATAACGATAATTGATAATAGTTTTTTCATAACTAATCTCCTTTAGGTTCAAACACATCTTAGTCAGTTTCAAGTCTAGTAAGAGATTCCAAAAAATAAAATAACTGACCTAAAAAACAACAATTTCGCACAAAAATTAGGTGATTAGCTTATATTTAGACGTCATAAACTTAATAATCTGATAGTGATCATCCATAAGGCAATCGGACATTTTCTCAAGCACATCATCCAACTTAACCCACTTTACTGCCTTGGCATCATCTTGCGCAGTAACCTGTGGCAACTCTTTTTGGGGCAACATAATCAACCCTAAATGCGTGATAACACGCCCGCGTAATGAGCGATCCGGATGATCAAAAACCTCTTGCGCTATCAGTGTTTGAGGTATTTCCTCTGGCATGATGGACAGCGTTGTTCCCTCTTCTAGTTCACGCAGAATACCATCGATAATACGCTCATCTTGATCTAGAAAACCACCAGGCAATGCCCATAGATTTTTGCCTGGCGCTTGTTTTCGTTGAATAAGCAATAAATGCTTGTTGCATAGCACCATTGCGTCAGTGGTGACGAAGACCGGCTTAAATGGCGCATCCTGCCAAGAAGCTTTATAGCTCGCGATATAGGTAAATTCATCACACAATGCTTGATAATTGGATGTTTGCATATAGCTTTGCAAGATTTTTAAACTACCCCTGTCATCATCATTATCAATAAGATAATCTGCATCTAATATATGATCCTTAAACAACTTCACACGAAAATCTGTGGCATTAAAGTCATCAAAATTAGTAACATCAATATGCTGCCATGCTGGGAAGCATTTCAAGTAATAACTACTAGCATCTTTTTGATGCCCTATAATCGCGATGTGACTGTCTTTATCCGCGTATTGCTCAACTCGCTCTTGCGCTTCATTGCGCCAACCTGCTTCGTTATAAAACCAATCACTAACCGGTTCGATAATAATACGCTCCAGATCAATACCCGAAGCTTTTAAATCAGATAGAATCATTGCCCATCTATCTTCATAAGAGAAAGGATTTTTTATACTTGGCGCCCTAAAAGCTGAACCAATTAAAATAATAATTTTTTCTGCATGCAACAATCCGTAACGTATGTTATGCAGATGTCCAACATGAAACGGCTGAAATCGTCCGATAAACACAGCATAATCATACTTCATTCTTTTTGATTCTTTTTGCTTGAGACTACCCATTATTTTTGCTCTATTCTTTGTTGTTCTGCTTTTGGTGCTTCAACTGGATAAGACACATAATCATATACTTCAATGACTTTCTTAACTCCAGAAACATTTGCGGCAATACTCGATGCTTGATTACCCTCTTTCTGGGTGACTACACCCAATAGATAAACCACACCTTTCTCAGTGACCACTTTAAACTTCAAGCTATTGATACCATTTGAAACCATCGATGAAACGACTTTAGAGGTAATCCAGCTATCCGACAAATAATCCCCGATATCGACAGGATCACCAATAGTTAGCTGATTATAGACCACCTTAACACCAGGGATTTTAGCCATGCGATTGGCAAGCTCTGTTTTAAGCATCTCACTTGGCACTTGCCCCAATAACAACATAATATGGTTAAAGACTACTGGCTCGACATTGGAGTTGCCTTTCAGTGCGGGATAATCATTTAATAATGAAATCGCTTTAAATTGAATCGATTTATCCGAGGCATTGGTTTTACCATCGACACTACTTCCGGCAACATTGCTGCCAACAACAGCAGCTCCAGCGCCCGCGATCACAACTGGCGCACAAGCACTTAACAAACCAGATAGACTAATGCCTAAAATAAGTGATGATATGACTTTAGTATTGATTGATGCTTTTCTTGCAATCTTGCTTTTCTTTTGTATTTTCTGTTTTTGCTGCTTTAGCTGTTTGATTATATTCATCGATAAACTCCTGAAATACGGTGAGTGTATCTGCTAACACCTCACAACCGATGGATAATCTTAACAACCATGGTGAAACTTGTAATTGAATTTGTTGCAGTTTTTGAACTTCTTTATGCGACATGCTTGCTGGATGACTCAAAGAGGAGTGTACCGCACCAAAACTCACCGTTTTTGGGAAATAGGATTTTAATTTCTGATAAAACTGCTCAAACTGCGCTTGATCAACACACTCAACCGCTAAAAGTCCACCTAAAGACTCACAGTTTTCGCTAAGCCAATGCGCATGCTTTTGAGTTAAATCACCAACATAATAAATACTTTTAAAGCATTTACTTGCTTTTAATAACGCATAAACAGCTGCTGCATTTTTAGTTACTTCAGCCATGCGCAAATGCACTGTTTTTAAGCTTCTTGATAATAGCCACGCTTGAAATGGATCTAATGCATAACCTGTTTGGCGAATAATCTTTGCAATCTTTTCTTTAAACCGTGTATTAGTCGCAATCACGCCTGAGGTAACATCAGCGTGCCCTACGAGATACTTAGTAGATGATTGCAAAGCAATATCCGCACCAAACTTAAGCGGCATAAAACCGTATGATGACATCAATGAATTGTCAACCACTAAGCAAATATTGCACGCTTGCGTGATCTTTGCCAAATCAGCAATAGGCGTTATTTTCTGTAGCGGATTAGACACCGTCTCGCATAACACCATCTTGGTTTTTGCACTTATTGCTTGTGTTAAATTATGAGGCTCTTGTAAGTCAATCTGCCTAATCACAATACCACGATCCTGACACATCTCTTCCAAGATAAACGATAACCCTGCGTAAAAATCACAACCAACAATAAGCTCATCACCTGCTTTTAGCATACTTAAGACAATATTAAGTGCTGACAAACCACTGCTAACCGCAAATGCAGCATGCGCTTCATCCAAAATAGCCAGTTGCGCTTCTAGATAGCGACGTGTTGGATTTTGCACCCGTGAATATTCAAATGCATTACTATTGTGTTGGTCAAAGGTACTTACTTGATAAATCGGCATGCTCATCGCGTGATATGCGTCATCATTCTCAAGGTGCAATAAGCGCGTTATTCTACTGTTACTCATAATTTCTAAATCATTTATTTTTTATATTCTTTATATTTTTTATATTAGCCGACAAGACTCAACCCAACTCGCTGGCGTTCAAGGTCAATACTAATGACTTTAATCTGTGGCAATTGCTCATTCAAACTCACCACTTCGCTAGGGTGACTGACACGCTTAATACTTAATTTAGAAATATGAATCATACCATCATTTTTTAAGCCTATATCGACAAAAACCCCAAAGTCTGTGATATTGCGCACAACACCTGAGACCATCATACCGACTTTAAGCGAGTCTATATCCAAGGCTTCAGCACTAAAGCTTACTTCAGGCAATTCATCACGTGGATCAAACCCAGGCTTTTGCAGCTCTTTAATAATATCTCTTAAGGTTGGCTCGCCAATCTTATACATTTTGGCAAAACTTACAATATCGATCTGCTTTAGCTCATCAGTTGATTTTGTTAATAACCCTCTGGCAATCGCATAATGCTCAGGATGCACACCGGTATTATCTAAAAGATCATGTGCCTCAGGAATACGCATAAAGCCTGAGCACTGCTCAAATGCTTTATCGCCTAAGCCCTTGACTTTCTTAAGCTCAGCTATATTTTTAAAGCCACCCACTTTATTGCGATATGCTACAACCTCTTTTGCCAAACGTGGACTTAAGCCTGAAACATATGCCAATAGCTGTGCTGAGGCAGTATTTAAATTAACACCGACATTATTGACAACCGCTTCGGTAACATCACTTAATTTCTGAACCAGTTTCTTTTGATCGACATCATGTTGATATTGACCGACACCTAGGGCTTTAGGATCAATTTTCACCAATGCTGCCATCGGATTTTGCAAGCGTTGTGCTATTGAGATTGCCCCTCTTACCGTAACATCTAACTGTGGATACTCCTCATCAGCCACTTCTGAGGCTGAGTAAACCGAAGCGCCAGCCTCAGAAACAACGGTATAGCGAAGTTGATGCTCTGCTTGTTTATTATAATCAGCGAAGAAATCTTGTAGCTCACGTGATGCCGTACCATTGCCAATTGCCACGGTATCAATTTGGTATTTTTTAACTAAATCATTGACGATCTTTTTAGCTTCTATTGTTTTGTTATGCGGCGGCGCTGGATATATAACCGCCTCTGCCAAGTACATACCTTTTTCATCAATTACCGCTAATTTAGCACCCGTTTTAAAGCCAGGATCAACACCCAACACGGCATGCGCCTTAACTGGTGGCACCATCAGTAAATGGCTCAAGTTATCAGCAAAAACATGTATTGCTGAGCTTTCTGCTTTCTCTTTTAGCGTATTGACTACCTCACGCTCAATTGATGGATATAACAATCGCTTGTAACCATCATAATAAGCATCTATCAACAATGCTGACACGCCCGCAGCGTGTCTTGGCAGCTTAAAACGTGTGATCGTTTCTTTATAGCGCTCATGATCTATCTCAATCTTAATGCTTAGCTCTTTCTCAGTCACGCCACGAAAGATCGCTAACAAGCGATGCCCAGGTATTTTATTAACATTAGATTGATATTGATCAAACTGCGCAAAGTTACCTTGGATATTACATGTTTTGGTTGCTTTAACCTGCAAGCTACCAAAACGCGATACCTGATCACGCACATAGGCGCGCTCTTTGGCATTATCAGCATAAATTTCAGCGACAATATCCATCGCACCTTGCACTGCTTCATCAACGGTTTTTATACCATTTTTAACAAATGACTTAGCACGATCATAAAATGCAGCCTCACTATCATAGGCTTTAAGTAAAATATCTGCTAACGGTTGTAGTCCTTTCTCAATCGCTACTTGCGCACGTGTATTACGTTTTTGCTTAAAGGGTTGATAAATATCTTCTAAATCATTTAATGTATTGGCTTCATTAAGCGCTTTTTTTAATGACTCATCATAAACACCACGCTCAGTTAAGGTATGAATAATTTCCTCTTTGCGCGTGTTAAATTTCTGTAAATATTGATAATGCTCATAAAAATTTCTAAGCTCTGTATCACTTGCCCCACCTGTCATCTCTTTGCGATAACGCGCGATAAAGGGAATGGTTGCCCCTTCGCTTAACAGTGAAACAATATTCTCAGTGGCTTTAATCGACAATCCACTTTGTGTCGCAAGTTGCTGTAAATTCATGAAACATTAAGGCATGCTAATTATGCTTGCTATCTTCAGCGATTTCACCGCTGATGTCCATCATTATTGTTATAGCTATATTTGATCACACTGACACACTTGCAGATTTAGCAAGCTTAAGGCAAGCTATCGACAACCATATACAACACAGAAAATAAGACATCTATGAAAAACGAAACCTATGCCAAAATCATCTACATCCTCTATTATCAAATGTCAACTAACTTTTCCGGTTACGACAACTAACTTTGCCGATTTATAGCAAAAAAATTATTTTTTCATACGATAACTTTCTCCTTCTAGGCTAATCACGGTTGCATGATGTA
>NZ_VXKS01000040.1 GCF_008711525.1 Cysteiniphilum sp. JM-1
ATATTAATGCTGAAAATATGACCATTTACGAGCAGTTCTATGGGCTCGCAGCATAATTACGTCCAGAGTATTGCGCTCTGTGCAAATTCTCAACTAATAATTGAGTCTGCGACAGAACCGTTCTATGCGCTCGCATCATAATTACGTCCAGAGTATTGCGCTCTGTGCAAATTCTCAACTAATAATTGAGTCTGCGACAGAACCCAATAAAAATACACTTCCACTAATAATTGAGTCTGCGACAGAACCATTAGACTTCCTCTTGATCTGGGTTGTTCTCGTTACCAGAAAGTTGGGCGGCCGTAATGCCGCCAACTAAGCCTACCCCTATGTTTACGCCGGTTATTATGGGTATTGCTTCAAAGTTTTTAGTAGCCATCGCAGCATTTAATGCCACACTATCAATTAATAAAAGGCTAGAAAAAAAATAACCCGAAAATGGTATGCTTTTATAGGTGAAATATTTATTATCACGCACATTAAAGGCTATAGTGCCAACAAGAAAAGTTAACGATACGATTGATAATCCTCCTAATGACAAGGAAATAGGTAACTGTTTATCTCTTAAACTGTAATCAGCGTAAATTAGCAACGCACCTAAGAGAGAAGAGGCATAACCAACATTTGTTAGAAATGAGGGATATTGTGCCATTTTGACGATATTTTTTCCGGGTGGGGCATATATTGAAAATGTATCAATGAGGTCTAGTTGAGATGTTTTATGTTTTACCGAGTCAATAACCGACGGTAATATTGAATAGATTTGTGATGTCGTTAGCCCATATAAAGATAATCCTAACACCAATTTAGCACTTTTAGTCTTATCTTTTTCAGTAGAAATCATTTCACCTATGGCCAAATTGACTAAGCCATTAAATACACCAATAATAGAATATATATAGTGAAATGTTACCCATAAGTCTTTCTGATATACTGCTGCATCGTTGGATAGTTTGAGTCCCTGAGTGATTAGGGATAAGTCATCTAGTTGAGATTTAATTTTTTCAGTACTAATGCCAGGCATAATGCTTAGTAATCCTATATTCGAAAGCATACAAATAAAGATACCTAGCCTGGTAACAGAGCTAGATTCTACTTTAACGTCTATCCCAAAAAAGTTTGCAATGCCTGAGTCAATTTGTATATTTAATAATGGTTGATTAATAATGTCTTGGATTTCACCTATCAAAGAGTTTGATAAAGTTTTAAAAATATTAATTAAGTCTTCTAAGGTTCTCTTGGCATCACTTGAAAGCTTATTTACATAAGGATTAATAAAGTCTTCAATTTTAGAAGGGTCGCCTAAGGCACTTGATAAAGCTGTTAATAAGTCCAAAGGGTTAGGAATACTATCAATTGCCAACGTCATAAAATCAGAAACCAATTGCATGATTTCAGTTAACACATCTTCATTTGAAGTGCTAGGTTTGCGTATATTTGTAGACAATGAGACTTTGCCAAACGCAAGTGCCGAGGTAAATTTGGCATTGGACACCACGCTATGTACTTGTTCAATATTTTGAGATTGATCTGATAAGTATTTTTCTGCCACAGAACTTGCTTTTTTGATAGCTATTGTAGTTTGATTATTACTTAATACGTTTTCATTCTGATTTATTTTTGTGATTGAATTATTAAATATGGAATCAATTAGCTTTTCAATATCATTGAGATATTGAGATACATTACCAAGAGAGTCAGAAAATTTCTTGGTACCACTAGAAAGTAGAGATTCAATTTTACCGGCAATTTCCCAACCGTCTGGCCAAATCAAACTAAACAAAAATTCAAGCACTAAGATAATTAGTTTTAATACCAGCTCTAAAACCATATTGACAAGCGATTGAACAAAACTTAAAACACATTTGATAAAATCGCCAATAAACCCTAAGTTGTTGACAATTTTATCCATTAAAGCATCTAGTTGGCTCTTAATATAATCTATTGCCTTTTTAATGAAATTCCAGGCAGCGGATACTGCATCCCATACATCAGAGAACACACTGGTAAGTGCTTGTGAGCCTCTGAGTCCTTTCATAGAGGTAATGTATTCCTCAACGCTTCTATTTTTATATCCCAATAACGCAGATGATGAAATAAGTGTTAAATTTTTATTTGAGTTAACGCCACCGGATAAATCAATGCTATTTATATCTAATAGATTAATACGTGTATGCCTCTTTTCTGTTGTTAAGGTGTCTCCGCCAATTTTCTTAATGCCTTCCTCAACTTTTGAATGAAATGCCGCTCTTGCCTGATCACTACTATAATCTTTAGAGCTTTTGAGCTGATCATCGTATACTTTCTTCATGGAGTAATCTTTTGCGTATGGATTCGGGGATTTTCTCTCATAATCTTTAGAACGGTCTATAGATAGTTGGCCACTCGAATAGGATTTAAGGTCGTCAAAAAAATTTTCCCCAGGCTTATAAACTAAGTATCTTGAGTTAGGTAGGGATCTAATTGTAGACTTACTGACTTTTTGGTAAGTAAAATTAACCCCCTGTGTTAGAGAGTCACTAGGCATTTTAAATTGTAATACAACATTTCCTTGCGCATTTGGTTTACAATAAATAGTAGATGAACGGTCAAAATTATAGGATACGACATTGTTAGGATTTGTAATATTAGACACTAAGGCAGGGCTTTGCAGTGCTACACAAATAATTGAATCATCATTGTAAACAGGTAAATTATACGCGTTGTAACAAGTGAATGTTGCCGTATGTAGCGTCACATCATTTTCTATATATTTTATAACCTCTTCTTCAGTGGCATTTGCTGGAATTACATTGTATTTATAACGAGTCCAATCTAACTTAATAGGGTCTTGTACGTTACGGACGTAAGTAGTTTTTGGGCTTACTTTTAGTCTATTGTGTAAGCCTTTTGATAAACTCTTTTCTGGGTCACTGCCTGAGCTGTTTTGACAGACTAAATAATCTGTATTATTAAAATAATACTGCCAAGGCAAAACACGTAAAATATTAGTATTAATTGCTATTGGATCATAAAATCCAATACTAGAGGTTGCTGTTAAATATTGATTAAAATATTGTTTTTGCGAGGTCTGACGCCATAAAAGTAAATTATAGCTAGATGGATCCGCAAAGCCTGCATGGTGACCTAAGACTTGAATTAGGCTCTGGTTGTTTAACGAGAAATACATTTTTACGTAACCGGTCAAAAGATACTCATCATCAGGACCAGTGGCTACATACAAGCTCTCATTGATAGTGAGAGAATTGCTCGTAATATCAAATAAAAATTGTGTTATATTGCTGGGGACGAGCCAACTGGTAACAGGATCTGGAGATCTACCAACGAGTTGAGAATAAACAATATTGGCTAGATCATCATTTGGGCCTAGAAGTAATGATTCCGTAGTTGTTATATCGTGAATCAACTTTAATGGCAATAAGCCATTAGTTCTATCATTAGGGTACTCGTTTGAGTTAATTTTAAAATAACGAGAGAAAGCGCCATTTTTGAAAGCATCTGATAACGTTAATTTTATCTTATTGTAATTTGCTGGTAGCTGAATATATCCTCGGCGATCATATGAAAGCCCATCTCTAAAGACGGTATATAAATTTTTACCTTTCTCAATGTCTGCACTTAATAAGTCTGTCGTAAAAATTTGCCCGACTAAGTCTTCATTATCTCCAGTAAACCCAATATCTGGGATAGAACTTGGTGTACAGTTAGAGGCTAAGAATTTAAAGCCATATCGTTGAATATCTGGTTGACAAGGGGAAGGTGCAAATAAGGTTTGCACGTAAGGTCTGAGCGGCTGTTGGCTTATAGGTGCAATGCGTTGGGCGCTTTGTTGAAAGTTTACATAATGTTGATTAATATGGGATTCATCAATTTCGAATAATATAACTTTTGTTTCTGGTGGCTTTCCTGGCAGGCAACCATCTAGTGTCGTTTCAAAATAAGCTTTCCAGAAAAAACCTAACCTCACAGTACCATAAACACACGAACGACCGCTGCTATCTTTATAGCTACCGATATGATCAATTGTCATGCGGATGGTTCTATCTGAAATTTTACCAATTTGTCCGAATAACTGAACGTTTACACCACCTTCACTTTTTACCCCACCCAGATTTCCAATACCGTCTAGGAATGTTTCATTAATTTCAGCAAAATTGATCGCCTCTTGTAATGGATGCATAACCTTGAATTTAGGCTGATAGTTATCACCCTCATGAATAGGGCTTGAAGGTTCATAAGCTTCATTTTCATAAATAATGGCTAGTTGATCGGTATAATAAAGTGCACTAGGGTCACCTGATAAATTTGCCTTCTCATCCATGGTATCTAAGAATTGTGACCACTTTCCTAAAGGATCTTTACCAATACCAGCTTCTCCATCGGTATCAAGCTTAAATACATGAGCGCAGGCGATTAATTTTTGTGACTGTACTTTACCGTCTACAATATGATTATGATTGTTTCCGTTTGTTGCGACGACCTTATTGAATTCAAATGCACCATTATTCGTGCTAACTTGAATATCAAACTCATGCTCTTCATATGCCTGATATTTGTTTTCAATTTCTAGCATAACCGACACATTTTGTTGTAATTTTCCTTCGGAGTCTTTCATTAAAGGGGTAATTTTGACGATTTCAGGGATTCCAAAAGTTTTATGTTCATTTACATTTAGCATCGTGCTTGCCAGTAAATTTGATTGTAATTCACCTGGGAAAGATTCTTGCTGCATGACCAGTTGCGTCGACTCTAGAGTACACTCCAAGTCTTCAGCTGATACTGTTTCCATTTCTCTAAAGTAGAATGAATCGGTAAACATATCTGAGCTAACATTAATACTATTAATTTCATTGACTTCAGCTTTTAAAGTGTCTGGAATGTGAACCTTTGCCCCTTGAACATCAATATCGCTCTCACTATTTGCCCAAGCAGACGGTAATATACCTTTGCTTAATAAGGCAGCTACTGCTGTAAACTTTGCAGTGCCCACCAAAAAATCTCTTCTGCTAACGACGTGATCAAATATTTTAGTTTCTAAGGCACTGACTTCTTTATGCTTTACAAAATCATTAAGTAGTTTTGTAAACTTTTTGCGTAACTGTTTTATATCGGTCATATATGACTCCTTTAACTGGGATTAAAATTTTATACAAAGTAAGCTATATAGTTATGAGCTCCCTTGCTATAAAAGTGATGTTTTTTTGGAAACACCGCTAATTAAAATACCTACCTCGTATAATAAATATATAGGTAATGCAAATATAAACTGGAAGGTAACATCTGGTGCAATTAGCATGCCAATGATGAATGCACCGACTATTGCAAAACGTCTACCGGCTTTGTAGGTTTGTTGCTCAATTAGATCAAAATGTGTCAGCAATAGCATGATGATTGGAATTTGCATCACAATCCCTAAAACATACGAAGTTGAAATTATAAAATCGGTTAATTTTGTCATATCTGTCATAATCTGAACACTACTAGGGGCAACGGATACAAAAAAACGGAACAACACTGGTAACAGCACAAAATAAGAGACTAAAAAACCAGTATAAAACAGTATCGTACTAAAAAAGCCTATCGGAAATAAGAATCTCTTTTCACGTCGATAAAGTGCAGGCGATAAAAATAACCATATCTCCATTAATATGTATGGCGTAACTATCAGTAGATCAATATGAAAGATTAGACGTAATGGTGTGAAAAATGGTGAGGTAACATCGGTCGATATAATAGAAGAGCCAGTAGGTAAATATTTTTGTGCCGGGATTACTACATAGTTATATATTTGATCATAGGATGGATAGAGGCTAATAAAAACCAACGCAAACAATGCAGCAGAACGAATCAATCTCTTTTTAAGTTCATGAATATGGCTTAGAATCGGATATTCATTGATAGAGTATTTGCCATCATTTTTTTTTGGTATCTGAGTTTTCATCTATTGAAGCCTCTAAGTATCTCGTAATTTCCTGAGTTAATTGCCTAAAGCCTTTAACCATTCGTGCAATAAATCGCGCCAACTGTTTCAGTTGTTTTGGACCCAAAAATAGTGAAGCAATGACTAAAATTACTAAAACCTCAAAGATTGAAATTCCAAACATAAAAAGCCACCAAAATCAATAACAATAAAACGTTAAGCTACTTTTCTTTTATTTTGCTATCTTCAATTTCTTTTTTGGCTTCATCAGCATCTTTCATAGCGCTTTTGAATCCTTTAATAGACTCTCCTAGGTCGCTCCCCATGCTTCTAAGCTTTTTAGAACCAAAAATTAATAATAAAATGACAAATATAATTAATAATTGCCAAATACTGATTCCACTCATAACTTTCTCCTGAATAACTGTTATGGTTTAACCTTTTGCAAACCCACTAGTTATGGGGGATGCAACCAATTCAAAGCCCAAACTCTCGGCTCTGCGCTTTAAGTTTTTAATCAGACGCTCTTGATAACGTTCTTCATGGGGTTCCGGTGTTATAGGCCGAAAAGTGTAAATATTTTTCGAACTACAGGCTGAAACACCTTTATTTATAAGAATCGTAGCAGACATTAGGCAAATTGTCATGTACAATCTCTACAAGACAGCCAGCAATTACCCAGCAATTACCGGCAAGTTGCCTAACTTTATCTAAATTAGATTTCACTGCTTAATGCAAGTCGAATTCCAGCTAATTTTGCAAGAATCCATATGGTTCTGTCGCAGACTCAATTATTAGTTGAGAATTTGCACAGAGCGCAATACTCTGGACGTAATTATGCTGCGAGCCCATAGAACTGCTCGTAAATGGTCATATTTTCAGCATTAATAT
>NZ_VXKS01000041.1 GCF_008711525.1 Cysteiniphilum sp. JM-1
AAATACAATCACATTGTTTAGCTTCATTTTTAATTGCTAGTTATCATATCACTGTGTTGATTGCATTCCTATAACGCCATAAGGCATAGGAGCATCTTGAATCTCAACTCCTATTGAATCACTTACCGTTTTTAAAAGAGTTTTCTGAGTAATAGGGTCATACGTTAAGTAAACACCATCAACAGAAGACAAATTAACTGTGGCAAACTCTTTATTTACACCAAGCGCAATAAAATGCGCATAACCAACAGGAGGTGGTGTAAGATTATTTTGTGTAATCGCAATTATGAAACCTTTAAAAGGTAAGATTTGTTTAACCGTTTGATTAGTAAAACTTTCAGTCCTCAGTAAGGTTAAACTCGGTGTTGCAGGTGTATATTTATATAACACAATAGAAGATGGATATGACAACACTATAAAATCATCTGTTGAACTATTTGGAATAATTTGTGGTTCGTAAACCATTAGTGATGTCGAAGGTGTTATATTTAAGTCTGATACAGAATTTATCTCAGCCATAGCATTTAGTGTCAATGATACAATTTGTTGTACTCCTGAGTTTGAAAATAAAAATAGCAGAACATTTTCAGCAGACTGATTACTATAAATATCAATAGGTAGTATGTATGCGCTTGTTATGCTATTAAGGGTTGATACAGATTGATTATTCCCAATTTGAGCACCAAAGGAGTTGTAGGTTTGACCAAAAATTTGATTTGAATCATTTTTTGTTAGAACTAGTGTATAGATGTTATTTTTAATTGTAATTGCTTTCATCGCAAAAAGATTTACATTTTGATCTAACGTTGCTGTATATGCAAAATTATTCATGCTCATTAGAAGCAAAAATGTTTGTATAATATTTTTTAATAAATACATAATATCTTTTCCCACATTATGATGTAACTTCTAGCCAGCCGTTATTTGGCGGCCTTTTATTTGGACTTATCGTTTGATTGTAAGGGATATTAGCAATGTAAATTTTGCCATTATAGCCAATTTTATCATCAGGATAGTATCGAATTTTACTATTGTAGTAAGGAATTTGATTTTCAGGAATTAAAATTCGCCAACTTTCATCTTCTTGATAAGGATTCTTATTGGTCTTACTTATATTTATGAAGGTATTTCCATTATAGTTAACCTGATCGCCAGGATAATATTCTACTTTGCTATCAAAGTATGAAAATGGCTCATCATTTTCCTTAACAATTCTCCAATGGTCTTCATCTTGATAAGGATTCTTATTACTTGTTTGAATGTTCACAAAAATATGACCATTGTAAGCTACCCTATCCCCTGGGTTATACTGTTGTTTATTTGACCAATACGATGGATTATTAGTAATTGTTGATGCATCTATATAGGTCCAACCACCTGAGGTGTTTCTTATAAAATATAAACCAAAATATGTAATAATATCCCCTGCTTGATAGCGTGAATTCCATTGATAATTCCAATTAGGGTAGCTATTAGCTGGAATAATTAAGATCCACTTTTGGGGATTACTATATGGTGTTTGATTAATATCTATTGGTTGAATAGATATAAAAGTTTGGTTATCAAATACAACAACAGAGCCTCCAGGATATTGTGTGTTTGGATTATATTCATTCGATCCTCCTTGTGTTTTATCAAGTATTTTTGTCCAAAATAAGGTGCTAAAATTTGAGGGAGTTTCTTTGAGGCTGGTTAAGTTTATCTCTGTTTGCCACGCTTCTGATTTTATAACGTCATATATTATAATATTCCAATACCAATTTCCATTCTCTAAACGCCAACCTTGTGTTAGCACATAATTACTTCCTGTAGATTGGGAGTCAAATGTAAGGTCATAGTTGATTGCATTGAGATCTGTATAAGTGACCTTGTCTGTAATATTATTGATGTTTATAGTCCCTATATAACCTGCTTGACCATCAATTAATTGGCTATTAGCATCTAACTGTGCTGAGTTTAAGTTGCTTTTTATGACAATAGGAATATTAACATTTTGCGTATCATTTGCTGCAAGGTTATTATTTGCACGATATTGACTGGGCGCATTAACAATAGCGATGTAATTGGCTTGATTTTGCGCTTGTGCAGTAACTTGCATTTGAACATGATATTGCAATATTGCTGAAGCATTGTTAAGTTTCACGCTATCAGGATAAATGGCATTATTTAAATCTGATGATACTGTACTTGTTACAGTCACCGTTGAATTACCAGAGTTATAATTTTTAACTGACGAGTTTATCGGTGTGTTTGTATACAAATAATCATTTGCTTCGAGTGTTGTTTTTAAAGATAAAAATGCACTATTTCTGGCATTACTATAACTCTCGATTGCTTTATTTTGTACAATATTAATTTTTAACATATATAAAATAGAGCCCGACAAAATAGCCACAACAGCAACCATAATTAAAGCGATCAGTAAAACACTACCATTTTGCTTATACTGATATGTCTTGGTACGACTTGGCTTGAAATCATCCATAAAAATATCCTTATCATTTAGGTGGTTATATATTTTTTATATTGTCCTTGTACGCATCAGCATTGATTGAAACTCCTCTATATCTTAAATACTTGTACAAGGTTGTTTTAGATATTTTCAACTGCGACGCAATTTCATTAACTGGCAGTTCTTGTTGTTTATATAATGCTTCAGCTATCGCAGCTTTTTTAATGGAGGCTTCAGGTAAACCCTTTGGTCTACCACCCATTCTTCCACGCGCACGTGCAGACTTTAATCCTGCCATGGTTCGCTCTCGAATGAGATCTTTTTCAAACTCAGCTAAACTGGCAAAAAGATTAAACATCAACTTGCCCTGAGCTGTAGTAGTATCTATAGGATCATTGAGGCTTATAATACCAACCTCCTTGTCTAATAACTCGTTGACTACTTTTACAAGATGATGCAAAGAGCGTCCCATACGATCAAGTTTCCAGATAACAAGCGTATCACCTTTTTTAACTTTGGCTAATAGCTGTAACCATTCTGGTCGATCTGCCTTGGCTCCCTTGGCAACTTCAGAATAAATTTGATCGCAACCATACTTCTCAAGCGCATCAATTTGAAGATTGAGCGACTGGTCTTTGGTACTGACACGTGCATATCCATACTTCATAGCTAAAAGTACACTTATTTTTAATATTTACAGCTTAGCTTAACATTAATAAAGTAGACAACAATATTTTACTGGTTTTGCAAATTTTATTGTAGAATCCTTATAATCTAAAACCGTTAATAATAACCTCCGTTAAAGTGAACCGCTAATGAGTGCTAGAAAGGTCAATATTTTATCAGATGCAGAAATAGCTTATTATTATCATCTGCCTGATTTTGATAAGAGTGAGCGTGAGTTATACTTCAGCTTAAATAATGTCGAGCTTGCGTTGGCAAATAAGTTTGAGACAGATCATACTTTTTTGTTCTTTGTATTGCAGCTGGGTTATTTTAAGGCAAAGCTAAGATTTTTTGATTTCAACTTTGAAACAGTGCCTCTGAAAGATATTCAGTGCATTACGGAAAAATACAATAAATTGTCCATGCCAACAGCGCAGTCTATTTCAAGGGATGCTCGAGATCGGCAACGTATCTTAATTCTGGAGTACTTTGCTTACATGAAATGTACTGGTGAGCACCTTCAAAAAGTTGAGAAACATGCTGTAAATTTGCTTAAAACACATCCTAAGCCACATAATATGGTGCGAGAAATCATCCAATTTTGTGACACTAACAATATTATGTTGCCAAGCTATCGCAAACTTCAAGATCTCTATACAAACGCATATGCAACTGAGCAATCACGACTGGCAGAAATCTTTAACAAGTTGCCTAATATAATATGTGGTGAAATTAAGAAACTGATCAATAATGAAGATGGCGATTTGTCGTTAAATAAAATTCGCTACGATCAGGCTGATTTCAGCTATGGCGAGATTATGAAGACCGTCAAACAGGTCAACACCCTAAGATCAATCTATCTGTATGCCAAAGACTTTTTACCTAAAACAGCATTATCAAATAATGCCATAAAATATTACGCCAACTTAGTTGATCAGTATCCTGTATCAAGGTTAAGAAAGCTTAATGAGCAAGATCAAAAGTTATATGCGATCTGCTATATCTATCACCGATATCAAGTCTTAACGGATCATGTGATTATTAATTTTATGCATTATGTTGAACTTATACGGACAGAAATTAAAGAGCATACTGACACGCAAATGGCTAATTACATGGCTAATATCATCAAAAAGTACCCAAAACTCGCAAAGTTTTTCAGGTGGTTTCCTCAACAGGAATCAGTAACTCAATCCAGTGATGATTTTTTCAAAAGTGCCTTCAGTATCTTACCAAAAAGCGATTTCGAGAATCTGGCTAAATATTTTGAAGGGCTTGATTTTGATTTTAACTCTGAAAAATGGCTTTACGTTGAGCATGAGTTTAGAACAACATCAATGTACCTAAGACCAACGTTTTTAGCAGTCGACTTTGAGCATTATAAAAGCAATCATCATATATTTGAGCTTATGAAAATATTGAAGAATCACTATGGCAATAATAAGTCACCAAAGCAACTAAAAATATCCGATGATCTTGGTCTTAGTGTTCCTACTGAAATGGTCAACTATCTTAAAAGTGATCCCAAGGATCAAATAATCAACCCGCATCGCTTTGAGTTTTATGTTTATGAGAAAATTTACCATCATATCAAAAGAGGTCGTATGTACTGCAATGATAGCCTGTCTCATCGTGATATTGATTGCGATATGGTGCCAGATTCAATGGTTGATAAGGTAGATGAAATTGCACAGCAGTATGGTTACCCGAAGCTTGCTATCTACTGTGATCAAAGACTTGATGATCTTTTAGATGAACTGGATCAAGCTTGGGAAACCTTACAAACCAATATTAAAGAAGGCGAACATCAAGGCATAAGTATTAGTTACGATGATGATGGCAACCCTTCATGGCAGCTACAGTATGATGCAAGCGTAAAAAATGATGATTCGTTTTTCACAAGTCTCAATAAAATAGATATTGCTGACATCTTTAGTTATATTGACCAAGAAACCGATTTATTTTCTGTATTTGAACATGCAAAAGGCAAATATGTTAAAAGAGACAAGCCATTGGCATTAAATATGATTGCCTGCATATTATCAGAAGCTTTTGGGTTTGGAGTGGAGAAAATGTCCGAGATGTCTGATATTAAGTTTAATACACTGCGCTATACCCATGAGGATTTTATTTCAATTGAAAATCTCGAGAAGGCAAACATTCATATATCAAACTTTGTTAACTCATTGCCTATTTTTAAAGCTTGGAATTTGTTATGTGATAAGCTATTGGCTGATCAAGATGGACAAAAAGAGTCAACAAAAAACAGTACCATAAAATCACGATACTCAAAAAAATACCTTGGCAAAGGAAAAGGAATATCAGTCCTCTCATTAATAGCTAATTTTGTTGCTGTTAATGTCAAGAATATTGGTTTGAATGAGTATGAAGGGCACCATTTATTTGACATGGTATACGATAATAAATCAGATATTAAAGTTGATGCAGTCACTGGAGATAGTCACTCCATTAATCAAATAAATTTTGTAGCACTCGATGCGATTGATGTTGAGTTTTTGCCTTCAATGAAAAGGGTAAAAAATGAAACAGATGATCTGGTTTCAACAAAAGACCCTTCGCATTATAGTGGCATTATTAAGCCTGCTTCCAAAGTTGAAAAGGAACGTATTAAAAAGCATAAAAGAGGTATCACACGTGTGCTTATATCTTTAATCACACAAAATAATACGCAAGCAACGCTTATACGGAAACTCAATTCCCATTCGCGCTACGCAGGACTTAGAAGAGCACTATATGAGTACAACAAAATATTCAAAAGCATTCATGTGCTTAATATGTTAAATGACATGTCGGTTAGAAAGGCGATGAAGACAGCTCGCAACCGCACAGAAGCATATCATCAGTTACAGAAGTTAATCCGCAATATGTACCATGGTATTTTTAAAAGGCAAAGGGATGTTAGTCACAGTATTTCGACTGAGACAGTTAGCTTAGTATCGAATGTTATTGTTGCCTATAACGCTATCATACTTAATAAACTGTATGAAAAAATGATCAATGCAAATGCTGATCCTGAACTTATCAGAGAATTTCTAAAGATATCACCGATGGCATGGTCACATATTGCCTTTACAGGTAGGTATAATTTTAGTGGAAAGCCAATCAATTTGGACTTAGAAGCAGTCGTCAGAGCACTGGAAGTAGAGCTACAAAAGTTAGGTATTATGCCAAGAAAACAGGCTGCTTAAATTC
>NZ_VXKS01000042.1 GCF_008711525.1 Cysteiniphilum sp. JM-1
AGCTAAATTCATCCATAACTTGCTTATGTTTTAAAGGCAGTAGGGTATTTGTACATAAAGATCGCATTCAGTTCAAGTTAAACTACAGCTGATTTACCCACAAATCGCGAATGCGCCCTTAAATGAAAATATTTATATTAATTACAGTGTTAAAGTCAATGGTGTATCCATCGCTGACTTAACGCCAAATCAATATTTTCTTGTACATACCGAACCTGCTGATCCGATGGGTGAGCCAACGCAAAAAAACTATACGGCTACAGTAAGCTTTACAGGTCTAGGCTTAAATAATATTCCAGAAGGTGGTTATAGCGATACATTGTACTTCAGAATTAGTCCTTTGAATTAATCACTTCCCTCGCATAAAAAGCTTATCCAAATCATTCACCGTCATTTTCACCCAGGTTGGGCGTCCATGATTGCACTGATCTGCTCTTGCCGTGTGCTCCATATCGCGTAGCAATTGATTCATTTCCTCAATGGTAATTTGATCATGCGCGCGCACCGCTTTGTGACATGATATAGTTGCTAGGATTGCATGTATATAATCATCCATTGGTTTGGCTTTACCACTGACCTTAAGGCTATTAGCGATTTCCATGACTAGACTTTCAATATGATTATTCTTTAAATAAACTGGGATTGCACGAATCACTAAGGTTTTCTCACCCAGTGCCGAGTATTCAAACCCCAGTTTATTAAGAAGCTCCTCATGCGCATCTAACACATCAAGCAATACCGGACTTATCTCAAAAGTTAAAGGCAATAACAGCACTTGCGATACAGACTCATGCCTTGCCCATAGTGCTTTTACCTTTTCATACAACACCCGCTCATGTGCAGCATGCATATCAACAATAATTAGACCATCTTCCGTTTGTGACAAAATAAAAATGCCATGCACTTGTGCCAAGGCAAAACCCAATGGATAGGTTTTGGCCTCTTTTACAGGCATTGCCTTTGTCATTATTTCTGTCATTGTGACATTTTGATCTACCGTTGCTTCTGTTACCTCATCTATTACCAACGGCATCGCTAATTGCGTTGCATCCTGCCATTTATCTTGTGGCGTTTGTAACTCTACTTTATGAAGTGCTTCTATATCATTGGTATTTTCAAAAGATTGAGCTTCCTCTTTTTGATTAATCAACTGCTCATATAACGTCATATTATTGCGATGATCAGACCTTAAGTGATCAGCATATTGCGTTTTATCACGCCAATTTTGATTTGGCGGGGCTGAAGGCTTATCTGCTATACTAAATGTCAATGAATCAACGTCATTTTCAGTTTCAGATAACTCAGGTAATTGTGGCTTAGTATCTGCCAAGGCATGATGAATTTTAGCAAAAAGAAAATCATGCACTAAACGTGATTCGCGAAAACGTACTTCATGTTTAGTTGGGTGCACATTGACATCCACCGCATGTGGATCGATATTAAAAAACAAGATAAACGCTGGATATCGCTGGTGATGCAATACATCTTTATAAGCTTGCTTTATCGCATGCGCGATAAGCTTATCTTTTATAATTCGTCCATTGACATAAAAGTACTGCAAATCAGCACGTGACTTTGAAAACTGCGGTTTAGCAACCCAACCATATAATTGAAGATCCATTGCTTCAGCTTGAATCAATAAGGCATTATCAATAAACTCATCGCCACAGATATCGGCAATACGCTGTTGCTGTTTTTGTGGTGTATCTGCCACTAGATAAGACTTTACTTCTTTACCATTATGCCAAACGGTCAACGCCACATTAAAATGACAAAGCATAAACTTTTTCAATAGCTCATCAATATGCACATACTCTGTGCGCTCCGCCTTTAGAAATTTGCGTCTAGCAAGGGTGTTATAAAAAACTTCTGCCACTTCAATCGTCGTTCCAATTGGATGAGATGCGGGGATTAATTCATTACCTAATTGGTTATCCACACACCATGCATGTTCATCTTGTGCTGTTCTTGAGGTGATCTTCACTTTAGCAATCGAGCCAATACTTGCTAGCGCCTCACCTCTAAAGCCCATGCTGCTAATCGCTTCAAGCTCTTCAAGTGAATATATTTTGCTTGTTGCATGCGGCATTAAGGTCAATGGCAAGTCATCTTTTTCAATACCCGAGCCATTATCACGTATTAAGATTTTTTCTTTACCACCATGCTCAAGCTCAAGAATGATCTCAGTCGCTCCAGCATCTAGCGCGTTTTCAAATAACTCTTTGACAATCGAAGAAGGCCTTTCAACCACCTCGCCTGCTGCAATCTGGTTGGCTAGCTCAGTGGATAAGACTTTAATTCGCCTACTCATAATTTAATTCCGTTTGAACTTCTTTCTTTATGACATTTTCATTTAGATAATTAGCAATCTGATCGGCAATATCACGCTTTGATGCTAATGGTAATGCTAATACTTGCTGATAATGTTTACTAAAAACCTGCACCTCATTGTGATCACTATAAAAAGGGAACCCGTTATCTGTATTGACTTGATTTAATATTAAGAAATCAAGATTCTTGCGCTGAATTTTAGCTAGTGCATATTCTCGTGCATTATGCGTCTCTGCGGCGAAACCGACACAACACGGTCTGTTTTTTGTTAAGCTTGCAACACTTGCCAAAATATCTTTATTCTTAATCAACTTCAAAGTTAATGCATCACTTTCATCGGTCTTTTTAATTTTCTCAACAGCACAAACTTGTGGGTGATAATCAGCAACTGCAGCTGCTGCAATAAATAGATCTGCTATTTTCACCTTTTCAAGCACCGCATCATACATTTCATTCGCACTTTTCACCTGTACAACATCACAACCTTGAGAAGCTATTAATTGAGTAGGACCTGAAATTAAGGTCACACCCCAACCGATATCAACAAAAGCTTCAGCTAATGCATAGCCCATTTTACCTGAGCTGTGATTTGATAAATAACGCACAGGATCCAACGCCTCAACCGTGGGACCAGCAGTTATTACCACATGTTTATCCGTTTTTATTTTGGGCTTCAATATATGCTTTATAATCGCCTTAGGCTCCATTAAACGCCCATCACCAATATCTCCACAGGCTTGCTCACCCGCATCTGGTGGTAAAATGATAAATTTTCGATTTTTCAATTGATTTACATTCGCTTGTACTGCAGTATTCTGCCACATAACAACATTCATTGCTGGTGCTATAAATATCGGTTTATCCGTTGCAAGAATCACATTACACAGTAAGTCATCCGCCAAACCTAATGCTAACTTGGCAATGGTATTAGCTGATGCAGGAGCAATGACAATTTGATCTGCCCAACGCGCAAGTTCGATATGCTCAATTGGATGATCGGTATATGCAAATAAATCATCATAAACTTTACGTTGTGACAATGCCTCAAAACTTAATTGGGTAACAAAAGCCTTGGCTGATTCAGTTAATAAAACCTTAACCTCACAATTTGCTTTAACAAGCAATCTCGTTAACTCAAGCGCTTTATACGCAGCGATGCTGCCTGTGACACACAATAAAATCTTTTTCATTATTTATAATTAAAAATCCCTAAATTATTGACATCCATACTATACCTATCACGAATCATTTTACAGAATTTTATTGTATTGATTGCATTCCAATTACACCATATGGCATAGGCGCATTTTGAACTTCAATCCCAATAGGGTCACTCGCGGTTTTCAAAAGCGTTTTTTGAGTGGTAGGATTATAGGTTAAATAGACATCATCTGTAGATGCTAAATTTATCGTTGCAAACTCTTTATCAATACTCAATGCAATAAAATGTGCGTAACCATTAGGAAGACTGGCATTATTCTCTGTAATAACGATGACGAACTTGTCACAAGGTAATACCTGCTTAATCGTTTCACCTGAAAAGTTAACCGTTCTATTTAAGGTTATGGAGGGTATTGCCGGAAAGGGAGGATTATATGTATAACTGTAAATATCCATTGAATTTTGATAGGGCAATATCAGGAAATAACTACTTTGATTTTTATATAAAACTTGAGGAGCAGAAACAAGCAATTTATTAGGACTTGGATTAGTATAAACACTGGTTGTTGCCGTAATTATCGGAGCACTGCTTAAGCTGATATCGACAATACGCCCAAGCCCAGAGGCTGTCGACAAAAACAATAGCATCTTTGTTACATTCTGGTTAGCGCTTGCATCAATTGGTAGAACATATGCACTATTAATATTTGCAATTACCCCAAAATTATATTCATAAGTCACCTGGTTACCTGCATTATCAATGATCCATCCCTTGATTTGATCTGAGGTATTTTTAGTAATGATAAAACTATACAGATCATTATATACATTAATAAACCTTGAACTGACAATGATTGTGCCAACAGGTAGCGAGACTCCATAACAAAATACCATACTCAATATGAAGAAAATATATATTAAGATAACTCTCCAAGACAATCGCATATTTATTAACTCCTTTAAGGTGGCAATAGATCCCATTCGGATCCAGGTGGTGGATTACCAGGCGCTACTGAGCTATTATAACTAACATTGGTAATATATTTATCTCCAGTCCCAGGGTCTGTAACCGCATCGCCTTTGTAGTAACGTACATTAGCATTATAGTCCGGAGCTTGAAATTCAGGGATAACAATTCTCCAGCGATTTTGCTGGTTTTGATAGGGGTCACTGCTAGTACTGACAATATTAACAAAAGTTTGATTATCATAGCTAATTTGCAACCCCTCCGTATAAACAATATTTGCATCATATATCAAAGGCAAGTTATCCTGAGGAACTACGCGCCAATTATTACTTTGATCATATGGATCCTTCTTATCGTTACTTTTTTTAACATTGACAAAAGTGAAACCATTAAACGTTACAAAATCGCCAGGATTATATACTTGAGCCTGCCATGGTACAGCATTAAACTGCGCCACATCCCATTTATTACTTGGTGGTGGAGATTGATTAGTATTATTATCGGCCGTGGCAACATACTGTACACTATTATAGGTAATAATATCTCCTTTATAATAGTTAACGTTTGTGTTCCATTGTGGATACGTCCCAGCGGGAATAATTAAACGCCAATCATTAGGGTTATTGTAAGGATCTTCATTAATACCCACATTGATTGGCTTCAGTGATAGAAATACTTGATTATCATAAGTAATATAAATGCCTTTAGGATATTGTAATGCAGGATCATAGTCATCAGGAATTGGTGGTGAAGCACCAATAATTTCATTCCACACTAGAGTTGAAAATGTATTTACTTGTGCCAGATTTTTCAAATCTGCTAGCGTTATCTCCGTCTGATATGCTTTAGTATTGGTAACATCGTAAATGTATAAATCAAGATACCATGCACCATTACTAATAGCCCACCCCTGTACCAACTGATAGGCATTATTATCTGGGAATGCTAAATCGTAATTATTAGCCTGAGGATCAGTATATGTCAATTTACTTGCCATATTATTGACTGTCACCTTTCCTAAATATCCTGTCGTACCATCATTTATTTCACTAGAACCATTCAGTTGAGCAGCAACCAAATTGGTTGAAATAATTACAGGAACATTAACGTTTTGTATTATTTGTGGAATTAAATCATTATTTTGACGGTATTGACTAGGTGCGTTGACAATCGCCACATAATCAGCTTGATGTTGTGTTTGAGAAGTTACCTTTATCTTTGATGTATGTTGTAATACACCTGATGCATTATTTAACGCCAGATTATCTAGAAAAATCGCTTTATTTAAGGTTGATTCAACTGTGGTTGTTAATGTAATAGTCGCACTTCCTGAACTATAGCTATTCACAACAGGACTAATTGGTTTATTAGTATATAAATAATTATTAGATTCCAAAGTATTTTTTAACGCTAAGAACGCACTATTACGTGAGTTATTATAGTTTTCAATAGCTTGATTCTGGACAACACTAGTTTTTAGCATATATAAAATTGAGCCCGATAGTATTGAGACAACTGCGACAATAATTAACGCAATAAGTAATACGCCACCTTGTTGATTATATTTTCTTTTATACATAGCCAACTCATCAAGATAATCCATACCACACAAAGTATAGATCAGTTGTCATTGGTTTTCCTTGTCATTTTAGAAAAAATATCAGAAGTTTTTATGATAAATCCCTATACCACATGCACCCTTAGGTGCCTTTTGAATTGGTATTGTGTTGCGATGTCCCATCGTCTTGCAATGTCGAATAATTTGGCGGTGTCCTACTTTCACATGGCGAATGCCACACTATCATCGGCGTTATTCAGTTTCACTTCTGAGTTCGGAATGGAGTCAGGTGGTACCTAAACACTATTACCGCCAAAATCTTAAGCTTCTTCTAGAAAGCTCTAACAATCTATCATAGAGTAATAACCAAGTCTCTCGGGCAATTAGTACTGGTTAGCTTCATGCATTACTGCACTTCTACAGCCAGCCTATCAACGTCGTAGTCTTCAACAACCCTTCTAGGGGATTTAATCCCGGGAGATCTCATCTTGAGGCTGGCTTCCCGCTTAGATGCTTTCAGCGG
>NZ_VXKS01000043.1 GCF_008711525.1 Cysteiniphilum sp. JM-1
TAATCTCTTCCACATCTCGATAACTCAAAGAGTATGATAAATATAAACGCAGAGCTTGCATGATGATTTCTTTGGAATACCAACGACCTGAAAAGTTGAGCATATTACATGGTTGCATACGCTGCGAGACATGGAGAGCGGAACGCGAGGTCGAGTAGACAAGGTAGGCGTGGCTTCATTCCCAGCGCGCGACGTGCCGTAGGCGCCAGAGCAAGTCTGTGCTTGAAGCTATATTTTTAGCCGTAGAGGCATACAGGAGCAAGATGGCGAAGAAGAATACGCAGTTTTCGTCGAAGCCTGCTTGAGAGGGAGCCGTGCCGCCCAAAAGAATAAACCGCCGAGGGAAGCGATTCGATTTTGGCTGACTTGGAAGTCCCAAAATCTATTATGAGCCCCGAGGCACCCTGTTTAAAGTTCGTAAAATGTACCAACTATTTCGCTGGAAGTATAGTCTGCGACAGAACCGTATAGTCTGCGACAGAACCGGAATTGATTATGGCACAAAAATAAAAATGGAGCAACTTTTTGGGAGTATGTTAACTCATTTAAAATTATCGAGCATATTCAGGTCGGGTGCTTATGATAAAAGAATTTGATGCGGACATTTGGCGAGTCATGTTAAGTTGCGCATTAGCTGTGGATATATGCTCCCATAAAACTATTCATATTTGGATCAAATAATAATTTCTTGAGCATACATGCCTAATTTTTTAGCTTGGCTTTATTCTCGTTGTACCACTTATAATAAGTGCGTGGTGAAACATTGTTTTCTTTAAGCGCTTGGCGGATTGATTTGATTTGGCTGTTCATATAATCGTTATAGGTAGAAAGACATTTTTGCTGGGTTTCTTTGGCTTGCCCTTTAGGTCTGCCACCTTTGTTGGGTGATGCTCGTAATCCTTCAAGCGTTCTTTCCCTTAGTTTATTGCGTTCAAACTGAGCAATCCCAGATAATATGGTAAAATACAATTCACCCATAGCAGTCGAGGTGTCAATTTCCTCTTTGAGTGATTTAAATATCACCTTGCTGTCTTTAAAATGTTCAATGAGGTCAAACAAATCTTTGGTTGATCTACCTAATCGATCATAGCTGTGAACAATAACAGTATCCCCTGCACGCAAGCGCGATAGCATATCCTGAAGGGCGGGACGCTTTGTGGTTGAGCCAGAGGTTTTATCGATAAAAATTTCATCATAGCCATGTTCTTTTAAGTCAACTTCTTGGCGGTCTGTTTTTTGTGAGCGTGTAGATACGCGAGCATAA
This sequence comes from Cysteiniphilum sp. JM-1, assembly GCF_008711525.1. GTDB lineage: Bacteria > Pseudomonadota > Gammaproteobacteria > Francisellales > Francisellaceae > Caedibacter. The sequence continues at coordinate 1,265 of NZ_VXKS01000043.1, forward strand.
GCAAACACTTTAGCAGTTGGATTGTCTGATTTTTTACTGACCACTGACAAGCTCCATTGTTTCTCCAATAGCAGATTCAATAAATTTAGTGTGTGTATCAATATTATTTAGAGAGATTAAATATTCTTCGCGATGATCATTGGTAATCAGTGGAGGTAAGTAATCATTCCTTATTGCTTGATAAGTCATAAGCAATCTACCGACACGACCATTGCCATCAGCAAAAGGGTGAATACGCTCAAAGCTGATATGGAAATCAGCAATGGCACGTAAATCCATAGCGACTTGTGTACGGTAAAGTAAATTGCCGATATCTTGATTTATATGATTAGGTGATGATAACTGAATATCAACCCCTAATATCTGGCGCTCATCTTTACGCCAAGCACCAATAGGTCGCTCAATGCGTTCAGGTGAAACCTTAAGCGCTTTATCAAATAAGATAGCATGAATATCTTTTATGAAAGCATCATTAAACTTGTGACCAGAGTTTTCAGCCTCACGCACCACAAAATCGAAAGCATCAGCAAAACCAAGAATAACTAATTGCTCGTGCAGTGGTTTATTGGGTGCGGTTATGCCGCTCTCTAAAAGACGTTTTGTTTCGCCAAAGGTAAGTGTTAACCCCTCGATAGCACTTGAGTGGTGAGTGATGCTAACCCTTAAACTTCGATAGAGGTCATTTTTTTGGATAGTGGTCAGTTCTGATAGCATGATCATTATAGTGCGCCAATTTGTTATACATAAATATAGATAATGGTATAATATTAACGTTTTATTGTGTATAACGCAATAGTATAACATTGATATTGAATTTAAGTCTTTTTGAATGTAATTTTAGGGTAAGTGATTTTGACTATCGTAAAACGATCGTTTTTATCAAGCAGGAAAAGGGAAAGAGCCGAAAGTAAGGAACTTGCCGGTAATTGATGATAAATTATGCAAAATCCTTAAGAATTTGCTTCTTCAGTAAAGCTAATTTGTATTTTTCATGCATTATCTTTTCGTTGTATGCATCTTGAGGATTTAGTTGGATAACGTTACTAGACGATGGTTCTGCATTTATATCATTATTTTTTGGCGCTATACGTTCGCTAGTATTTAAATTAAGATCAATGATGATTTGCTTCATTGCTTCTTCAACGCCAGCCTCTTTCGAGTTTAATTGAAATTTCTCAGCCAAACTAAGTGCGCCAGAAATGTCTCCAGACTCCTTAATTTTTATAATGATTGACTTCATCTGTTCTATGGTTAAACGACTTTCAGAGCTTAGCCTATTAATATATATCTCATGTGTTACAGAGTTTTTAGGCATGCCTACATGCAAATTATAAGCAACGCTGGAAATTGTCTCATCAGGTTGACTAGTAGAAATCGCGCGATCTAGAAGATCTCCTGCGATTTCACCAATCTCAAAATCAGATACCTGCGATGATTTCATTTCATATATAATATCTTTAGCAATGTCTGAGATATTTTGAGCTGTGTCATTATTATTTAACGCATTTTGATATATTTCGGTTGATGTTACACGTGGTGATATAGCATTATCTCCATTAGAATTCGTTATTGATGTAGAGTTTTCTACTCTATCTGATTGAATGTTTCCGTCTTCATTTACAGCAGTTTCCGATGAAACTTCCTCGAAAGCCGCGACAGCACTAGATTCTAAGAAATAAGGTATACCAAAACCAAATTCTGAATCCATTACTTCACTTATGTTTTTAGACTCAACGGGAATTTCTTCTGCATCTATTTTGCTGACAGGTGTATCTTTACTATGTTTTACAGGAGGCTTTATATCTAAGACAATTTTGTTCGGATCTAACTTTGCTCCTTCAATAGATAATACGAAACTGGTACTTATAGAAGCGTTTTGAGGATCTGTTGCAGTTAGTATGACATTATAATTTCCTTCAGTTCCTAGATCTGGGATACCAGAAATCACTTTAGTCTCATTATCAAATACTAATCCTAAAGGTAGACCAATAGCTGAAATTACTAACTGATTATCATCCACATCACTGAAAAAATTTTCGGGTAATATAAAATTAAAACTTTCTTGTTCTCGAGCAAAGATGTTATTCAAGGTTTGGGAAACGGTCGGAACATCATTAGTACCTGCTATATTAATAGTTAACGACCGCGTTGAGGAAAAATTACCGTCACTGACAGACACAGTAAAAACATCCGAAACTTGCTCGCCAGAGTTTAATCCTTCTATTGGTGCGACGATTTTTTCATAATGATACTTACCGGTAGATGATTCCAAATATAATGTACCATAGTTTCCTGTTTTCGAGATGTCATATGTCACTTCATTAACCGTAAATGAGCTACTCAAGTATCCATCAATGCTGAAAATCAAATTATCTGAATTACTGTCACTACTAACCAGTGTTCCACTTAAATTACTATCCGTCGTTGTATTAGAATGTATGTTTTCAACAATATTTCCTAGTGCTATTTCAGACAAAGAAAGCTCTGACTCAATAACCAGATTACCAGAAGAGGATATAGAAAAGACTATATTTTTGATAGCGTCCTCTGGATTCCATGTATCAGATAAACTTGACGCAGGAGTTGCTCCACTAGGGTCATTATCATAAAATGCAACATATTTCCCAGGTTGAATATTTTCAATTACAGCCCACTGGTGACTATAAGTATTTGAACCTCCGTAGCCTCCTACCCCACGAAATGAATAAAGCTCTGTATCAGATGCCCAAAAATAATTTTGTCCTCGCACAAATCCTGAACTTTCTATCTCTGTATCTGTATATCCATTGTTTTCTTCATCAATAAGTATAATATGAGGTGTAACTCCCTGCGTCTGTCCGCTCCCCCTTTGAAAAATATAGGTTTGATCAGATATTGTACCTCCTTTACCATATGCTTCTACTGTATAATCATTTGGATTATTTTCATTCCCATTTTCTTTCAGAATATAAAGTGATAATGCACCTTCAGCATTGATGGAACCGCCATGCCAACTTCCATAAAAGTAGGTAAGGGTGGATTCCCCTTCAGAGTTTTGAATAATATCAAACCCAACAGAGTTAGTATGAAGTGTGTATATCCATTCATTTTGAGAAATTAGTGTATGGATACTGTTAACGTGATCAGTTTTTTGTTCTAAAAACCAATCCCCTTGAAGATGAGTGTTACCAGTGATATTATTAGAAGCTTGAATATCTGCTTCAGTAAAGCTTTTTAGTTTATTGACAAAATCCTCTCCTTTTTCTCCTTCAGCAACATTACAGCCATAAAATAAAATATCACCTTCGCTATTAAGGCTTTTGCCAATTTCAGATAATTTCGTCTCATATTGCCCAATGTTTTGATCGTTTAGAACTGTGTTGCCTAGCTGTAACTCTGCTTGATTACCATGAGATATCACATGTATAGCAGAAAGGTTTGAATATTTTTCTAATGCTTGAGCCATTTGCTCAACACCATCACTATTTAAATCTATAATTTCAATTGCTGCATTACGATCAATACCACTGATTAAAACGTGCGGATCTTTAACTGCTGAATCAATAAAAACCACTTCAGTATATTCTGAATAATCCTGCTCTTGCAATATTCCTTCATGACCCAAAATATCATATAAACTCTGGGTTGCGTTTGCATGATCATTATCACTGATTGCATTTAGTACTGCGCTTGCCTCAGCATTTGTAACACCATCGCTTAGATCAACAGCTTGATCAATTGTTGCTACTGCAGCGCCGTCATACATCATTCTTGGTTCAAGCCTTTGAATGATCAGCGGCATTGAGTGCTCATCACTAAGATACTTTGAGCGAGTAGTTTTTTGATTTTTTTTAAGTTTCAAGTAATGTTTCATAAATCCATCCTTTAACCGTAATTTGATCTCTATATTTTACGAGTGTAGACAAATTATTTTTTTTTGCGAGTTTGCGAAATTGGAAATACTGTCTAATATGAAGCAGTAGAAAATTATGCAAACAAAGATGAAAGAAATGAAAATGAAAATTACTTTTTTAGCTGTGTGTAGTGTTTTGCTTATCAGTGGATGTAGCATAACCCCAACAGTAATAGATCAAAAAGAGCAGCTCAATAATACGCAAACAAACCTGAACAACATATGGAATAAGCAGCAACAAATTGCCCATGATATTAATTTACCAGAAGCTATTGCAAGAACACTAAAATACAACTTAGATAATCGCGTTAATCAAGCGCAATTGATGTTAGAAAACGGAAATCTAACAATGGCTTATCTTGAGATGTTGCCAAGTTTGAATGTAAGTACGGACTATTCCTTCAGAAACAATGAGCAGATCCAAAATTTAGTTAGAAATGGGCAGCTGGTAGATGGTGAACAAAGCTTTACTCCGCGCGAAGTATTAAATGTCTCGACCGGCTTGCAGTGGAATATTCTCGATTTAGGTTTAAGTTATACAAGAGCTCAACAGCAAGCCAATCGCATTATGATTATGCAAGAGCAAATTCGAAAAACTACGCAAAACTTGATACAGGAATGTATTTCTGTTTATCTAAAAGCGTGGACAGCTCAACAGATATATCCAAAAGTAAAGGAGTTTCAGGAAAAAGCAACCTTAGCACTTGAAAAGTCAAAAGAAGTGCTGAAGCAAAAGGTTAATACAAACGATACAGAGCTTGATTATCAAAACGTATTAATTAAATCTATTCGCAAGGCCAATAAGCTCCTAATAGAAATTGCAGATGCTAAGTCCTCATTATCAAGGTTAATGAATGTTAAACCCGGCAGTAATTACGGCATGGTTCAAATCCAGTATACACATGAAGGTAACTTTTGATAGCATTTAGAGAGCCGTTTAATTATCATTTAATTACGACAAAAAACAAAAACAAACGGCTCATTATATGCAACCT
>NZ_VXKS01000044.1 GCF_008711525.1 Cysteiniphilum sp. JM-1
CATTACTGCACTTCTACAGCCAGCCTATCAACGTCGTAGTCTTCAACAACCCTTCTAGGGGATTTAATCCCGGGAGATCTCATCTTGAGGCTGGCTTCCCGCTTAGATGCTTTCAGCGGTTATCCATTCCGAACGTAGCTACTGGGCAATGCCTCTGGCGAGACAACCCAAACACCAGCGGTTCGTTCATTCCGGTCCTCTCGTACTAGGAACAAACCCTCTCAAATCTCCTACGCCCACGGCAGATAGGGACCGAACTGTCTCACGACGTTCTAAACCCAGCTCGCGTACCACTTTAAATGGCGAACAGCCATACCCTTGGGACCTGCTTCAGCCCCAGGATGTGATGAGCCGACATCGAGGTGCCAAACTCCTCCGTCGATATGAACTCTTGGGAGGAATCAGCCTGTTATCCCCGGAGTACCTTTTATCCGTTGAGCGATGGCCCTTCCATTCAGAACCACCGGATCACTAAGACCTACTTTCGTACCTGATCGAGCCGTCACTCTCTCAGTCAAGCGCACTTTTGCCTTTATACTCTTGGTGCGATTTCCGACCGCACCGAGTGCACCTTCGTACTCCTCCGTTACTCTTTGGGAGGAGACCGCCCCAGTCAAACTACCCACCATACACTGTCCTCGGCATGCGCCTGAGTTAGAACTCCAAAAATATCAGGGTGGTATTTCAACGTCGACTCCTTCAGAACTAGCGCCCTGATCTCACAGTCTCCCACCTATCCTACACAAATATTTTCAAAGTCCAGTGCAAAGCTATAGTAAAGGTTCACGGGGTCTTTCCGTCTAACCGCGGGTACGCAGCATCTTCACTGCGATTTCAATTTCACTGAGTCCCAGATGGAGACAGTGTGGCCATCGTTACGCCATTCGTGCAGGTCGGAACTTACCCGACAAGGAATTTCGCTACCTTAGGACCGTTATAGTTACGGCCGCCGTTTACCGGGGCTTCGATCCAGAGCTTCGCTTGCGCTAACCCCTTCAATTAACCTTCCGGCACCGGGCAGGCGTCACACCCTATACTTCCTCTTTCGAGTTCGCAGAGTGCTGTGTTTTTAGTAAACAGTCGCAGCCACCTGGTATCTGCAACCCCTTCAAGCTCCAGACGTGCGTCCTTCACCCTAATGGGGCACACCTTCTCCCGAAGTTACGGTGTCATTTTGCCTAGTTCCTTCACCTGGGTTCTCTCATCGCCTTGGTATTCTCTACCCACCCACCAGTGTCGGTTTACAGTACGGTCAATTATAATCTGTGCTTAGAAGTTTTTCCTGGAAGCAGAGCATCAATCTCTTCGTCAAGCAAGCTTGACTTCGTCTCACGCCTCAGATCAACATATGTCCGGATTTTCCTAAACATACTACCTACACGCTTTCACCCGGACAACCATCCGCCGGGCAGACCTAGCTTTCTCCGTCTCTCCATCGCAATTACAATCGGTACAGGAATATTAACCTGTTTCCCATCGACTACTCCCTTCGGATTCGCCTTAGGGGCCGACTTACCCTACGTTGATTAACATTGCGTAGGAAACCTTGGGTTTTCGGCCAATAAGAATCTCACTTATTTATCGTTACTCATGTCAGCATTCGCACTTCTGATATCTCCAGCAAACTTCTCAATTCACCTTCTTCAACTTACAGAACGCTCCCCTACCATGGTGATTAATCACCATCCGCAGCTTCGGTGTATCGCTTAGCCCCGTTAAATCTTTCGCGCAAGCCGACTCGACCAGTGAGCTATTACGCTTTCTTTAAAGGTTGGCTGCTTCTAAGCCAACCTCCTGGCTGTCTATGCCTTCTCACATCGTTTACCACTTAGCGATAACTTGGGGACCTTAGCTGGCGGTCTGGGCTCTTTCCCTCTCCACGACGGACCTTAGCACCCGCCGTGTGTCTCCTGTGATTCAACTTCGTCGTATTCTAAGTTTGCATCGAGTCGGTAAGGTCGCAAAACCCCCCTAGTCGAAACAGTGCTTTACCCCAACGAGTCATTCACAAGGCACTACCTAAATAGTTTTCGGGGAGAACCAGCTATCTCCGCGCTTGATTAGCCTTTCACTCCGATCCACAACTCATCCCATAATTTTGCAACATTACCGGGTTCGGTCCTCCAGTTGGTGTTACCCAACCTTCAACCTGGTCATGGATAGATCGCGTCGGTTTCGGGTCTACTCCTAGCGACTAGCCGCTCTATTAAAACTCGCTTTCGCTACGGATCCCTTATTCAGTTATCCTCGCCACTAAAAGTAACTCGCTGACCCATTATACAAAAGGTACGCAGTCACATGTCTAAACATGCTCCCACTGCTTGTACGCAAACGGTTTCAGGTTCTATTTCACTCCCCTTATCGGGGTTCTTTTCGCCTTTCCCTCACGGTACTGGTTCACTATCGGTCAGTCAGTAGTATTTAGCCTTGGAGGATGGTCCCCCCATCTTCAAACAGGATTTCACGTGTCCCGCCCTACTTATTCGCATACCTAGTTCCACTCATAAATTTTCGTCTACAGGGCTATCACCTGCTATGGCCATCCTTCCCAGAATGTTCAACTAATCTATGTGCTAAAATATGCCAGGCTCTTCCCCGTTCGCTCGCCGCTACTGAGGGAATCTCGGTTGATTTCTTTTCCTGTGGGTACTTAGATGTTTCAGTTCCCCACGTTCGCTTCCT
>NZ_VXKS01000045.1 GCF_008711525.1 Cysteiniphilum sp. JM-1
CGGGTTCCCCCATTCAGACATCTCCGGATCAAAGTTTATTTGCCAACTCCCCGAAGCTTTTCGCAGGCTATCACGTCTTTCATCGCCTCTGACTGCCAAGGCATCCGCCGTTTGCGCTTATTCTCTTGGTCATTACTCTATAATAAATTGTTAAAGATCTCTTCTTGTGCTCAAGACATTCACCTGAACTGCCTTGCTTCAAATCATTCAAGCAATCATTTATATTTATAAACTCTTGCTTTCATTCTTCTCGCGCCTTGATCAGATAAATCTCTTTAGCACAATATAATAATTAAAATTAAGTTAAATCAAATCAAAGCATTCTTTGAACCTTAATTAAATATCGATGCGTAGATGGTGGAGCCAAGGAGGATCGAACTCCTGACCTCCTGCGTGCAAAGCAGGCGCTCTCCCAGCTGAGCTATGGCCCCATAAAAATGGTGGGTCTGAGTAGACTTGAACTACCGACCTCACCCTTATCAGGGGTGCGCTCTAACCAGCTGAGCTACAGACCCAATCTACTGAAAAAACATCAATTGTAAACACTTAAATACTTCTCGCACTTTCTTAAATATTTATCGTGCTTTCGCACCCTTTAAGGAGGTGATCCAGCCGCAGGTTCCCCTACGGCTACCTTGTTACGACTTCACCCCAGTCATGAATCACAAAGTGGTAAGCGCCATCCAAAAGGTTAAGCTACCTACTTCTTTTGCAACCCACTCCCATGGTGTGACGGGCGGTGTGTACAAGACCCGGGAACGTATTCACCGCGGCATTCTGATCCGCGATTACTAGCGATTCCGACTTCATGCTCTCGAGTTGCAGAGAGCAATCCGGACTACGAACACCTTTCTGAGTTTCGCTCCACCTCGCAGCTTCGCTTCCCTCTGTAATGCCCATTGTAGCACGTGTGTAGCCCTGCCCGTAAGGGCCATGATGACTTGACGTCGTCCCCACCTTCCTCCGCCTTATCAGCGGCAGTCTCTCTAGAGTGCCCAACTTAATGATGGCAACTAAAAATAAGGGTTGCGCTCGTTGCGGGACTTAACCCAACATTTCACAACACGAGCTGACGACAGCCATGCAGCACCTGTCTCATAGTTCCCGAAGGCACAATCCAATCTCTCGGATCTTCTATGGATGTCAAGGGCAGGTAAGGTTCTTCGCGTTGCATCGAATTAAACCACATGCTCCACCGCTTGTGCGGGTCCCCGTCAATTCCTTTGAGTTTTAACCTTGCGGCCGTAGTCCCCAGGCGGAGTACTTATCGCGTTAGCTGCGCCACTAAGTCTTTTACACCAGACCCAACAGCTAGTACTCATCGTTTACAGCGTGGACTACCAGGGTATCTAATCCTGTTTGCTACCCACGCTTTCGTCCCTCAGTGTCAGTTTAACCCCAGATTGTTGCCTTCGCCATTGATGTTCCTTCCGATCTCTACGCATTTCACCGCTACACCGGAAATTCCCCAATCCTCTAGTAAACTCTAGTTAAACAGTATCAAATGCAGTTCCCAGGTTGAGCCCAGGGCTTTCACATCTGACTTATCTAACCACCTACGAACCCTTTACGCCCAGTAATTCCGATTAACGCTCGCACCCTCCGTATTACCGCGGCTGCTGGCACGGAGTTAGCCGGTGCTTATTCTTTAGGTAACGTCAAATTATCCAGCTCTTAACCTGATAACCTTCCTCCCTAACTAAAGTGCTTTACAACCCTAAGGCCTTCTTCACACACGTGGTATTGCTGGATCAGGGTTGCCCCCATTGTCCAATATTCCCCACTGCTGCCTCCCGTAGGAGTCTGGGCCGTGTCTCAGTCCCAGTGTGGCTGATCTTCCTCTCAGAACAGCTATGGATCATCGCCTTGGTGAGCTTTTACCTCACCAACTAGCTAATCCAACGCAGGCTCATCGTACAGCGACTGCCTAAGCAACCTTTGACCCGAAGGTGTCATGCGGTATTAGCAGTCGTTTCCAACTGTTGTCCCCCACTGTACGGCAGATTCCTACGCGTTACTCACCCGTCCGCCACTA
>NZ_VXKS01000046.1 GCF_008711525.1 Cysteiniphilum sp. JM-1
TATTATGTTTGCTAGCGAGTTCTGCTAACGTAAGCTCATTTGCCAATAATTCTAACACAACTTTTACCTTGAACTCGGATGAGTAACTTGTCCTTTTTGTGCTCATAAATACGCCCTCTGTTCATTTCACTTTCAACAATATATCGGAAATGAATTTCAAAAGATACTGTTTAAATTTCTTGGGGGTATTATACTAAGTATTTTTCACCGAAATGATCATTTACATTTTCTAGAAACTTCTGCTCTATACCTTTCCTATGTTGCTGGGTAGTTACATTATTTTTCATATTTTACCTCCCGAGTCACTTGCTGTTTTTTGTTCATTTTTCATATCACTAACACCCTTAAGTTACTGCTATATTTAGGTGCAGTGAAGCCGCTTAGGACACTCTTTTATTTTAATTATCTAGTTCTATACGCGGTATTTCCTCACTAGTTAACCAAAAACAGATTTTCTGTGGATTTTTACGTTCTACCTTCTCAGAGTCCCGAATAAATTCATCTCTGATACGCTCATCCTGTTTTTGCTGTTGATCAAACTTAACGAGTGAATTACATAGCGGTTGCATTGGAATACTTATTTGTTTATTCTCTTTATCTACTTGTATTGGTGAATAATATTTAATTCGATATTCTCTACCAGCAAAACCAACAGCACAAACTGCAGAGGTTTTTTGTTCAATATCTGCATCATAATTATGAAAGAGACTACCCCAAGTAGAGTTTGCATATCGTAGATCACACTCTTCAATAAGCTTTTCTTGTGAAATAGGAGTTGCAAATACCCATTCATCATCATTTTTGCACCATCTTCCAGGTAAATACCCAACTTTATACTGATAAAAATTAGCTAAATAAGAAGTATCCCAAGTGGTGCTGAATAAAGTTTCATTATTAGCATCTTTACAACAAATAAAAGCATAATCCAAATTGTTTGATGAGAAAAAGTCGAGCTCAAGAGCAGCATCTGCAGATTTGCTAAAAAAGATGAGATCATGCCCCGTGAAAGAATATATCCACTCCCTTGAGTTATAAATACTCTGAGCAATATCAAGAGCTTGATTAATATGAGGAGCGTCTTTAAAAACCCTTAGCATGGCATTATAAATTGCAACTCCACTTACCACAAACTCCCCTTCTGCAATATATTTTTTTGCATTGATTATATCACCACAAGCTTTGTATAATGTATTGGATGCTAATGTCGCTACAACAGGCAAGATATATTTATTAAGCGAATCTGTAATAACAGGATTTACCTCACCATATATATCACTTTCTGAATTATAAAGTTTAGCCACTTCAGAAATGCCATAAGATATAACTGCTATTGTTGCCCAACTTACCGACTCATGTTTCATATTTGCCAGAACATCAACAACTTTCTTCACACGCTCAGCAATTTCTATTGTGTTTTTTAATTTACTTTGCATAAATTTATATACTCCTTAAATAAAGTGTTCTAACTTCTTTTGTATGTTTTATTAATTAAAAACTTAAAGCTCCCCCCTTGAACTAAAATTGACAAAACGACAACAATGTAAGTTAAGGTTATTAACAAGTCTGGAGCACGGGTTAATGACAATGCCAGTGCGATGGAAATGCCGCCTCGAATCCCTCCCCAAGTTATTAATAACATCTCTTTTTGTGGTAAGCCTCTTTTTCTAGCATAATTCACCGTAGCATAGGGGATAAATATACTGATATATCTAGCACCTAAAATAATAGCAATGGTAATTATACCCAAAATTAAATAACTCACTTCAAATTTAATGCTGAATACTTCAAGTCCTATTAGGACAAACAGAAATGAAATAAGGATTTCTTCTATAATATGCCAAAAGGTTAATAGTGACTGTGTTGTTTTTTGGGTAAATTTATCCTTTCGACAAAAGCTACCAATTACAAGACCAGCAATCACCATTGCAATTGGCGCTGATAAACCCAGTGACTCGGCAATCACAAACCCTGCACTGGCAATTCCTAAGGTAATATATAAACAAACCTCACTGTCATCAACCCGCCTAAGTAAAAAAGCGCCTAACCTACCAATGACATAACCAAACAATACACCTCCTCCAGCTTCGTGCAATATCTCAAGCACAACTTCTTTTACACCAAAATTAAATCCAGCTTCAGAATTTAAGCCAAAAACATTAAGCAGTACAACAAACATTAATATACCCACAGCATCGTTAAAAAGTGACTCACCTGTCACTTTAGTTTTGATGGCTTGCGGTACTTTTGATGCTGATTTAAAAACTGAAATCACTGCAATAGGGTCAGTTGGCGAAATAAGTGCTGCAAAAATTAGGCAATAACCCAAGCTTAAATCAAACCCAAAAAAACTAACAACCCAATATAATACAAAACCAACAATAAAAGTGGTAACAATAACACCAATACTTGCCATATATAGCACCGCTCCAAACACTCGATGTAGGTCAACTGTATTAATATTCATGGCTGCAGCGAACAGTAGATAGCCCAACATAATTTCTAACACAGTAGTTTTAAAGTCTACGCCACTTAAAATATTCACAATAGGTGCTATCTCATCAGGGTGAAAATGTAGAGCACCCATTGTGACAATTGAAATAACTAAACTAATGATAATTAAACCAATTGATTTATCTAGCTTAAGAACTTTTAAATTAATATAACTACTTAATGCCGTAATAATAACCAGCATAGAAAAAAGCAAATGCATAATTTTCTCCTTAAAACATACTGATTACATATTGCAAATTAATAGCAAAAACACCAGCAATAAGATGTGTAATAACTTTTGTCATACCTTCACTGTGTTGCTGCTCACCCACACGTGTCATTAACATCATCCCACGAATAATTGACACAACGCCAACAACAATCATCACAACATAAATCATCTGCATAGGCTCTGAAGTTTTATGCTCAATACTTTCAAATAAATTACTGTTATAGGGAATTTTATCTGCACCAAAAACTGTTTTGGATAACATATCGATAAATGCATTGAGTGACACTAAAAAAGTACCTGCAAGCAAATAACAAATCGTCGTTACTGGTGAATAATGTCTCATCCCCGCTTGCTTTCCGTGCTTGGTTAAACGCACCATTCCTACAATAATAAAGATAACTCCAATCAACACAGCTATAATGGTAATAATTGGGTAAAATGTAATTAATGCATCAACGACATTATGCATAATTTGTTTTGGGTTATTAGTTGCCATATGGGATCCTTTTTATTTATTTAGCTGTAGACATTTAGGGCATGAACTTCTCAGTGCATCATCTTTGTAATCAAATAAGCATAACAAAAATGATGGACAAATTTTTAAAAAACAGGAAGTAATCAGGTTAAATTTAGATCACTATAACTCAAATTTTCACGCACTTTATCATGACCAACAAAGACCATCATACTGATATGATCTTTTGATCCTTGTTTTTGTTCTTTTTCCTTTCCCTCCCCTACACTAATAAATTCTTTGGTTACTGATCGATTCAATGTCGAGGCTTGCATAGAGATATATCTTTCATCATACCTTGGAATGCTCTGCATAAATGCCGTACCATTAGCGGCCGATGAAGACGTGCATGCATCGTATTTACCATCATGAGAAAACCCATTTATTGATGGGACAGTTTTATTTTCTAACGCTGTCAGTTTCTGTGAGAAATTTGTGTCACCAGAAACCCCTGTCAATATAATGGATCTTGCTTTAAGTTTATCATATTCCGATATATTAATTGCATCAATAACATCGCCTTCAAGTTTTTTTGTCTTTACGTACTCATTTGGGATGTGAACAATTAAATGTCCATATTTCTGGTTATCAACCTGCCACTGAACTAACAGACACTTATGATTTAGTGCCTTTTGATTAATATCATGCACTTCCACCTTAAATTGCTTACTAATATCATTTCTCACATAAGCAGTCATTGACTGCTTATGATCCGTGTCTCCTTTTTTGTTTTTTCCTTCTATCTGATAGACCATAGAGTATGAATGATTTTTTATTTTTAAATTTTTCACTGAAACATCTGATTCAATAACACATATAACATTGGGGATCACCTTTGATTCTAACTCTTTCTCTATTAACTGCTCGAGCGATTTTCCTGACATATCTGTAGTGTTATCATAGAATTTCTTGCCTCTGCCTCTACCACCAGAGGCAATCAAACTATTGTTGTCTTCCACCTTGATCTTAGAATATCTCTTTGAAAAGGTACCTTTTCCACTTTCTAATGAGATTACAGCTATTTTTGTAACATCTACTATTTCTTTAGTATTTTTGCCTATACGCCTGTCTTTGGGTTCAAGCTTCCTTTCCTTAATGATATCACCATTGTGGATTGATAATTTTTTAGCCTCATTTTCATCATCTTTAATGAAAAATGACTTGAACCTATCATCTTCTGCTAATTGTTCATTCTTTTTGATTTGATCTTCAGATTGTCCTTTAAATTTTCCTTTCAAAAGCTCTGTCATGCTATAACGTCTTGCTATAACTTCACCATCACGTTTTATAAACCTTTCATCTTTAACAACCTCGTCTACAGTACTATCTGTAGACATATTAGATAACCCTTGTCTTTCCAATATAGGAGGATGCTATCAAATGTCAACTAACTTTTCCGGTTACGACAACTAACTTTGCCGATTTATAGCAAAAAAATTATTTTTTCATACGATAACTTTCTCCTTCTAGGCTAATCACGGTTGCATGATGTA
>NZ_VXKS01000047.1 GCF_008711525.1 Cysteiniphilum sp. JM-1
TACATCATGCAACCGTGATTAGCCTAGAAGGAGAAAGTTATCGTATGAAAAAATAATTTTTTTGCTATAAATCGGCAAAGTTAGTTGTCGTAACCGGAAAAGTTAGTTGACATTTGATAGTTAACCATGTATTGAATAATGCTTCGTTTTGCAAAAGCCCTTTTATCACGGTGATGCTCTCTTTTACTCACATATAAACGCTGTCCTCCAAACTCATTTACCAATTGAACGAGTACTTCTCTGGGTAAAACCTTCTTAAGCTTTAAGGCTGTTTGTATATATATGGGGATATAAATCATTCCGCGAGCATTACCTTGTGCAAGGTCGCACACTATATCCGCATAGTGCTCACCGATGATATGTTGTATAAGTTTATAACCGATTGATTTTTGAACGTTCATTTTAAGTCACTCCTGTTAAGCTTTAATACTGTGATATTAATTGTTTACTGCGTTATTGGCTTAAATATTGACGTATCCAATTATTAGCCTTTCGTCTGGCTAAGTTGGTGCGTTTTATTGGACAATCCGCAGTGTAATATTCTTCAATCCATACTTGGCAATACTGCTCGATGATTGCATACCGTGAAAACCAGCGCGTATGGATAAGCTGACTCCTGACATAGGCAGCATCTAGTGGTGTTATTCCATATGGTACTAAATCAACCAGTGTTTTTGGTGTTGATGTTTCAGGTTCACCAAAGGGAATCTCACCCCCAAAATTGATGCTTTTTTGCCTTATAACTTCACTCATTTTTTGTCACCTTTAGCATGGCAAAATGTGTAGATTTTGCGATCATATTATTAAAAATTACGTGCAACAAAAATAGCCGATTTTGTTGCAGCTCAAATAGCATACAGTTGCAGTTTGTTGCAGAAAAAGTTGCAGTTGCAACAGCTATATAAAACAAGGGTTTGAAGCACATTTTTCACCTGTTACTGTTGCAGCATTTGTTGCAGCGTTTTTCGATTTGTTGCAATGTTGCAGCTCCTAAGGGAGTGCAACACTGCAACATTTACAAAAATTACTTTTATTTTTTCACGAAAAGCATGGCAAATTCTAGCTCGCAATTTAACCAAAACCCTCATCATACACCCCTTATAATTCCATCGCATTTTTGACGCTTTTGGATGATTCTAGACACTTGATATCTTTCGAGCTCAAGTTCTTTGGCTATATCTATCTGCTTCATTCCTTCTTGGAGCATTGCCATCACTTTATCATCGATACCATCGTCAAAATCCTCACACACCCAACCGTCACTGGTTAAAGCTGCTTTAAAGGGCTTGGCATCTTCGCCATAAAACAAACGTGCTTTAGTATAACTGACCTTAAAAGCCGCACCATCCTCCGCGCTATAGCCTTCTTCATGCTCAAGTTTTATTACTGTGCTGAGTACGTCTTCTTTCTTACTGGTTCCACGTTGGTCACCGTTTTTATTAGAATGATGGATAAATAAAACCGCTTTCCCTTTAGCTCGTAACTTAAGCGCCCATTCCTGCACTGGTATCCAACTATCTGCTTCATTATCTCTGCCATTACGGCATAAGGTGCTAATATTATCCACGATAATTAATTCAGCATCGTTAACTGCATCCTCAATCAAACTGGTGTCCCTTATTGTTGATAAATCTGGAGATATTTTATCCTCTAGCAAATCAGGGGTTATAATGCTTAAAGTGTCGTCCGCAAGCTGTCTGCCGTTATCAATACTTTTTAAACGCTCTTGTAATGTATAAGCAGGCATTTCCCCATCAATAAACAAAACTTTAGCCTTGCGCGGGGCACTCCATTTTAAAAAGTTAATACCTGCTGCTACCGCATATGCAATATTTAAGCTTACGTGCGTCTTTCCTACGCCACGCATGGCATATATCATTGCCAAGCCTTGTTCCTCTATTATGGGATACAATAAAAAATCAGCAGGCTTAAGCCGTATATTCAAAAACTCACCCAGCTTTACAGGTGAAATCATTTTCTTTTGCGCCTGAAGTTCTGCCGTTATTTGGTCTGTATCTTTAGTCATTTGGTTAGCACTACTCATCCTCGCCCCCTTATATTCAGCATGCCCCTAGCAGTGAGCCAATCATTCCAATCAGTACCTTTTTCACCTTCTTCAAAGCGTGGCACGATATAATCACAATCAGCGGCTTCGGCTGCTTCTCTGGCTGCTAACACGCCTGTGTTTTTTGCGCCCATACGGTCATTGTCTGCGCATATAACGATTTTATTGAACGGGTAACGCTTACGTAGTGACACAGCAACTTGTTTTAAATTACCCGCATCAAACGCACAGTAGACGCCATCATTTGGTTGAATCATTGCCCAGCTTGCTGCTGTCGCGTAACCCTCTGCAATTAATATCTTAGCGTCATTGTCTTCTCTTACCTGTAAGGGGTAAAAGCCTGCCGCCTTCTTGCCCCCCTTGAAAAAGCGTTTATCCCCTTTTGGTGAAATAATTTGCAGCGATTGCAATGACATATTGTCATTAAAACCATAAATAGGAACGATTAACGCATTATCTATCCCTTGAAGATGAGGCGCCCAGCGCAACCCAAAAGATACAACGCTTTTTTTAACTAAATAACCATGACTATCAAGTGCTTTTTCTGAATTATCTAGAATATACTGACATCTTTTTGCTGCATCTTCTTGCTGCTGCGCAAGTTCTTTTTTTAGTGATTCAGCACGCTCAATAGCTTCATTGTATGTTGCCACTCTCTCTGCATGCGTCATATTATCCATATTGGCATGCCACACATGCTTTTCATGGCTAATCCAATCACTAAACACAGCGCATTCCTCGTTAAACATAATTAACCAAGCGGCTTTATTGTCTTTACTTTTATTTGGTGCGGGAAAACGTATAATCCTGCCTAGCTCAATGCCTTCTGGGGGCGTATGACCGCAACTAATCATAAACTCACGCAAATCCATAACGCACCCCCATGTGATTACAAATAATACGTGTTGATAAAGTGACCAGAGACTGTAATGAACAATAATACTTAACTGCCATTTTTTTAGCTCCTGTTAGGTTTTCCTTGAAAGTCGGGTGGTTCAAAACTGCCCTAACAGAAACAGCATGCGCTATTCCCCTAAAAAGGGTATTGTATTTGCGCATCCACCCGACCATACAAAACCATGAGCTAATGAATAGCCATAAATTGGATATAATCGTATTGTGATTATCAAGTTTTACGGACTGATAAGCTCCGCTGTTAGTTTCATGGGTTTTGAAGCCCGACAATTTGTGCTGGCTTTTGACGACCAACACTGGGGATTCTAACAAAATTGAGTGACAAAAAATAGGTTTATACAATGATTGAATTAACATGAATAGCGCTCCTTCTTTTTGGTTATCTAATTGATAAGTCGAGCTGTTAGAAACCTTCCAAAAAGAAAAAAGGCGTGTACTATTCCCCACGGTAACATGGGTATTATATTTATACACCAACTCGACCAAACCATAGAAAGGCGTGGTAAAAATTGTAAACCTGTTGTTATATCGCTTATGGTGCAATAATAACCATCTTTTTGAAGAACGAGTTTCTAAGCTCGGTTGCTGGCTTTCTACGACCAACACGGCAGAGCTTAGCAAAATCTTAGCACAAAGCCAAGGTGGAATTATTGATACATTTATAAGCGCATAACTACTTCGCTTTGATTGAATTGTTTGAGCCAACGAAAATAACTGCTGCACTTGTCGAGGGGGCGGAGTAAACAGGGGACTATTAAGCGGGTTCCCTTTTACTTCCACATTGAACTTCTTATTATTTGCCACCATCATTTTTTACCAGCCTTGCCATTTCCAGATGCAACTATCTGACGCGCTATATCTTTCTGGCTATCATCAAGATGATAAAAACCTATGTGGACCTTTACACCATATTGGTCAATACGTGGTTTTTTTACCATATGGATAACACACCCCTTATTACGCAACTGTCTTATCGTTTCAGGTGTATTCAATCCTGCATAACGGTTTAACTCAAACCTTGATATTTCACCTCTTAAAGTGAGTTCTTTAAGTGTTCTTAATTGACGTTTACTTAATTGAATTTCATTACTTAACATAGCCTTACCCCTCTTTATTTACTAAGTCATCATAAAAACCTAAATCCAGCGAATACTGCGCTTCATTAACGAGCCTTTTAAACTCTTTTCTGGCTTCCTTTTTGGTTCTTTTTAAGCTCGCACCCACTCTCCCCCAGGCACTACCCATTTGCTTAATTTCATCAATCTGTTTTGATACGGTATTAATTGACTCTGTGAACGTATAGGCATTAACAACACTGTGTAGCTTTTTCTCACACTCAATAAAATACTTGCGTGCCTGCTCTCCCTTGTCAGTTTTTGCCATCATTGCAAGACGTTTGGCAAAGTCTATAGTTAATGCAAAATCTTGTGTTTCATTACCGCTCGTCTTAATGACGAACCCCATATAATCTTCATTCACTAAAGCATATTCATTGTTAACGATATTTGGGCGCATTCGCAATTTGTGGGTATTTTAGGAAGCCATTGCTAACCCGCCTGCATAAGCCATTCTTTCAATATCTTCCCATCGCCCAGCCTTGTAAAAAGACCGTATGAATAACATATCATTAGCGCTGTCC
>NZ_VXKS01000048.1 GCF_008711525.1 Cysteiniphilum sp. JM-1
AAAGAGTCGCATAAATTACCTAAATTTTTAAAGATCATGTGTACGAGTAAAGCATACCAAAATGGGAGGATTTCGTCACGCATTGTGTTTACTAAAATACCCTTTTTCTGAACCATGCCAATTTTTCCAGTCATTGAAAATTAGCGGTGTTATTTTGGCTGAAAACATCATAACACAAAGCGTTATTGCCTGCATTTTAAAAGTATTGCGGTGAATGATGGATAAACCAATACCCGTGTTTAAATCTGGTGGTGATAATTTTTTTATACACTTTACAGCATTGCAAAAATGAATCTAACTTGATTGTTTTAGACTGATGGCGATGGCTGTTTTTCCCGCCAAAATAGCAAATCAAAACTGTGTCACCTAATAAATCTTGAGTAATGAGTATTTCATAGAATTTGGTTGCTGTTTCCAAGCGCAGCATGATTTTTTACCAAGCTTTATACAGTGCATTGGAGCAGCTAATAGATTTGATCTTGATGTCATCAAGTAACTGCTCAATGGCTGCCTTTTTAACGGGTGAGTTTAGCACTTTAAGACTGCTTTCATTGTATAACGAGACATTGCATCGTCGGCACCATTTTCTAACCGTATTTTGTTTGTAACCAAAAAGCTCGCCAACTTCTGTGTAGGTTAAACCTTGATTGGCGCATTGGATTAAAAAGTCAGCTATTGTCTGTCCTGTTGAGTTTTCAACTGTAACGCAGAAATTATCGGTAAATTGATTTCCCACAATATTGATCAATCCTTATTGCATGATGATTTTGGGCAGCATTTCTTAAGCGTGGGAATGCAGATTAAAGCGGCAATACCAACGATAATGTAGATGATGTTTTCAACAAAGCCTAGTTTGCCAAAAATAGCATGAACAAGATTGAAATGGAATAAACCAACGAGTAGCCAGTTTAAACCGCCAATAATAATTAATATAAGTGCGATAGGGTTTAGGTATTTCATATAATGTTACTCCTTTGGTTATATATGTTTTACCAATGACTACAGTAGTGTAATGCTTCAAAATAAGCAAGTTTGTCAGTGTTTGAGTAAGGTGCGCTATTTTTCTTACACAATCTAATCAACTCTGTTATGCTGCCAAGGCAGTAAATAATGTTGCATCAATCAATAACTATATAGAGAAGAAATCAATATGAGTAGATTACAAGGCACAGTGAAGTTTTTTAACGGTGGAAAAGGATTTGGTTTTATCACCCCTAGTAATGGTGATAAGGATGTATTTGTGCATGTAACAAACCTAGATGCGGTGGGTGGTTATCTTCAGGAAGGTCAAGCGGTTTCTTTTGAAGTTCAGCAAGGTAAAAAAGGGCTTGAAGCCATTAATGTTGAGTCAGCTTAATGCCTAAAATTAGGGTCGATGATCGTAAACCTTTTGAGGTGACTTTAAGGCAGTTTAAACGAGCTTGTGAAAAAGCAGGTATCGTTAAAGAATTGCGAGAAAGGCAGCATTATATTAAGCCAACCACACAACGCAGAATTGATAAAAAAGCAGCAATAGGTCGCACGAAGAAAGCGGCTAAAATGGCATTACGTCCAAAATTCTAGTTAACCATTTTTTGGGAAAATATAAGAAAAAATTAAAAAAATTCACTTCGCACAGGCTTGTTGGTAAATCGCAATTAATTTAGTAAGGCGTATAGTTGGCTTCCTTGGAGACAACTCTAAATTTTTGCTCACCATTAGCATCTGTGGCAAATTCAAAAGACATTAAGTCTCTATCAAATTTCTCATCACTATAATATTCATACTTAATCTTATATGCCATATACAAGACTTTGGCTACAGCTTTAGGTGACATTATAATGTCATTGCTTTTAATTTCCTTACTCATTTCCTTTACGGTTTTTTCAAATTTTTTCTTAAAAGTAAATTCGGAGCTTTCTAAATAGACGTTGCATAAGTTCCAACCATGAAAAGAAAGAACAAGTATTGCTGTATAATCATATTTTTGTGATATTAATTCATAAATAGCTTCGGATATTTCTATTACAAGCGCGCTGACTTGTAGCACGCCATCTTGATAGCGTTTATCTAAATAAGGTGTAATGTATTCGTAATAATCAAATTCACCTACAATGTGATCACACTCGGTTTTAACTAATGATACTGGTACTGTCATAGTCTGTTTGTGTAATTATTTTCTGCTAGTGTGCCAAATAATTATATAGTAATCAACTAGGCATAATTGACAGGCACCCCAATCCACACTAACGTAACCATCAAAACCACCTAAACCAAAGGCTCAACGATGAGTTTTAACCTTGCCCAACGTAAAAACCTAAAAGCAGATATTTCAACACTTAACCAAATAACCCATTTACTCAACTACAAAAAGAAAACCTTTGTTGAGCAATCTAGTGAGGACGATTTCAACAACGCCCTTGATTATGTCAACAAAACGATAGCCAAGCTTGAAGATAAAAGGCAAAAGTTGCCGATAGGGCATAGGTATACTGGGGTATTTCATTTGAAAAAGCCTTATACAATACCGAGTGAATCAGTGAAGATTAAAGGGTCGGCATTCATGAGGGAAGACCTTGTTTCGTGGACAATTGAGTCTGATGATGAGTATGCGAAAAATGTTTATTATGTGAGAGACGTTTATTTGAATAAGAAAATGACGGTGAAGTTGACGAGGGAGGATTGTGGGGAGGTTTTTGATAGTTAAATTCTAAAAGGAGTTAAGTTAATGGTTATATTTTTAAGTGTTATTTCGACAGTTTTTTCCTTAATTACAGTTATCATTGCATACTGCGCTTTGAACTCATGGAAACATGAAATGAAAGCAAATATGAAAATTAAATGGCTAGATAATTTAGTAAGTGAAATACATCACTATTGTGATGAATTAATTAATGTTGACCAGTGTTTAAAGTTTATAGTTAATATCGAATATAAATCTTATGGAGTAAGGCTAGAGAAAAATTATAATGATGACTCAGGGATAGTAAAATATATTAAGAGCAAGGGACGAGAGAGGAGTGAATTAGTTTTTGGTTACTTAGATAAAGCTAGATTGATTTCATCAAGGATAGAATCATTAATGATAAGAGGGAAATTCTATGGCTTTGATGAGCTTGAACGTCTTAATGCATCTATTGGTTCCTTATTGGGCATAGCCATAGGTATCCAAGAATATGCTGTTATTCTAAGCCATGATACAATGTATTTAGCTAATAAGGATATTCAAGAGTCATTAACTACGGTAGTAAGTATTTGTCCAAATAAAATTCAAGAACCCAGAGAAAAAGCCGAGACAAATTGCCTAGATATGGTCGAAAAATATTATGACAAGTTAATAGGATGAATTACTGATAAATAAAATCATGGCGTTGTCACTTACGCTGTGATTTCACCAAACCCAACGACAGCAACACCTACATTGAAAGGTGCAGCGTCACTGTTGGCATAGCCAACCTTGCCAAAACCAAGGAAGCCTACGATTTGCACGATGCGATTGCGGATTGGCTTAAGGAAATGAGAGATGACAACGGTTACATCAATGATTTTGTAATGATAGTTGAGTGGTGGAAACCAATGCGGTAATATTGTTATTCAATGGTCATCATCAATGGAGCGAATATGTTAGATCAAACAACTTTAGATGAAGTGCATAGCATGTTGCAAGTTGGCGTACCTTTAACAGTAATTTCTAAGACGTTGGGTATTCCTTTGTCATCCATTGAGCATTTGCGCAATGAGAAAGCTAACAATAATGAATAGGGTGCTGCTGCCATGAGTCTTGATAACGCCAATATTACTGATGATATGCTATTGGAAAACAAAGCAAGGCGTATCATTGAAAGTAATCAAGATATATCAACAGGGGCATTGATTGATAAGCTTAAAAAGAAAGCCATACCACAAAGCATGATTGATAAGTTAGTTGCTGTTGACGAGGTACAGCAGCTGAATAATGTCATGCGCAGAATCAGCGCCAAGTATCCTTTGATCAAAGGCAAAACCGATTATGATAAGAAACAAAAGCTCTTAAAGTATTTACTAAACAAAGGCTTTGAATATCAGCTGACACAAAAAGGTATGGATGCGTATTTTAGTGCGGGCTATGGATGAGTAGACCGACCAAATTTCTTCAGTCAGCCCCTCCGCAGAACCGGACGTGCGAAACTATCGCATCCGGCTCCCGAGTAAATTACATGCTGGTGCAACTTCGGTAGT
>NZ_VXKS01000049.1 GCF_008711525.1 Cysteiniphilum sp. JM-1
CATAATGCAAAGAAGCGAGGAAAAGCATTAATTTTCTCGTTGTTAGAAAACGTCCTTTGTAAAAAACCAACGGTTCAATAAGTATGATTTATAATCTCCTCACAACACAAATAGAGCCATGAGTTTTTAATTACTCGCCATTGTTTTACTTATGGGAAACTGTAGCACAATCGTTAAACCTTGCCCTCCATCCGAGGTGCGCGCGGCTATCTGCCCATCATGCAACCTGACAATTTCCTTCACAATTGAAAGCCCAAGACCACTACCGGCTTGCCCCGTCCCTGCTTCACGATAAAATCGATCAAAAATTCGCTTTTGCTTATCTTCAGCAATCCCAATGCCGTTATCAACCACTTCGAATAAGACTTCTGATTTTGCCACATAACTATATAAGACAACTTTACCACCATCGGGGGTATAACGAATGGCATTATCAATAAGATTCCTAAACAAAATATTTATTAATGTTTCACTGGCATAAACAATCGCTGCTGACTTACTTGGCAAGAACTCTAGCTCAATATTTTTTTGCAGCGCCAATAACGCCAATTCCGCAAGTTGATTCTCAGCAATACTATTTAAATTCACATTTTTTTTATCAGGCAAATCCTGCTGCGGCTCTAAGCGACTTAACGTCAGTAGTTGGTCAATAATATAAAAATAGCGATCGGCACCACTGATAATATTGGCAATACGCTTTTTAATCTCAACCATGTCATCCAAGTTAAGCGCAACCTCAGCTTGCGTTTTCAATGCGGCCAATGGCGTTTTTAATTCATGCGCTGCATCTCCAGCAAAGCGCTTCTCACGCTCTAACACCTTACTAAATTTTTGAAATAGAATATTTAATTGATTTAATAGCGGAATCACTTCAGGCGGCGCTGTTTTAACAGCAATTGGTTCAAGCTTACGTGGATCTTTGACTGCAATTGCACGGCGAATATCAGATAAAGGTCGCAAAGCCAGTTGCACCACAATAAATATAGATAGCAATAGAAATATATATAGCGTGATTAAATCCCATAAAGCGCTGCGAAACAAATTCAAAAACATTTGATGCTTAAAATCAGAGCTTACCAACACCACAATGCGATACGGTTGATAGCGACTATTAATGCTAAACATATTCCATAATTGCGATCCTTGTGACGTTTTTAGCTTAACCGTTTGAAAGCTGTCAAGTTCCGTCTTTTGAAAAGTAGACACATCCGGTGATCCTGTTGAATGCAAAATCAAATTACCACTGCGGCGATCATAAACCTGAAAAGCAAATGAATCTTTATACACATTATCAAATTGTGCAATTTTGGGCTTTAAGTTCCCTGCGATATTTTCAAGCGTTGTTAAAGAGTTAGATTCCAGCAAATCACTTAACTGACGTTTTGAACTATCAGTAATCGCGGCAGACAATAAGGCATCAATCGCATTGGCACTGTTAACCATTTGCATTTTAAATAAATCTTCGTTTTGTTGACGCATCTGATAATAGTTAAAGACACCTAAAATAAAAATTGAGCAGCTAATCAGCAATATTAAACAGATACTTAAAAACTTTTGAATCGATAACCTGTTATTAAGAAAAGTAAAGTAATTCGCGCGTTCCATAATACTCAAAACATTCAAAGTAACTAGGCATAAGTAGCCATGCAGATATTATCAGGTATTTTTTGGATTCTCGGATCAAGTCCGAGAATGACAGTGAGTTGTCATATTCGGGCTTGACCCGAATATCCATTATTACCAATAAACCATTGCTTAGATACTTAATAAGACATTATCCTAGCATGTAAGTGATTGCCAATCATATCGGACTTATTAAGGATAATCCAGCATAACTGGGCGAGGTTTTTAATTGGTAAAAATAAATACTTTTACAGAGATTGACTATCAGGCTTGCCATCTTATTTATATTAAGGGTACGATAATCACCGACAGGGACATAAAAATATCTGATAACACATAATCATATAGCCTACAGCAGATTCATCATTCTGCTCTTTCGCATATGAAGCGTTGTTGCGATAATGTTAAAGAGGTCATAGAACGGGCTATTATGCAAAGAAACCACAAGAAGTCAATGCATAGTATATTGCCCTTTTGATAACAGTAGTTCTAACCATTCTATAAATAGGGTAATAAGGAGATAGACGTGTTACAACCAGCTAAACAAGATAAGTTTGACAACAAACCAGACAATATCGTTAACACGCTCAAAAACAATCACATCGAAAACAGTGATGATGACGATATCAATGATAATGATTATGCACTTGATAACTCTAATGATGATGACGATGACAATGCATTTAACAACACAGAAGTTGATGCCCATGATTTTTCGCACGTAGATAATGACGCCACGCGCATGTATCTTGTAGATATTGGCTTTAGACCATTATTAACAAAAGACGAGGAATTCTACTACGCTCAAAAGGTACAACAAGGCGACTTAAAAGCAAAAAACATCATGATTGAGAGCAACTTACGTCTTGTTGTGAAAATTGCCAAACGTTACAAGCCACGTGGTAATAGCTTAAGCTTTCTTGATTTGATTGCTGAAGGTAATCTTGGCTTGATTCGCGCTGTTGAGAAATTCGACCCTGAACTGGGTTGGCGCTTCTCAACCTATGCTACTTGGTGGATACGTCAAAATATTGAACGCGCACTATTAAATCATCAACGCACAATTCGCGTTCCTGTCCATATATTAAAAGAACTCAATGTTTATTTGCGTGCGGCAACGGAGCTAACTAAGCTTCTTGATCATGAGCCATCCCCTGAGGAAATTGCTGAGTTTATTGACCGCCCTGTTGAAGATATCCGCAAAATTCTCACCTCAACCGTACCAATGGACTCGCTGGATGACGCCTATGATGATTCCAATCGCAGCATGCTTGAGACAATTGCCGATGAGCAAACCAGTGATCCGGAAGATATCCATTTACATCAAAAAGCCGCTCAATTTATTGATCAATGGCTTGATGAGTTAAGTGACAATCAACGCGCAGTGCTATCAATGCGCTTTGGTCTGCGCGGCTATGACATTCAAACACTTGAAGAAACCGGTACACAAATTGGGCTGACGCGTGAGCGCGTACGTCAAATTCAGGTTGATGCATTACGCCGCTTAAAAATAATTGCTGCGGCTAACAATATTGATGCCAACCTATTCTCTAAACAATAAGCACACTTATTACAAACCCCTCTACACTGAGTGTATAAATCAATATTATAGCTTTGATAAAATTTTGTCATTTCTAGCAAGCACTGATAAAGAATAAACTGAGCCTAACTTCTTGAGCACATGATGCAAAGGAAGCATTTTGTTCATATCACTTAT
>NZ_VXKS01000050.1 GCF_008711525.1 Cysteiniphilum sp. JM-1
TTTCTAGTTTCATATCCATCTATCAAATTACGCCATATTTATTTGCAAATGAAAACATCAAATCTGGAAAAATTTCCAAAAATTACTGTTTATCAAAATCTAACCTGCTGGGTAGTTACAAAACATCGCAGATGATGAACTAGTTGCTTTTAAATACGAGGTTGAGCAAGGAAGTAAAACTCGGCAGATCAGTTTGGCTATTAAAGAAAGTGAACTGGAAAAAGCAAAAGCTCAAGGACTAAAATATCAAAGTGTTTTTAAAGCGCTAATACATCAATATGCTAATGGACGAATTAATTTATAGATGCATGTTCTTTTGAGAGCACTGTATTAAATTGCTGCTTCAATGTGTTAACATCAACCACGCCGGCGATGCGCTTGATCTCATTATTTTGTTGATTGCGTAAAATAAGTGTTGGTAAACCTAATACGTTAGCCGTTTTAAGTAGCGCTGTGCTATTGGCGTTATAGTCTGAAACATCCACCTTAATAACCGTGATGTTGTTTTTCTTAAAGTAGTCTTGCATGGTTGGCGACAGCAAAATCGCTTTAAGCTTTAAGCAGTTTTCACACCAGTGTGCGAAGTAATCAATTAAAACATATTGATGCGTTTTTAATGCTAAAGTGACTTGTTGCTTGAGCTCTTGGCTATTAAAGACCGTGGTGAAGTCGTTTTGTGTAGAAACTGTGCTTGGCTTGTTTGTGGTGTGCAGAGTGTGATTGGCAACTATAGTTAACAACGCCAAAAACAGGATAATGGCTGCAATGAAATGTTTGGTTTTTTGTTGAATAGATGCAGATATGACAGATGCGTAAATAAGATAGAGTAAATAAGCGCTAATCAATAGAGCATAGAGGCTAAAAATAATAGTTTCTAATAGCGTAATGCGGCTTAGGAGGAAAATCGCCATTGTCAACATGGCAAAGCCAAAGATGACTTTGATTTCCTGCATCCATGCGCCTGATTTCGGGACAAAGCGCTTAAGCCCAAGCGCAATAAGCATCAGTGGCACACCCATACCGAAACCCAATGCAAAAAGTGCCACACCTCCGTAAAGAATATCGCCTGTTTGCACAATGGTCGTTAATACACCAATTAAAGGTGCTGATGTACAAGGTGACAATACCAAGCTTGCAATTGCACCCATGAGAAAGCTTGCGAATATGCCTCCGGTTTTAATATTGTGTTGTGATTGCCCAAGGCGCGCACTAAGCGCTTGAGGCAGTTGAATTTGAAAAACACCAAACATGGATAGCGCTAATACAGAAAATAATGCGGCAAGTAGAATGATGACCCAGCTTTGCTGAAAGAAAATCTGGAAAGATAGACCAATGCTGCTAATAATGATGCCCAAAATGGCATACATCACCGACATTCCAAGCACATAGGAAAGCGCTAATAGAAAGCTGTAAAATTTACTGTGATTTTTACCGACAACAATGGCGCTGATAATTGGCAACATCGGTAAAACGCAAGGTGTGAAGGCAAGTAATAAGCCAACGCCAAGAAGTGCTAAAATGCCTAACCAGTTAAAGTCATTTTGCTCATAGGGTAATACGTTTTGATCAATTGTGATTTCTTTGACTTGTGGTAAATGGCATAAATTAGTGTCACAACTTTGATATTTAACCTCAAGCTTACTGTTAGGTGTTATTTCACCTGACAGCGGGATACGCAGTAATACTTGATTGGTATACACGGGCTCATTTTTAAACACGGGATGTGTAGTTGCTGGAGGAAAGTAAATTTCTCCAAGCTCTGCTTGATCAGCATGTTGTAGCTGTATGCTAATCTTATTTTTATAAAGATATTGCCCCTTGGGAATGCGCCAGCATAAGGTGATTTCACCTTTGTTTTGAGTCTCTATCACGCTTAGCTTGTTAAAAGATTGTTCAGGTGAGTTAAAGAGATCAATATTGCTGAAATTACTACCCGCTAAGAAATTATTAGCATTAGCAAAACCAAATAGGCTAAACAGTAACAAGAATAATAAACAGTTTAGCTGTCGTAGAAACACAAAAAGACTCATTGAAGGGTATATGTTAATAAATGGCATGGTAGCACGATGCTGCTGGAAATGAAGTGCCGAAGTGGTACTTTAGAGATTATTTTTATTCTCAAATTCAGCGATAAACTTCTCGGCAGCGGCAATACGCTCTTTGCAAACAAGGTAGCTTTTGGATGCTTTTTCCAACATGGGGGCGAGTTCATCAATCATGTTGGGATTGTTTTGCCCTTGCTGAAGTTGGTAGTTTATCTCTTCTAAAATGGCATAGTTTTCGGCATAAGTTTTGGTTTTATTTGTCATTTTTAATCTCTGCAGCTATTTATTCTACCCCAAAGTGTCAATACAGTTTTTTGAAAATTCTTATTCCTATACATGTCATGCAACCTGCAATGTTTTTTGCATCTGACTTTTAAAGTCAATAGCACCTTCTTTGTACACATTCATTGGTTTTTTGTATCCCAAGCTCTCATGGAATCTACGATGATTATAAAAATCAATATAATCAGCAAGATCAGATCTAAGCTCAGGTAAAGAACCATATTCATTAAGATAAATTCGCTCGCATTTTGCACTGAGCCAAAAACGCTCAATACAAATGTTATCAGTAGCTCGCCCTTTACCATCCATTGAGATAGTAATACCTCTACTGGATAATGCCTCAGTATGTATATGCGAGGTATATTGACTGCCTTGG
>NZ_VXKS01000051.1 GCF_008711525.1 Cysteiniphilum sp. JM-1
CACTAAAGCCTGATTTAGCAGCGCAGCCAATCTGGGTGAGTTTATCTTCTTGTCTGAGTTTCATGTATAGCTTTACCTGTTCTGTTGTGACTCGTTTTCTTGCCATACCTTAATCTTAATTATCTGCAGCTTTATTGATTAAGGAATAGCCTACATGATTCAACCGGCAATTCTAGTTGTCGTGATCGGTAAAGCTAATTGTCACCTAATAGTTAACAAAGGTTATAGCGAAGCTGAGATTGTTGACATATGTGGGTTCCATAAAAAAACCATTAAGAAGGTTGTGCTGGCATAGTAGTGTTTACTGTGTGTCTCAACTTTTTCAACTAATCCATTAACTGATTTTTCCCCGCCCTCCCAGTGAGGGTTGGAATGATTAAAGTTTAACCTCTGAAATAAAGGAGTTAAAAATACCCCTAAGTCTAAGCTCTTGAATTTGTAGGAGCGTTTAAAGTGGTTATATTGCCTAAATTGACTATTGCACTATATGTTTGAAATTGTCTTAATCCCTTTTGTTATATGCCTTTAAGGGGTGGTAACCTAGTCCTACACCCAGTAATCCGAAAACCCGCGCAGAAAGTGTTTCCTGCGCGTATCAAACCTGCATTGCTACAAGGGCTGGGAAGTACCTTAATTTAATTCTACATATACCTTCTTGGGTAGATTGCATTAATGTATAACTTTACTATACTTTTGCTTCAGAGCTATCTGAGTCAGTGGAGGGTTAAGTAGTTGAAAGGAGTAAAGAATGTCTGAGCTAAAGTTATGGAAACTAGAATTAATCAATAAAAATACAACCAAAGACACAAGCACTTTATTGATTGCAGCTTTGAATGAGGCAGAAGCAAGAGATGAAGCAGCTTCACAATCACCTGGTTCAGGTGCGGTAAAGATAATGTCTAAATATCAAAATACTCCGACAAACCCATGGGTATCAAGTCGAGAATCAACATGTTTGCCAGTAGTGAGCATTGAGATATTTGATAGAAATGGTCATCATTTATATGGTAGCCCTACGCCTAACTTAGGGTGGATTGGCATTAGATATGAGATAACAGAAAAAGATTATCAACAGCAAGTTTATAGCGATGGAGTGAAAGATAATATAATACCTTCTGATAGTAAATTTGATGATTACAATTACCAATACATTACTTAATTAGAGTGGCTTCAGGAAGCTCAAATTAGTGAACTGAATCACTCTTATTCATGTTATCCCAAGAGATAAAAGCATCAGTGCCTAAATTAAAGCGCTTACTTAGTTTGGCTGCTTACTATATTGGTTAGGTGCATATTTTAAATATTGGCTAGTAGGTTCTTACATAAAAATATATCGTTGTGACATATAAATCAAGCGTATTGTTTTTAAGGTACTTTTAAGCAGTTCAATGCTGGCAGGTTTGACATGCGCAAAAAGCATTTTCTCACTGCCTATAAAAATTGATTTCGTTTCGCTTTGTACACCTATGTAAATGGGAAAGGTATTAAAAAAACGAAATATCTACCGAGGAAAGCATAGTTTAAGCAATTAAAGCAAGGTACAGATTTGTACCTTGGTCAATATGAATCCAATAATAGAAAATATGATGAATATAACTTACCAAAACGCGAAAGCCTTATTTTAGTATCAGGTTATAGCATCACTATTTGAGTTGATTGAATAAAGCTTGGGAGTGTGTTGCCTTGGTTAAAATATGAAAACCATTTCGGACACAACCATATAGTCATCTATTCCCTTAATTTGAGAGATTAAAAGCAATGCATCAGAACATAGTCTTTAAGTGATAAAACGCTTAACTTTGGTAGGCTCAATTTTGAGCTCACCTAATGTTGGTTTTAGTTGTGAGACTTACTTAACTTGAGGTGGTCATGTGAAATTTCATGCAAAGGGGTTACATTGGGCTAAGTGTATAGTAAAACGTATAGTGAAAAAATAACACATAAATTAAATGCTTATTTATCAATTGTTTTAAGATGTTCTTTGAGTCTCCCCGTCGCACCAAATAATCATATTATAACGCCTCAAATTATTAGATATTTTCTATTTATACTGTCTTGATAGTCATATTTCTTTTGCGATAAGTTCTTAATAGATTGAAATTTAGACTTAATCTCGGCAATCTAAAAACCCACGCAGAAAGTGTTTCCTGCGCATGTCCAACCTGCATTGCTATAAGGGCTAGGAAGTACCTTAAAAATTGGGTTATATACCCAACTTGGTAAGCAAAATTTCTGAAACGTAGACAGCATAAGGCATTGAGCCATACACAAAGTTGAGTTAAGGCACTACAGATTTTTTTTGATTTTTTGTGGAGACGTGATCGAC
>NZ_VXKS01000052.1 GCF_008711525.1 Cysteiniphilum sp. JM-1
TACATCATGCAACCGTGATTAGCCTAGAAGGAGAAAGTTATCGTATGAAAAAATAATTTTTTTGCTATAAATCGGCAAAGTTAGTTGTCGTAACCGGAAAAGTTAGTTGACATTTGATACTCTTTTGATCAGCAATATCAAATCGCTTAAGTGCAATCCATGCTTGCTCTTGCATTAAACCAGTCACTCTCAGCACCTGAAAGTCCGGTACATTCAACCCAGCACTTTTTGCCATCTTCAAGTACGCTGCTTCACACAACCCTTCTTCGTGCCTTAACGGTAATGATTGAGAGGTAAATTTAATGATATACGGCTCTAAACCCGGGGAGGCTTTTGTACTTACCAAACTTAAATCTTCCGAAATATAGATCTGCGCCTTGGGTCTTGCGCCTCCTGAACTACCGACATTGACAAGCTCAGGCAAAACTTCATCTAAACTGCCTTCAAATAGCTTTTGTGCCTGATGCCCTAACTCATGAATATTAATCCTACCTTTCTTTGCCTCTAGTTGATATTCCGAGCCAGGCACAAACGAGAGGGCACCAATCGCACCTTCACCGACAAATGCTAAACGATCCAAAGGAGTCAATTGATGAGGCAAGATATTTTGTTGGCGAAAAACACGATCCATCAGCAACATCCCCCAACCATCAGGCAATGCATCTGCAAACACGCCATGTAGTCCATGATGCGGTGTTAAAGGCGCTTTTTGCAAATCCGAACTAAACTTCAGTGCAAATGGAGACAGGTTGGCGTGTTTTGCTAAGTATGTCTGATCATATTGAAAGTAAATCCCTGACTGGTTTTGCGCCAACTGCCCAACTTTAATTTTTTGGCTTAATGTTATTGACCTAAATACTTCCAGTGTTTTCTTTGCTATAAACTCACGCATCTTTTAACACATCCTCAATCGTTTTATAGTTAGGCTCTTTATCCTGTCTTGTGAGCGCATCAATTTTGCTTAAATCATCAATAGTCTGCCAGATTAATAAAAACTGGCGTAACGAAATTCTGCCTGTCGTTTCGAAGTGCTTAATTGTCGCTGCTGGCACAGTACTACGCTCTTCGAGTTTATTGCGCGAATATTTTAGCGACTTACGCTTATTTTTAAGGTAATCTGCCAGTTTTTTTTGAACATCTGAAGTCGTAATAAAATGAAGCATAACAAATCTAATTGGGCACAATAATGTCTAATTTTAGATTAAAACCCTTAAAATAGATAATATTTTATCTGATATATGCATTCTAAAGAGAGAAAATCAAAACAATCTCACTGCTGTGCGATAAATCTCATCAGATAAAAGCTTATCTTTTGAGTGATAGGGCACCACATCCACTTCAGTTTGATCAAAGCTCATTTGCAGAAGTGCTGTTTTAAATTTCACTTTACACTGCCAAAATTGCTCTTTATCCATTTCAACATCAATGGCTAAATCAATATCACCACCGCTTAAGCTATCATTAGCACGGCTACCAAACAAATACACAGGCACTTCGCCAAAGCTTTGAGAAACGGCCTTTTTTAAAACGCTTTTCATTCGTTCAGATAATCTCATTATTTAAGCACCTTGTGTTTCGCACAAAAAGCCAATGTATTATCATAATATGCCTTCAGCGCATCATAACGATCAACACAAAACTGTAAATCACGCAAGGCGTCTTCTAGCTCATCAGGATAATCGTGCGCTAATTCATTCCTAATCTCACGAATTTCTATCCAATTCTCAAGAGAATCCAAAATGCCTTCTTTTACTGCATGATATAACACTTCAGTCATTGCTTTAGCAGGAATCCCGACAAACCCAAACATCATTGACCAGATTTTAGCGCCTAAAAAATCCTGAACTGAGCTAAATCGCTTCAAATAAGCATCCAATACCGCCTTATCCTGCACTGCAAGATTCTCAAATATTTGTGGGTTATAAATATTTTGGCGTTTTAACATTTGGTCAATCAATGCTTTGTATTCATCGAGCGCCTTGATGTGTTTATTTAATTTATCCATTCTTTTAGCAAAAATTTGCAACCTATCTTCATGCATTAGATAATACCTCTGGCACTCTTTTACCACTAATTTTATGCCAAAGCATTTTAATACAGCCTCAATATAAATGCTATCACCCTCCCTACACGTGTTGAATCAAATTAAAAGTTACTGGTAACTACCCAGCAGGTTAGATTTTGATAAACAGTAATTTTTGGAAATTTTTCCAGATTTGATGTTTTCATTTGCAAATAAATATGGCGTAATTTGATAGATGGATATGAAACTAGAA
>NZ_VXKS01000053.1 GCF_008711525.1 Cysteiniphilum sp. JM-1
CTTAAGGGTGGTATGGTTTATCTTGCTGCGATTATTGATTGGTATTCAAAAGCCGTATTAAGTTGGCGTATATCCAATACGATGGATAGCAGCCTGGTAATGAGTGTTTTGCATGAAGCACTTGATCGCTTTGGCAATCCTGAGATTTTTAATACTGACCAAGGCAGCCAATATACCTCACATATACATACTGACGCATTGTCTAGTAGAGGTATTACTATCTCAATGGATGGCAAGGGTCGAGCTACTGATAACATTTGTATTGAGCGTTTTTGGCGCAGTGCAAAATGCGAGCGAATTTATCTTAATGAATATGGTTCTTTACCTGAGCTTAGGACTGATCTTGCTGATTATATTGATTTTTATAATAACCGTAGATTTCATGAAAGTTTGGGATACAAAAAACCAATGAATGTGTATAAAGAAGGTGCTATTAACTTTAAAAATCAGGCACAAAAAACATTGCAGGTTGCATGACATGTATAGGAATAAGAATTTTCAAAAAACTGTATTGACACTTTGGGGTAGAATACTATAGATGAACTTCTCAACGAATAAGAATAGTGGAGTAGATGAAGGATTATTCTAAACGACAACGATTAGAAAAGGCTTAGAATAGCATTCCATTTTCGCTTATATTCATGATGATTTGGCTGATGAAGGTACTTCCGGCGATATACTTTATTTTGTGCTTGGTGACGTAAAAATAGTGCATAATGATCTTTGATATTTAGATGGTCGCTATAATCAGGCAACATATATTCAATAAGAGGTACTTTGCGTAAAGCTGCAAACTGCTTTAGATTATAGCTGCGTTTAAAGTAAAATGCTTCAGACACTTCGTCAAGAGAGAGTTGTACGGCAGAAATAATCATTTCACGATGTTTTTCAGATTTATCTTTTAATAGTTCATTATCGCCATAACCATACCAAGAGTTACCATCAATATTCTTTATTGACAACCCAAGCAATGAGTCTTCATCATGCATTTTCTTTGCCAATAATCCGCCAGAGATAAGAGGTGAGATGGTGGTTTTTTTGAGTAATTCAACGCGTGGTGTTCGAATGTGGCCTGTTGAAAATAGGTCGGTTAAGAAATGCAGAGAAAAAGC
The DNA here is from genome assembly GCF_008711525.1 of Cysteiniphilum sp. JM-1. Classification (GTDB taxonomy): domain Bacteria; phylum Pseudomonadota; class Gammaproteobacteria; order Francisellales; family Francisellaceae; genus Caedibacter. The sequence goes on from NZ_VXKS01000053.1 coordinate 1,113, forward strand.
TTCGATACTTAAGCATTGTGAAAGTGCATCCCATTTATGATTGATTTTTTGGGTATGTTTAACGGCTTTGGCACAAGTTAAGGCGATTGAATGTCCAATCATATAAGTTCTTAAGGCATGAATACCAAAGTGATCAATATTGCTTTGTGCAAGTTTAATATAACGACCATTGAATGCTGCAATTGGTGAGGGAATCCCTGCGTAACAAGCCAAGGCACCAGTAGCATACTCAAAGTCACAGGTTGGGTCGTAATGTGTATTTGTCATGGCATATTTTTCTTGTTTTTGCATAACATGTATAATGTTTCGAAGCTCTACATCATTACCTGCTTTGTACAAAGTGTTAAATGCTGATTGAAAACGATTCTTCTCTGATGAAAAAATTGGCTCAAAAAGTTCTGATGCTTGCAAGTCAATGTTACTAATAGGCAATATAGGGAGTCCAGTTTTGAATAGATTACTGTTATATGGATAGCCGTAAAAATCTCCAGCTAAAGCAATAATTTGTCCGAAGCTTAAATAAGATTTATTTTCAAGAGGAATTGTACACCATTTGGCAAGTTGCGATTTAATGGTTGGCATCTCATGCTGACTGCTTTGTGTTAAACAAGGTATTTTTAGCCAATCACCAATATAAATATGTTCATAGCTGTGAAAAGCATTGCCTGTAGAGGCAAAAGACATTGATGCTAAGATTAGAGATATCCGAAGAAATTTTTTCAGCATATAGAACTCCGTGTATTGATCGTTATTTAAGTATTGCAGCCTAGTGCGCTAGATAGTGCCTGAACGGAAATAGCGATATTTTACATTTTCAGCGCAACAGATAGGCTGAAATTTGACCTTCAGCATTGTTATTTCCAGCACATTTTGATGAATCTATTACTCAATGATTAAA
>NZ_VXKS01000054.1 GCF_008711525.1 Cysteiniphilum sp. JM-1
CGGGCTATGGATGAGTAGACCGACCAAATTTCTTCAGTCAGCCCCTCCGCAGAACCGGACGTGCGAAACTATCGCATCCGGCTCCCGAGTAAATTACATGCTGGTGCAACTTCGGTAGTTAGAACATCGATTTAACCTTCCATTTGGTTGGAAAGCCCAACAGCTTTAACCCAATAAGTAGTTGATCCCAGTTGGTTTTGCGTTTCCCGCCCCGTCTGTTCAACCACCTAAGTATGATACGTTTTGATGATTCCAGAAAACTATTCACACGCCTGTTATTATCAGACACCGCATGATAGTTAACCCATCCTTGGACGACTCTTATTACAGTTTTAACCGTACCCACGGTATCATTTGTATTAAGATTGTTCCTCAGATATAGCTTTAAACCTTTGAGTTTAGCTGCAAATCGATCTTTACGGCTTGTAAATTTTAGCCGCCAAAACCCTTTGAGTGATTTACCCCAATAACAGGTAAAGCCTAGGAAATTGAACGTATCTAATCGTTTACCCGTAAGCTCTGCATTCTTTGCTGCTAATCTACCTGCTGGGATGCAACTAGATTTTGCTCCGTGTATTTCTAAACCTGCTTTGGATAAACGTTTGGGTAACACTCTATAAAAGCGTTTAGCATCATCTTGGCGAGCAAAGCTAAACACCATATCATCTGCAAACCTTACTAACTCAGCACTTCCATTTAGATGAGTATGTTTGATATTTTCAAACCACTCGTCTATAACGTGGTGCAAGTAAATATTCGCAAGTATTGGTGATATGATTGAACCTTGAGGGCACCCCAAGGTATTCGCTTTGTCTTCATTATCCTCCCTTATTGGTGCTGTTATCAAAACTTCAATCAGCCTTAGAAAACGTCTATCTGATATTTTCTTACGCAATAATTCCATTAGCACCGCGTGCGGTATGGTATTGAAGTATTTACGGATATCAATTTCAACAATTGCTCCATGAAGGTGTTTATAGGTCGCTTGATTTAATGCCTTTAAAGCATCATGACAACTTTTACCAGAACGATACCCATAGGAGCATGATAAAAATAGTGGCTCATATATTGCAGTAAGTATTTGGCTTACCGCAGATTGTATAAGCTTATCTTCTAGGCATGATATGGCTAGAGGTCGATTACTACCATCTTCTTTTGGTATTTGGGTGATTCTTGCTGGTTTAGGTTTATAAGTTCCACGGCGTATCTTCTGAATAATATCATTGAGATTGTTATCTAGATTTTTGCCATATTTCCTCTTTGTCATGTTATCGATACCAACTGCTCTCGTTCCATCTAGCTGTCGGTATTGTTCTTTTAGCATGTCTGCGTTAATTAGATGACCAATATTGTTAAACGTTAGATCTTTGTTTTCCGCAGATAGCTTACCTATGCGATCTAGTTTTGTTAACCATGTTATTCTGTCGTTGCTGTGTACAGTCATTGTTTCGCCTTTTCGCTTAATTTACTCTGCCAACCCTTCGCTCCACTGGCATTACCCAGCTTCATCACTACTATGATTGACTCCGACTTCCACTATTTCATTTCAAAGCCCTTGTACTCTTCATACTTGTGACTTTGATACTTCATCCCAGAAGAAAATAGTGGATCTCCTAGGTTCCGCCACTGGTCTCTACAAACTCGCCGACGCCTACGACTCCGGCAGGTATAGTTAAAAGATTGACTAGGTTAGCCTCTTAACTATTGTTGCTTACTACCCTTCCAAAAGTATCAGCACCTGCGACTAGTCAAATTTCGGAGCTGTCACGTTCACCATTTGGTTTCGGCTCGAGTGTTTCGCTGTCTACGCTTCACAGTCATTGTTACCTTTGACCGCGCAAGACTCGCTACGTAGTGGTCTAGTCAACCTTCTACGGCAGGACTTTCACCTGCAAGATCAGTGCGGCTTGTCCTAGCGCACTGGAAGAAGTGACAAAAATGCAAGATCA
>NZ_VXKS01000055.1 GCF_008711525.1 Cysteiniphilum sp. JM-1
TATCAAATGTCAACTAACTTTTCCGGTTACGACAACTAACTTTGCCGATTTATAGCAAAAAAATTATTTTTTCATACGATAACTTTCTCCTTCTAGGCTAATCACGGTTGCATGATGTACTAAACGATCAATAGCAGCCACTGCCATCATGTTATCAGGGAAAATGCTATCCCACTGACTAAATGGCTGATTGGCAGTAATGATCAAACTCCCTGTCTCATACCGTTGGCAGATTAACTCAAATAAAACGCTTGTTTCATGCTCATCTTTTTTGACATAGCCAATATCATCAAGGATCAACAAAGGAATTTTATCAAGCTTGGCAATTTCTTCTTGCAGGCGGTATTGCTTTTTAGCTAATTGCAGTATTTGTACTAAATGCGATGTTTGATAAAACCTGACCTTAAACCCTCGTTCAATTTTACGATAAGCAATAGCACTTGCCAAATGCGTTTTACCTAAGCCACTGGCGCCAAAGATAATGATATTATTAGCTTCTGATAGCCAAGTGTCCGTCTCAGCTAACGCATTAATTTGTTCCGCATTAACGGTGGGTATCTCCTTAAAGTTGAAACTGCTTAACGTCTTGTGCTTAGGTAGCTTAGATTCCTTAATGTGTCTTGATAATCGACTCGATTCGCGACTATCTAACTCCATCTGTGCCAGATAAGATAAATATTGACCATGACTCCAATTCTTCTGAATGGATAGCTGAGAAATTGCCTGCCAATTTTGCTTAAAACTGGCAAGCTTCAGTGCCTTTAGTTGCAAATCTAAGGTGGCTTCATAAGTGTGCATAACTTCCCCCTGTGTGAGCGTGTGATAGCAAATGGTCATATTGATTGATACTTGGCATCGGCATCGTTTGTATAGGTAATCTGGGGTTGCTCCTATTAAACCTAGTCTCCAACTGTTCAAGTATGATGGTTTTATCTGCTTCAATAAGTGCTAAACAAGCCTCTGCAAGTGCTTCTTCACAGTTGTGATCTGCACTTAGCTTCAACAGTCTTAAGATACTTTTGCAAGCAGCATCCGGCGTCTGTGTACGATCTAAATACTGCCAAATTGTCTGATAATGCTCACTAGGCAATAACTCGTCTTTATACTGGCAATAACGAAAGGCGCGAGGCTTTTTAATGAATGCATGTATGAGGTGTTTGTAATCAATCACATATTTGCTGCTTAGTTTATTAGCATAACGTCTTTCAGTGCTAAATA
>NZ_VXKS01000056.1 GCF_008711525.1 Cysteiniphilum sp. JM-1
TAAGGCTCTATTTGTGTTTCAGGGAGTTAAATAAAATGTTGTGCAATAGTGATAAATCCTGTAGTTTTATGACGTTTTTATGTGATTAGATATGGCAATGATTAATATTCAACACTTAATAGATGAGCAGCAGTGCTATGAAACAGTGCGTAAATTGCGCTGGTCAAATGGAGTAACTTGTCCGCATTGTATGGCGTCGGCAGACAAAATCATCAAGCGAGGAGCCTCAAGTAAAGCAGAGTTTTGCCAACGTTACCATTGCAAACAATGCGATAAAGATTTTGACGACTTAACACATACGATTTTCACCAATCGGCACCAACCTTTGAAGACATGGATTCTATGCCTTTATTTCATGGGGCTAAACCTCTCAAATGCGCAGATTGCAAAGGAGTTGGAGCTGAATGAGACTGACGTGTATACCATGACTATGCAATTACGCGAAGGTGTCGAGCAAAGACGAGAACCTACCGTATTATCAGGTGAGGTCGAGTGCGATGAAGTGTATGTGGTTGCAGGGCATAAGGGTAATCCAACAGCGGTTAAAAAAAAGGGCGTAAGGCAAGGCGTAATCGATTGAAAGGAGCTCGAGGACGAGGCACTTTGGAAAAAGAAAAGCCGCCAATATTTGGTATGATTCAACGTGGAGGAGATGTTGTGGTGCAAATGCTACCTGATGTTAAACAGAAGACGATAAAACCCTATATTGAATCTTGTATACAGTCAGGCAGTACCGTCTATACGGATGAGTATGTCATTTACGCCAATTTGACGCAATTAGGCTATAAGCATAAAACAGTGAATCATGGTTCTGGGGAATATGCACGCGATGAGGATGGTGATGGGTTTTATGAAGTCCACGTTAATACTCAGGAGGGTTGTTGGTCGCTATTAAGATCATGGTTAAGACCACATCGAGGGATTTCTCAAGAAAAGCTACCAAAGTATCTGGCATTTTTTGAGTTTGTTCATAATGCAAAGAAGCGAGGAAAAGCATTAATTTTCTCGTTGTTAGAAAACGTCCTTTGTAAAAAACTAACGGTGCAATAAGTATGAATTATAATCTCCTTGCAACACAAATAGAGCC
>NZ_VXKS01000057.1 GCF_008711525.1 Cysteiniphilum sp. JM-1
CTCAATTAAATGTCATCATGATTAACCATGGTCATGGTTTATTGAATGCTACAGACAAGCCCTTATTGGCGCGTTGTGATTCTTTTGTTGTTGAGCGTAACGTGCATTTTCCAACGGATATTAGTTTGTTATTTGATGCTTTATGCAAAGCAATTCATTTGACAGCGCAATCCTGCAAGCGTTTATATATAAGTGATTGGCGTCAATCTGGTTATAATATTAGGCAATTGAAAAAGGCATTGCGTAAAGCACAACAAAGCAAAAAAGGTAAGCAGCAAGATCATATCATCCAAGCACATCAAGCCTATTTGGATCAAGCACAGTTATACTTGAATACATTAAACCAAACACTCAAGAAGTTGGATGAGTTTTCACGATGTTCCATTGAGCCATATATTGATCATAGCACACGACAGTTTCAGCAGACGTATGATCGTGTTATTGAGAATAAAACCATAGAGTCATCGCAAAAGGTATACTCTATTTTTGAGCCCGATACTGAGTGGGTTAACAAAGGAAAAGCAGGCAACAAAATCGAACTGGGCATTAAAGTGGCGATCATGGAAGATCAGCACCAATTTATTTTACATCATCGTATTATGAGACAAGAACAAGATGCTGATATCACGGTTGATATCATTAAAGATACACAGATTAATTTCCCTCAGTTGCAAGGTTGTAGTTTTGATAAGGGTTTTTACTCGGCAGTGAATCTCACGGAAGCTAGAAAGCTGATCAATAAAGTGGTGATGCCCAAAAAAGGCAAGCTAAATCAGCTAGAAAAGTTACAAGAGAGTGATCCTGAGTTTGTGAAAACCAGACATCAGCATTCAGCCGTTGAGTCAGCAATCAATTGTTTGGAACAGCACGGACTTGATCGTTGTCCAGATAAGGGAAAAGAAGGGTTTGATTGTTATGTGGCTTTGGCTGTTTTATCTCGCAATATTCAACGCATTGGTGAAATTGTGCAGAAAAAGCGACGTAAGCAAGAGGCCAGAAAAAAGCGAAAATTGAGTAAGGCTGCTTAGCAAATATCATTTAATTTAG
>NZ_VXKS01000058.1 GCF_008711525.1 Cysteiniphilum sp. JM-1
ACTGGGTATTCACCATGCTATATCCAATGGTTTAAGCACCTATATTGCGATGCTTTCGGCAGCATTGAGCTCATATGATGAAGTCAAAAAGCATCTTGCTAAAGTCAATATTCATTTATCAGTGGCGTCAATTGTTAAGATCAGCAAACATATCAGTAAATTAGCACGCCTAAGTCAGTCAGCTGAAAAGTATTTATCTGGATTTAACAACACCAACACAATCGTTGTATCGATAGATGGCGGTCGCATTAGAATACGAAGTAAAAAACGAGGTCCAAAGACAGCTAAGAAGCGTAATCGATTTAAGGGGCAGTGGCGAGAAGTTAAGTTGTTTGTTATTTACGTGGTGGATGATAAAGGCAATAAGATTAAGAAGGAGTTACCGATTATTGATGGCATCATCGGCAGTCCTCAGAAGGTGTTTAATTTACTCAAAAACTACTTGGCGGGACTTGATTTAAACACAGTGAATAATCTTGTTTTTGTTGCTGATGGAGCCCCTTGGATTTGGAAGCGTATTAATCAACTTCTTGAAACGATGACATTACGATCTGACATCAAGGTATATCCGGTTCTTGACTATTATCATGCGATGGAGCATTTAAATGCTTTAGCTAAGCAGCTTTATAAAAGTAAACGTGATCAGAGTAAATGGGTAAAGTCGTGCAAGGAGCTTTTGCATGCCGGTAAAGTTGATGAGTTTATTGCAAAAATCAAGCTGGATAGTAAGCATAAAAAAGGGAAGCTGGTTAAGTCGGAGAAAGGTTACTTTATTAATAACGCCGATCGTTTAATCTATAAAACATGCAAGGATCATGGTTTGCCTCAAGGCAGTGGTGCTATTGAGAGCGGCGTCAGAAGAGTTGTTAATCTCAAAATGAAAGGTAACTCCATTTATTGGAAAGAGGACAGCGCTAATGATATGTTATTCATACGGTCTTTTTACAAGGCTGGGCGATGGGAAGATATTGAAAGAATGGCTTATGCAGGCGGGTTAGCAATGGCTTCCTAAAATACCCACAAAT
>NZ_VXKS01000059.1 GCF_008711525.1 Cysteiniphilum sp. JM-1
GTAACTACCCAGCAGCTTGTTAATTGAACTGTGGGATTTTGCCATTAAAGACATCCGCAATGGTATCAATAACCTTCCAACCCTGTTTGCGAGCAGTCGATAATAATGTGCGAATACGCACAAACTTTTGAGCGCCAGTTTCACTACGAAAACAGCCTGATACCTTTTGTTTTACCTTCATCATACGCAAGTCATTCTCAGCCTGATTATTAGTAAAAGGTACTTCTGAATCATAGATAAATCTAAGCACGTCATTCTTGTAATCACGCAATCGTAATAATAAGTTGTGCCCAGTTCGTCGTTTTTTCTTACCTCGTTTACCAGTGCTTGCTAAAGGCATCAAAATCTCATGGTATTTAAGACCATCAGCTACAATCCGATCATAAATTTTACTGATCAAAGCCTGTTTATCAGGCAATAGCACTGATTGATCAGATATATTCATCAAGTGACAGCTCTTCCTCAATAATCTCATCATACGTTTTGCCCAAATCTCACCATCTTCAGCTAAAGATCGTAGCTCACGCAAGTGATGAGCATTGCATAATGCATGACTTACACCTTCAAGTGTAAAATAGGATCTCCAATGATCATGAACCACGATACCTGTTAGACCAGTCAGTAGAGATTTACGCTTAGGACTCACGTGGTAAAAAGTATAGTCCGCATTTGAACAAACATGTAACCATTGGGTTTTTGAGCATATGCGATAACCGGTTTCATCTAGATGTTTAACTGGAGCACTTTTTAGCTTATCAAAAACCATTTGCTCGAACTCAATCAATTGATCAGCACACGTTTGACTAAACTCTGCAATACTGGCTGTCGCCATACTGACACCAAATAAATCCTCTAACAACTGCTGAGTTCGTTGTTCAGGAATCAAGTGTTGATTTTGCAGATACGTCGTATAGCTTTTTAGGTTATTACCATACTGCACTGGCGCATTAAT
>NZ_VXKS01000060.1 GCF_008711525.1 Cysteiniphilum sp. JM-1
ACAGAGGACAATATCCAATGGTTGACAGAGCATGGTTATAAGTATTTGGTGATATCACGTAAACGTAATTTATCCTTGCCAGAGGACATTTCAGGTGTTGTTGTCAAAGAAGATCAGGATAACAAGGTCACTACCTATTTAGTTAAGCCGTCAGATGGCGACGAGGTAGAACTGTATTGCCATTCGCAGGGGATGGAGAGCAAAGGTAGTGCGATGTATGAGAAATTTAAACAACGCTTTATTGAGGAATTAGAGAAGGTAAAAGTAGGCTTAAGCAAAAAAGGCTGCACCAAGAAATATGATAAAGTCTGCGAGAAACTAGGGAGATTAAAAGAAAAATACAGCAAAGTGGCAAGTCATTTTGAGCTTGAGTTAAAAGCAGATGCCAACAAAGAAAATGCCTTATCCTTGACTTGGCATGACAAGGAAACTCGAGCGAATAAAAACAAGGGGATTTACTGCATTCGCACCAATCAAGCCCATTTAAATAATCAACAAATATGGCAAACCTATCGCATGCTCAATGATATTGAAGCTGCCTTTAGAGTATTAAAAAGTGACTTAGGGATGCGTCCTGTTTATCATCAAACCACAGAGCGTATAAGTGGTCATATTTTTATTAGCATACTTGCCTATCATATTTTGCATTGTATTCGTTTTCAGCTTAAGAAAGTTGACATACATGATAGCTGGGAGACTATTTTATTAAAATTAAGTACGCATTATCGTGTCACGACAACGATGCAAACCAAAGAAGGGAAAACCTTACATATTCGTAAGTCAACTAAGCCCAATCATGAGCAGTCTAAGATTTATAAAGCCTGTAATGCGCCAGCTATTCC
>NZ_VXKS01000061.1 GCF_008711525.1 Cysteiniphilum sp. JM-1
GGTTCTGTCGCAGACTCAATTATTAGTTGAGAATTTGCACAGAGCGCAATACTCTGGACGTAATTATGCTGCGAGCCCATAGAACTGCTCGTAAATGGTCATATTTTCAGCATTAATATGCTGACCTTTTCTAAGCATGTTGACCAACTCGTATCCAGCAATCGTAGACTCCATTGAATCCCATGACTTGAATCCCAGCATAGGATTCGTCCGCCGCTTGATGTTCCGATGATCCTGCTCAATACGATTATTGAGAAACTTCATTTGACGTATATCAATCGATAGATGCGGCCAAACTCCCAGAAGGAATAGCAAGCAATTGAGGTATATCAAAGCTGCTTCATTAGCACCACTTTTGTCAACTGTTACTTTCTCTGGCAACCCATGCTCACCAATAGCTTTTTTGAAGAACTTTGTGGCAGCAGCTTCATCTCTTTTATCTGAAACCATAAACTCTAAAGTATCACCATCTTTATCAATGGCACGGTACAAATAAACCCACTTGCCTTTATGCTTTACATAAGTCTCGTCCATTCTCCAGCTCACATAAACCTTACGCTTGCGATAGTTGTGCCTGAAGACCGTTTCTAGATCTTTTGCGTAACGCTCAACCCATCGTTGGATGGTGCTATGATCAACAGCAGCACCTCGTTCCGACATAATCTCTTCCACATCTCGATAACTCAAAGAGTATGATAAATATAAACGCAGAGCTTGCATGATGATTTCTTTGGAATACCAACGACCTGAAAAGTTGAGCATATTACATGGTTGCATA
>NZ_VXKS01000062.1 GCF_008711525.1 Cysteiniphilum sp. JM-1
TCATCAAGAAACAACGTGAAATAAGCTTATGTGAGAATAGAGTTAAAAAACTTCATTTGAAATCTCTGGCGTCAAAGCCTTATTTTATATGATCTCCAGTCATTTCCGGTCAGGCACTAAATACGGCACTACTTCCCAGATACGCAATAATGTCTTTTTGTGAAATATGCACTGTCAATGTGTGTCCTACAAGACGTGACGGTACACTATATTTAATCTGTTTAATGTTGATCATAGAATGACTGGATACCTTAACAGACTTAATTTCATAATCCGCTGTTTTATGCGTGGGTAAACAGCGCAGAGCAGATTGCTCAAGCTTAAAGTCTTTACTGTTACGACGATTGCTGTTCTCAACAACATGATGCAACCATTGTTCATATTCAGCTAATGTCTTAAAATCTTTGCTTCCGCGCACCATAAGCTCTTGTTTAATACGGTTTTTGAGGTGACCATGCGATGACTCAACAGAACCATTCTCATGACTGACCCCTTTATTATTTCTTGTTGGATTCATGCCATAATAGGCACAGAGCTCTTTATAACGATCCGTTAAATCCTCATTAGCAACATCTTTGTCATTTTTATAAGCAGCGGCTAAAGAGTCTGTGCGATGCTCCTTTGGTGCGCCTCCTATATGAAATAACGCTTCTTGCAACCCTTCTGATAACGCCTGAAAGCTTTCCCCTGATAGGATAACTTTGACATA
>NZ_VXKS01000063.1 GCF_008711525.1 Cysteiniphilum sp. JM-1
TTTATACTGGCAATAACGAAAGGCGCGAGGCTTTTTAATGAATGCATGTATGAGGTGTTTGTAATCAATCACATATTTGCTGCTTAGTTTATTAGCATAACGTCTTTCAGTGCTAAATACGACACTACTTCCCAGATACGCAATAATGTCTTTTTGTGAAATATGCACTGTCAACGTGTGTCCTACAAGACGTGACGGTACACTATATTTAATCTGTTTAATGTTGATCATAGAATGACTGGACACCTTAACAGACTTAATTTCATAATCCGCTGTTTTATGCGTGGGTAAAGAGCGCAGTGCAGATTGCTCAAGCTTAAAGTTTTTACTGTTACGACGATTGCTGTTCTCAACAACATGATGCAACCATTGTTCATATTCAGCTAATGTCTTAAAATCTTTACTTCCACGCACCATAAGCTCTTGTTTAATACGGTTTTTGAGGTGACCATGTGATGACTCAACAGAGCCGTTCTCATGACTGACCCCTTTATTATTTCTTGTTGGATTCATGCCATAATAGGCACAGAGTTCTTTATAACGATCCGTTAAATCCTCATTAGCAACATCTTTGTCATTTTTATAGGCAGCGGCTAAAGAGTCTGTGCGATGCTCCTTTGGTGCGCCTCCTATATGAAATAACGCTTCTTGCAAGCCTTCTGATAGCGCCTGAAAGCTTTCCCCTGATAGGATAACTTTGACATA
>NZ_VXKS01000064.1 GCF_008711525.1 Cysteiniphilum sp. JM-1
TTAAGATTAAGGTATGGCAAGAAAACGAGTCACAACAGAACAGGTAAAGCTATACATGAAACTCAGACAAGAAGATAAACTCACCCAGATTGGCTGCGCTGCTAAATCAGGCTTTAGTGAGCGTACAGCTCGCACAATAGACCGTGGCAAACACCACACACAACACCCACCCAAACCAAGGCAGTATAAAACACGCGCAAGCAGTATTGATAAGCTTTGGGAAGATGAGCTGAAACAGAAGCTTGAAGACAATCCAGAGCTTCAGCCAATGACGTTATTTATTGACCTTCAGCGTAACCATGTCGATGATCAAGGTAATCCCATTTATGACGATTCTTGCCTTCGCACATTACAAAGGCGTGTACGAGAATGGAAAGCGAAACATGGTATGTCTAAAGAAGTCATGTTTCCGCAAAAACATTACCCTGGTGATCAAGGCTTATCTGATTTTTCGCATATGAAAGAAATTGGCATTATGATCGCTGGTAAGCCTTTGGAGCATATGATTTATCATTTTAGGTTAGTATTTAGCAAGTACAGTTATGTCAAAGTTATCCTATCAGGGGAAAGCTTTCAGGCGTTATCAGAAGGGTTGCAAGAAGCGTTATTTCATATAGGAGGCGCACCAAAGGAGCATCGCACAGACTCTTTAGCCGCTGC
>NZ_VXKS01000065.1 GCF_008711525.1 Cysteiniphilum sp. JM-1
CAAATTACACTCTTAAATCTAGGCAGTAGCTATACTGCCATTGATGAGTCAGAATGGACATTGTTAACCGATCGCGTTAAAGACTTACTTCATGGTGCTGAGCATGCGCTATTGAGTGTTGATGATCATATCGAAGCAGAAGCACGTCGCTTAAGCGCTCTTGTGATTAAAAAACACGGTGAAGCGTTATTTAATACAACACCAGCAGAATCACACTATGAGCAAGTAGATATTTCCTCTGTTGAATCCTCTGATATTAAAAGTATTGGTGCCGAAAGCCTTGTCCACAAAGCAGCGCAAGACCTGCATTTGCCAAAGGTTCTAAGCACATGTGGTTTATCCAATAGCGAGTGCCAAGACGCGCTAGCCACGATTTTAGCGCGCACATTATACCCTGCCAGTGAAGTGAGGACGTGTGAAGTTTTAAAAACCAAAAGTGCGCTAGATGAGGTACTACAGACTGATTTTAGCACCTTACATAAGAATCGCCTGTACCGCATTTCAGATGTCCTATTAAAGTCTAA